>JAJDUK010000074.1 GCA_022826665.1 Alphaproteobacteria bacterium | reverse complement strand
CGCCCAACCGCCACCGACGGCTGCTGGACCGTGCACTTCATGACCGACCAACTGGCCACCATCGACCTCCGGAACCCCGCCTAAATGTGTAAACCATGTCTCCGAACGTCTGTAAACCCTGTGTCCGGTCTGGACACCCTGGGGGAGAGGGAACCGGACCCTCGCCCTGGCCACCCTGAGGGAGAAGGAACGGACCCTCACACTGGCCCTTTCCCTTAGGGAGAGGGGAACGGACCCGGGCAAACGTGGATTAGGCCGCGGGTGGGAGCTCCGACCTGTCTCTACACCAAAGCGGTCTCGGCGGACGAACGCGTTGCATGCCGAACGCCGTGAGGAGTCTGAGGACGCGGGGCTTCCTTCCTGCACCTTGGATTTCTCGCTTCGCTCGAAATGACAAGTAAGGGGTGGCGCGGGACGTCGGGTGGGGTGCGTGCCCACGGCAACGTCCCACGGTGCAGGCGTACGGGGCGGCGGGGGCGGCTGCAACCTGGAGATTGAGGCCGGTGGTGGGGTCGTTAGTCCAGAGTTAATCGATTAAACGTGGGGCAACAGAGGCCGAAGAGCGCCACCGGTGGGACGCGAATCGCCGGAAGGGCGCAGCGGCGCGGGGAGGGCAGGAGGTCGGGCGCGCCGGACCCTCACCCTGCCCTCTCCCTGAGGGAGAGGGAACCGGACTCTCACCCCCGTATCGAGTACGGGGCAGGCTCTGGCCCTCTCCCTGAGGGGGAAGGCGCGAGGCCTCGGTCAGGCGGCGATGAGGCGGCGGTGGCGGGCGACTTCGCGTCCGTTGAGGTAGACGGCGATGGGGTCCGCCACGCAGCAGATGTTCTCGCCCGCGTCGTCCTCGACCACCAGCACGTCGGCGGCCAAGCCCGGCTTGAGCGCGCCGGTGACCTCGCCCAGGCCGATGGTGCTCGCGGGGGCGTAGGTGGTGAGGTTGATGGCCTCCGCCGGCGAGAGGTCGAGCGTGACCGCGGCGGCGATGACGGTGAGCGCGAACTCGTCGTGCCTGGTGGTCATCACGCCGGCGTCGCTGGAGACGACCACCGGCGTGCCGCTGGCGCGCATGGCGCGGTGGTAGCGGCCCCGCTCGTGCAGCTCCTCGCGGTCCGTCTCGGACATCTCGTCCAGGTGGTCGACGCCGCGCACATAGTCGCGGCTGCCCGCGCCGACGGTCACGTGCACCGACTGCGTGGCGGGCGAGATGCGGGCCGCGGCCTCGGCGTCGAAGCGGAAGACCCCGTGCTCCCCGGTTTCGTCGAGCCACGAGCAGTGCTCCAGGGTGTCCACGCCGGCGTCGATGGCCATGATGCAGCCCGTCGTGCCGAGCACGTGGGCCGCCACCTGCTTGCGCAGCCGGTGAGAGTCGTCCACCAGGGCCTGCAGCTCGGATTCCGAGTATTGCGTCATGCCGGGCGAGGTGCCGGGCGTCATCATGCCGCCGGTGGCCATGACCTTGATGAAGTCGGCGCCGGCCTCGACCATCGTGCGCACGGCCTCGACGACCTCGTCGCGGTTGTCGGCGCGCAGGCCGCACCAGTGCAGGTGCCCGGCGGTGGTGGTGATGGGCGCGCCGCAGACGAGCAGGCGCGGACCGATGACGTGGCCGGCGTTGATGGCGTCGCGCACGTCCATGTTGAGCGTCAGGTAGCCGCCGGTGTCGCGCATGGTGGTCACGCCGGTGGCCAAGCCGCGCTGGGCGTTGCCGATGGCGGTGGCGATGCGCTCGGCGTCGTCGGCCCCCATGTGGATGCCGCGCGTGGTGGGGTGGTCCGGCCCGGCGGTGAATTGCAGGTGCACGTGCGCGTCGATCAGGCCCGGGAGGAGGGTGGCGTCGCCGTAGTCCACGATCTCGGCGTCGGCGGGGTCTCTTCGGCCGGGGGCGCCGACGGCGGCGATTTTTCCGTCGCGAATGGTCACCTGGCCGGGACGCAGAGGCTCGGCGCCGGTGCCGTCGATCAGGGTGGCGGCGCGCAGGATGAGGTCGGGCATGGCGTCAGATCCTCCTGGCGGCGCAGTGTAGCGGGCGGGGTTGAAGGAATTGGGGCTATCGCCTCGGCCGGACCCTCACCCTGCCCTCTCCCTGAGGGAGAGGGAACCGGACCGGACCGGAGAGGGGACCGGACTGGAGAGGGGACCGGACTGGAGAGGGGACCAGACCTGTTGAGGGAGAGGGGACCGGACCTGCTCCCTGATCCCTGCCGGCGCCCCTTTGGGACTCATCCAGGCGCCCGCTGATTCGACCGGACTGGTTTCCGGCCCCGTATCGAGTACGGGGCCGGCTCTCCGCCGGAATGACGGATGGGTTACGCAAGGGTCCTCTTTAAGGGACAGGGAACCGGACCGGGCGGAGGCGGGCGCCCACTAGGGGCACTAGGCGGAGGGGTGGGAGAGTCCCGGCGCCGGGCGCATGCTAAGGTGCCGGACTTGGTGTCGGCAGCCTTTGGCCATCGCTTTATGAACCCCGTCGTCGACATCGCGCCTCTCCTCGATCGCGTCGCTAAGCCCGCGCAATACACGGGCGGCGAGCTGAACGCCCGACGCAAACCGTGGGACGAGGCCGCGACGCGCTTCGCGCTGTGCTTCCCCGACGCGTACGAGATCGGGATGTCCAATCTCGCCATGGGGGTGCTCTACGAGCAGGTCAACGACCGCACGCCGCACCTCTGCGACCGGGCCTTCACGCCGTTTCCAGACATGGCGGACCTGATGCGCGAGGCGGGCCTGCCGCTGTTCGGCTGGGAGACGCGGCGACCGCTGGCCGACTTCGACATGCTCGGGTTTTCGCTCAGCTATGAGAGCGGCAATACGAACGTGCTCGAGATGCTGGATCTGGCGGACATTCCGCTGGAGAGCCGCGAGCGCGGACCCGGCGACCCGCTGATACTCGGCGGCGGCTCGGCGCTGATGAACCCCGAGCCGATGGCGGACTTCTTCGACCTGATCGCGATCGGCGAGGGCGAGGAGCTGCTGCCGCGCCTGCTCGACGCGCTGGCGGACGTCGACCGCGAGCGCCCCGAGTGGCGCGCCGCTTTCCTGATGCACTGCGCCACGGAGATTCCGGGCATCTATGTGCCGTCGCTCTACCGGCCGCGCTTCGACGGCCAGCGGTTCGTCGAAAACGAGCGGCTGCATGCCGACGCGCCGGCGCAGATCGAGCGGCAGTTCGTGGACCTGGACGCCGTGCCCGCGCCGTCGCGACCGGTCGTGCCGCTGACCGAGGTGGTGCACGACCGCGTGGCCGTCGAGCTGGATCGCGGCTGCGCGCGGGCGTGTCGCTTCTGCCAAGCGGGCTACATCTACCGCCCGGTGCGACGGCGCTCGGCGGAGGGGGTGGCGACGGCCATCGACCAGTGTCTGGCGGCGACGGGACAGAGCGACGTCTCGCTGCTGTCGCTGAACGCGGTGGACTACGACGGCTTGGACGACCTGATCGGCGACGTGCAGGACTCCACGCCCGACTACCTGCAGGTGAGCATTCCGTCCACCCGCGTGGAGAGCTTCAACGTCGACATCGCGCAGGCGCTGCAGCGGGGCGGGAAGCGCGGCGGCAGCCTGACGTTTGCGCCCGAGGCGGCGACGCCGCGCATGCGCCAGGTCATCAACAAGGAGATCTCGGACGAGGACCTGCTGGACACCTGCGACATGGCGTTCGCGCAGGGGTTCCGCACGATCAAGCTCTATTTCATGATCGGGCAGCCCACGGAGACGCTGGACGACGCGCGGGCGATCGCGCACCTGGCCAACCGCGTGATGGCCGTGGGGCGGCGGCATCACGGGGCCAAGGCGAAGGTGAACGTCACGGTGTCGACTTTCATCCCCAAGCCGTTCACGCCGTTCCAGTGGCACCCGCAGGACCGCCCGGAGGCGATTCGCGCCAAGCAGCAGGCGTGCTTCGAGATCGTGCGCGACCGCAACGTGCACCTGATGTGGCACGACACCGAGGAGAGCCAGGTCGAGGCGCTGCTGGCGCTGGGCGACCGGCGCGTGGGGCGCGTGATTCGCCGGGCCTGGGACCGCGGCTGCCGCTTCGACGGCTGGATGGAGCACTTCAAGCCCGAGGCGTGGTTCGCCGCCGTGTCCGACGCCGGCGTGGACCTGGACGAGCTGATCTATCGCCACCGCGATCCCGACGAGGCGCTGCCCTGGGACCACATCGGCATCCACGTGAGCAAGCGGCTGCTGCAACGCGAGTACGCCCGCGCGCTGGCCGCGGCGGAGCCGGCCGAGGCGAGCCTGGCGGGTGCGTCGGCCTGAGGCAGGGGTGGGGCGCCGGCGGTCGGGGTGGACCACTCGGTCAGTCCGATGCCGAGCCTGCCCCCGTCCGTCATTCCGGCGGAGAGCCTGCCCCGTACTCGATACGGGGCCGGAATCCAGGCGGGGGACTGGGCGTTGTCGGCCGGAACTGGACCCCGGCCTTCGCCGGGGTGACGAGGGAGCGCCGGGGTGAGGCGGGGCTTCGGCGCCTGCGGTTGGGGTGGACCACTCGGTCGGTCCGATGCCGAGCCTGGCCCCGTCCGTCATTCCGGCGGCGGCCGGAATCCAGTCCGGGTCACCGGCGCGCCGGGCGGAACTGGACCCCGGCCTTCGCCGGGGTGACGGAGGGGTGCCGGGGTGGCGGGGGAGCGCCGGGGTGGCGGGGGAACGGCCGGTCAGACTGAAGCCCTACGGGAGTTAGGAACATTAAGTGTCATTCCGAACCAACGTGAGGAATCTAAGGACGCCGTGCGTTCTTCCTTGCCCCTTAGATTCCTCGCTGCGCTCGGAATGACAGGTAGGTGCGGCTAGGAATGACTCGTAGGAGGGTGTCGGGTTGACCCGCGCGCTTACCGACACCATTGCCGCCATCGCCACGGCGCCGGGGCCGGGTGGGATTGGCATCGTGCGTTTGAGTGGGGCCGAGGCCCGCGGGGTGGCCGAGCGGGTGGCGCGATTTCATGGGGACGTTGAGCATCCGCGTGCGCGTTACGCACATCGGGTGGACGTGGTCGATCCGGCTCCGCCGCACGCGGCGATCGACGACGGCCTGCTGCTCTACATGCCGGGGCCGAACTCCTATACGGGCGAGGACGTGATCGAGCTTCAGGGCCACGGCGGGGTGCTGGTGACGACCCGCGTGCTCGACGCGGTGCTCCGGGCCGGGGCGCGTCCCGCCGAGCCGGGCGAGTTCACGCTGCGCGCGTTTCTGAACGGGCGTCTGGACCTGGCGCAGGCGGAGGCGGTGGCGGACCTGGTGGCGGCGCCGACGGCCGAGGCGCTGGCCGCCGCGGCGGATCAGCTTGGCGGACGTCTTTCCGGCTCCGTGCGCGACCTGCGGCGGGGCTGCCTGGACCTGATGGCGCGGCTGGAGGCCGAGATCGACTTTGCCGAAGAGGACGTGCCGCCGGTCCCGCGCGACGAGATGCGGCGCACGCTGGAGCGGATCGACGAGACGCTGGAGACGATCCTGGCGGGCGCGGATCTCGGGATGCTGCAGCGCCACGGGTTCCGCGTAGTGCTGGTCGGCAGCCCGAACGTGGGCAAGTCGTCGCTGATGAACGCGTTGCTCGCCACCGACCGCGCCATCGTGACCGAGGTTCCGGGCACCACGCGTGACGTGGTGGAGGAGTCGTTCAACCTGGATGGGATTCCGGTGCGGCTCAGCGACACGGCGGGGCTGCGACCGACGGACGATCCGGTGGAGCGCGTCGGCGTGGATCGCAGCGGTGCGGCGCTGGCGGCGGCGGACGTAGCGGCGCTGGTGCTGGACGGGTCCCGCGCGCTCATCGATGCCGACCACGACGCGGCGCGGCGGGTGGCGGAGGCTGGCAAGGCCGCGATTGTGATCGTCAACAAGTGCGACCTGGCGTCCGCCTGGGCCATCGAGGACGCCGGTGGACTCATCGACGCGCCGGTGTGCCGCACGAGCGCGATCAACGGCGAGGTGGACGGCGTGCGCGAGGCGCTGCGCGCGCTCATCGGCGACGGCGCGCCCCATCCCGACCTGGGCACCGTGGCCAGCCTGCGCCACAAGCAGGCGCTGGAGCGGGCGCGGGAGGAGCTGGCCGGTGCGCGCGAGGCGGCTGCGAGTGGGTTGCCGGCGGACTTCATCGCCATCGGCCTGCGCGGCGCGGTGCAGGCGCTGGGCGAGGTCACCGGCGAATCGGCCACCGAGGACCTGTTGGATACCATTTTCGCCAAGTTCTGCATCGGCAAGTGAGGGGACGAGTGGCGAGTGGTCGGTGACTAGTGGCTAGCGGGACGCCCAGGCCCGTCGCTCCGGCGAAGGGTGACCCTTGTGTGAGCCTTCCGTCATTCCCGCGAAGCCGGGAATCCACCCTTCACCGAATCTGGGGGCGCATGGAATTCGCACGGTTATCCTTCGCCCCTCACGCCTTTTGCAAGAGTCTCCGAAGGCGGGGCGTCCCAGCCTGGCTCCGGGAACCACGACCGCAGCGATGAACCACGTCTATTTCAGCGACAACTTGCCGATCCTGCGGGAGATGCCGACCGGAAGCATCGACCTGATTTACGTCGATCCGCCGTTCAACACGGGCCGCGCCCAGACGCGCACGCAACTGCGGACGGTGCGCGACCCGGAGGGCGACCGGACGGGCTTTCAGGGCCGGCGCTACCGCACCGAGCGGTTGGCCACGCGCGCGTTCGACGACGCCTTCGAGGACTATTTGGGCTTTCTGGAGCCGCGACTGGAAGAGGCCCATCGCCTGCTGGCGTCGACCGGATCGCTGTATCTGCATCTCGACTACCGCGAGGTGCATTACGCCAAGGTGCTGATGGATGGGATCTTTGGGCGCGAGGGCTTTCTCAACGAGATCATCTGGGCCTACGACTATGGCGGGCGCACCAAGAAGAAGTGGCCCCCGAAGCACGACAACATCCTGGTCTACGCCAGGGACCCGGAGCGGTACTACTTCGATACGGACGAGGTCGAGCGGATTCCCTACATGGCGCCGGGGCTGGTGGGTCCGGAGAAGGCGGCTCGCGGCAAGCTGCCCACGGACACCTGGTGGCACACCATCGTGCCCACGAACGGCAAGGAACGCACCGGCTATCCGACGCAGAAGCCGGTGGGCATCGCGCGCCGCATCATCCAGGCTTCGTGTCCGCCGGGCGGCACGGTGATGGACTTCTTCGCCGGCAGCGGGACGGTGGGCGAGGCGGCGCAGGCGCTGGGGCGGCGGTTCGTGCTGATCGACGACAACCCAGAAGCGCTGGCGGTGATGGCGCGGCGGTTTGCGGACTGCGCGGAGGTGGAGTTTGTTGGGTTTGATGATGCGCCGTATCGGGGCCGGGTGCGACGGGTATCGGTCGTAGGCTGAGGGGTGGCTGGGGCGGTCCGAATTAAGTCCCCCGCGGCGTTGGAGACGAGGGCTCTAGATTCCTCGCTGCGCTCGGAATGACAGAGGGGCGCGGAATGACGGACGGGGGCCTGGCGAGCATGACGGTGAGCGCGACGATGACCCAGAAGGTGGCGGCGAGCTCGGGGAGGTAGAGGCTGCTGTCCACGATGCCGTGGACGAGGGTAGCCAGCATGGCGCCGCCGAGGCCGTAGACGAGGGCGCGGCTGCCGCCGGTGCTGCGGCGCAGCGCGGCGCGCCAGGTGCGGGCGTAGGCGGTCAGCACGCCGACCAGGATGACGAGACCGGGGATGCCCAGCGTGAGCCAGGTGTCGAGGGCGATGTTGTGCGCGTGCGAGATGTTGGGCTCGGCCCAGGCCTCGGGTCGGATGTAGTCCGGGTAGTGGTAGAGGAAGTTGTCCGGGCCGATGCCGAGGACGGGGTTGTCGGCGATCATGCGCCAGGCGGAATCCCAGAGCAGGGGTCGGGCGGCGGTGGCGGCGTCGGAGGGGCGGAGGAGTCGCGCGAGGTTGTCGCCGCCGGTGGTGACGATTGCGGCTAGCAGGGCGGCCGCGACAAGTGTCGCCGCGAGGATGGGCGCGGCGGCACGTAGGCGATGGAGGGCGCGGACTGGATTCCGGCTTTCGCCGGAATGACGAAGTTCTGGTTCGTGCTCCCCCCGGACCTGGCGGCGCCAGACGGGGTAGAGGGCGAAGGCGAGGCCGGCCAGCGCGCCGATCCAGGCGCCGCGGCTGAAGGTGAGCACCAGCACCGCCAGCAGCAGCGCCGCGGCCGTCCAGGCGGCGGTGCGCTGACGGGGTCGGGATGCGGCGGCGAGCGCCAGTCCGACCGTCACCGGCAGGGCGCGCTCCAGGATGAGCGCCAGGTTGTTGGGCGAGCCGAACAGGCCGCGCAGCCGCGGCGGTCCGGCATCGGTGACGACGGCGCCTGTCGGGATTAGGGCCAGCGCCACGACCGCCGACACCACGGCGCCGAGCACCAGCGCGACCCCCAGCCGCTGCGCGTCGGCGCGGTCGCGCATCACGCTGAGCAGGACCAGGAACAGCAGCGCCGGCTCGACGATGACGGTGCGCAGGTCGCGCCAGGCGACGCGGGGGAAGTCGGCGGCGAGCGTGGTGGCGACGCCGGCGGCGATGACGGCGAGCGCGAGCCATAGCCACATGCTGTGATGCGGCAGCCAGCGGTGGGGGGTGGTGGATTCCCGCCTTCGCGGGAATGACGGAAGGGGCGGGAATGACCTGGGGGCGGACCCCTCACCCCCGCCCTCTCCCCCAAGGGGAGAGGGAGTCGGACGGAGGAATGACGGAAGGGTGGCCCCCTCACCCCCAGCCTCTCCCTCGAGGGGAGAGGGGGGCGGATGCTCAAGGGGGGAGGGAGTCGGACGCGGGGATGGCGGGTGTGGTTCTGGGCTGCGGTGAGCCGGTTCGAGCTGCCAGGGCCAGCGGCGCTGCGCCAGTGCTTGCGCCGCCAAGGCGATGACGAGAATCACGATGAGCGTCTCGCCGACCGGTCGGTCGTAGATGCCGGTGCGGGCGATCACGCCGACGAACGGGATGGCGGCTACGGCCACGATGGCGACGTGACGTGGCCTCGCCAGCGCCAGCGCGCCTAGGGCGGCCGCGAGCAGCAGCCGAATCAATGTCCAGGCGGACGTGGGCGTGCCGTCGGGCAGCAGGGCGAATGCCACGGCCAGTGCGGCGGCGGCGACCTCTCCTACGTGGAGACCGAGCGGTAGGCGTGGGTGGATTCCCGCCTTCGCGGGAATGACGGAAAGGGCGCGAATGACGAAGGGGGTGGGAATGATGGAGGGGATGCGAATGGCGGAAAGGGCGGGAGTGGCGAAGATGGACGGCAGTCGTGTCGCGGCGCGGGCGGCGCGACCGCCGACCGCCCAGACGAGCACGGCCAGCGCCAGCGCCCAGGCGCCGGCGACGGCGGCGTAGGGCCAGAGCGGCCGCGAGTTGCCCACCAGCGCACCGTCGACGATGACCAGCCCGCCCGACGCTTGCGGGTCGCGCTCGGCCATCACCGTCAATTCGAGCACGTGCGGGCCTTGGGACAAGCCGCGGGCGATGGGGATGCGCGCCAGGCGCTCGACCTCGGGGGCGTAGAGATTGAGGATGGCCTCGCCGGCGGCGTTGCGCGGCAGGGCGTCGGCCAGGGCGCTACGGCCGTCGATTCGCACGCGCGCCTGACCCATGTCGGGGCCGCGCCGCGTGAGCAGTCCAACCGAGTCGCCCTCGAATCGCAGCTCCAGGCGCGCATCGGGCTGACCCGTCTGGCGGTGAAATCCGAGCGACGCCCAGTCGCTGGGCACGCGCGGCCAGGGTCCGTCAAAGGCGAAGGCGTCGTGGGTTTCCTGATGCAGGCCGATGCCGGCGCTTGGCGAGGCGGCGTAGGCGCGCTCCACGGCCAGCAGCGGGTCGCGCGGCTCCAGGTCTTTGGTGAGCAGCCCAAAGAACGGCGTGGGGTCGTCCGGGTGGGTGTCGTGGGGCCAGCGCGAGGCCCAGATGATGATGGTGGGCAGCCAGGGCCACTGCTCGCGCGCCCGCCGGATGCCGTCCACGGTCCAGGCGGCCTGGTCCGCCGCCGAATGATTGCCCCAGATGCCCTGATCGCCCTGCCAGCCGGGGGGCAGCGACATCCAGCCGTACTCGGAGGCCCAGATCGGCGTGCGGACGTCGCCGTGGGCTTCCATGATCTCGCGCCAGAGCACGGCGCGGGGGAAGTTCGTCCGCGGCGCTTCGATGCGCGGATCGCGCGGGCCGGTGAACAGTCCGTAGGACATGCTGGACGCCACGTCGAAGGCGCCCTTGGCGCCCAGCTGATAGAGCCGCTCCAGGAACAGCAGGTCGCTGAGGTTGTCGGGACCGGTTTCGATGGTGGGTGCCAGGCCGGCGAGCACGATGACGGCGTCGGGGTTGGCGGCCCGAATGGCCGCGCCGACCTCGCGCAGCATGTCGAGGTAGGCGGCGGGGTCCGGCGGCCGGCCGCCCCACTCGCCGAACAGGTTGGGCTCGTTCCAGATCTGGAAGTACTTCACCCTGCCGCGATAGCGCTCGGCCACCGCCGCGGCGAAGTCCGCGAAGTCGGTGACGTCGGCGGGCGGCATCTGGATCGACGGGTTCTCCTGCGGGTTGAATCCGGGCGTGGCCCAGGGCGGGGCCCGGTCGAGCCGCGCGAGCACCTCGATGCCGAAGCCCTGCGCCAGGTCGATCATGCGGTCGAACTTGGCCCAGGAATCCTCGCCGTGGTTGTCGATGTAGACGCCCTTGGCGTGAGGCTCGATCTCGATCCACTGAATCTCTTGTCGAATGAGGCCGATGCCCGCGCGGGCCAGGAGCTCGAGCTCGCGCTCGACCTTGGCCGGATCGGCCTCGCGATGCAGGAAGGTGTTGGCGCCGATGGCCGGCGCGTCGGCGTGACGCAGCTCGGGCAGCTCGGCGAGGCCGAAGGTCACGCCGCGCTCGGTGAAGACGGCCCAACCCAGGAGGCCGGCCGTGACGACGCCGAGCAGTCCGAGGCCGGCGGCGGCGAGCGTGGCTCGCGCGGCGGCGAGCGCGGCTCGCGTGATCTTGGACGTCTGGCGGACGCGGAGGCGATGGACGAGCCGGGGCAGGCTCGGGCGCGGGGAAGGCCAGCGGTTCGGCAAGCGTCGTCTCGTGCGGTTGGCGCCCCCAGCATGCCAGCGCCGGTGCGGTGCGCGCTGGCGCTGGAGCGCGGGGCCGCGATGCCAGGGAAGCCGGCCGAGCGGTCGGCCAATTCCTCCGCCAAGGGAGACTTTTGCATATAGGGGTGATGTCCCACGCGCCGGACCCTCACCCTGCCCTCTCCCTGTGTCCAGACCGGACACAGGGTTTACAGACGTTCGGAGACATGGTTTACACATTTAGGCGGGCTTCCGGAGATCGATGGGGGTCAGCCCGGTGGCCCAGGCTGCGCGCAGCCTGG
>JAJDUK010000018.1 GCA_022826665.1 Alphaproteobacteria bacterium | reverse complement strand
CAGCTTGGTCAGGCTGATGCCTTCGCGATGCGCTTTTCCGGGTGCCTTCTGTGCCATGTCCGCCTCCCCCAATGGCACTCTACTGTACCCGAGTCGGCCTCCCGGCACAAGCGGAAAATGGCACTTTGGTATATAATCCCCTTTACATTGATGATTCCGGCTCCGTGGCGAGTGCGACAGAGCAGTATTTCGTGCTCGGTGGCGTCGCGGTCTTCGAGCGCGGGCTCTACCATCAAATCCAGGCGGCAGATGCCTGTGTCGAGGCGTACGGTCTCGGCGACCCTCACAACATTGAGCTTCACGCCAGCCCCATGTATGCGGGGCGCGGCTTCTGGCACCAAGTCAGGGATCGGACGGCACGCGAAGGAATGATAACAAGTGCTCTTGAGACCTTACACAATCGACCAAGCATCAGATTGTTCGCGATCGCTGTAGATAAGGAGGTAGTAAGTCCTCGAGATGCAGTAGAAATTGCTTTTGAAGAACTATGCAGTCGCTTTGACCTCTTTCTAACACGAATTTATAACAGAAGAGGGGATCAACAGAGGGGCTTGATTGTAATGGACAAGTCCATCTACGAGCGACCCCTTCAAATGCTGGCGAGGACCTTCAGGGTGGATGGTGCGCGCTGGGGGCACTTTCGTAATTTGGCTGAAGTTCCGCTCTTCGTGGACTCTGCGGCATCAAGGATGGTCCAGCTCGCGGATCTGGTTGCCTGGTCGACGTTCCGCAAGTACGAGCTGAGCGACGGTCGGTTCTTCGACCCCCTCATTCCATTATTCGATGCGGACGGAGGCGTGTTGCACGGCCTCTACCATCATCGCAGGATGTCGGAGCACTGCTATTGTCCGGCCTGCTATTCCCGCGGTCGGGTTCAGCCGGTTGGCCAAGCGTGACATCTCAGGCGAAAGCACTTCACGGACCGGCCAAATAGGTCGGACCACTAGACATCGGGGGCCGCTGGGAGTAAGTGAATCCTCCCGCCCCGGTCGGCTGACTCGGCGGGCTTCATGGAGAATGACAGGGCCATGGCAGAAGCAGCATTGACGCTCGACGAGGTGCCGCGCGAGGAGCTGGAATCGGCCGTGATTCGCTTCGCCGGGGATTCCGGCGACGGCATGCAGCTGACCGGCGGGCGCTTCACCGAGACCACGGCGCTCGCCGGCAACGATCTCACCACCTTCCCGGATTTTCCGGCCGAGATCAGGGCGCCGATCGGCACGACCTACGGCGTCTCTGCCTTCCAGATCAACTTCGGCTCGCGCAACGTGATGACCTCGGGCGATCTGCCGGACGTGCTGGTCTGCATGAATCCCGCCGCGCTCAAGGTTAATCTTTCCGAGCTCAGGGAAGGCGGCCTGATCATCGTCGATACCGGCACTTTCACCGACAAGAACCTGCAGAAGGCGGGCTACGAGGCCAATCCCCTGGATGACGGCAGCCTCGACCGGTATCGGATCATGGCCATCGACATCTCGAAGCTCACGCTGGAGGCAGTCAAGGACTGCGACGTCTCCAAGAAGGAAGGGCTGCGCGCCAAGAACCTGTGGACCCTCGGCCTGATCTACTGGATGTACGACCGCGACGTTGCGGCGACGGTGGAGTGGCTCGGCACCAAGTTCAAGAAGCTGCCCAACATTGCGGCCGCCAATATCGCCTGCCTCAAGGCGGGCCATGCCTTCGGCGAGACGGCCGAGCTGCCAGATGGCGCGCTGGTCTACGAGATCAAGCCGGCGACCTTCCGGCCGGGGCTCTACCGCACTGTCACCGGGACCGAGGCGCTGGCCTGGGGTCTCGTGGCGGGATCGCAGCTCGCCGGGCTCAAGCTGGTGTTCAGCTCTTACCCGATCACGCCGGCGTCCTCCGTGCTGCACGTGCTCTCCCGGCTCAAGGCCTATGACGTGGTGACCTTCCAGGCCGAGGACGAGATCGCCGCAGCCGGCGCCGCGATCGGAGCCTCCTATGCCGGCGCCCTCGGCGTCACCTCAAGCTCCGGCCCCGGCGTCGCGCTCAAGACCGAGGCGCTCGGCCTCGCGATCACCGCCGAGCTGCCGCTGATCCTGATCAACTCCCAACGCGCCGGTCCGTCCACGGGCATGCCGACCAAGACCGAGCAGTCCGACCTCTACCTCGCCGTCTACGGCCGTAACGCCGATGCGCCGCTGGTGGTGCTCGCGGCCCGCTCCTCGGCGGAAGCGTTCGACGTCGCCATCGAGGCGGTGCGTCTGGCGACCCGTTACATGACGCCGGTGGTGGTGCTGTCCGATACCTTCATCGCGAACGCGGCAGAGCCGTGGCGGCTGCCCGACGTCGGTACTCTCGAGCCCTTCCCGGTGGCGTTCCACACCGATGCGGAGGGCTTCCAGCCCTACCGGCGGGACGCGGAGACGCTGGCGCGGCGCTGGGTGAAGCCCGGCACGCCGGGTCTCGAGCACCGCATTGGCGGGCTCGAGAAGGACTACACGACGGGCAACGTTTCCTACGATCCCGAGAACCATCAGCGCATGACCGACGTGCGGCACGAGAAGATCGCCCGCATCGCGGGCGACATTCCCGAGCAGGAGGTCGATCAGGGACCCGCGCAAGGCCCGCTTGCGGTGGTCGGCTGGGGCTCGACCTACGGGCCGATCAGCCGGGCCGTCGAGCGCAGCCGGGAGTCGGGCATCAGCGTCTCTCACATCCACCTGCGCTACCTCAACCCGTTGCCGCGCAACCTGGGCGATCTGCTCGCGGGTTTCGACAAGGTGCTGGTGCCCGAGATGAACATGGGCCAGCTCACCACCGTGCTGCGCAGCCGCTACCTAGTGCCGGCCGAGAGCGTGCCCAAGGTCACTGGCAAGCCCTTCAAGATCGCCGAGATCATGGACGCGATCCGCGCCCATTCGGAGACATGAGATGAACGATACCGTCGCGATCCCTGCGCTGACGCCGCAGGACTTCACCTCCGACCAGGAGGTCCGCTGGTGCCCCGGCTGCGGCGACTACGCCATCATCAAGGCGGTGCGCAAGGCGCTCGCCGAAATCGGTACCGACACCAAGGACGTGGTGTTCGTCTCCGGCATCGGCTGTGCGGCGCGCTTCCCCTACTACATGGACACCTACGGGTTCCACACCATCCATGGTCGCGCACCGGCGATCGCGACCGGGGTCAAGCTCGCCAATCCCGAGCTCGATGTCTGGGTGGTCTCGGGCGACGGCGACGGGCTATCGATCGGCGGCAACCACACGCTGCACGCCCTGCGCCGCAACGTCGATCTCAATATCCTGCTGTTCAACAACGAGATCTACGGCCTGACCAAGGGCCAGTACTCGCCGACCTCGCGCGAAGGCACACGCTCGCCGTCGACCCCGCTGGGCTCGGTCGACCATCCGTTGTCCGCGACCCGCTTTGCGCTGGGGGCCGGGGCGCGCTTCGTCGCCCGCGCGGTCGATACCGACCAAAAACGGCTCCCCGACATCCTCAAGGCGGCGCATGCGCACAAGGGGACCTCGTTCCTCGAGATCTTCCAGAACTGCATCGTCTACAACGACGGGGCGTTCGACGCGTTTGCCGAGCGGAAGAATGCGCCCGAGACGCAGATCTTCCTGGAGCACGGCAAGCCGCTGATCTTCGGCAAGGAGCGGGACCGTGGCCTCCGGCTCGCGCCCGGCACCTTCTCGCTGGAGGTGGTGCCGCTCGGCGAGGGCGGCGTGGACGAGTCCGAGCTCCTGGTTCACGACCAGACCAACCGGCCGCTCGCCGGCATCCTGGCGGAGATGGAGCCGCCGGACTTCCCCATGGCGCTCGGCGTGCTCTTCTGCAGCCCGGAAGAGAGCTACGAGGCGGCGGTCTATGCGCAGATCGAGGACGCCAAGGCAATATCCAAGGCCGATGGCATCGACGCCCTGCTGCGGACCGGCCATACCTGGACGGTCGAGGCGCGCTGATCGCTGATTCCGCCGCCCCAGCACCCCGTCACTGACTGGCCCATGAGGCTGCGATGATCGAAGCCTTGATCTTCGACGTCTTCGGCACGGTGGTCGACTGGCGCACCGGCGTTGCCCGCGAGGTCGAAGCCTTCTTCGCGGAGTCGGATCGGACGGTCGATCCCGTCGCCTTTGCCGATTCGTGGCGGGCCAAGTACCAGCCGTCGATGGAGGAAATCCGCTCCGGTCGGCGCGGCTACACGGTGCTCGACGTGCTTCATCGCGAGAACCTGGACGCGACGCTGGCTGAGTGCGGGCTCGACGACGCCGTGGACGACGAGGGCCGCGCACGCCTCAACCGGGCGTGGGAGAAGCTCCCGCCGTGGCCGGATGTGGCGCCCGGCCTTGAGGCCCTGCACAGCCGCTATCTGCTCGCACCTTGCTCCAATGGCTCGATCGGGATGATGGCGCGGCTTGCGCGCTTCGCCGGGTTGCCTTGGGACGCCATCGTCGGCGCCGACATCGCGCACGACTACAAGCCGCAGGCGGCGGTCTACACCGCCTCCGCCGCCGCGCTCGGCCTCGCGCCAGAGGCCGTGATGATGGTCGCCGCGCACAACTTCGATCTCGCGGCCGCGCGTGAGGCGGGGCTGGCAACAGCCTTCGTGTCGCGCCCCGATGAGTACGGTAATGGCCCGGTCGGCACCCCCGATCTCGCCCCCAGCGACGACTGGGAGGCTGTGGTGCCGGACTTCATGGCCCTCGCCCGGCAAATGGGGGTGGGCGGGTAACTCTCGACGGGACACCCACCTCCCCCTGTCCCCCTCCCCCGAAGGCGGAGGGGGAACGCAGACGGCGCCGCTCGTTCTCCCTCTCCGCTGCTTATTCATTTCTCTCAATCGCCGGGCGCTCGCTCCGCTCGCTTGGCTCCCGCGCCTCTCGGCGCGAGGGAGCGGAGCGGGCCAGGGTGGGGGACTCTCGGCCCGCACTGAAAGAGTAAGGGAAAACGAGCGGCAGTTGGGCGCGGACCCGTCCGGCCAGATCGTACGCTATTGCTCGGCTTCCCAAGCCTCCACGAGCGTCACCAGAACGTCGAGACGATCGCCCTCCGGCGTGTTGGGCTTCGCCGCCATCAGGCTCTCGATCTCCTCCAAGACGCGTTGGTGGTCTCGTTCGCTCTTGATCGGTTCGGCGTTCATGACTCGATGCTCACTCTTGAGTCGATATATGGCCGTGGCGGGCCAGGAATTCGAGCACATAGGTGGGCAGGCCGAAGTCCACGAGGTCGGCGTGGTCGGCTTCGGGGATGAACACGGCCTCCTTGGGCTCGCGCGCGCGCTTGAAGAGCTTGCGCGCGAGTCGGACGGGGATGGTCCGGTCGCGCTCGCCGTGCACGATCAGAACCGGCGCCGCGACCTTGCCGATCTTGGCAGCCGAATCGAAGCGGTCCACGATCAGCGGGCCGACCGGAAGCAGCGGGAAGCGGCCTGAAGCGATATCCACGACCGAACTGAAGGGCGCTTCCAGCACCACGGCGGCTGGCGTCGTCTCTCGGGCGAGATGAACCGCGACGCCCGTACCGAGGGATTCACCGTAAAGAATCTGTTCAGCGTCGCCGCAGCCGCGGGTGCGCAGGAAGGCCCGCGCAGCACGGCCGTCGGCGTAGAGGCCCTCTTCGGTCGGCGTGCCGGGGTTGCCGCTGTAGCCGCGCCAGGTGGTGAGCAGGACGCCGAGCCCGGTGTTGAGATAGGCCCGCACCTTGAAGCCCCGCATGCCGATGTGGCCGGCATTGCCGTGGAAATAGATCAGGCTCGGTGCGCCCTCGGCGCGGGGCGGGACATACCAGGCGAGCAGCGAGAGCCCGTCCTCGGTCTCGAGCGTGACGGGCGCAAGCTCGGGAACGTCCGACTCGGCCGGAGTCGGCCGGGTCCGGTCGGGATAGTAGGTGAGCGAGCGCTGAAACGCCGCCACCGGGCCGGGCGGCCCGTGACGCCAGAGCCATCCAAGCATGGTTCAACGAAAAGGGCACCGGGCGTTGGCTGCCCGGTGCCCTCCGCTCCTATCCAGCCGCGCCGCTATTCGCGTGCGGCGCCAAAGAGATGCAGCAGCAAGATGAAGATGTTGATGAAGTTGAGGTAGAGCGAGAGCGCGCCCATCACCGACTTCTTCACCATGACCGCCTGGCCGTCGGTCTCGCGATAGACGTCCTTGATCCGCTGGGTGTCGTAGGCGGTGAGCCCGAGGAAGACCAGCACGCCGATCACCGAGATCACGAAGTGAAGCAGCTCCGACTGCAGGAAGATGTTCACCACCATGGCGATGATGACGCCGATCAGGCCCATGAACAGGAACGAGCCCCAGGAGACCAGCGAGCGCTTGGTGGTGTAGCCGTAAAGGCTCATCGCGCCGAACATGCCCATGGTGATGAAGAACACCCGGACGATGCTGGTCGCCGTGTAGGCCATGAAGATGTAGGAGAGCGAGGCCCCCATCAGGATCGAGAAGGCCCAGAACAACCACTGCGCCGTGGTGTGCTTCATATTCTGGATCTTGATCCCCAGGAAAAACACGATGCCGAGCGGGGCCAGCATGACGACGAAGCCGAGGCCCGAGCCGTAGAGCACGTTGAAAAGCCCGGTATTGGCGATGATGTAGGCCGTGACGCCCGTAAGCGCGAGGCCCGAGGCCATGTAGTTGTAGACCCGGAGCATGTAGCTCCTGAGACCCTGGTCGACCTGTGCCTGGGTCAGAGTCGTGCCAGCGAACGGCTGGCCTTGCGTCCCGAGTGCCATCGAAGCGTCCTCTAGTGCCGCAAACTGTGGGATTCGAAGACTCATATTAGGTAGCCCGCGGCCCAGTTTCAACGCCTGGCCGCATTACTGTTTCTCCAGCAACGAGCCTGCAGGCGGCCCATCAGGTCGCGGGCGGGGGACTCCCGGCCGTCCCCAGCGGGGATACCGGCGTGTTGAGCTTGCGGTAGGCGACCGAGACCACCGCCACCGGGATGCTCACGGTGAGGAAGGTCAGCGCGTTGAAGAAGGACACCATCGCGCCGGGCCCGAACGTGGCGAGAATCAACGATCCGAGCACGCCGCCGAGCAGGAACAGGATGACGGTAATCGCCACGAAGGAGAGCAGAATCGCACCCACGAGCTGTAGCGTGGCGCCACGCAGCTTGCGCCGGGCGGCGAGGAGCCCCTGGTACTCGTCGACCGCCGTCGCCGGGAAGGCCAGCGCGAACGGTGCGGCGATGAAAAGCGTGATCAGCAGCAGCACCAGGACCAGCAGCAGGTCCTGCGCCTGCATCGCGACCAGGATGATCTCCTGCGGCAACAGGAAGAGGATGAGCCGGCCGAAATACTTCACGTCCCGCATGCCGGGCCAGAACTGGACCGGCACGCTCGTATCCCGCGTCCCCAGCAGCAGGTAGCGGTGCCAGGCGACCGCGAACACCGAGAGCAGGAAGAGCCGGGCGAGCGCGTGGATAACGAGCAATTTTTCGGAGGCCATCGCCTCGAGGTCGAGTCGCATCACCGCCGGCAGCAGCACCGCCAGCACCATCGGCGCCAGCGCGAGCCCGAGCATGGTGCGGAAATTGCGGAAGGTGAGTCGGAAGGCCTCACCGACCGTTTCATACACCCTGAGCCTCGGCGGCGAGGGGGCTCCGTGGCCGTACATCTATTCCACTCGCAGGAGGGGCGCGGCCTTGCGGCCGAGCGCGCGCCATGTGCTCGCGAATCCGAGAACGAGCGTCATGGTTATACAGGCTGCGGCGGTCACGGCCACATACTCGGGCAGGAAGCGCCATTGCAGGTCGAGCACCTGGGTCACGAAGGCCCAGGCGGCCAACGTGCCGATGCCGATGGCGAGCCCGGCGATGGCGCAGCCGAGCAGGATGTGCTCGGCGAGGAAGGCGCGCAGCAGGTCCCCCCGCCGGGCGCCCAGTACCTTGAAGACGACCGCGTTGTGGACCCGGCGCTCGTGGCCGGCGGCGGTCGCGCCCGCCAGCACCAGCAGGCCCGCGGCAACCGTCAGTCCGGCCACCGCCTGAATCGCCGCGCCGACTCGTCCCATGAGTTCGTCCAAGGCCTCGATGATCGCGCGTATGGGGATCGCCGTGATGTTGGCGAAGCGCTCCGCTACCGCACGCTCGAGCACGGGTTCTGCCTCCGGTGTCGCGTGCGCGGTGGCAAGCTGCGTCTGCGGCGCTCCCTCCAGGACTCCGGGCGAGAATATCACGAGGAAGTTGATATCGAAGGCAGTCCAGTCGACCCGGCGCAGACTCGCGACCTCGGCCGTGAACTCGCGCCCGAGCACGTTGATCGAGAGGGTGTCGCCCAACTCCAGTCCGAAATCGAGCGCCTCCTCTTCGGCGAGCGAGACCAGCGGCGGCCCGTCGTAGTCGGCGGGCCACCATTCGCCCGCGACGATCTCCGCATTGGGCGGCGCCT
Source organism: Alphaproteobacteria bacterium (assembly GCA_022826665.1). Taxonomy (GTDB): domain Bacteria; phylum Pseudomonadota; class Alphaproteobacteria; order UBA828; family UBA828; genus WTGU01. The sequence goes on along the minus strand of JAJDUK010000018.1, from coordinate 34,651 downwards.
CGGCGGCGTAGCTGAGGCCGATATCGCTCTGCACCACCCATTCCGAGCCCGGCGCGACCTTGGCGTCGCGCACCGGGACGCCGTCGATGCGGACGACGCGGCCGCGCAGCATCGGCACCCTGCGGCCATAGTCGACGCCCGCCGTCTCTTCGATCAGCCGCTCGAACGGCGCGATCTGCTGCTTCTGGATATCGAGGAAGAAGAACGCCGGCCGCTCGTCGTTGCGCTGCTCGCTGAGCATCGCGCCGAGATTGCCCTCGACCAGCGCGATCGAGACCAGGACCGCGAGTCCGGTACCCAAGGACATCGCGACAGGGACCGTGGGCGCCCCCGGCCGCGCCAGGTTGGCGAAGCCCAGCCTCAGCGCAGGGAGCCGGCGCGGGCGCGTGCGCCGCGCCAGGACGACCACCAGGGCCGCCGCCGCCCTGAAGATCGCAAGCGCCACCGGCGCGCCCAGGACGAACCCCAGCGCGATGCTCATGCGGGGCGCGGTGCCGACGGCGATGCCGGCAAGCGCCAGCGCGGCGAGCGCCGTGCCCACGATCGCCACAAGGGGCGGCCAGCCCGAGGCCGGCGCGGCGGCGCCGCGGAAGAGCACGCCGGGCCGGGTCCGCGCGGCACGGCCGAGCGGCCAGAGCGAGAAGGCGAGCATGGTCAGCGCGCCATAGGCTGCGGCGAGGGCGAGCGGCGCGCCGTGGATCACGCCCGCCAGCGGCACCGGCAGCGTGTCGCCGAACAGGGCGGAGAGGACGGGCGGTGCCGCAGCGCCGAGGATCAGCCCCGCCGCGATGGCGCCGAGCCCGAGTACGCCAAGCTGCATCAGGAAGGCGCGTTGCACAGTGGCTTGCGTCGCGCCCACGCACTTGAGCGCCGCGATGGTGTGCAGCTTGCCGTGCAGATGGCTCGAGACGGCGCTGGCGACGCCGATGCCGCCCACCAGGAGGGCGGCGAGGCCCGCGAGGGTGAGGAACAGACCGACCCGGTCGAGCTGGCGCCGGAGCGACGGGTTGGCGTCGCGCGTGTCGCGCAGCCGCCAGACCGCATCGGGAAACGCCGTCTCAAGGCCCGCCACCCACCCCCCGACTGCCGTGCCGTCGGGCACGAGCGCGCGGTAGCGGTGCCGCACAAGGGTGCCCGGCCGCACCAACTGCGTCTCTTGCAGCGACGCATGGTCCATCATCAGGCGGGGGCCGAGCGCGATGCCGCCGGTGAGCCGGTCGGGCTCGCGCAGGAGCACGCCGCGCACCGTCAGGAGCGCAGCACCAATCCGGACCCTGTCGCCGATGCCGATGCCGAGGCGGTCGAGCAATCCCTTGTCGACCGCAGCGCCCCCATCAGCCAACGCGTCCGCGAGCGCCGTGCCGTCCTCCAGGCGCGCGCGATCGACCAGTGGATAGGCGCCGTCCACCGCCTTGAGCTCGACCAGCGAGCGGTGCGCGCCGTCCTCGTCGCGGGCCATGCCGCGCATGGTGACGACATGCGAGAGCGCGGCGGTGTTGGCTTCGAGCCAGGCCATCGCCTTGTCCGCGAGGGGCTGGGAGAACTGCACCAGTTCGACGTCGCCGCCCAGGATCATGCGGGCGTCGCGCGCGAGACCGGCCTTCAGCGCCTCGCCGAGCGAGCCGACGGCGGCGGTAATGCCGACGCCCAGGATCAGACAGGCGAGGAAGACCCGGAAGCCCCGCACGCCGCCGCGCAGTTCGCGCCGGGCGATGCGCCACGAGGCCGGCGCCTGACGAGGAAACACCATTGGGGATCAGCCCTCGGCGGGCGCCACGATCCGCCCGTCGGCGATATGCACCATGCGGTCGCAGCGCGCGGCGAGGTCGTGATCGTGCGTAACCAGGATCAGCGTCGAGCCTCCCACGGCCCGCATACGAAAAAGCTCGCTCATCACCGCATCCCCGGTCTCGCCGTCGAGGTTGCCGGTGGGCTCGTCGGCAAGCAGCACGTCCGGTTGCGGCACGAAGGCCCGGGCAAGCGCGACGCGCTGCTGCTCGCCGCCGGAGAGCTGGCTCGGGTAATGCTGCACGCGCTCGCCGAGGCCGACGCTCTCCAGCGCCTCCCGCGCCGCGCCGAAGGGGTCGCCGTGGCTGCCGAGTTCCAAGGGCAGCGCGACATTCTCCAGCGCCGTCATGGTGGGGATCAGGTGGAAGGCCTGGAACACGATGCCGACGGCGCTGCGCCTGAAGGCGGCGAGGTCGCTCTCGCCCAGACCGCCGATGTCCGTGCCGCTCACGACGACGCGGCCCCGGTCCGCCCGTTCCAGGCCCGCGATGATCGCGAGCAGGGTCGACTTGCCGGCGCCCGACGGCCCGAGCACGGCGATGCTCTCGCTTCGCTCGGCGGTGAGCGAGACGCCCCGCAGGATATTGACGGGCCCGGCCTTGCTGGTCAGGGTGAGGTGCACGTCATCCAGCACCACCGCCGGATCGCTCATGTCATCCCGCCGCTCCCCCGGCCGCGTCGTGTCATGGATCGGAGCCGCCTTGTGCGCGTGGCTCCTGCAGCTCGGCCCGGTGACGGGCGCCGCCGAGGAGCCCCGAATCGCCGTGCTGGGCGACAGCCTGACCGCCGGCTTCGGATTGCCGCGCGAGGATGCCTTTCCGGCGCGCCTGGAGGCCGCGCTCAGGGCCAAGGGCCACGCCTGGCAGGTGATCGACGCCGGTGTCTCGGGCGATACCAGCGCCGGCGGGCTGGCGCGGCTCGACTGGGTGCTCGCCGACGAGCCGGAGGTCGTGATCGTCGAGCTCGGCGCCAACGATGGTCTGCGCGGACTGCCGACGGAGCAGATGGAGGCCAATCTCGACGCGATCCTGACGCAAGTGCGCGACTCCGGTGCGGCGACGCTGCTCGCCGGCATGCGTGCGCCGGCCAACTTCGGCCCCGACTATGAAGCCGCGTTCCACGCCGTCTATGAGCGCCTCGCCGCCAGGCATGGGGTGGCGTTCTATCCGTTCTTCCTCGAGGGGGTGGCCATGGAGCCCGACCTCAACCAGACGGACGGTATCCATCCCAACGCGGCCGGCGTGGCCGAGATCGTGCGGCGCATTCTGCCCCATGTGGTGGCCATCATCGCCGGGCACAAGGGCGGCTGAGAGGCAGGGGAGGGCAGTTGCCCGATGATCCGCCTGTTCGTCGCGCTCGCGCTGCCGGAAGACGTCCGCCGCCGCATGGAGGGGCTGCGGGGTGGACTGCCCGGCGCGCGCTGGCAGAGCGCGGAGCAGATGCACCTGACGCTGCGTTTCATCGGCGAGGTCGACGGCGCCGCCTTCCGCGAGATCGGGGACGCGCTCGGGGACATCGAGGCGGAGGCCTTCACGCTGAGACTGGATGGCGTCGGGCACTTCCCGCCGCGCGGGCGGGCCCGCATCGTGTGGGCTGGCGTGGTGCCGAACCCGGCGCTCACGCACTTGCGCGAGCGCACCGAGGCCACCATCACCAGCCTCGGATTCGAGCCCGATGGCCGCAATTTCGCGCCCCACGTCACCCTCGCGCGCCTCACCGCGCGCGTGCCGGCCCACCGGATGCAAGACTTCGTCTCCTACCACGGCATGTTCAACAGCGGGCCGTTCGCGGTGCGCTCGTTCGAGCTTTTCTCGAGCCATCTCGGCGCAGGCGGCGCACATTACGAGATCGAGGCGAGCTACCCGCTGGTGGGCGCGGAAACCTAGTTGTTGGCCGAGGCACCGGCGCGCGCCGCGTCATCCGGTTTCCTCGATGCGTTCCATGTCCTCGTCCGAGAGACCGAAATGGTGGCCGATCTCGTGGATCAGCACGTGGCGGACGACGTCCTCCAGGCTGTTGCCGGTCTCGACCCAGTAGTCGAGCAGCGGCCGGCGGTAGAGGAAGATCAGGTCGACATCCTCGCGGATGTCGTGGACCCCGCTCTGGTCGAGGGAGACGCCCTGATAGAGGCCGAGCAGCTCGTAGGGGCTCTCCAGTTCCATCTCCTCCTGCACCTCGTCGCTGGGGAAGTCCACGACCTGGATCATCACCGGGTCGACCTTCTCGCGCATGAAGGCGGGAATGCGGCGGTATTCCCGGTCCGCGATCGACTCGATGTCCGCCGCGCTCGGCGCGTGGATCTTCGCCCCGCTCATGGCGGCAAGCCTAAGAGCAATTTGGTGTAAGCGGAACTAGGGTGCGTTGCGTCCCCGGCCCGAACGGGTGTGACAAGCCCCGATGCGCTGGCTCACGAATCAGCTTGCAGAGCCTATCCTGTAGGCATAGGTTTGCTTCAACATAACCCATCGGACTACCGCCCAGACAGGGAGACACGGAGTCCGATTATCATCACCCCAGGGACGCCTCGCGCGTCCCTGTGTTTTGTGGATCCCAAGATGCCCAATGACGAGCCAGCTCCAGGGCCCCGCCATCGCGTGCGGGTGTTCGTTGATTTCTGGAATTTCACTCTCTCCATGCGGGATGCAGACGAGGCGTTCCGCACAGACTGGTCTCGGCTTGGACCGATACTTTCTCGCGCCGCGGCGACAGTCGTTGACGCCGCCGCCACAGGTGAATTTCAAGGACTGAATTTCTACGGCTCCTACGACCCGGCCAGCGAAGCAGACCGGAAACTTCGCCGATGGGCTACGAGAGTGGTGGACACATTTCCCGGCGTGCGCGTGTCGATCGTTCCGCGTCAGAGGAGGCGTTCGCCGCCCGCGTGCCCCGCCTGCCATACGGCAGTGGTCGAATGTCCTGCTTGCGGTGCCGATATGCGCGGCACCGAGGAGAAGGGCGTCGATGTCCGCATGGCAACGGACATGATCAGCCTTGCCTGGGTCGACAACTACGATGTCGCAGTTCTGGTCTCGTCCGATCGCGACTTCGTGCCGGTAGCCGAGTTTCTCGAGACCAAGGGAATCAAGGTAATACACGGGGCTTTCCCTCCGAGGGGCGCGCAGTTGACCGCCCGATGCTGGGGAAGCATCGACATAGCCGGATTGCGGGGAGGGTTTCGCTTCGTCCGGCCTGAGCTCTGAGGTGGCCACGCCCATTCGAAATGTCCGGCGGCTCGTTTAAGGTGCATTCGGGTTTTTCCGAGCAGCCTATCCTCCAATCAATCTGTCCGTTGGGCCGGTGGCGATGTGGGCAAGGCACGGGGAATCGCGCTGCGCTGCGCTGCGCGCGTGAGGTGGGGGTGGTTGCTTCAATCCGCCGTGGTAAAGAGAGTGCATAGCGCGTCGCCCAAGGGTGGGCGTGTCGTGTCGCGCTGCGTGGAGACCCAGAGGGAGGCCGGGACGGTGAGCAACAGAGAGGCGCTGCTGCGCGCACTCCGCGAGCAGGCGCTCGATATCCGGCGCAACACGTGGCGGGCGCTGCATGCGGCGGGCTCCGGCCACATGGGGGGCTCGCTCTCTGCGGCCGACCTGCTGGCTGCGCTCTACTTCCACCACCTCAACCTCCGACCCGAAGAGCCCGATTGGCCCGAGCGCGACCGCTTCGTGCTCTCCAAGGGGCACGCCAACACGGCGCTCGGTGCGGTGCTGGCCCAGGCGGGCTTCGTGGACGATGGGTTCATCGACACCTTCTACGCCTACGAATCGCGATTCGGCATGCACCCCGACATCAAGGTGCCTGGTGTCGAGATGTGCACCGGCGCCCTCGGCCACGGCCTCTCCGTCGGCCTCGGCATGGCGCTCGGGTCCAGGCTGCAGGGCAAGGATTGGCGCACCGTGGTGATGCTGGGCGACGGCGAGCTGCAGGAAGGCTCGAACTGGGAGGCGGCGATGGCCGCAGCTCACCTCGCGCCGCTCCGGCTCACCGCCATCCTCGATTACAACAAGGTGCAGCAGAGCGGCCACGTCGCCGAGATGCTGGGGCTGGAGCCGCTGGCCGACAAGTGGCGCGCCTTCGGCTGGTCCGTGCGCGAATGCGACGGGCACGACATGGAGGCCATCGTCGATGCTCTCGACGCGCTGCCCGCCGCGCCCGATAAGCCCTCGCTGCTCATCGCCCACACGGTCAAGGGCAAGGGCGCGAGTTTCGCCGAGGATACGTATCTCTGGCACAACAACTTGGTGGGCGACGAGGTCTACGAGAAGGCCATAGCCGAGCTGGGAGAGCCGGCATGAACGCGCCCAAGCAGGGCAGCGGGACCGAGCCCGCCTGGGTCAAGGCGGCTGCCAATCAATCGCGGCTCGCCTTCGGCCTCGCCGTGACCGAGCTCGGCCGGCGCGACGAGCGGGTGGTGGCGGTCGGCGCCGACACCCTCGACCTCATCGGGCTCAGGGGCTTCATCGAGCACGCGCCCGCGCGGGTCATCGACGTCGGCATCGCCGAGCAGAACGCCATGGGCGTGGCCGCGGGGCTCGCCACCACGGGGCTTCGCCCCTTCGTCTGCGGCTACGCGCCCTTCATCACCGCGCGCTCCATGGAGCAGATCCGCAACGAGGTCGCCTACGCCGATCAGCGCGTGGTGATCGGTGCGGCGGCGAGCGGGGTATCGCTTGCGGTCTCCGGCGGCACGCATCATGCGCTGGAGGACCTCGCGCTGATGCGGAGCCTGCCCAACATGACGGTCGTGGTGCCGGCGGATTCCCACGAGGCTTGGCACGCGACACTCGCCACCGACGACATCGACGGCCCCGCCTACATTCGCCTCGGCGGGCGCGTGCCCGAGCCCCCGGTGACGCCCGTCGATGCGCCGTTCGGCCTGGGCAAGGCCACGTGTCTCGCCGAGGGCTCGGACGTCGCCGTGATCGCCTGCGGGGCCCTGGTGGCGCCAGCCGTGGACGCGGCAAAGGAACTCGCCGAGCAGGGTATCGGCGCGCGTGTCCTCAACATGTCGACGATCAAGCCGCTCGACGAGGAGGCGATCCTCGCGGCCGCCGAGGAGACGCGCGGCATCGTCACCGCCGAGGAGCATCATCTGACCGGCGGGCTCGGCGGCGCGGTGGCGGAGCTGCTGGCGGTCAAGCGGCCGACGCCCATGCGCATGGTCGGCATGCCCGACGAGTTCGCTGTCGTCGGCCCGACTAATCGCATTCGCGCGCGCTACGGCATGAGCGCCCGGCACATTGTGGACGCCTGCCTCGACCTGTTGGGCTAGGGGCGCTGCGCCACAACTGCTTCCACTTGCGGGGAGAGTGGACATGAGACGCACGGCAGTTCTGGGATGCGCGTTGTTGGTCGTTGCCGGTTGCGGTGGCGGCGGTGGTGGTGTCAAGGAGATGGTGACTACGGACCCGGTTGAACCTGCCAGCGAAACCACGCTGAGCACCACGGGCGAATTTCGAGCCGTCCCGATCGACGGCACCGGAGATGCCTTCACGGCGGAATTCTACAAATGGGGGGTATGGGGAGGAGTCCTCAGAGACGACTATGCCACGTGTACGGCCATTGGTTGTCCTCCCGCGGGCGACACAACTTTTTGGGCGCACTTGACCAGCGAGACCAACGGGACTGTCACCGCGACGGTGGACGGCACGCGGTCCGGAACCTCGCCAGTCAGCGGGAGCGCCGTCTGGACCGGCGATGTCCACGCCTATGAGACGGAAGACGTTATGACCTCCGGCGGAATGTCCGTCACGACTTACGTGCCAGTGGAAGGTGACGCCCGGCTGGAGGTCGACTTCGCGGCCTTGACCGTCGATATCGCTTTCACGAACTTGGACAACAGCCAGGCAGACATGTCCTGGGACGGGCTCGCCGTGGACAACGGCGCGTTCGGGAGCGGGGCCGCGGGCATAGAGGGCTCGTTCTATGGCGCGGATCATGAAGGCGCCGCCGGCACCTTCGCCCGCGACGGCCTTGCGGGCGTGTTCGGCGCCCTCCGCTCCTCCAACTAGGTGGGTGCAGGCGGTTCCGCCGTCGCCGCCTGCGTTTCCCTCATGCCCCGGACCATGGTGCGGTGCTCGGCGGGCGGCGGCCGCGCCATGATAGCGCCATGCGGAACGAGGGCGAGCGGCGCGCGATGGTGTCGGCAAGGGGGTGCGTCCCGGTCGAGGGGTTGCCGTCTGCGCCGGCGGCCGCCCGTCCGGCAGTCCCAAACTTGTCCCACGCATCCCGCCTGATCCCGGCGTGTCTCGCCTCAAATTTTTGTTTCGCGTCCCATGTCCTTAGCGCGGGCCGGCATCGTCGATCCAGGCGCACCCGTCTGGATTGCGAGGTCTGCACCCGTCGCGAGCTTGCGTCTCCTCAGCGATGACATGACAATGGCAGGCGTGGCCGGGACGGCGGCTAAGCGCCGCGGCGCCCCGGAATCGTCAGCGTGCGGGAGGCCGGCGATGCTCGAACGCTCCGAATGGTACGATATCGCGCGGGATACCAACTGGACGCCCTCCTACGTCTCGCAGGAGGCGCTGTTTCCGCCCGAGATGGGCGATCCCTACGGCATTCCCACCGAGGAGTGGGAGACCTTCGACGAGCCCTACAAGGTCTCCTACCGCGAGTACGTGAACATCCAGCGCGAGAAGGATTCGGCCGCCTACTCGGTGAAGGCGGCGCTGGCGCGCTCCAAGTTCCACGACGAGGCCGACGAGGGCTGGGCCTGCGTGCTCAAGCTGCACTACGGCGCCGTGGCGCTCACCGAGTATCAGGCCTGCCAGTTCCAGGCGCGGATGTCCCGCTTCGGCCCGTCGCCCGCGATGCGCAACATGTCGGTCTACGGCATGCTGGACGAGCTGCGGCACACCCAGCTGCAGCTCTTCTTCCCGCACGAGCTGGTCCACCGCGACCGCCAGTACGACTGGGCCCACGAGGCCCAGCATTCCAAGAACTGGGCGGTTTTGGGCGGCCGTCACGCGATGGACGACATCATGATGACGCGGGACGCCATCACGTCCTCGGTGATGGTCTCCTTCGCCTTCGAGACCGCGCTCACCAACCTGCAGATGATCGGGCTTTCGACCGACGCTGCGAATCTGGGCGACCACACCTTCGCCAACCTGATTACCAGCATCCAGTCGGACGAGGCCCGTCACGCCCAGCTCGGCACGCCCACCATCGAGATCATGATCCGCAACGGCCGCAAGAAGGAAGCGCAGCAGGCGATGGACATCGCGCTCTGGCGCGTCTGGCGGCTGTTCTCGATCACCGTCGGCATCCCGATGGACTACTACATCCCGCTCGAGCAGCGGCACATGTCCTTCAAGGAGTTCATGCACGAGTGGGTGATCAACCAGTGGGAGCGGCAGGTGCAGGACCTCGGCCTGGAGCGGCCGTGGTACTGGGACATCTTCCTCCTCGACATCGACAACCACCACCACTGCCAGCAGGGCGGCATCTGGTCGTGGCGGCCGACGGTGTGGTGGAACCCGCCGGGCGCGGTGGGACCCAAGGAGCGTGAATGGCTGGAGGAGAAATACCCCGGCTGGAACGAGAGCTACGGCAGCTATTGGGACGTCATCACCAACAACCTGCTGCAGGGGCACGAGGAGAAGACGCACCCGCAGTGCATCCCGATCATCTGCAACATGTGCCAGATCCCGATCTCGCACCGGCCGGGCCCGGAGTGGGGCGCCCGCGCCTACCAGCGCGAGTACGGCGAGCGGCGCTACAACTTCTGCACCGAGGTGTGCCGCTGGATCTTCGATACCGACCCGGAGCGCTACAAGGACCACGAGACCATCGTGGACCGCATGTATTCGGGCGAGATCGACCCGCCGACGCTGGAGAACGTGCTCAAATACATGGGTATCGGCGTCATCAGCGAGGGCGGCCGCGACGGCCACGACTACGGCTGGGTCGAGGGCTTTCGCGCCCAGGCGGCGGAATAGCCAAGCGGCACTTATCGCGTTGCTGAGGGCGGCATGAGCGCGTTCCCGATTCTCTCGCGCTTCCAGCAGGATGCGCACATCAAGACGGTGGAGATCGAGCCGGGTCAGACCATGGACGAGGTGGCGGCGGCCTGCGCCTTCCACTCGATCGGGCTGCACGTGGCGGACAAGCCCGGCCGGACGCTGCGCGTGCGGCCCACCACCGAGGACGACTCCGCGCCGCCCTGGCCGCGCGATCTCACGGTCGAGAAGGCGGGCATCCGCTTCTACGACTGCATCGACATCTATTTCGAAGAACCCCAATAGCCCACGCGCACCGGGGATGGAGTGATTGACGCATGGCGTTCAAGAAGGCCTGCACGCTGGACGACATCTGGGAAGGCGACATGGAGACCTTCGACGTGGACGGCACCGAGGTGCTGCTCGTCCATGTCGAGGGCGAGGGCATTCACGCGCTCCAGGCGCAGTGCCCGCATCAGGAGGTGGACTTGGTGGACGGCGATCTCGACGGCCGGGTGCTGACCTGCATGATGCACCTCTGGGAGTTCGACGTGGTGGCGGGCAAGGGGGTAAACCCGGCCGATGCCGAGATCGCCCAGTATCCGGTCAAGATCGAGGGCGAGGACGTCCTGGTCGACGTCGAAGGCATCGAGCCCAAGCATGCCAAGCCCTGAGGACGCGACTTAGCGGGAGGAGCGGCGATGAGCGGTGACGCTGTGGCACGCAACAACGCGGTGGGCCCCGTGCTGCGCGCGGGCGAGGTCGCCGACGCCGTGGTCGAGGCCCTGGAGGAGGACAATCCCGGCAAGGAGTTCACGGTCGAGGACCGGGTCGCTTACGTCCGGGCCGAGACCGAGGGCGAGTGCGTGGTGCGGGCGGAGACCGTGGCGCGGGTGCTCGGCCGGCCGTTCAAGATTGCGGAGTTGGAGGTCAACCTCAGCTCGTTCTCGGGCCGGATCGAGACCACAGACGACACCATGCGCTTCTACTTCGAGAAGAGGCTGTAATGGCCCGCTCAAGACGTTCGCGAGGTCTTGCGCGGTACTCCTACTTCGTCATGGCCGGCCCCCGGATCAAGTCCGGGGGTGTTCCGGCCATCCACGCGGCCGCTCAACCTCGGCAGGAGGTCGGCCAGATGGATGCGCGGAACAAGTCCGCGCATGACGACGTAAGGAGTGGCCGGGTCGCATCGGGCTGAGGCATGGCGATTGAGGGTGAAGGCGGGCGTGTTCAGGCCACGATCCGCCAAAAACTGAGCGAGGCGCTCGCACCCAGCCGCCTCGACATCGTGGACGATTCCGCGCGCCACGCCGGCCATGTCGGCGCACGGCCCGAGGGCGAAAGCCACTTCATCGTCGAGATTGCATCCGAGCGTTTCGCGGGGCTCTCGCGCGTCGCCCGCCAGCGCCTGGTCCACAAGGTGCTCGAAGACGAGCTGCGCACCGACGTGCACGCGCTCGCGCTGAAAACCCTCACCCCAGAAGAAGACGCCGCGCCGTAGAGCGGCCTTACTCCGCCGCCATCAGCGTCTCGACGTGGGCTGCGGTGCTGGCGCCGAGGGCGCGCAGGTCGTAGCCGCCTTCGAGGGTCGAGACGACGCGGCCGTCGCAGAGCTCGCCCGCCAACCGGGTCAACTCCGTGGTGATCCAGCGGTAGTCGTCTTCGACGAGCTCGAGGTTCGCCAGCGGATCGTCGCGGTGCGCATCGAAACCGGCGGAGATCAGGATCATCTCGGGGCGGAAGGCGCGGAGCGCCGGCAGCATGTGGCTCTCCATCGCGTCGCGGAAGCCGGCGGAGCCCGTGCCCGGCGAGAGCGGCGCGTTGACGATGTTGCCGACGCCGGTCTCGCTCGCCGCGCCCGTTCCCGGATAGAGCGGCCACTGGTGGGTGGAGCCGAAGAAGAGGTCGCCGTCGCGCTCGAACGCGGCTTGCGTGCCGTTGCCGTGGTGGACGTCGAAGTCGATCACGGCGATCCGGGTGAGGCCGTGGGTGCGCCGCGCCCGCTCGGCCCCGATCACGACGTTGTTGAAGAGGCAGAAGCCCATCGGCCGGCGGGGCTCGGCGTGGTGGCCCGGCGGGCGTACCGCGCAGAAGGCGTTGTCCGCCTCGCCGGCGAACACCGCATCCACCGCAGCCGCGACCGCACCCGCCGCGCGCCGCGCCGCCTCGCCAGAAGCGGGCGACATCACCGTGTCGGCGTCAATGGCGACGCGCCCCTCGGAGGGCACGCTGGTGAGAATGGCGTCCACCAACTGTTGGTCGTGCGCCCAGGCGAGGATCTCGGGCTCGCCCACCGGCGCCTCGCGGCGATCGAGCGGCTCGAAGGCGTCGGCGGCCAGCGCATCCTCGATGGCCCCCAGCCGCGCGCCCGATTCCGGGTGACGCGCGCCGGGGTCGTGGTCCGCGCACACGGGATGGCTGTATAGAATCGTCTTCGCCACGGCCTGCCCTCCGGTTGCCCAGAGCCTAGCACGGCCTTATCGACGATATCCTGCCGATGCAAGATCGACGGCTGATTGGGGCTGGACCTGCGCCGGATAATCGCCACATTGTGGATTAACGATTCGAGGGAGGAATCGATGCGCTTCCCGCTGTTGCTGCTCACCCCCATCGCGCTCGCGGTCACGCTCTTGGCCGCGGCCCCGGCGCACGCGCACATGACGGCCGACGAGGTGCCCTCGCTGGCTCCGCTCGTGAAGGAGAGCGCGCCGGCGGTGGTCAACATCAGGACCGTGGGCCAACTGGAGGAGGCGCCGCAGCATCCCTTCTTCGACAATCCGTTTTTCGAGCGCTTCTTCGGCGAGCGTGAGCGCGAGCGCCCGCGCCGCCGCCAGCCGCGCCGCAGCCAGGCGGCCGGCTCGGGTGTGATCGTGGACGCGGAGCAGGGCTATCTGCTCACCAACCAGCACGTGATCGCGGACGCGCACGAGATCGCCGTGACCCTCACCGACGGCCGCAGATTCGAGGCCGAGGTGGTGGGCGCCGATCCGGGGACCGACGTGGCGTTGCTCAAGATCGACGCGGACTCGCTTTCCGCCATGCCGCTCGCCGATTCGGACGCATTGCAGGTGGGCGACTACGTCGTTGCCATCGGCAACCCGTTCGGGCTCGGGCAGACCGTCACCGCCGGCATCGTGAGCGCGGTCGGCCGTTCGGGGCTCGGCATCGAATCCTACGAGGACTTCATTCAGACCGACGCGGCCATCAATTTCGGCAATTCGGGCGGCGCGCTCATGAATCTCAAGGGCGAGCTGGTCGGCATCAACACCGCCATCTTCGCACGGGCCGGGGGCAACATCGGCATCGGCTTCGCGATCCCGATCAACATGGCGCGCCAGATCATGGACCAGCTCCTCACCCACGGGGAGATCCAGCGCGGCCGAATCGGCGTGCAGATTCAGGACCTGACGCCCGATCTCGCCGAGGCGCTCGGCACCACCCACCAGAAGGGCGCCGTGGTGGCCCAGGTAATCCCAGGAACGCCGTCCGAGGCGGCAGGGATCCAACCCGGCGACGTGGTCGTCGGAATGAACGGCGAGCCTGTCGCCGGCTCGTCCGACCTCCGCAACATGGTCGGCATGCTGCGGGTGGGCGATGCGGTTCAGCTCACCATCGTCCGCGAGGGAGAGACGATGACGATCGATCTCGCGGTCGGCGAAATCGGCGAGGTGGCGCTCGGCGCCGGGAGCCAGATCCCTCAGCTCGAGGGCGCGGTGTTCGGGCCGCTCGGCTCGTCCTCACCGCTCTACGGCAAGGTGAAGGGCGTGCTCGTCGTGAGCGTCGAGGCCGATACGCCCGCCTGGGACGCGGGGCTTCGCGAGGACGATGTTGTCACCTCGGTTAACCGCCGCCCTGTGGAGACTCCCAACGAAATCATCCAGGTGGTGGAGGAGACCGGGCTTCCGATCCTGATGAACGTCAGGCGCGGCGACGGGGCGCTATTCCTGTTGATCCGCTGACGCTCTGCCGCAGCCGAGCGTTCGCGTGTGCCGCGCGCTCAGGCGTTGATGCGCATCTGGATGGGGCCTTCGGCGCGCTGGTTGATCAGTTGGTCCAGGTAGGCGTTGCCGCTCTCGTCGATCTCGTCGGGTGCGCCCTGCCACATGATCGAGCCCTCGTGCAGCATGGCGAGGCGGTCGAAGCTGCGCCGGGCGATCGCCATGTCGCTGGTCACGGTCAGCGCGGTCGCGCCGCTTCGTTCGATGGCGCCCTGGATGAGCGAGACGATCGTGCCGGTCAGGATCGGGTCGAGGCCCGCGGTCGGGTCGTCGAGCACGAGGAACCGGGGCTCGGCGGCGATGGCGCGGCCCAGCGCGACGCGCTTCTGCATCCCGCCGGAAAGCTCGGCCGGCGACAGGTCGGCCACGTCGGGCTTGAGGCCCACCGAGGCGAGGGTTTCGAGTGCCTGGTCTCTGGCGGCACGCCGGTTCATCCCGTGGCCGTGAATCAGGGTGAAGGCCACGTTCTCCCACACGGTGAGGCTGTCGAAGAGCGCGTTCTGCTGAAACAGCACCCCCACGTCGCGCATCAGGCGCTCGAGCCCGCTCTTGTCCAGGGTCGCGAGGGCGGTATCGCCGTAGCGGACGCTGCCGCCGTCCATCGGCAGCAGCCCGAGCAAGCACTTCAGCAGCACCGACTTGCCGCCCGAGGAGGGGCCCACCAGGACGGTCGAGCGGCCCTCCGGCACGTCGAGATCGGCGCCGCGCAGCACCGGCTTGCCGTCGAACGCCTTGACCACGCCGCGCGCCGTGACCGTAATGCTCATGGCACGTCTCTAGCGCGGCCCGCGCCTAAAGTCGAACCACACCCTGTGGAGAGGTCGGTGTCCTGCCGGCTGACAAGTGAGGACTCCGGACATGTCAAACGACACGCTGCTTGAACGCCGGCACCGGCTGCTGGGCGCCGGCGCGCCGCTCTTCTACGACCGCCCGCTCCACCTGGTGAAAGGGGAGGGGGTCCGGGTCTGGGACAGCGACGGGCGGGTCTACCTCGACGCCTACAACAACGTGCCCCACGTCGGCCACTGCCATCCCCACGTGGTGGAGGCGCTGGCGAATCAGGCCGGTCGGCTCAATCTCTCCACCCGCTATCTGGACGAGCGCATCCTCGACTACGGCGAGGCCCTGACGGCTACGTTTGCGGACGAGCTCTCCCGCGTCTCGCTGGTCTGCTCGGGCACCGAGGCCAGTGAGCTCGCGCTCAGGATGGCCCGCGCCTGCACCGGTAACGAGGGCGTCATCGTCACCGACTTCTGCTACCACGGGAACTCCGCCGTGGTCGCCGGGCTCTGCACCGCGTTCGCGATGCCAGAGGGGATCGACCCCAGGGTGCGCACGATCAGGGTACCCGAGGCCGACAACGATCCGGCCGAGGCGGCGGCCGAGGTGGAGGCGGTCATCGCCTCGATGGCCGAGGCCGGCATGAAGCCCGCCGCGATCTTCTTCGATACGATCTTCGCGACCGAGGGCATGCCGGCCGTGCCCGTGGGTTACGTCGAGGAGGCCGTCGCGCTCACCCGCGAGGCCGGCGGGCTCTACATCGCGGACGAAGTGCAGCCGGGCCTCGGCCGCACGGGCGCCGGGATGTGGGGGCATCAGCTCTATGACGCCGTGCCGGACCTCGTGACCCTCGGCAAGCCGCTCGGCAACGGCCATCCGCTCGCGGGCGTCGTTGCCCGACCCGATCTGATCGACGATTTCGCGGATAAGGCGATGTATTTCAACACCTTCGGTGGCAATCCGGTCTCCTGTGCAGTGGGACATGCGGTGCTGGAGGTCGTCGAGCAGGAACGTCTCATAGAGAACGCGCGCAAGGTCGGCGAGCATCTGCAGGAGGGGCTGCTGGCTCTCGGCAACAAGCACCCCATGATCGGCGCACCGCGCGGGCGCGGTTTCTTCACGGGCGTTCCGTTCTTCGCCGACGGGGACAGGGAAACGCCGGCGCCAGAGCTGACCAAGGCTGCCGTGAACGGGATGCGCGAGCGCGGCGTACTGATCAGCCGCACCGGGCGGCACGACCATGTGCTCAAGATCCGCCCGCCCATGCCGTTCTCCGCCGCCGACGCGGATCAGCTTCTCGCAGCCCTCGACGAAACTCTCGACTCGCTCGCGTGACCACGCGCCCATGACCGACTTCTATCGCCTGCCGCTCAACGAGCGGGCCGAACGCCTGCGCGCGCTCGCCGTCGGGGCTCTCCTCCTCTGGGGCGTGGAGGGAGGCGAGCCCGAGATCGTCAAGTTTCGCGAGAACGCGATCTTCCGGGTGGTTTCAGCGGATGGGGACGACGCGGTGCTCCGCGTGCACCGCCACGGCTATCACAGCGACGCGGCGCTCCATTCCGAGCTTGCCTGGATGGAGGCGCTGCACGCCGAGGGCATCGACGCGCCGACGGTGATCCCGAGTGCCGCCGGCGAGCGGTTCGAGACAGTGCAGACCGCCGGCGTGCCGGAGCCTCGCCAGGTGGACATGCTGACCTGGATGCCCGGCATCCCGATCGGCACCCTGGAGGAGGGCCTGAACCCGGCGATCGGAGACGTGCACGCGGCCTTCGCCGGGGTGGGCCGCCTTTGTGCTCGACTTCACAATCAGACCGAAGCGTGGCCGCTGCCGGCGGGATTCACCCGCCATGCCTGGGATCGCGAGGGGCTGGTCGGCCCAGAGCCGCTCTGGGGCCGGTTCTGGGAGGCCGCCGTCCTCGGCGCCGAGCAGCGCCGCCTGATCGATCGCGCCCGCACCAGCGTTCACGAGGCGCTGACGGCCTACGGCCGCTCACCGCACCGCTACGGCCTGATCCACGCCGATTTCAACCTCGACAACATGCTGCTCGACGGCGACCGGGTGATCCCCCTCGACTTCGATGATTGCGGCTTCGGCTGGCACCTCTTCGACCTGGTGACGGTCTGGACGATGTTTCACGGCAGCGATCTGGCCGAGGCTATCCGTGCCGGGGTCGTCGAGGGCTACCGCCGCCACCGCGCCCTGCCGGACGAGGAGCTCGCCCACTTGTCGCTCTTCGAGCTTGCGCGCGCCTTCAGCTACCTCGGCTGGGTCCACTCGCGGTCGGAAACCGCAAGCGCGCAAAGCTTGGCGCCCGAAGTCGCCCGGCTCGCATGCACCCTGGCGGAAGAATATCTTGGCGGGTAGCCGGCCGGCTTACGGGAAGAGGGTGAGCACGCCGGTGTAGCCGTAGAGCCGGTTGTGCGAAATCTCGCCGTTGCAGAAGAAGCCCACCAGCGGCACGTCGCCAAGAGTTCGTTCGATCAGCCGCAGTTCCTCGGACGTTTCGCCGAACATGTTGGGGCCGCGGGCGAGACAGCTGAAGTAGAGGGCGCCACGCGGCTCGGCACCGGCCCGGCGCTTCACCGACTCCACCATGCGGCCGAGATCGTGCTCTGCGGCGGCCGTATCCCGGCGGCAGAACTGCACCTGGGTGCCGCGTTCCACCAGCTCGCCGATGCCGATCAGCCCCCGGTCGACGTCGAAGCCCACGATGTTGCGCACCAGATAGTCGCCGGTATCGCTGCCCGAGACCGGGAGGGAGGCAAAGATGAGGCCGCCGACCCGGCGCAGGTCGCTGGCGAGCTCCTCGCCGATTTCCTCCTTGAAGACCTCCAGTGCCGGCCGGCCGTCGAGCTCGATCAGGATGTTGGCCCGGCAGTCAGTAATCTCGTGGATCGCGCCGATGGGCATGCAGCTCTGGCTGAGCGCGGTGGCGACGGCGACGGTGTCCGACAGCAGGACGCCGGAGACCCCGCCCTCGGTAACGCCGCCTGCGATCTGTGCGGGCACGGCGCGCGACGACGAGAGCCCGCCGACCAGGAAGCCGTCCAGCTCATCGGCGAGATCCGCAACGATATCGCCCGTGCGCTGGTTGCGCGGGTCGGCGTGAACGATGCCGAAGTGTGCGGGCGCGCGGGCAATCCACGCGCCGTTCGAGCGGCTGAACTCGCCGAGGTCGTCGCGGATGGTCTCGAAGACCCGATAACTCTGCTGGTCGAGGTCGGCGATCATGACCGCCGCGGCAGGCTCGTCGAAATATTCCCGCCCAGTGGCGCAGATTCCGATACCGACCGAGCCCACCCACTCGTCGAGGCCGGTCGCGCGCTTGAGCCGATCCAGAGCGGCGGGCAAGTGGTCGCCGATCGCGTCGGTCACGTAGAGCACGCCGAGGCCCTGCTGCGGCATCGTGGGGCCCAACTGCTGGATGCAGGCCTCGATGGCGGCTTCGCCGGTCGGCCCGCTGGCGTGGGCGAAGTGAAATCGCGTCATCCTCTGCGTCCCGGCGCTGTGGAGCGCCCAATGGTGCGCTTACTCGCCCGCTTCCTGCAAGCGGCCGGCACACCAGGCCGCCGCGCGCAGCGTCGTCGCGTCGGCGCCGTAGCGCCCCACGACCTGCAGGCCGAGCGGCAGGTCGTCCACCGAAAGGACGGGAACATTGACCGCCGGCACGCCGAGCATGGTCCAGAGCATGGTCTGGAAGCGACTGCCGGTGAAGGCCAGGCCCTCGGGCGCAGCACCCGGCGCGGCGGGGGTGAGCGCCGCATCGAAGGGCCGCATCTCGTGCTCGAACGCGCGCCGCATCGCGTCCGCCGCGTCGAGCAGGGCGAGATAGCCATCGGTGTCGATCTTCCGGCCCGCTTCGATGTGGGCGCGTATGGTATCGGAAAGGTCTGCTGCGCCGCGCTCATACCAGGGCGCAAGCGCGTGGGCGATCTCGCGCCGCATGATGCCGAGGTGCACCGCCGCCGCGTCGTCGAAGGGAGAGCCGAGGGTGAGCGGTGCCGCGCCACATGCTGCCGCGGCGGCTTCGAGGGCTGCCGCGGCGCCCGGCTCGACCTCCTCCCAGGCCGGTTGTTTGATGAAGGCAAGCCTGGGTCGTCCAAGCGGCAGGGCGAGCGCGGCGGCGAGGCGGGTCGGTGCCCGTCCGGCGCTTGCCTGATCCAGCCCGTCGTCGCCGGAGATCGCGTCGATGCCGAGCGCCACGTCCTGCACCGAGCCCGCGAGCACGCCGACGTGGTCCAGCGTGCGCGACAGCCGCGTGACTCCGGTGCGGGGGATCGTGCCGAAGCTCGGCTTCATACCCCAGACGCCACAGAAGGCCGCAGGCCGCACGACCGAGCCGGCAGTCTGGGTGCCGAGCGCCAGCGGCACGCCGCCGGCCGCTACGGTGGCCGCCGAGCCCGAGGACGAGCCACCGGGCGTGCGTGAGAGAGCATGGGGGTTGCGGGTGGCGTTGGCGGCACCGCAGGCAAGCTCGGTGGTCACGGCCTTACCGAGGATCAGCGCGCCCGCCGCGCGCAGCCGGCTGACGACCGTGGCATCTGCGCTTGGCCTGCGTCCTTCGTCGAGCGGCGTGCCGTTCTCGGTCGGCTGGTCGACGGTATCGATGATGTCCTTGACGGCCACCGGAACGCCCGCGAGCAACCCGCGCGCGCCGGCAGCGTCGATCGCTTGTGCCCGCGCCGCAGCCTCGGTGGGGTCGAGATGGCACCACGCCCGAACCGCTGGCTCGGTCGCGGCGATGCGCTCCAGCGCCGCGTCGCAGGCCACCGCCGCGCTCTCTCGGCCGAATCGAACCCCGGCCGCAATCCCATCCGCGCTCGGGCATTGCGGCAGCGCGGGCGCCGCCAATTCGCTCCTATCGGTCGTCGTCATCGTCTGCTCACCCGTGCGGTTCAGTCCTCGTTCATGCCGTCCGGCCCCCGGCACTCTGCCGTTGCTTGGCAAGCATAGCGGGCAGGGCTATAAGCCGACGCATGCTTGTCACCTTGGTTGACGACTCTATCCCATTCAACGGGATGACCCCGGCATATCAACCCATTGGTGGCGCCGAAAAGGCGTTCGCCAGCTTGCCGGCTGCGCTTGCGCGCCAGGGCCACGTCGTGCGCGCCGTCAACCGCAGCCCCAACAGCCTCGGCTTCGAGAACGTGAGCTGGATTCACTGGGAGGGCCGCAAGCCGCCGATCACCGAGGTGCTGATCGCCTTTCGCAAGCCGGCGCTGCTCGAGTTCACGCGGGCAACGCGGGCGCGCATCCTCTGGGTCACCGGGCCGCCCGACTATCTCCACCGTCCGCCGGTTCACGAGGTGCTGAACCGCACGGATGCCAAGCTCGTCTTTCTGGGCAATACCCATTCCGAAGCCTATCGGACCCAGGGCGAGAACCTGGTCTACTATCGCTCGATCGCGCCGGGTGTGCGCGAGGAATACCGCAGCAAAACGGAGATGTCGCCGGAGGATCCGCCGACTGCGGTGGT
The DNA here is from genome assembly GCA_022826665.1 of Alphaproteobacteria bacterium. GTDB lineage: Bacteria > Pseudomonadota > Alphaproteobacteria > UBA828 > UBA828 > WTGU01. The sequence continues at coordinate 14,671 of JAJDUK010000018.1, read as the reverse complement.
CACGACCCACCCCAAGCACGATCTCGACTGGCTGCTCGACTTGTGGATGGAGCGGATTCGCCCGCAGGCGCCGAACGCCCAGTTGCAGGTCTATTCGGCCGCTTTCAAACGCGCCGAGACCGCCGGTGACGCTCTCGCCGACGATCTCAAGCCGATTTACGAGAAGGCGCTAGCAGGCGCCGACCACGGTGTGACGATCATGGCCCCGGCCGGCGACCGCGACATGGCGAAGGCCTACGCCCGCGCCCGGGTGCACCTCTATCCCGGCTCCGAACGCGAGATGTATTGCTCGACGCTGGCGGAATCGCAGGCCGTGGGCCTGCCGGCGGTGGCTCGGCCGGTCGGTTCCGTGAAAGAGCGCTTCACCGATCGTCAGTCGGGCTTTCTTGCGTCCGACGATGATGCTTTCGTCGAGAACGCGCTGGCCATGTTGAAGGACGACGAGGCCTTTCAGGCGGCGAGCAAGACCGCCACTCGGAGCGGCCGGGGGCGAAGCTGGGATGCTGCGGCCACCGAGTTCGAAACGCTCTTCCGATGAAGAGTTCCTTCATCGTCGCGACATGAAGGGGTGACGCGGACCTTTAGAAGCGTTGATGGACCGCCCGGACGACGCCGTGGCATTCGTGGTGCCGGTCTACAACAAGGCGCGCTGGCTGCCGCGTGTCTTGGATCAGATCGCCGCGCAGCGCGGGAGCTTCGCCCGCGAATACATCTTCGTCGATGACGGCAGCACCGACGAATCGCTGTCGGTCCTGAAGCGCCACACCGCGGGCTGGCGCAACGTCACGATCGTCGAACAGGCGAACCACGGGCCGGCACACGCCACGAATCGGGGCATCGAGAGGGCGACGGCGCCCTTCATCAAGCTCTGCGACGCCGACGACCTGCTGGCCGACGATGCGACGGCGGTCTTGCTGGATGCTCTGCGCCGGGACGAGAGGCCGGTTCTCGCCTATGGCGGCGGCGAGGACTTCGATGACGAAGCCGATATCGTCCTGAACGCCCCGCTCGCGGGCGCCCATGCCGCCGTCATCGCGAGGCCGCTCAGGCCAACGCTCAGGCACAAATTCTTCGGGCCGGCCCAGTGCCTCATTCGGACCGCTGCGGCCCGAGACTGCGGCGGCTGCGACGAGCGTGTTCCCTTCGCGCAGGACTATACGCTGGCGCTCAGGCTGGCAGGGCAGGGGCCGTTCCTCCGCGTGCGGGCCACGGTCGCGTTCTTTCCGCGCGACGTGCCGGGCCGGCTGAGCGCAGACACACCCCGTGAGTTGCGCGATTCGACGACGACCCTCGCGCGTTTCGTCGAGGACCGACCGCAGCTCCCGTGGCGTCACAAGCAGTTCGCATGCCGGCGGGCCGCAGGCCGGTGCCGACGCTTCGCCGCCCGCAGCGGGGCAGGCATGGGTGCACTGCGGCGCGGGAATGCACTCTACCGGCGCAGCCACCTGCCGATCATGCGCAATCATGCAGCATTCATCGAGCGCTGTGCCGAGGTCATCGCGACGAGCGCGGGCACGCACGAGACTAAAGCGCGCCCCCGCCTCTCGGCCCTCGTGGTCGCGCGCAACGAGGAAGGTCAGCTCGCGGACTGCCTGGAGACGTTGCTCTTCGCCGACGAGATCGTGGTGGTGCTCGACCGCTGCACCGACGGCTCGCGGGCGATCGCCGAGCGCTTCAGCCGGACGATCGTCGAGGGCGCCTGGCCGCTCGAAGGGCCGCGCCGCCATGCCGGAATCGATGCTTGCACGGGTGACTGGATCCTGGAGGTCGATGCCGACGAGCGCGTGCCCGAGGCGCTGGCGCGGGAGATCCGCGAGACCATCCGCGATGCGGCGCCGGGCTACTTCATGGTTCCGTTCGAGAACTTCGTCGGCGAGCGGCTCGTGCGCCACGGCTGGGGCGGCGTGTGGGGGGTCACGAAGACGGCGCGTCTCTTCATCCCTGGCGCCAAGCAATGGGGCGATCAACGCATCCACCCGCAGGTCACCCTACGAGGGCCGGAACGGCGCTTGAAGGCGGCCATGCATCACTATGTCGACCGCGACCTGGCGGACATGGTGGAGCGGCTGCAGCGCTACACCGACGCGCACGCTGCCGACCTGCGGGACTCCGCCGCGTCCTTGCCGCCGTTGATCTGGACGTTCCGCCGCTCGCTCTCGCGCTTTCTGAAATGCTACGTGAGCCGGCGCGGCTATCGCGAGGGACGATTGGGATTCGTCATCGCGCTCATGGCCGCGCTCTACCCGCTGCTTTCACACCTCAAGGCCGAGCTGGACGAACCGCGGAGCCGCTGAGGTGCGGCCTCGCCCATACCGGCCAAGGCCCTACATGACCCCGTATTTCTCCCAGGCCTCGGTGGTGGACAGACCGCCCTCGATCTCCTGGGCGATGATGTTTTCCATGCGCCGCTTTTCCAAGGCTTTCTCCACGCATTCGGACGCGACATCGCTCGGGACGACGAGCACGCCGTCGTCGTCGCCCACCATAAGGTCTCCGGGCCGGACGGCGACCTCGGCGATGCGAACCGGCTCCCGATAGGCGACCACCCGGCCTCGGCCGCGCTGGTCCTGCGCGTAGGAGCCGCGCGCGAAGACCGGCAGCGTCATGGCACGAATCTCCCGCGTATCGCGCATGTAACCGTCGAGCACGGCGCCTGCCGCGCCCTGCGCCAGCGCACGGGTGGTCATCAGCTCGCCCCAGAGCGCGAAGGGCGGCGCGCCGGCGGCGGCGACATAGACCTCGTCCGTCCCAAGGGAGTCGAGGGCCTCGAACATCAGGCCGAAGCTGTGATCGTCCGGCGTCGCAGCAACCTCCAGCAGCGGCATCGCCCAGCCGACCAGCGTGGTGCCGGGCATGGCCGAACAGATTTCGGGCGGCAGGAACTGATGGCGGCGGCCGAGAGTGTCCAGCACGTCCCCCAACTGCGCGGTGGAAAGCTCTGCACGGACCTTCGCGAGAAGCGTGTCGGGAACCTGGGTCATGGCGTTTCTTCCTCCGGCTGGGTCGGGAGCGTGCGGTCGATCAGCGTTGCGATGACGGGATGGTAGCGCGCGCCGAGCCCGCACTCGATGGCTTCGGTGAACAGCGCCTTGACCAGCGCTGCGCCCTCGGCGTCGACCCCCGACTCCTGCGCTAGATCAAGCGCGTAGTCGAGGTCCTTCAGCGCGTATGTCACCGGAAAAGCGCCCTCGGGGTAGCGCCCTTCCAACATCGCCTTCATTCCGTGATTGCGCAGCGCGAAGCTGTCGCCTGAGCTTCGCCCCACGGCCTCCAGGAACGTCTGGGGCTCGATCCCCTGACGGCGCGCGACCGCGAGCCCCTCCGCCAGCGCCCGGACGTTCTGGAAGAGGATCATGTTGTTGAGGATTTTCACCGCCTGCCCGCTGCCGACCGGGCCGCAGTGAGTCACGTCTTGCGCGATGTGGGCGAGCAGTGGGCGCAGTCGCTCCACCAGCGCGGCATCGCCACCCACCATGATGCTGAGCGTGCCGTCGATGGCGGCCTGGCGCGTCCGCGCGATCGGCGCATCGGCGAAGGCGATGCCGCGCGCGGCGAACGTGCTTTCTAGCTCGCGGGCAAGCGCGGGCGGCGCGGTGCTGGTGTCGACCACGGTGCGCCCGGTGGGGAGGTGGTCGATCAGGGCGCCTTCGCCAAGACACACGGTCCGCACCTCGCGGCCCGAGGGCAGCGACAGGAAGATCAGGTCGCAGGCCCCGGCGAGCGCCGCGATGGAGGGCGCAATTCCCGCTCCATCGGCGGCGAGCCGCTCCAACGGTGCCGGGTCGAGGTCGTAGGCGGTGATCGGCCCGTCATGCTTGCGCACGAGGTTGCGGCACATGGGCTCGCCCATAACGCCCGTACCGATGAAGCCGATGCGCTCGCCGCTCACGACGCGCCCTCCATTACGAAATGGGCGGCTCCCGTGCCGGCGAGGCGGCCGAAGACCGCGCCGGAGACGAGGCCCGTACCGCCCGGATAATTGCCGTAGAAGAGCCCGCCCACCAGCTCGCCCGCGGCGAAGAGGCCCGGAATCGGCGCGCCGGAAACCGCCTGCACCCGCGCGCCGGGGTCGATCGCGAGACCGCCGAAGGTGAAGGTGATGCCGCACGTGACGGCGTAGGCCTCGAAGGGCGGAGTCTCGATCCGGTTGGCCCAGTTGGACTTGGGCGGGGCGAGGCCGCGGGTGCTGCGGCCGTCCTTCACGGTAGGGTCGAAGGGCACCTCGGTCATCACGGCGTCGTTGTACGCCCGCACGGTTTCGAGAAAGCGCGCGCCGTCGATGCCCTCCATGCGCGCGGCAAGCTCCTCCAGCGTGTCGGCCTTCGCCTTGGTGACCTGGCGGATGCGGTACTCGTCGCGTAGCAGGTGGGTCACCTGTGCGTCGAAGACCTGCCATGCCACTTGACCGGGCTGCTCAAGCACGCGGCGGCCGTAGGCGGCGTAAGTGTAGTTCCGAAAATCCGCGCCTTCGTCGACGAAGCGCTCGCCCAATGCGTTGACGACGATCGAGAAAGGGTAGCTATGCTTCTGGAAGCCGTCGCCCACGGCGAGGTCGCCGAATTCGGGCGCGTTGCGGTCCCAAGCGACCGCGTGGCAGCCCGACCAGTGGCCGGCCGGCATGGCGCCGGCCTCCAGCGCCATTCGGATGCCGTCGCCCTGGTTGAAGCGGGTGCCGCGCACCTTGGCAAGGTCCCAGCCGGGCCCGAGATAGCGTGCTCGCCACGCGGCATTGGCCTCGAAGCCGCCGCAGGCGAGCACCACGGCCCGTGCACGGACCTCGACCGTGTGCCCGTCGACGCGTGCGGTCACACCGCGCACGCCAGACTCATCGGTGAGCAGAGAGAGACCTGGGGCCTGGTAGTGGACGGTGATGCCCGCCTTCTCTGCGGCACTATAGAGCGCTTGGACGAGGCCCGGCCCGCCGCCCCAGGCCTCGACCGCGAGGCCGCCCCAGAAGCGGAAGCGCCCGTCCTCCCGCTTGAATGCCTGGCGACCGTAGCTCGGCTGAAAACGCACGCCCTTCTCGCGCAGCCAGACGAGCGTGGTGTGGCTGCGGGTCACGAGCTGCTCCACGAGGTCGGGATCGGCGCGGTACTGGGTGAGCCGCGCCATGTCGTCGTAATAGTCGGCCTCGGTGTAGGCGCCGAAGTCGGTCTCGGCCAGCTCGCGCTCGGAGAGATCGGGCATCAGCGCGCGGAGCGAATCGGGGCCGTCGAAGACCACCCGCATGGCGCCTGCGGTATAGGTGCTGTTGCCGCCGCGTTCCTCCTCCGGCGCGGCCTCCAACAGGCACACGCGTGCGCCCGCCTCGGCCGCGGCGAGCGCCGCCGTGAGCGCGGCGTTGCCGCCGCCCACGATCACGACATCGGCCGAGAGCGCCTCGGTCATCCTATTCCCGTGGTCCTGGGTCGCGCCGCTGTCACCGCAAGTTCCGCATGACGCTGTCTCAACAGACGGTTCGCCGTGTCGCACATGCCGCCGGCCGCAGTTCGTCCGATCGAAGCATCGCGGTCAAGGTTCGAGTGGAGATCGATTTCGACGGCAGCGGTGGACGCTCGCATCGCAGCTGTTGTATCGTGTCAACATGCCTCGGGCCAAGCATCCGAAGAAGGAGGTCGAAAGTGCCCTACGCGATGCCGAAAGCGCCGGTTGGACCGTGACGCCGACACAATCCGGACATCGCTGGGGCGTGATGAGATGCGGCGTGGAGGGTCCTTCCGGCTGTCAGATATCAATCTGGTCCACGCCCCGAAACGCCGGCAACCACGCCAAACAATTGCGGCGGTTCATCGCTCGCTGTCCACATACATGGGCCCAGCGAACGGGAGAAGGCTGAGATGTCTACGTTTCACTTCACTCTGATCGTCGAGGGGCCCGACCTTCAAGATGAGTCGCGCATCGACGCGTTGTTCGAGGCCGGGTGCGGCGATGCCGCCATCGGTCGAAGCGATGGAACCCAGTTCGCCGACTTCGATCGTGAGGCCGAAACACTCGACCGTGCCATCTTGTCGGCGGTGGACGACCTGGAAAAGCTGGAGGGGGTCGAGGTCGTACGCATTGCCGACGCCGGCCTCGCTTCGCTAGCGGATATCGCCGCCCGCCTCGGGCGAACCCGAGAGAGTGTTCGATTGTTGGTAAGCGGTGCTCGCGGGCCCGGCGGATTTCCGAAGCCGGTCACCGACCCGCGCGGCCGCTATCGGTTGTGGCGCTGGTCCGATGTGGAGCGTTGGTGCGCGGATCAGCTGGGAGAGTCATTGCCGATTTCCCAGGATGAAGTGACGGCGGCCTTCAGCGCCGCGTTGGAGCTTCGGCACTTCCGGCGTGCACTGGCGCCCGCGAACCCGATCACACTGCGGGAGCTGGTTGGCGTGGACGAGCTGCAGGCGTCCACGGATCAGGTGCGATCGAAGGCGTCGTGAGCCTTCCGCGAGGGGTGAGTGTACGATACCGGCGGCCAATCGCAGGAGGGAACGAATGAGCGCAGTCGCAGTCGAGGGAAATCAGTCCGCGTCCGAGCTTCGTCGGGTGTGACAACCTATGAGCAGGATTAGCTCTCGGTTGCACATCTGATCAGCGTTGCGATCTCCTCCAATACGGGCTATATTACAGACACTTGGACGGCTCGTCAACGGGATTCGCGTGAGGGGTTGGGGTCCATAAGGCAGAATCATCGATAGCTCAATAGTTGCATTCGGGGACTTGACGTATTTCAAACGAATGCGGGAGACGCAATCTGGTTGCACTCGCTCAAAGCCTTTTCTACGCTTGATTTTGGACTCCATAACGCATATGTAATATTGTCTCAGATGACTATAGAGCCGGTAGGCGAGGCGTTGGCGGATTGCGCGCGTAATACGCAGCAAAAATCGTCCACCTTATGGCGACACAGACACGACACAGGAAGTCATAACCATGGGGCGGACGGCATGAGCGGGGCAGCCGAGGGGCGCAAGCGGCAGCGCGCCGTGATGGCAACCGACAGCGACTGGCAGGCGCTCAAGGAGCGCGCCGACGCTGCGGGTATGGACGTCTCGCGCTTCATTCTTGAGCGTCTGACGGCGCCTGTTGCGGTGCCGGTGGACCCGGTCTTGACGCGCGATCTCGCGGTCGCAGTGGCGCGAATCGAGCGCATGGTCAGGGTGCTCTACGAGGTCGAGAAAGAGCGCGTCGAGGGTTCCGCAGGGGCGGATACCTGGCAGGCTCTGGTGCGCCGTGCCGGTGCACGGATCGATGCCGAGGAGGCACTCGGGTGACGGCAATCGAGGGAGGCGGGAAGCGGGAGATCGCGCGCATCCGCAGCATCTATTGCTCGCCGGGGAACCGCGCATTGATCGGACGGCGGGCCAAGGAGGCGGGGATGAGTTTCTCGCGCTTCATGGTCTTATGCGCGCTTCACGGTGCAGAGGCCGACGACGACGAGGGTCCTCGCCTGGTCCTGTCCGAGGATGAGCAGAGGATTCTGTATGAGCGCGTTGCTCTTCTTGACCGGTGCAACGAGGCGCTGCTGTCGCGTCTGCCGGGGACGGAGATATCGGCACTTGGCGCGCTTGCATTCCTGATTCGGGAGGCTCGTGCCGGGTCCGACGACGAGAGCGGGGACGGTTCATGAAGAGGCGTGGCCGGCGCCTGCCGAAGGCGTACTCGCTCTCCTGTACCGACAGCGATTGGGGACGCGTGAGGGTTCTGGCCGAGCGGAAGGGGCTCTCCATCTCGCGCTACATGATCGAGTGTGGGCTCACCGTGGACCCGACGACGGAGCCTGAACCGCCGCCCCGGCTCGTGCTGGACGAAGCCGAACAGCGCGCCCTTCTCGGCCATGTGACCGCCATTGCGGAGCGCACGGCGGAGGCAGAGACGGATGAGGCGTTGCTGACACACATCCGCAATTCACTCTCCTTCCTTGCCGAGGAGACAATGCGGACCATGATGCGCGAGGGCCGCGAGGGGGAGCTGGGGGCGACTCTTGCGGACCTCTTCGGCGAGCAGCTTGCGGCGGCAACCGTCGATCGGCTCCGCGCACGCACGAGTGTCGAAAGTTCGGATTCGCAATAGTGGAGCGGCGCCCCGCCGCCGACGGCGGGAGACCGCCGCCGTGCCGATAGCTTGGGCCAGCGGTGATTGAATACAAGGTCGGCGGGGCGAGTCACAGCTCAAGGCCCATGTCGATGTCGCGCTCTATCGCCTTGCTGGCTTCCTGCTCCTGCCGGCGGCGTTCGATCTCGGCCTTGTCCGACGCCAGGGTCGACTCGATCCGCGCGGACATGCGCTTGAGGTCGTCCTCCGCGCCCGGACGGCGCGCGAGATGCGTGCCGAAGGTCTCGGGATCGTCGAGGATACGGCGGCAGCCCTCGAGGGCACGCTGGGCACCGTCGCGCCATTCGCCGTAGCCGGAGTCCTGGGTGACGTGGGCGCGGTCACTGGCAGCAATGGTTGCATGCTCCTCCCGCTGCCGGATCGAGGCTGAGGCTGCCGACAGAACCCGGTCCAGGAAGCGCACCGCAGCCTTGCGGTTCTCCTTCGTCGCCTCGTCCAGGATCGTCTCCCTCTCCGGAGGCGGGTGCCGCGGAACTGTCTCCGCGGTGACGGAGGCCGAGGCCAAGGTCGAGACGTGGGGCGAGACCGAGGCGGAGGCGGGGGTTGAAACCGAGGTTGCGACCTCGAACTGCTCGCCGATGGCCTTCAGCGCCGACATCTCCCCCGCAGGCGCGGTCTCCAGCGCCTCGATCAGCGCCTCGCGGTCGTCGGTGAGCAGCACCACGTTGTCGCGGGCGCGCGTGAGCTCCACGTAGAAGGTCGCCTGATCGGCGACTCCCCCGCGCTCGGTATCCAGGACAGCGATGGCCCGGTCGCAGGTGATGCCCTGGGCAGCATGCACGGTGGACGAGTATGCGTGGTCCAGATGGTGAAGCTGAGGATCGTCGCGCGCCATGACGATTTCGCGGCCGTCCTGGGTGCGTATCGTGACGTTCACCCGTCGGATGGACAGAATCTCCGCGCGCTCGCCGTTGATCAGGTCGCGCGCGGGATCGTTGCGGGTCCAGCGCACTTGGTCTCCTGCCTTTAGCACCATCGGCCGGGTCTCGAAGAGGTCGAGGCGGTAGCGGATATAGCCGGAGGGGTCGACACTGCGCTCCTTGCCGCCGGGAAGGGTGAGCACGACGCGCTCGTCTCCCACCTCCGTCACACGGCAGGCATCGCCCGCCTTCGCACGGACGCCGTAGACGTCGTGATGGAATATGGCGACATCGCCTTCGCGGTAGTTGGCGATATCGCCCTTCTGCGAGCGGGTCAGGTGGAGGTTGACGTAGCGCTCGATCTCCAGCTCGGGGCCGTGCAACACTCCTTCGTTTTCGAGGCCGTGGCGGACGGCGGCGTTGATCTCGGCCCGCATCTCGTGCGTGGGCGCGAGGATCGCCGTTCCGGGCTGCAGGGCCGGATCGAGGTCGAGCCAGAGTTGCGCCGCCCTTCTGCCGAGCTCGTCGCCGTCGGTCTCCAGGACGCCGTTGCCGAGCTCTTCGATCGCCAAGCGCGGCTCGTCCGCCACCATGTGCAGCACGGCCTGCCGCAAGTCTCCATCGCGCTGGCGCACCACCTCGTCCATCCTGGCGGTGGGCATGCCCGCGTCCTGCAACAGGGCGAAGGGCTGGCCGGCCTCGACGGCCCGCAACTGCCGGCGGTCGCCGATCAGCGCGAGCCTCTCCACGCCGGTCTCGGCCGCGATCCGCGTCAACGCACGCATCTGGGTCGTGCCGACCATGGAGGCTTCGTCGAGGATCAGCAACGAGCCGCCGAGCGCCTTGCGCGCTTCCTTCATCTTCTCAGGGGAGGTGATGCCGTCGCCCACGTCTCGGTAGCGGGTGAGGAACCATTGCAGGGTCCGCGCCGGGATGTCGGCCTCGCCTTCGAGCACGCGCGCGGCGCTGGCCGAGGGAGCCAGGCCGACGATCTGCCGCCCGGCCAATTCCGCCACAGCACGCAGCATGGTGGTCTTGCCGGAGCCGGCATGGCCCTGCACCCCCACCGTGACATGAGGCGACAGCAGGATTCCGCGCACGGCATCGCGCTGGCCAGGGTTCAGCCCGGCCGCGTCCAGCCTGGCCTCGACCGCGTCTGCCGGTGCCAGGCCGTGCCCGGCGTTCAGGCCGGCGCGCATGCCGGCGATGATCTCGCGCTCGGCGTTGCGCGCGCGGTCGGTGACGAAGGCCAGGTCGGCCCTTCGCGCCGTCGCTTCGATCAAGTGCCCGTCGCGACGGAGCCGGGCGATACCGGCGTCCAACGCGTCGAGGGAATGCCGCCCGCTCCCATGCGCCAGCGCCCAGGCGCGCAGGTCGTTGGCGGAGAATACCGTGCGCCGCTCCTCCAGGTGCTCCACGGCCTGCCGCACCACCGACAGCGCCGACGGAGCCGCTCGCGCCTCGCTCTGTAGAAACGCCGACGCTTCGACGCCGTTGCGGCCGCGCGCCGTGTCGCGGTCACGCTCCGGGCCAAGCTCCTGCGCCCGCGCCTCCCAGGTCTCGCGCAGGACCTGCCGGTCGGGCTCGGCCTTGCGGCGCCGTGTGTAAAGCGCCGCCTGCTGGGTCCGTGCGGGGGTGTTCTCCCAGCCTCGCTCCTGCATGTAGTCCAGCAACTCGCGGCGGCGGGTCGAGAACGCGTCCAGCATCGGCTTGCCGTAGCCCGCGATCTCGAACCCCGGCATCCTGCCCACCAACGTCGGCACCGTGGCATAGCCGATTTCTTCGAGCCCCATGCGCAGCTCGTTCCGGTAGTAGGCGCCAATGAGAAGCTTCGACCGCTCGACTGCGGTGAACTCCGCGCTCCGCCACTCCCCGTTCCGGCCGCGCGTCATGTTCGCAATCACGGCGTGCGTGTGCAGCTGCGGGTCGAGGTTGCGGCTTGCGAGATGCCGGAAGGTCGCAGCCGCCATGCCGCCGGCCTCTACCCGCGGCCTGCGGCCGGTCGCCGGGTCGTAGCTCCGGGTCTGCAAGAGCTCGGTCTCGATGAAGCCCAAAGTGGCGCGCACCGCTTCGTCGTGCGCCCTCACCACCCGCGCGCCCGTCTTCGGCGCCGCGTAGACCAGCGCCTCCAGGGATACGGACTTCGGGGCCGAGAAGGTCACGTCCACGCCGGGCCTGTGCTGGTGCTCGCCGTCGCGCAGGCGGCCGAGGCGAAGATCGGTGCCGGGCACGTATCCGGCCAGGATTTCCTCGAAGCGCTTCGGCTTCACCGGCCCCTTCAGGCCCATCAACGCCGCAGCCTCGCCGTACCATCCGCTCGCCTTGCGATGCTCCGGGTCTCCCTTCGCGTAGTAGCCGTCCGCCTCGAAGTAGTGCACCGTCGTGGCGGCGGCCTTCAGGCGCGTGACGGTCGCGACCATGGTTGGCTACTGCTCCACCTCGGCGTCGAATTCCCCTTCGGACGATACCTTGGTCAGGGTTCCCGGATAGAAGGGGACCGTTACATCCAGCGCGGGGGCGATATCCGGCCCGCACCGGATGGTTCTCTCGTCCAGACGGGCCTTCGAAGCGCATATTGCGAGCGACGGCGCGTAGTGCTCGGCGACAAAATCGTTCCACGCGTCTCGCGGGTCGCCGAAGGACACGAAATCGGTCTCCCGTTGAAGCACCAGGCCCAGCGCGAAGAAGACGAACGCCGCGCCAGCCACAGCAAGGCCGAAGCGCCAGTACCGCCACCGCAGTCTGTCGGAAATGCGGGACAAGTCGTTGCGGAGGGAGCGCAGTTGATCACCGAGCGCCGTCGCCGACTGGTTCATGTCCTCCAAGCTGTGGGCTGCCACAGCCGACTGCCGGTCCGTAGCGTGGATACGCTGGTCCAGGACCTCGCCCTGCGTCTTTAGCGCGGCGGCGGCCCCGGCCAGGGCGCGCGCTGTCTCCACCGCTCCGTCCCGGCGCGCAGCCAGATCTGCTGCCTTGGCGAGCGCGCCGCGCGCGTTCGTGACCGCCTGGGTCAGCGCGGCCGTCTCGCGGGCAAGGGCCTCGGCCGTTTCGTGCTTCGGTCCTGTCTCGTCCCGGAGCGTGTCGATGCGTGCGGCGGTGGCCCGCACCGTCGCGAGAATCTCCGCGATAGCATCGTCGTGTGCGTTGGGCTGTGGTGATGGCGGCGACCGCGGCGATCGCTTGGCCTTGGTGGCAGGCTTGCCGACTGTCTCTCCTTCCGGCCGGCCCACAAGAAGGTCGCGGCCATCAAAGCCGTCGTTGCTCGAGTTGGCCCCAGGGCGTGTCTCGTCCTCGGATGCCATGGTTGCCCTCGGCCAAAGCCATTGCTCGCAGGTAGTGCCAAACAGTCATATCGGTGCGGGTGGATCGAATCGCAAGGCCGGATAGATGATCTCAAGTAGCGTCGGCTAGCGTGCGGCGCCAAGTAATCCCGCTACTGCAAATTCCTCACTGATCCTGAACTGATCCTTGGTTGCGGTGACTGCTCATGCCATTCATACTCATGCCCGCACCTTGCTTCCGATGGTGGGAGAGAGGAATAATGGTCCTGAAGCATTGCTGCGCGGCAATGATCGCGGCCACGTTGATTCTTTGCGCTGGCACGGTACGTGCATTGGATGTTGCCTATGGTGCCATCGCCATCGGCCAAACGGCCTACGGAGAGTCCGTGGCATACGGCTTTGCGTGGAACTACATCACCAAGGACGATGCGGCAGAAGCTGCGCTGAACGCTTGTCGTGCCGGCGGGGGCGCGGACTGCGTCGAACGCGCTTGGTTCCAGAACGGTTGCGGTGCCCTCGCAGTGGATCAGTACGGCAACGGCGGAGCAAAAGCAGCGATGACGCAGGATCGGGCGGAGGCGCGCGCGGTGCAAACGTGTGAGACCAGAGGGGGATCGGGATGCGCCGTGGTCGGCTCGCAGTGTGCCAGCCCCGGCGGAGAGGCAGGCACATGGTCGGGCAGCGAGCGCGTCCTCGTAGCCCCAGAATCGGACACCGACGACCGCCGAGCGGAAATGCAGGCAGAAGTCGTGAAAGCACGGGACGAGTCACTCACGCGCGAGCAGCGCGTACAGGTGCAACAGGGTCTCTCCGCGCTGGGCTTTGATCCCGGCCTCGCCGACGGTCTATTCGGCCCTAAGACGCGAGCCGCCATATGGGACTGGCAGACTGCGAAGGGGCTAGAGGCAACGGGTTATCTCACGCAAGAAGAGGTGGAAGCGCTCGGAGTAATAAGCCAAGAGACCGAAGCCTTATTCGGGAAACAGGGTTCCGAGAGTGAGTCAGTTGGCGAGCAAGCGCACGAGGAGAGCGAGTCGGATCCGTCCGATTCTAAAAACCAACTGCTCCATTTTCCACAGTGTAACAACTCAGGGAATGAGCCCGGAGGCGGTTGTTGGCTCGCAGCTTCCAACCGGAATGACTGTGACTTCTTTCACGAGGCTGGCTACTACATATACAAGAACAAGAAAGGCCCTATAAAGTGGTCTGGAGATTGTTGGAACAACGCGGCAAATGGAAAGGGCACTTTGACCGTTAGCTATAGAATGGGGGAGGATGACACCTACGATATCTATAGTTCTATGAGTGCCTCGGGTGAGTTTATCGAAGGTAAGATGCAAGGGGGTTGGGTTATGAGTTATACTTACGAAGGGCCGCGAGACGTGATACTGCCACCTATGATCACTAGGCGTGAACACACTTATGTTGACGGCAAGCTCCAGATTCCTTATTTCTTTTACATCAGACACAACGAAGGTGACCCCCTGATGCGCTATAGATGCGACGAAGAGGAGTGCGTCTTCGCGCCGCCTTGACCACGTTACCTACAAGCGTGCAACAGCAGCAGCAGGAAGAGAGATTCAAGAGGATTCTGGCGGCCTGAACTTCAACCAGCATACACGTTAGCACGTTAGCTCGTCCGTCAGGCTGGTCCGACGAACCGAGGCCACCTCACAGAAGGAGCCTAGGAATGCTTGTGTGGATGGCGTAAGGCACGGTCATTGTAGGTCGAGGAATTGGCCTCTGACAGCGGAGTAGAGCAAGCCCAGGAAGGCTCTTGTGTAGACGGCTAGAGATACGGGCCGATGGATCAAGCACTTGCCTTCCCACACTTATCTGTTTGAATGCAATAACGCTTTTGCCTGCATGTCGAACAAGACTTATACCACAAATATTAGATTCAGGTGACTACGAAGGGGGGGGAGGATGCGCGTCACCCTACTTTGTATTTTTAGGAACTTCTTTAAGCCAGGGGACAACATCGTAAGCCATTTGGTCGCCTTGGGGTTATTGCTGTATGTTCTGTCTGTAACGCTGGCTTTCGCTAATGGCGCTTGGATAATAGATGGCAAGGACAGCGCCGTTCTGACGGTCAGAACGGACTGTGACTTAATTCACGAGACAAATGCGTGGAAGGGATTCTTCGAAAAACCAAATTGGTATCTCTTTCCGTTTTTCCTGTTGACCCTAGGTGGACTTACCATTGCTAACATGCGGTATTTCCGTCGGGCATGGCACTCTCTTGCGATAAATAGAACTATTTTCAAGAGTTCAGACACGGGCGAGCGCCCTATTTCGTAAGCATCCGCCAAGGACCGCAGGGTATCCCGGGCTGAGATTGGCGGCGCGGTGATGCTGGCGATGAAGTTCCGGGCGGGATCCGGCCCCGGCTTCGCGGGGCAGGCTCTATGCGGCGCGATCGAGCTTCTGCTCGGG
>JAJDUK010000026.1 GCA_022826665.1 Alphaproteobacteria bacterium | reverse complement strand
TGTCGGATCGATACCAGTGCCCTCGGACCCGAAGAGGTGTTCGAGCGGGCGGTGGCCGTCGTCGACGCGCGTCTTTCTTCCGTGTAGCGGCGGGTATCGAGACCCGCTCCGCGGGACGCGTTCACCCATCACCAACCGCGGCAGGCGCCCAACGAGCCGAGCGCCAAGGCGTCTACCGACAATGCTGGAGATCAGATGACGGCCGAGACAGCAGAAGCAACCGAGCAGGCCCCCAAGGCGAAAGAGTCGTTCTCCGACATGCTCGACTCGTTCCTCGACGACACGCCGCGCTTCGAGGGCGGCGTCGTCAAGGGCACCGTTCTCTCGATCGAGAACGACGCCGCCCTGATCGATGTCGGGCTCAAGGTCGAAGGGCGTGTGCCTCTCAAGGAGTTCGCGGCGCCGGGGCAGGCGGCCGAGGTGAAGGTCGGCGACGAGGTCGAGGTCTATATCGAGCGCTTCGAGACGGCGCGGGGCGAGGCCTCGCTCAGCCGTGAGCGCGCCCGCCGCGAAGAGGCGTGGGAGAAGCTCGAGCAGGCCTACAAGGATGGCGAGCGGGTCACAGGCGTGATCTTCGGCCGGGTCAAGGGCGGCTTCACCGTCGATCTCGACGGCGCCGTGGCGTTCCTGCCGGGAAGCCAGGTCGATATCCGCCCGGTGCGGGACATCGCCCCGCTGGTGGGCACGGACCAGCCCTTCCAGATCCTCAAGATGGATCGCCGCCGCGGGAACATCGTCGTCTCCCGCCGCGCCGTGCTGGAGGACACCCGCGCCGAGCAGCGCAACGAGCTCATCGCCAACCTGCACGAGGGCCAGGTGCTCGAAGGCGTGGTCAAGAACATCACCGACTACGGCGCGTTCGTCGATCTGGGCGGCGTGGACGGCCTGCTGCACGTGACCGACATCTCGTGGCGCCGGGTCAACCACCCGGCGGACGCCTTGCAGATCGGCCAGACGGTCAACGTCCAGGTGATCCGGTTCAATCCGGAGACCCAGCGCATCTCCCTCGGCATGAAGCAGCTCGAAGCCGACCCGTGGGAGGGCGTCGAGGCCAAGTACCCGGTCAGGACCAAGTTCACCGGCCGGGTGACGAACATCACCGATTACGGCGCGTTCGTGGAGCTGGAGCCGGGCGTGGAAGGCCTGGTCCACGTCTCCGAAATGAGCTGGACCAAGAAGAACGTGCATCCGGGCAAGATCATCTCGACCAGCCAGGAGGTCGAGGTGATGGTGCTCGATGTCGATCCCGAGAAGCGCCGCGTGAGCCTCGGCCTCAAGCAGTGCCTGGACAATCCCTGGATCGTCTTCGCCGACTCTCATCCCGAGGGCGCGATCGTCGAGGGCGAGATCAAGAACATCACCGAGTTCGGTCTGTTCATCGAGCTGCCCGGCGAGATCTACGGCATGGCGCATCTCTCCGATCTCGACTGGCTGACGCCCGGCGAAGAGGCCCTGAAGAGGTTCAAGAAGGGCGAGGAGGTCAAAGCCAAGGTGCTGACCGTCGACGTGGAGAAGGAGCGGATCGGCCTCGGCCTCAAGCAGCTTGACGACGATCCTTTCCAGGGTGCGGACGCGCGGCGCGGCCAGACCGTGACCTGCACCGTCACCGCGGTTCACGAGCACAGCGTCGAGGTCGAGATCTTCGGCTCGCTGCCGGGCGACATCAAGCGCTCCGAGCTCGCCCGCGACCGCGACGAGCAGCGCCCCTCGCGCTTCGCGGCGGGCGACAAGGTGGACGCCAAGCTGCTGCAGATCGACCGCAACAACCGGCGCGTCACGCTCTCCATCAAGGCCCTGGAGGTCCAGGAAGAGAAGCAGGCGATGGAGGAGTACGGCTCGACCGACAGCGGCGCGAGCCTCGGCGACATCCTCGGCGCCGCGCTCGACCGCAAGACGCAGGAAGAGGCCGCGCGCGCGGCGGAGGCCAAGGACGCGTCCGACGACGAGAGCTGAGGCGCGCACCTTGACCCTCTAGGCCGTGATCCAGGAGGGAGATGGCGAGCCTGGAACCAGACAGGTTGCTCGACCGCCGCCGTCTCAAGCGGGGCGTCGCAATCTGGCGTGCGCTTGCCATCGTCGCGTTGGTCGCCGCCGCCCTGGTGGGCGCGATGCCCTTCGCCTTTGACGAGGGCGAGCGCGTGGCCCGGCTTTGGGTCAGCGGGTTCATCGAGGACGATCCCGGGCGCGACCGTATCGTCGCCGATCTCCGTGACGACGATACGGTCACGGCGGTGGTCCTGCGGCTCGATTCGGCAGGCGGCACGGCGGTCGGCGGCGAAGCGCTTTATCTGAGCCTGCGCTCCCTCGCCGAGAGGAAGCCGGTGGTCGCCGTTCTCGGTACGACAGCGACTTCGGCGGCTTACATGGTGGCGCTCGCCGCAGATCGCGTGCTGGCCCGCGAATCATCGCTCACGGGCTCGATCGGGGTCCTGTTCCAGACCGCCGAGTTCACCGCGCTCCTGGAAGAAATCGGGGTGCGTGCGGAGGCGATCCGCAGCGGGCCGCTGAAGGCGAAGCCGATGCCTTACGAGGAACTGGATGACCAGACCCGCCAGGCCATGCGGAGCGTGGTGAGCGATACCTACGAGTATTTTCTCCGCCTGTTGATGGAGCGGCGCTCCCTCGACCGCGAGACGGCGCTGACGTTGGCCGACGGACGGGTGTTCACCGGCCGGCAGGCGGTGCAGGCCGGCTTGGTCGATGCCATCGGCGGCGAAGAGGAAGCACGGACGTGGCTGGTGCAGGCTCACGGCGTGCCGAAGAGCGTTCCGGCAACCGACGTGACGACCGGCGATGAGGGCGGCCTGCTGGGCACCCTCGATGCGGCGCTCAAGCGAACCCTGCCGGTACGAACGCTAGCGCTTGACGGTCTGATCGCCGTTTGGCACCCTGAGTTATCGGACTGAAATGACGACGTTCTCGGCAACTCGGCACATGCGCCGGGAGCGTTCACATGGTGGAGTGCCTCTGGAATGACAAAGTCCGAACTCATTCAACTGCTGGCGGAGAAGCATGCCGACCAGCACCTCTACCACCGCGATTATCAGCGCGTGGTGAACCGGATTTTCAACGAGATCAGCGATGCGCTCGCGCAGGGCGATCGGGTTGAGCTTCGCGGCTTCGGTGCGTTCTCGGTCCGCCCGCGGGGCGCGCGCGTGGGCCGCAATCCGCGCACGGGCGCCGCGGTGCGGGTCGACAAGAAATTCCTGCCGTTCTTCAAGACTGGCAAGGAACTGCGCGAGCGGCTCAACCGCGAATGAGCGCCGCGGCTTGAACGGCGCGCGGCGGTCCGGGACCACGACTGCCGAACGTCGCGGTTGACGGGCCGCGCAGTGCGGCGCAGAAGAGCAAGCCCATGAGAATTCTCGCCTGGGCGATCGCAGGCGCGGTGGCGGTGATCGTCATCGCCTTCGCCGTGGCGAACCGCGGCCCCGTGACCATCAGCGTGGCGCCGTTCCCCTACACGCTCGAGATTCCCATGTGGGCGCTGGCGGTGGGAGCGCTGCTGGTGGGGTTCCTGACCGGCGCCCTGGTCCGCTGGCTGCTAGACCACAAGGTGCGCAGCATGGCGCGCCGGGGCCGCAGGCGCACGCGCGCATTGGAGCAGGAGCTGGCGCGGGCGCGTGAGAAGCTCGACGAGACGGTGCGCGCCCAGCGGGCGACGGTCGCGCCGGCCGCGCCCGTGTCGCTCACGCCCAAGGATCTCGCCTAGGCCCGGTTTCTCGCCAGCGACATGGTGAGAATTGCGGGGTAGGGTAGGCCATGCCTGTTGCGGTCAAGACCTGCGGACTGAGCGATCGTGCCGCCGTCGATGCGGCGCTGGCCGGGGGCGTGCGGTACCTGGGCTTCGTGTTCTTTCCGCCCTCTCCGCGCGACGTGGCACCAGGCCGGGCTGCGGCCTTGAGCGCGAGCCTTCCTGATGGCATCGCCACCGTGGGCGTCGTGGTCGAGCCGGACGACGACTTTCTCGACGCTATTCTCTCCGAGATGCGACTCGACTATATCCAGCTCCACGGAAACGAGAGCCCGGCGCGGGCAGAGGGTGTTCGTGCGCGCACCGGCTGCCGCATTATCAAGGCGATCAGCGTGTCCCAAGCCTCCGACATTGCCCGCGCCGACGACTACGGCGAAAGCGCCGACCTGATTCTGTTCGACGCCAAGGCAACGGCCGACGACACGCGGCCCGGCGGCAATGCGCGGACCTTCGATTGGAAGCTGTTCGAGGCCGCGCCGCCGCCATCGACCGGGTGGCTGCTCTCCGGCGGCCTGGACGCAGGCAACGTGGGCGAGGCGATCAAGATCACGGGCGCCCGCGCGGTCGATGTGTCGTCCGGCATCGAATCCGCGCCGGGGCGCAAGGATCCCGAGAAGATCAGCGCTTTCCTCGCCGCTGCGGCCGCCGCAACTGCCCCAATATCGAAAGAGGCACAGGCATGAGCGCACGCGGCGCCAACCGGCCCGGCCCGGACGCGGAGGGACACTTCGGCATCTACGGCGGCCGCTACGTCGCCGAGACGCTGATGCCGCTGATCCTCGATCTGGAGACGGCGTACGAGCAGGCCAAGGACGATCCCGCGTTCACCGAGGAGTTCGAGCGCCTGCTCAGCCACTACGTCGGCCGGCCGAGCCCGCTCTATCACGCGGAGCGCCTCAGCGAACATCTCGGCGGCGCGCGCATCTACTTCAAGCGGGACGAACTCAACCATACCGGTGCGCACAAGATCAACAACTGCATCGGCCAGATCCTGCTGGCGCGGCGCATGGGCAAGATCCGTATCATCGCCGAGACCGGTGCCGGCCAGCATGGCGTTGCGACGGCGACCGTCTGCGCGCTCTTCGGCCTGCCATGCACCGTCTATATGGGCGAGACCGATATCGAGCGGCAGCAGCCCAACGTCTTTCGCATGAAGCTGCTGGGCGCCGAGGTGGTGCCCGTGGACTCAGGCTCGCGCACGCTCAAGGACGCCATGAACGAGGCGCTGCGCGACTGGGTGACCAACGTCGAGACGACGTTCTACCTGATCGGCACCGTTGCTGGCCCGCATCCTTATCCCGCCATGGTGCGCGACTTCCAGTCGGTGATCGGGCGCGAGACCCGCGAGCAGATCATGGCGGCGGAGGGTCGGCTGCCGGATACGCTGGTCGCCTGCGTCGGTGGCGGCTCCAACGCCATCGGCCTGTTCCACCCCTTCCTCGACGAGGACGGCGTGCGCATGGTCGGCGTCGAGGCCGCCGGCCACGGCGTCGAGAGCGGCAAGCATGCCGCGTCGCTGACCGCCGGCTCACCGGGCGTGCTGCACGGCAACCGGACCTACCTGCTACAGGACGAGCACGGCCAGATCATCGAGGCGCACTCGATCTCCGCCGGTCTCGACTATCCGGGGATCGGGCCGGAGCACGCCTGGCTGCGCGACTCGGGCCGCGTCAACTATGTGGCGATCACCGATGACCAGGCGTTGGATGCCTTTCACCTGTGTGCGCGGATGGAGGGAATCCTTCCCGCCCTCGAGCCCGCCCACGCGCTGGCCCATGTTGTGGAGCTGGCGCCGGGCCTGCCCAATGACCACATTCTCGTCATGAACATGTGCGGCCGGGGCGACAAGGACATCTTCACCGTCGCAGATACGATGGGCGCATCGCTGTGACGGGGCGCATCGAGCGGCGTTTCGCAGCGCTCGCCGAGGAGGGCCGCGCCGGGCTCGTCACCTTCACGATGATGGGCGATCCGGACATCGAGACCTCCTACGCCATCCTGGAAGGGCTCGCAGAGGCCGGTGCCGATGTCATCGAGATCGGCTCACCCTTCACCGACCCGATGGCCGACGGTCCGGTGATCCAGCGCGCGGGCCAGCGGGCGCTCCGGGCCGGCATCACGCTCGAAAAGTCGCTGGCGCTGGCGCGGCGCTTCCGGGCGCAGGACGACACGACGCCGCTGGTGCTGATGGGCTACTACAACCCGATCTACATCTATGGCGTGGAGCGCTTCCTGAACGACGCCTTGGAGGTCGGTCTCGACGGCATGATCGTGGTCGACCTGCCACCCGAGGAGGACGCCGAGCTGTGCCGGCCGGCGCTCGACGCCGGGCTCTCCTTCGTGCGCCTGGTGGCGCCGACCACAGACGAAGCCCGTCTGCCCGCCGTTCTCACCAACACCAGCGGCTTTGTCTATTACATCTCGATCACCGGGATTACCGGCGCGGCCGGCGCCACCACCGCCGCGACGCAGATGGCCGTAGATCGGCTGCGGCGCCACACGGCGCTGCCCATCGCGGTGGGCTTCGGCATCAAGACGCCGGATCAGGCGGCAGAGGTGGCAAGGGTGGCGGATGCCGCGGTCGTCGGCTCCGCCCTGGTCTCGGCGATCGAAGACGGATTGGACGTGGACGGCGGCGCCACGGCTGCCTGCCGCGACAACGCGCTCGCGCTGGTGCGCGCGCTCGGCAAGGGCGTGCGCGCGGCGCGGCAGGAGGCTGCATCGTGAGCTGGCTCGAACGCTTCGCCCGCCCCAAGGTGAGCGGGCTGTTCCGCAAGCCCGACATCCCGCACGACCTGTGGGAGAAGTGCGAGAAGTGCGAGCAGATGATTTTTCACCGGGAGCTGGAGAGCAATCTCCGGGTCTGCCCGCGCTGCGATCATCACATGCGGCTCGGCGCCGACCAGCGCCTGGCGTTGCTCTTCGACGGGGAGGAGTATCAGACCATCGAGCTGCCGGCGGTTGACGAGGATCCCCTCCGCTTCCGTGACCGCAAGCGCTACTCGGACCGCCTGCGCGAAGCGCGCAGCAACACCGGCCACGACGATGCCATCGTGGTCGCTCACGGCAAGATCGGCGGCGCGCCGGCGGTCGTCGCTGCGTTCGATTTCGGCTTCCTCGGCGGCTCGATGGGCACTGCCGTCGGCGAAAGCCTGCTGGCCGCAGCCCGGCTCGCCATCCTGCAGGAAGCGCCCCTGATCGTGATTCCGTCCTCGGGCGGCGCACGGATGCAGGAGGGCGTGCTCTCGCTGATGCAGATGGCGCGGACCACCATCGCGGTCGACGAACTCAAGGAAGCGGGCGTCCCTTACATCGTGCTTCTGACCAACCCGACGACCGGGGGGGTGACGGCTTCCTTCGCCATGCTCGGCGACATCGCCATCGCCGAGCCGGGTGCCGTGATCGGCTTCGCGGGGCCCCGCGTGATCGAGGAGACGATCCGGGAGCGGCTGCCCGAGGGCTTCCAGCGCGCCGAATACCTGCGCGATCACGGCATGGTCGACATGGTGGTGCACCGCCGCAAGCTGCGCGAGACCCTGTCGCTGCTGCTATCGCTGCTGCGCGACAAGAAGCCTGCGGCGGAGATCATTTCGCTGCACGGCGACGCGCCCAGCAAGAGTGACGTAAAAGACGAGCCTGCGTCCGCTGGCGCCGAGTAAGCGGCGCTTGGTCGCGTTCTCTGCGGCCTGTTTCTGCGGGGTCAAGTGAGCGTGGCGTCCAAGCCGGCCGCTCCGCGCGAGAGCGACGCGATTCTCGCCCGGCTGCTCGACCTCCACCCCAAATCGATCGATCTTTCGCTCGGACGCATGACCCGGCTGCTCGATGCGCTGGGCAACCCGGAGTGCGCCATGCCGCCGGTGATCCACGTCGCCGGCACCAACGGCAAGGGCAGCGTCGTCGCCTATCTCGACGCGATGCTGCGGGCGGCGGGCTATCGGGTGAACGGCTACGTCTCGCCGCACCTAGTTCGCTTCGCCGAGCGGATCAGGCTGGGCGGGGTGCCGATTGCCGAGGACTCGTTGCGCGCGAGCCTTGCCCACTGCGAGGCGGTCAACGACGACGCGCCGATCACCTTCTTCGAGATCACCACGGCGGCGGCGTTCCACGCCTTCGAGCGCCATCCTTCGGATGTGCTGCTGCTGGAGGTCGGCCTCGGCGGCCGGCTCGACGCCACCAACGTGATCGCGCGGCCGGCGCTCACCGTCATCACCCCAGTCTCCATCGACCACACGCACTACCTTGGCGAGACGCTCGAACTCATTGCCGCCGAGAAGGCGGGAATTCTGAAGCGGGGCGTGACCGGCGTGATCGGGCGACAGGAGGCGGAGGCCGACGCGGTCATCGAGCGAGTCGCGGGCGGGGTAGGGGCGCCGCTCGCGCGGCTCGGCCGGGAGTGGTCGTTCGAGCGCGCCGCTTCGGAGCTCTCCGTGCGGGACGCCTGCGGCGGCGGGCGCTACCCGCTGCCTGCTCTCGCCGGCGACCATCAGGTCGAGAACGCGGCGCTTGCCGCCGTCTGCGCGCGGATGCTTCCCGGCTTCGATGTGGGCGATGTTGCCATCGGCCAAGGGCTGAGGGAGGCGCGCTGGCCGGGGCGGCTGCAGCGCATCCCTTGGAACGGTCTCGCCGACGGTTGGGAGCTTTGGGTCGATGGCGGCCACAACGCGGCGGCTGCAGTTACGCTCGCCCGAGTCGCCGAAGGCTGGACCGACCGGCCGCTCGATCTCGTGGTCGGTATGCTGAACACGAGGCCGCCCGAGGATTATCTCAGGCCGCTCGCGCCGTTTGTGCGGCGGCTGGCGGCGGTGGCGATTCCCGATCAGGCCGCGAGCAGGACGGCGGACGAGATCGATTCGATCGCGCGGTGTCTCGGTATCGATTCGGAGGCCGCCGCCAGTGTCGGTGAGGCTGTCACGCGCCTTGCGTCAGGCGCGGCTCAGCCCGGCCGCATCCTGGTGTGCGGCTCGCTCTATCTGATCGGCGATGTGCTGGCGGCGGCCGGCGTGTCGGCCGCCTGAGGGCAGGGGGCTAAACCGCGCCGCGCAGCCACTCCGCGAGCTTGGCCTTGGGCAGCGCGCCGACCTTGGTGTCGGCCACCTCGCCGTCCTTGAAGAGGATCAGCGTCGGAATGCCCCGGATGCCGTACTTTGCCGGCGTCGAGGGGTTTGAATCCACGTCCAGCTTGGCGACCGAGAGCGAATCGCTCATCTCGCCGGCGATCTCCTCCAGCGCAGGCGCGATCGCCTTGCAGGGGCCGCACCAGTCGGCCCAGAAGTCGACCAGGACCGGGCCTTCGGCGTTGAGGACCTTCTCTTCGAACTCGGCGTCGGTGACGTGGGAAACGCTCATGGATACTCCTCCGGGGCGGCAACAGTCGGAATGTAGGGAGCGCTAGTGGGACCGTCAACGGCGCCCTCGCGCGTTATTCCGGCGCCCTCATTGTTCGGCGAGAAGCGCCGTCGCGATGGCGCGCCACTCGTCGCGCAGCGCCTGCTCCGACGCCGGACGGCCCGCGCGCCGGTACCAGTAGCCCGCGTTGCGAAGGTCGCCCTCGACCCGGTGAAGATAGGCGTGGACCCAGGCGCCTGCCGGTCCCTTGTCGGCCTGAGCCAGCGAATGGGCTTCGTCCCACGCGCCTTTCGCCTCCTGCCAGAGCGCCTGGAGCGGCTTGCTCAGGCCGTCTGGCGGTGCGGCGTTCTCGATCGAGTGTTCGAATGTGACCATGTCCATGGCGCGTCTCCCGTTCGGCTTCAGCCGGCGCCTTCCGCGCCGGAGGCCAGCGTAATCTCGAAATTGCCGTAGGAATCGATCGTGAGCGTCTGCCCCGGATGGACCACCACCGTGGTGACCTCGGTATCGATCACCGCCGGTCCCTCGAACCGGTTGCCCGGCACCAGGCGCGCGCCCTCGAAGATCGGGGTCTCGGCCCGGCGGCCCCACGACGCCCAATAGACCGAACGGGAGGGGCGCCGGGCCTCCGGCGCCGGCTCCGGGTCGAGCAGATCAGCCGTCGACAGCAGCGGCTTGCGGGTGACGCCCGAGGCGCGGCAGCGGAAGGTGACGATCTCCAGCTGCGCGCCCGGCAGCGCGGCGCCCCGGCCGTAGAGCGCCTCGTAGCGCTGGCGGAACTCTTCGTGCAGCGCGTCGATCCCATCGGCGGCGACGGTCTCGCCGTCCAGCTCGACCTCGACCTCGTTGATCTGGCCCTTGTGCCGCATGTCGAGGGTGAAGCGGTAGTGGCGATCCGCGGGGGCCACGTCGTCCGCCGCGAGATCGGCGGCGCCCCGCGCCTTGAGCTCGGCCAGCATCGCGTTGATCTCCGCAGCATCGAAGGGTGAGCGCATGATGTTGACCCGCTCGTGGACGTGCAGCAGGTCCGCCGCCGCCGCGCCGAAGGCGCACCAGACCGAAGCAGTCTCGCGTTGCGGGACGATCACCTTCGAGACCCCCAATTCCTGCGCGAACACCCCGGCGTGGGCCGGGCCCGCGCCGCCGAAGGCGAAGAGCACGAAGTCGCGCGGGTCGTGGCCCTTCTGGATCGTCACCTTGCGGATCAGGTCGGCCATCTGGAACTCGGCGATGCGGGCGATGCCGCTCGCGGTCTCGTCGAGGCCGAGTCCTAAGCGCTCGCCCATGGGCGCGAGCGCCCGCGCCGCCGCATCGCGGTCCAGCTTAATCGCGCCGCCTGCGAAGTTGTCGGGGTCGAGATAGCCGAGCACCAGGTCCGCGTCGGTGACGGTCGGCACCGTGCCGCCCCGCCCGTAGCAGACCGGGCCGGGGTCGGCGCCGGCGCTCTCCGGCCCCACGCGGAAGGCGCCCGTGGCTTCGTCGATGCGGGCCATGCTGCCGCCGCCTGCACCGATCACCTGAATGTCCACCTTGGAGAGGTAGTACTCGTACTGGTGGACCAGGCTGCGGTAGGAGAACGCCGGCTCGCCGCCGTGGATGATGCCGACGTCGAACGAGGTGCCGCCCATGTCGGTGGTGATGACGTTGTCGTAGCCCATGATGCCGCCGGCGTAACGCGAGCCGGTGACGCCGGAGACCGGGCCCGAATCGAGCGTGAGAAGCGGCGCTCCCATCGCCTTGGCGACGGGGATGGTGCCGCCCGCGCATTGGGTGATCTGCAACGGGTGGTGATAGCCGAGGTCGGTGGTGCGCCGATCCATGCGGGCGAGATAGCCGGTCACCAACGGGCCGATGTAGGCGTTGAGCGCGACCGCGGCGGTGCGCTCGTACTCGCCCCACTTGGGCACCAGCTCCGACGAGCAGGTGACGAAGAGATCGGGCGCGATGCGTTCTACCATCGCCTTGACCCGCCGCTCGTGCTCGGGCGCGAGGAAGGACCAGAGGAAGCAAACCGCGAGCGCCTCGACGCCATCCGCGACCAGCCGGCGGATCGCCTGCTCCGCCTCCTCCTCGTTCAGCTCGACCACGACCTTGCCGAAGCAGTCCACCCGCTCCGACACGCCTTCGATCAGGTACTTGGGCACGATCGGGTCGGGCTTGCTGCTCTCCGGGATGTGGACGACGAGGCGGATGTCGCGGCCGGTGAGCCCGCGCGAGCCCCGCATGATGTGGATGACGTCGTTGTGACCCTTGGTGGTGATGAGGCCGACCTTGACGCCCTTCTTCTGGATGATCGCGTTGGTGCCGACCGTGGTGCCGTGGGCCAGCACGGCAAGCTCGCTGCAGAGCGCGTCGAGCGGCGTTCCGAGCTTGCCGGCAACGATGTCGAGGGCGGCAATCAGCCCTTCGCCGAAATCGGACGGCGTGGACGGCGCCTTGCCGGTGGTGACGCGGCCTGCTTCGTCCACCACCACGCAGTCGGTGAAGGTGCCGCCGATGTCGATGCCGCAGAGATACGTGCTCATGGACGCTCTTGGGGACGTTCGCGGTGGGTGAGGGGATGTCAGTCGAAGAGCGCGACGGCCCTAGTCCAGCCGCCGGAGGCCGCCTTGATCTTGCAGGGGAAGCACGCGACCGTGAAGCCGAAGGGCGGCAGCTCCTCCAGATGCCTGAGCTTCTCCATGTGGCAGTAGGGGGTGTCGATACCCGCGTAGTGCCCTTCCCAGATGATCTTGGGATCGCGTGACTTGAGCCAGCGCTCGCGGGTGGCGGAGAAGGGCGCGTCCCAGCTCCAGCCGTCGATACCGGTGACGCGCACGCCGCGCTCGGTCAGATAGTGAGTCCCCTCGCGGCCGACGCCGCAGCCAGAATGGATGTAGTCGTCGTAGCCGTAGCGCTCGCCCGCCCGCGTGTTCACCAGCACGATGTCCATGGGCTGCAGCTCATAGCCGATGCGCTTCAGCTCGGCCTCGATGTCGTCAGGCGTCGCGACGTAGCCATCGTCGAGATGGCGAAGGTCCAGCTTGACCCCCGGCCGGAAGTACCAATCCAGCGGCATCTCGTCGATGGTCGGCATCCGGTTGCCCTTCGAATCGCGCGAGTTGTAGTGGTAAGGCGCGTCCATGTGGGTGCCGTTGTGGGTGGCGAGCTCGATAAACTCGATCGCCCAACCCTCGCCGCCCGGCAGCTGCTCCTCCTTGAGGCCGGGAAACAGCTCGCACATCATCGCCGCGCTCTCCTTGCCCGTCACGTAGCGGATCGAGGGCCGCATGAAATCCGGGTCCACGACGGTCTCGTTGTCGAGGGGCTGGGAGATATCGACGATCTTCGACGGCAGCTTCATCGCGGGTTCTCCTTGTGGCCGCCCCTTGTGCCCAAGGGGGGCGCCGGAGTCGAGGGAGAGAATCTTGATCGGATCGGGCGCCAGCGCGTTAGAATGGCGCCATGGCTATCCTGCGCACAGTGCTCTGGTCGCTCGCGCGCCGCGCTGCGTCGGACCCGCGCGTGCAGAAGAAGGCGGGGCAGGCGTTTCGGGCCGTCGACCGGAAAATGGACAAGGCCGCCGACAAGGTCGCGGATGTTGCGGCCGCCAAGGACCCCGCGCGCGAGGCGGGCAAGATGCTCGGCGCCTTCCTTTCGGGCGATAAGCGGCCGAAGAGCTGATTGCCTGTCGGCCTCTGTCCATCTGGTGCGGTCGAGAGGACTCGAACCTCCACGGGGTTGCCCCCACTAGCTCCTGAGGCTAGCGCGTCTACCAATTCCGCCACGACCGCCAGGTCAGATGGTGCGGCTGAGAGGACTCGAACCTCCACGGGGTCGCCCCCACAGCGCCCTCAACGCTGCGCGTCTACC
>JAJDUK010000058.1 GCA_022826665.1 Alphaproteobacteria bacterium | reverse complement strand
ATGACCCTCGACACCATCACCAGACACCCCGTGATCCTCGACTATCGGGATCGCATGCTTGGGGATGCCGTCGATGCCGCCCTGCTGGGCGGCGGCGCCTGTGCAGGCCTGGCTGCTGCCGTCCTCTTCGGGCTGCGCCTGTTGGGGCGCAGGCTGGGGCGCGGCAAGCGCCTGCGGGGCGGCGAGTTGGCAAGCGCGAAGGAGCTGAGGCGCCGAACACTGCCATGGCGGCGCCGGCTTCTGCTGCGGGACCGCCCCCCTGAGGCCCAGCCCTACCGCATCGCCGGCATCCCCTGGCCGAAGGACGCCGAGAGGCACCACACGATCGTCTCCGGCACCACCGGCTCCGGCAAGACGGTGCTCATCTCCGACCTGGTCGAGCAGATCCGCAGCCGGGGCGAGCGTTGCGTGATCTACGACAAGATGGGGAGCTATACCGAGACCTTCTTCGACGAGCGCCGGGATGTCCTGCTCAATCCCCTCGACGACCGCGCGCCGCGCTGGTCGCCCTTCTTCGAGGCCCGCACCGCGCTGGACTTCGACACAATGGCGGCAGCGCTGATCCCCCGCCAGAAGGATGCCGCCGATCCGTTCTGGATCACCGCCGCTCGCCAGCTCTTCTCTCACGGCGCGGCCGTGCTCTGGCGACAGGGAGAGACACGCAACCGGGTGCTGGTGGACCGCCTGCTCAAGACCGATCTGAGCGCGCTGGCGGAGGCCATGGAAGGCACCGTGAGCCAGTCCATCGTCGATCTCGCCAACCCGAAGACGGCGCTCTCGGTGCGCGCCATGCTCACCGCCAACATCGGCGCCATGGAGGTGTTGCCCGACGAGGGCGAGCCCTTCTCCATCAGGAAGTGGATCGAGCGCGAGGGAAGCGGCGGCTGCCTGTTTCTCACGTCGCGGGGCGACCAGCATGCGAGCCTGCGGGGGCTGATCTCCACCTGGCTGGAGACCGCGGTGAACTCGCTGCTCTCGCTGTCGCGCTCCGACTCACGCCGCATCTGGGTGATCCTGGACGAGCTGCCGACGTTGCACCAGCTCCCGAGCCTCGGGTCCGGCCTTGCGGAGAGCCGACAGTACGGGGGCTGCTTCGTGCTCGGCGTGCAGGTGTTCTCCGCTCTGCGCGACCTCTACGGGCGCGACCTTGCGCAGACGATCTCGGGGCTGTGCGGCACCCGGGTCGTGTTGGCGTCGCCCGACAAGGACACGTCCGAGTGGTCGGCGGAGAGCTTGGGCAAAGTGGAGGTCGAGACCCTCTCGGAGGGCGTGAGCTACGAGACCGCGCACAGCGGCGTG
Source organism: Alphaproteobacteria bacterium (assembly GCA_022826665.1). Lineage (GTDB taxonomy): Bacteria > Pseudomonadota > Alphaproteobacteria > UBA828 > UBA828 > WTGU01. The sequence continues at coordinate 4,594 of JAJDUK010000058.1, read as the reverse complement.
ACGCTGAGCACGAGGCGCGAAGAGCGTGCGCTGGTGCTGCCCTCCGAAGTGTCGCGTCTTGAGAACCTGTCCGGCTTTCTGAAGTTCCCCGGCGAATTGCCGGTGACCAGGATCAGGCTGAAGTACCGCAAGCGGGACATCGTCGCGGTGCGCTTCGTGCCGAGGCCGGACGACAGCCACGATCCGGGCTTTGCCGGCGAACCGCCGGCGCGACTGACGCACCTGGCCGGCGATGGCGCTTCGCTGGCGCCGGACGCGCGGCAATCCGATACGCCTCACACTGCGACGGTGGAGCCTCCGCCCGAGACGGCGGTGGGGCCGGTCGAGCGAGGCAGCGGTGCGGCGCAGGCCGGTGCCGGTCCTGACGGCAGCGGAGCCGCGTCCTCGCCGGGCGAAGACACGGAGAAGGTGGCGACCGGCACGCCGGCGGAAGAGAAGAAGACGCTGCCGCCCTGGGTCAAGTTCTGAAATGGTCGCCTCGATCGGCGCCATCGCCTCGCCCGCCCAGGGCGTCTCTTACTATGAGAGAGATGGCTACTACGCGAAGGAAGATCCGGCGCACAGGGAGGCCAGCGCCTGGTTCGGCAAGGGAGTGGAGGCGCTGGGGCTCTCCGGGCCGGTCGATCCGGACGTCTTCATCGACATCCTCGCGGGCGAAGTCCCCGACGGCTCGGGTCGCCGGCTCGGCCGCAGGCTGGGGGACGGCACGATCGACCACCGCCCCGGCCGCGACGTCACTTTCTCCGCGCCCAAGTCCGTGTCCATCGCGGCCCTGATCGGCGGCGACGAGCGCGCTGTCGCCGCCCATGACGCCGCCGTGCGCAGGACACTTGCCTGGATCGAGAGGAACGTGGTCGAGACCAGGACGATGGATGCAGACAGCGGCCGCATGGTGCGCACCGGAGACCAGAAGGCGGTGATCGCCACCTTCCGCCACGAGGTCTCGCGCAACCTCGACCCCCAGCTGCACAGCCACGCGGTGATCGCCAACATGGTGCAGGGTGAGAACGGCAAGTGGCGCACCATGGCCAACGAGAAGCTCTATGCGTCCAAGATGCTGATCGGCGCGCTCTACCGCGCCGAGCTGGCGCGGGGCCTGGAGGAGCTCGGCTACGGCATCGAGAAGACCCACGCGGACGGGCGGTTCGAGATTGCGGGTGTACCAGGGCGTTCCCCTGCACCAGGGCTTTCCCCTGCACCGGGGCGTTCCCCCGTATCGCGGTCCATCGTCGAGGCCTTCTCCACCAGGCGCGCCGAGATCGAGGCGGCGATGGACGCGCGCGGCCAGGGCGATCCCGGAAGCAATCCCCATCTGGCGGCGCGCGCGGCGCTCATGACCCGCGCCCACAAGCGCGAGGTGGACAGGGTCGCCCTGCGCGAGAGTTGGCAGAGGCAGGCCTCGGAACTGGGCTTCGATGCTCGCGAGTTCGTCGACGAGGCCCGGCACCGGCAGGCGGCCTGTGGAGACCGACCCCTCGCCCGTACAGGCCAGCACCGGGAGGCGGAGCCTGGTACGACGGCGGAAGTGGACCGGGCGGCCGCCTGGGCCGTGGCGCACCTCTCCGAGAGAGAGGCGGTATTCTCGCGAACCGATCTCCTCACCTCGACCCTCGCCTGGAATCCCGGCAAGGTGAGCATCGGCGAGGCCGAGGCCGCCGTCACGCGGCTGGAGAAGGCCGGCACCCTGCTGGCTGCGGACTACCCCGTGCCGGGGGATTCGCTCACCACCGACAGGACTGTCGCCGACGAACGCGAGACCATAGCGCTGATGGAACGCGGACAGGGGCGGGGTGCTGCTCCCATGCGCGGGCGCGCCGTCGACAAGGCGCTCCGCAACGGCCCCCTTACGGCCGGGCAGAAGGAGGCGGTGAAGGTGATCCTGTCTGATAAGGATCGCGTCGTGGGCGTGCAGGGCTATGCCGGCACTGGCAAGACCACCATGCTGAACCGGGCGCGGGCGTTGCTGGAGAAGCGCGGCTTCGAGGTCAGGGGCCTGGCGCCGTCGGCCTCTGCCGCCCGCACACTGGATGCCGAGGCCGGCATTGCGAGCGAGACCCTGCAGGGCTTCCTCGCCCGCAACGCGGGCGTCGCCGAGGACCGGCTCTCCCGCAGGGGCGAGCGGGCCATGAAGGCACGGTTCCGCAAGACCGTGCTGGTGGTGGACGAGGGCTCCCTCGCCTCCACCGCGCAGGCGCGCGACCTGCTCAGGATCGCCGACACGCTCCGCATCCCCCGTGTGATCCTGGTGGGTGACGAGAAGCAGCTCGATGCAGTGGATGCCGGCAAGCCCTTCGCGCAGCTGCAGGCCGCAGGCATGACGTGCGCGGTGATGGATGAGATCGTGCGCCAGCGCGAGCCGGCGCTGAAGGAGGCCGTCGAGGCCAGCCTCGCCGGCGACATCCACAGGGCCTTCCAAAAGCTCGGCGACAACGTCGCGGAGGTGAAGGCGGACAATCTGGCGGGCGCTGCGGCCGCGCGCTGGCTTGCGCTCTCGGCCGAGGAGCGGCAGGTCACGGGGCTGATGGCCCCCAGCCACGCGCTGAGGGAGAAGACCAACGCCATCGTCCGCGAGCGCCTGATCCGCGACGGCGTCATCGACGGGCCTGCGATGAACGGCGAGAGGCTCGTCTCGCGCGGCTATACCAATGCCGAGAAGGCGCTTGCCGCGAACTATGTCCCGGGCGACGTCGTGGCCTTCCACCGCCGCTACAAGCGTCTCGGGGTCGACAAGGGCGACGAGCTGCGCGTCGCCGGTGTCGACCGGGCGGCGGGCGTGGTGACGCTGCAAGGCAAGCATGGCGCCACCGTCGCCTGGGAACCCGCCAGGCTGGCGGCGCGGCGCGGCGGGGTGGAGGTCTACGCCGTGGACGCCATGGAGCTTCGCCGCGGCGACCGCATATGCTGGACCCGCAACGACAGGAGGCACGGGCTGGTGAACAGCGGCACGGCGGAGGTGACGGCGGTTGGCGAGAGAGCCACGTCGTTCCGACTGGAGGACGGCCGGGCGCTGACGCTGCGCCGGGACGATCCACAGCTGCGCCACATCGACCGGGCCTGGGCGGCGACCGTGCACGCTTTCCAAGGGCGCACCGTGGACCGGGTGATCGCGGCGATGGAAGCGGAGCACGCCCATCTGACCACCCAGAAGACATTCTACGTGGAGATCAGCCGCGCCCGCCTTCACGCCGAGCTCGTGACCGACGACCGCCGCGCGCTGCGCGAGCGCCTGGAGGCGGCGACGGGAGAGCGCATTGCCGCGCTCGAGGCCATCGCGCCGTCGACAGCGGACGGTCCGGCAAGGGACGGCAGAGCCAGGGACGATGCGGCGCGCGAGCCGGTAGAGCCCAAGTCTGTGCCGCAGCGGGACCGTGAACGCGGTGCGCGTGAGAAGACCTACGAGTACGAGCTCGAGCTGGAACTGTAACGGCAGGGGCAGCGCACGAGACGCGGCATTCCACAGGCAATACCGGCAGAGGCCGGCTCAGCGGCGCGCCTCGATCCGGAGTTCGCACCGCATCCAGACGGTGTTGTATCGCCTCAGCCCTTGTTGCGTATCCCGGCGGGAGGCGCATATGGCGCTGGATTCGTTCGCTCCTTGAGTGACAACTTCACCATCGAGATGTCTGCCGTGGTAGCCTGAGAAACTTGGCCTTGGCCGCTGGATGCCGTGAAGAACACGAGGCTCTTTCATAGTGGGTTGGGATGCAATTCAGAGTCCAGCTTGGAGGGGTTCGGGAGGCGACCGATTCTCGGTGGGCCGAGGGCTATAAATCGGAAAGGACTCTTGGGATATGCGGCAGACAAGAAGGGAGGGCTTAATCATGTGGAAGTGGATTACCGGCGCCGTCGCGGCAGTCGCGATAAGCGCGTTCGCCATCTCGGCGTCGGAGGCGGCATTCAAGCTGGAGGGCGAGCCCAAGGTCGCGATGCTCCAGCTCGCCACCGTCAACGACGGCGGCTGGTCGGAGGCGCTCGAGTACGCGCGGGTCAAGACCGAAGAGGCGCTGGGCATCGAGATCGCCTACACCGAGAACGTGCCCGAGGATAACTCGGAGATTCTCCGGACCATCGACCTCTATGTGAACCGGGGCCACAACATCATCATCGGCACCTCGTGGGGCTACGGCGACGCCTTCCTCGAAGCCGCCACCAAGTATCCCAACGTGGCCTTCGTCAACTGCGCCGGCGAGACCAACAACTCGGTGAACCTGGAGAGCTTCTACGCCCGCAGCTATCAGGGCTGGTATCTCGCCGGGATCGTCGCCGGCCATCTGACGCAGTCCAAGAAGGTCGGCACCATCGGCGGTTATCCGCTGGGCGTGGTGAACTGGGATCTCAACGCCTTCCTGCGCGGTGCGCAGTCGGTGGACCCCGCGATCGAGATGGTCGGCGTCTTCGTTAACACCTGGTACGACCCGGTGAAGGAAACGCAGGCGGCGGAGGCCCTGCTGGAGCAGGGCGTCGACGTGCTGGGTTCCAACATGAGCACGCCGGGGCCGCATCTCGCCTTCCAGGAGCAGGGCAAGTGGTCGGTCGGCTTCCAGATCGACGTGTCGGACCAGGCGCCGGATGCGGTGGCGACCTCGATGATCTA
>JAJDUK010000014.1 GCA_022826665.1 Alphaproteobacteria bacterium | reverse complement strand
GGACTTCGAACGCAACGAGGCGAGTTCCCTGGCCTGGGCGAGGCTGGCCGCATGCCGCTTTCTGATGCGCAGGGTCGCACGAGAACTAAGCACCTGATAGAAAACACACAAATCATAAGTTACGCTTATGATTCAAACTCTGAGGCTCGTGTGCCGAAGGGTCATGTGCCCAAGAGCGGCCTTGTGTTTCGTCGGCCCGGTGGGATTATCCCAAATGTTAATTTTAGGCGGCCTATTCCGGCCCACTCCGGCCCAAAGTGGCCCAAGGTGGCCCAAGGTGGTCCGAGGCGGGCGGCCCAAGGTGGCCCAAGGTCGCCCACGCGACAAAATTATCGCAACCACGGAAGCAGAGGCCCGCCCGCCCATCGATCTTGCCTGCCGTGACCCGCTCACTCTTGCACTGCGTCGCGCGGATACACGCGCGGGAAAATAATCGAACCATCTCGCGATCCTGACGCAGCAACCGAGCCCTGTGCACCGCACCATGGTCCGGGGAGTCGGGAGGGGAGGAGTCCCACCATGTTTTGCCCGGACCAAGTCCGGCACGACGGCATGTGACAGCGATGGAATGGAGAGAGCGCCCCGGCTCTTCCCTAAATGCAGTCAAAGTGGAAATGCTTGATGGTGCAGGCCTCGTCCTTGCATTGGACCCTGGTGGGCTGCGCGACCTTGCCGTGAACTGCGCATCCCCTCTCGGCTGCGCTCCACACCCTTTGTTCTTGGGTTAAGTAGCCCGCCTTTATGACGATGTTGCCGCTGTCGAGGTGTTCGACGACCGACGCGGACTGAGCGCAACCGGCAACGGCCAAGGCGACGATCCCGACAACCAGCAGGCGTCTCATCGTTCCCTCCCTGCGTTGATCGCGCGCGCCTCGGACTTGCCGCCAAGGGTCGCAGGCGATGCGCGGCGCGTCAGTTTGGTCTCATGCTGCACCGCTCGCGCCGCTTGCCGCCATTATAGGGCTGTCCCTGGCCTCTCGTGTCTCGTTTTGAAGGGTCGCCGGACGCCGGATCGGCGCGCGCCCACTCCACCAGTTATTCCCTCACATCGTTATGCCCGGACTTGCCCGTGACTTGTTCCGGGTATCCGGGCATCTCTTTCGGCCAGTCCGCCCGTGCGTGGGCGGGCATGTGGGTTGCGCGCCGGTCGGTGCGATAAGTTATTGAACTGGCGTGATACTACGAGGTCGAATCCGTACGCCAAGCAACAATCGGGGACTTACACGGCGGCCCAGTGGGAGCCTTCGATCCCGCCCACCCGCCGGCCGGCCTTGATGTGAATGCGACGGCCGGGGAGGCGCCGCAGGACATCGACCAGGTTGGTGGTCTCGAAGACCACCAGGTCGGCGGGGGAGCCTGCGGCAACCTCGGGCACGGGCGCGCCGATGATCTTCGCCGCCCGCGTGGTCACCATCTCGAAGCCCTCGCGGACCTCCTCGTCGAGCCTCATGCCGGCGCTGTGCACGGTCATGTAGGCGAGCTCCACCGGGTCCATCCGGTTGAAGCGGTACCAGATGTCGTACATGTTGTCGGCGCCGGCGGCGACGTTGATACCGGCGTCGAGCATCTCCTTCACCCGTGACGAGCCCCGGTTCTGGGGCGTCCGGCCCTCACCGCCCAGCATCTGGAGATTGGCGATCGGCAGCACGGTGACCGCCATGTCGGCGTCCAGCACCTTGTCGATCACCCGCGTCGCCTCCTCGTCGGGGTAGACTGCGAGCGCGTTGCAGTGGCTGGCGACGACCCGGCCCTGCATGCCGTGGGCGACCGTGGCCTCCGCCAGCATCTCCAGCGTCTTGAGCTCGGCCCGGTCCATGTAGTCGGCGTGCATCTCCACGCCCACGTCGAACTCGGCGGCGAGGTCGAGCACCGTTTCGACGTGGGTGCGCTGGTCTTCGACCGAGGCCTCGACCTCCGGCAGGCCGCCGACCGCCGCAGCGCCCATGCCGAGCGCTTCGCGCAGCAGCGCCGGCGCCTCCGGGTCCGCAACGATCCCTTCCTGTGGGAAGGCGACGAGGGTGACGTCGACGACGCCGGCGAAGCGATCGCGCGCCCGCATCACGCCTTCGAAGGAGACCAGCCTGGTGGCGAAGTCCACGTCGATCTGCGCGTGCAGGCGGCCGATGCCGTGGGCCGCGGCGAGCCTGAGGGCGGTGCTGGCACGCTCCTCCACGTCGGCGACGGTGAAATGGATCTTGGCCTCGCGGGCGCGGTCCAAGGCTTCCTGCGGCCCACGCGCGCCCAGCAGGTCGCGGCTCAGCACCTTGTCGATGTGGAAGTGGGGATCGACGAAGGAGGGCGTGACCAGCCCGCCGCGCGCGTCGATACGCGCTGCCGCGTGGCCGTCGAGGGTCGGCGCGACCGCCTCGATGCGGCCGTCGCGGATGCCGATGGAGACCGGCACCGCATCGTCGAGACGCACCGCGTCGTGAATGAGAAGGTCCCACTCGGGGCCCGGAGCCGCGTCCATCATGTCTCCTCCGCCGTCAATGATTTGGTCGAGGCCGCGTTTTCACTCCCAGTAGATCGGCGAGGTGGTGATGACCTCGACGTTGTCCTTGTGGACGATCAGGTTCTGCTCGAAGCCCACCGCGCCGACCCCCTCCCAGGCGAGGAAGGCCTCGGAACTGCAGACCATGTTCTCCTGGATGAGCTGGTCCTCGTCGCAGGTCGAAAGACCGTACATCGGATTTTCGAACATCATGTCGCAGAGGTGGCCGTAGAGCGGCCATTGCAGGCCGGCCTGATCGACCGTGTCGCCGCCGCCCGCTTCCCTGGTCAGCCGGTCCCCCTCGCGTGCGAGCTCGTGGGGCGAGACGCCGGGGCGGATCTTCGCCATCACGCCATCGACGATGCCCATGCAGGCTTCCATCAGCTCGCGCTGGGTGTTGCTTGGCCGGCGCCCGCACACCGCCGTCCGACCCGGATCCAGAAAATAGCCGTGGCGCATCGGCCCCATGATCCAGGCGCGCACGAAGTCGCCGTCTGCGGGCGCGGAATCGGGATCGGCGCCGCTCAGCGGGTAGCGGCTGAAGTTGTTCATCTCGTCGCCGGTGCCGTGGGAGAGGCGGATGATCGCGGGAATGCCGCCCCGGCGCACCACCTCGGCGGCGCCGGCGGCGGCGGCCTCCGCTTCGGTCTGGCCTGAGACAAGGCCCTCCATGATGAGCGTCAGCGCGCGGCTCGCGATGTCGCCGGCCTCGCGAAAGACCTCCAGTTCACGCGCGCTCTTCACGTGCTGCACCGACTTGACGAGGTCGTCCTCCGGGCACCAATCGATGCGCGGACACCATTCGCGCAGCCAGTCCATGTACTTGCAGGGCAGAAAGTCGGTGCCGACGATGGCGACCGGGCCAGTGATTCCCTGCTCGTTGAGCGCGTCGGCGGTGCCCTTGATCGGGTTCTGGTGCCAGTGCCAGTTGTCGGTCGCGAGCCAGTCCGCCGGCTCCAGAAGCTCGTCGTTGTGCAGCTCGGGCTCCCGGCCCGCGCGCATGATCACGGCGTTGTGGCCGCGCCCCTGCCAGAGGTTGTTGTCCGGCGTCTGGCCGGGGTGCCCCGAGTAGTGGTTCACCAGCCAGAGCAGGTTGGCGCAGCGGTCATAGGAGCTCGCGCCCCGCGACCAGATGACGGCGGTTTCGTAGCCGCGCCGCCCCATCTCGCCGTGGACCTTGGCCCAGCGCGTCTCGTACTCCTCCCTGGGAAAGACCTGGCTCGTCATGGCCGCCCCCTTCGACCTGCCGTCGCGGAAGGTTACTTCCATCGGCGGCAATCCACCAACTGGCGAGGGTTAGCGCTGTCTCCTCGACCACAGCGGGGCACCCGAGCCATGTTCTTGGGTGACGCTGATTCGCTCAGCCGCAATCAGAGCGTCCAGCGCTTCCCGGAGCGAGCGGCCGGACACCAGGTACTTGCTGATCTTGCCGGGTGGGAGCGTCAGATCGCGCTGCTTGAGCGCGCCCGAGACATAAGCACGTATCTCGGCGAAGGAGCGGGGCTCGGCGAGGATCGGTGCGAGCAGCCCGTCGAGTTCGTCCAGCGCAAGCGCCGTCTCCCATTCGACCGTGATCTTCTGCTCGAAGCTGTAGCTGCCGTCCAGCAGGATCGCATCGGGTCTCGGCCGGCCGGCCCGCCTAGCGCGCCGCGCCTGCGCCATGGGCCACCGCCTTGGGTTCCAGCACCTTCGTCCTGGTGAGCCTGCGGTCCAGCACCTCGACAATGGCGGCCGTCAGCGCGCGAATGGCGCCGGTCGCCCCGGCGGGGTTCCAGAAGAGGCCGATGTCGAAGTCGTCGAGAGCGGGCAGTTCTGCGCACGGCGGCAAGGCACTGAGGGTCGGTGGCACGGTGCTCTGCGAGATCGCCGTGAGGCCGAGCCCGCTTTCGATCGCCGCCTGATTGCCGGCGAGATTCGAGCTGGAATAGACGATCCTGTAGGGGATGTCCCGGCGCCGCAGCGCGCCGAGTACCCGCAGCCTGTACTGGCAGCCATCCGGGAAAAGGACCAGCGGGAGCGGGCGCCGCGCGCGCAGGTCGTGGGCCTGGCTGCCGACCCAGGCCATCGGCTCGCGCCATTGATCCGTCAGGTGGGCGGTCGATCGGTCGTCGTGCACGGCCAGCACGACGTCGAACGCGTTCCGGGCAAGTCCCCCAATCAGGTCCCGGCTCAGCTCGCAGGTCACGTCGAGCGCAACGTCCGGGTGGGACTCGGAGAACCGGCCGAGAAGTTGGGGCAGGAACGAGAGCGCGAAGTCGCTGGGAATGCCGATGCGGATCGTCCCGGTCAGGATGCCGCCGTCCAGGCGGCCCACGCATTCGTCGTTCAGCGCCACGATCTGCTTGGCGTACTCGAGCACGATCTCGCCCTGCGGCGTGAGACCGAAGGACTTGCCTGAATTGGTTAGGATCGGCGAGCCGACGATCTGCTGGAGCCGCCGCATCTGCAAGCTTACCGCCGACTGCGAGCGGCCGATCTCTTCGCCGGTGCGCGAGAAGCTTTGCGTCCGCGCCAGGACGAGCAGCGTTCTCAGCAGGTCGATCGGGAGAAGGCGTTCCATTCGTGCACCATAAGAGACACTCATGGAACTATATTGACTATTAATGCGGATAATCAATCGCTCGGTGCTATTGGTGGGTACAGCCACCTCGTAAAATGACGGGCTCCATTGCCGAGAATGACAACAGTGTGGAGGGGGGCGCCGTGACCGACACGGAGAGGATCACCACGCAGAAGGTCTGGAGCGTCGGCGAGATGCAGCGTCGCCTGCGCAATCTGCACGCGCTGATGGACGAGCGATCGCTCGACGCAGTGATCCTGACCAGCCTTCACAACGTTCTCTACTACACCGGATTCTTCTGCCCGCCCTTCGGCCGTCTGCACTCTGCGGTGATTCCGAGGAACGGCGAGCCCGCTCTCATTGTCTCCCTGATCGAGGATGTCCGGCCCGAGCACTGCTGCTACTACGACGACATCCGCCTCTTCCATGACTGGGAGATGAGCCCGCTCGAGAACAACCTGCGGCTGTTCGACGAAGTGCTGCGCGACAACGGGATCGTGAGTGGCCGCCTGGGCTACGAGGAGGATTCGGTCTCGGTCGCCTTCAAGGCGATGATCGACCGTGCGCTCGGCGGCTTCGAGTTCGCCGACGTGGCCTACGACACCATGCGCCAGCGCCTGGTCAAGTCGGCGGAGGAGATCGCGCTCATCCGGCAGGGCGTCAAGATCTGCGAAGTCGGCGGCTACGCCGCGCTGGAGGCCATGAAGCCGGGCGTTACCGAAGTCGAGATGGCGCGCGCCGCCAATTCCGCGATCGAGGACGAGCTCCGCCGGCGCTTCCCCGACATCGAGGTCGACAACGTCAACATGTGCTGGGTCCAGACCGGCCCCTATCGCAGCCGCGTCGGCCACATCATGAACGCGCACCGTGTGGTGCAGAAGGGCGAGATGATCAGCGTCAACCCCTACGCGATCATCGGCGGCTACTACCACGTCCTTGAGCGCAGCCTCTATTGGGGGCACATCCCGGACAACGCGCTTGCGGTCTTCAAGACCAACGTCGAGGCGCATCACGCGGGGCTGCGGACGCTCCGCGCGGGCATCAAGTGCTCCGATGTCGACAAGGTGATCAACCCGATCTACCGCGAAGCGGGCCTGCTGGAGGGGCGCTCCTTCGGCACCGGCCACTCGGTCGGCATCATGTGCATCTGGTACGGGCGCGAGGAGGGGGGCGAGCTGCGCCAGTACAACGACACGGTGCTCGAAGAGAACATGGTCGTGACCATGGAGCCGATGGTGAATGTCGACGGCCTCGGCGGCTTCCGCCATCACGACATCTGCCGTATCACCGCCGACGGCATCGAGAACCTCAACACCTTCCCGCGCGGCGTCCTGTTGGCGCAGGACGACGGGAGCCTGGAGGAGCTTTGGCTGCCTTCCTAGATTTGGCCGTCGGCCCGACGCATCGAGCGGTGCGATGACTGCCCGGCTCGCCGCGGACATCGGCGGCACCTTCACTGACCTGGTGCTGCTGGACTCCGGCGGCGGCGTGCACGTCGCGAAGACCCTGTCGACGCCGGGCGACTTCAAGGAAGGCGTGCTGAGCGGCGTCGAGAGAATCCTGTCGGATGCTGGAGAGGCGAGGGGCCAAGAAATTGCGCTCGCCGATGTCGACTACTTCGTGCATGGCGCGACCGTCGTGCTCAACGCACTGCTGGAGCGGAAGCTGCCGCAGGCTGCGCTGGTGACCACGGCGGGGTTTCGGGACGTGCTGGAGATCATGCGCACCAACAACCCCCGCATGTACGACCTCAAGTGGGTGAAGCCGAAGCCCATCATCCCGCGCCATCTGCGCTTCGAGGTCGCCGAGCGCGTCCGTCACACCGGCGAGGCGCTGTGTGCGCTGGACGAGGCCGGCACCCGCGAGGTCGCGCGCCGGATCAAGGCGCTCGGCATCCACTCCGTTGCGCTCTGCTTCCTCCATGCCTACGCCAACCCCGCGCATGAGCGCCGCGCGCGGGAAATTATTCTGGAGGAGCACCCGGAGGCGCACGTCACGATCTCCTCCGATGTCGCGAGCGAGCTGAGGGAGTTCGAGCGCACGTCGACGGTCGCGATCAACGCCAGCACGATCCCGATCATCTCGGCCTATCTGGACGGACTGTCGCAAGCGCTCATCGACCGGGGCCTGGAGCGGGAGCTCTTCGTGATGCAGTCGAACGGCGGCGTCATCACGAGCCGGACCGCCCGGTCGTTGCCGGTCCGTACCGTGATGTCGGGTCCGGCCGGAGGCGTCGTCGGCGCTCAGTTCATCGCAAACCGCATGGGCCTCCGCGACGTGGCGACCATCGACATCGGCGGTACCAGCAGCGACATGGGCGTCATATCGGACGGTCTGGCGCGAACGGTCGACCAGAGCGCGGTCGAGGGCTGGCCGATCATGGCGCCCACCATCGAGATTCTCGCGATCGGCGCCGGCGGCGGCAGCATCGCCTGGGTTGATGCCGGAGGGGCGCTCCGCGTGGGTCCGCAGAGCGCGGGCGCTCGCCCCGGCCCCGCCTGCTATGGCCTCGGCGGGGACGAGCCTACCGTCTCCGATGCGTGTGTCACCCTCAACCGGCTGAACCCGGACTACTTCCTCGCAGGCGAGATGGTGCTCGACCGCGCAGCTGCCGAGCGCGCCATCCGCGAGCGCATCGCCGAGCCCCTCGGGATGGACACCGCCGAAGCGGCCGAGGGCATCCTCCGGGTCGTCACCGCCAACATGAACAAGGCGATTCGCTCGATCCTGATCGCGCGGGGCTTCGATATCCGTCAGTTCACGCTCATGGCGTTCGGCGGCGCGGGCGGCATGGTGGCAGGCGAGTTGCTGCGCATCGGCGACGTGCAGCGGCTGGTCGTGCCCAGCAATCCCGGCGCCGTCTCGGCCGTCGGGATGCTGGCCACCGACCTCCGGCACGACTTTGCGCAGTCTTCGGTGCAGTCGTTCGGCGAAGTCGAGTGGGGTGACGTCCGGCATGCCCTGCGTCATCTTCGAACGCTCGGCGCGGAACGGCTCCAAGCTGACGGCGTGGACGAAGCGGCGATGCACTTCGACGACGCGCTCGACCTGCGCTACGTCGGGCAGGACTATTACCTGCGCGTCTACGTCGATATCGACGATCTCGACGGCGAGCGCATCCGCTCGAATTTCGACCGGCTGCACGAGCACACCTACGGCTTCGCCAATCCGGAGTTCGAGGTCGAGATGGTCAACGCGCGGGTCTTCGCGATCGGCGCGTTCGAGCGGCCTCGGCTACCGGAGATCGATACCCGTCAAGCTCCTCACGGCCCGCTCACGCCGAAGGCGCGACGTCCGGTGTTCTTCGACGGTGCGTTCGTCGAGACGGACATCTACGATGTGACGGCGCTCTGTGCCGACGATGCGATCGCCGGTCCTTGCGTCATCGAGGACCCGCGCTCGACGATTGTCGTCATGCCGGGCCAGAGCGCCGCGGTCGATCGGTTTCGCAATCTATCGATCGAGGTCGCGGCTTAGGCCGCGCGTCGCGCCGGATCAGGGGGCACCATGGCCAAGGCAGTGCATCTCGTTGACGTGGCGCCGGAGGAAGCGGTCGATCCGGTCACGCTCGAGGTCGTCCGCGCCGGCCTGCATTCGATCATCAGCGAGATGTCGATCACGCTGAACCGGACCTCCTATTCGACCATCCTCCGCGAGATCAACGACTACAGCTGCGTCCTGTTCGACAGCCGGGGCCGGCTCCTGGCGCAGGCCGAGGGCATCCCGATCTTCAACGGCAGCATGAACTTCGTGGTCGATGCGGTGATCGAGAAGTTCCCGCTCGCCGAGATGGAGGAGGGAGACATCTTCCTCTCCAACGATCCCTACACCGCCGGCGGCACGCACAAGAACGACATCAACGTCGTCATGCCGATCTTCTGGCAGGGCGAGCTGGTGATGCTGGCGGCGAACAAGGCGCATCACCTGGACATCGGCGGCAAGGACCCTGGCAGCTGGTCGGCAGATGCCCGCAACACCTATCAGGAGGGCCTCTGCCTGCCCGCGCTCAGGCTCGCGCGGCGCGGCGTGATGAATGAGGAGCTGGTCGAGGTCCTGATGGCCAACCTGCGCACGCCGACGCTCTCCCGCGGGGACTTCTCGGCTCAGATCGCGGCGCTGAAGACGGCGGAGCTCCGCACCCACGAGTGGCTGGAGAAGAATGGCGCCGATGCGCTGACCCGGACGGCCGACGCCCTGCTGGACCACGGTGAGCGTGTCGTCCGTGCGGCCATCGAGCGAATCCCCGACGGCGTCTACAAGGCATCGGGCTTCGCCGATGGGGACGGCGTCTCCGACGAGCCCATCCCCATCGCGGTCACCGTCACGGTCGACGGCAGCGACATCCACATCGACTACAGCGGCAGCGGCGCCCAGCGCGAGGGCTCGGCAGGGAACGCCCATTGGGTCGTGACCGTCTCGATGACACGCCAAGCGATGATGTTCTTCACCGACACCGCGCTCGGCGGCAACGAGGGCTCGTACCGGCCAATCCACATCTCTGCGCCGCCTGGCTGCGTCTTCAACCCGGAATACCCGGCACCCGTGACGACCGGCATGGGCAACATGGGCACGCGGCTGATCGAGCTGATCTTTCAGGCGCTGGCCGACGTCATCCCCGAAGAGGTCATCGGCGGCACCTTCGGCTGCTTCAGCTGCATGACCCTCGGCGGCAAGGACCCTGAGACCGACGGCGAGTTCGTGCACTTCGAGTGCTATTCCGGCGGCTGGGGCGGGCGCCATCATGCGGACGGAAACAGCGCGACCGTCTCACTCGGCAGCGGCGATGCCTACAACATTCCGGTGGAGGTGATGGAGACCACCACGCCGATCCTGCTCTGCGAGAAGTTCGCCCTGCAGGAGGGCTCCGCCGGCGCCGGCAGGCATCGGGGCGGCTTCGGCACCGAGATCGACTACCGGATGATGGGCGAGGCGGAGCTCGCCATCGCGCTCGACCGTGAGACCTTCAAGCCCTATGGCCTGTTCGGCGGGCTTGAGGGGCAGGGCAGCGAGCTCCTGGTCGAGCCCGGCACGCCGTCGGAAGAGCTCTACGTCCGCGCAAGCGGGGTGAAGGTGGCCGAAGGCGCGCTCGTCCGACATCGGACGGCAGGCGGGGGCGGCTACGGCCCACCGAGCGAGCGCGATCCGGCGCTGGTTGCGGACGATTGCCTGAACGGACTGATCACCATTGAGGATGCACGCGACCTTTATGGCGTGGCGATCGATCCCGGCACCTTCGCGCCGGACCTCGACGCCACGGCCGCGCTGCGGAAGGCCCAGCGAGGACAGAGTGGGTGCTCGCCCCCGAGATCCGGGAGTGAGCGGACGCAGTGAGTTGGCAACGCGAAGAAAGCTGAAAGGGAGGGCTTGATCATGTGGAAGTGGATTACAGGCGCTGTTGCGGCAGTCGCGGTCAGCGCGTTCGCCGTCTCGGCGTCGGAGGCGGCGTTCAAGCTGGAGGGCGAGCCCAAGGTCGCGATGCTCCAGCTCGCCACCGTCAACGACGGCGGCTGGTCCGAGGCGCTTGAGTACGCGCGGGTCAAGACCGAAGAGGCGCTGGGCATCGAGATCGCCTACACCGAGAACGTGCCCGAGGATAACTCGGAGATTCTCAGGACCATCGATCTCTACGTGAACCGGGGCCACAACATCATCATCGGCACCTCGTGGGGCTACGGCGACGCCTTCCTCGAAGCCGCCACCAAGTACCCCAACGTGGCCTTCGTGAACTGCGCCGGCGAGACCAACAACTCGGTGAACCTGGAGAGCTTCTACGCCCGCAGCTATCAGGGCTGGTATCTCGCCGGGATCGTCGCCGGCCATCTGACGCAGTCCAAGAAGGTCGGCACCATCGGCGGCTATCCGCTGGGCGTGGTGAACTGGGATCTCAACGCCTTCCTGCGCGGCGCGCAGTCGGTGGATCCCGCGATCGAGATGGTCGGCGTCTTCGTCAACACCTGGTACGACCCGGTGAAGGAGACGCAGGCGGCGGAGGCCCTGCTGGAGCAGGGCGTCGACGTGCTGGGCTCCAACATGAGTACGCCAGGGCCCCATCTCGCGTTCCAGGAGCAAGGCAAGTGGTCGGTCGGCTTCCAGATCGACGTGTCGGACCAGGCGCCGGATGCGGTGGCGACCTCGATGATCTACAAGTGGGAGGCCTATCTGATCCCGACGATCTCTGCGATCATCGACGGCACCTGGGAGCCTGGTGAGTGGGGCTGGTGGGAAGGAATCGATACCGGTCTCTTCGACGTCGATCCCATCGCGGACTGGGTACCGGCGGCGGCGGTGGCGGATGTCGACGCGGCGCGCGCGGCCATGGTCGCGGGCACGCTCGATCCGTTCCAGGGGCCGCTCCATCGCCAGGACGGCTCGCTGGCAGTGCCCGAGGGCGAGGTCCTCTCCGACGACAACCTGTGGGGGATGAACTACTTCATCCAGGGCTCCATCGGCACCATGCCCGCGGAGTAAACCCACCGGGCCGGTTACGGCCCGCACATAGCGCCGGCGTGACAGGGTGAGTCACGCCCTGGAAATCGCCGGCGCAAGCAAGGCGTTCGACGGCCGCCCGGCGCTCAGGCGGGCGTCGTTCGCCTGCGACTGGGGCGAGGTCCACGCCCTGCTCGGCGAGAACGGGGCCGGCAAGTCGACGCTGATGAACGTCGCCTGCGGGCTCTATGCCCCGGACGAGGGGTCGATCGCGGTCGACGGCCAGCCGGCCGCGATCACCGCGCCAGCGGATGCCGCCAGGCTCGGCATCGGCATGGTCCACCAGCACTACAAGCTGGTGAAGCGCTTCACCATTGCCGAGAACATCGTGCTCGCCTGCCGCAGCGCTTTGGGCGTGCGCCGCCCGCGGGACGCGGCCGAGGCGGTGGCGGCCAAGGCGGCGGAGGTCGGCTTCGACATCGACCCCCATGCCGTCGTCGGCGACCTCTCCATCGCCGAGCAGCAGCGCGTCGAAATCCTCAAGGTGCTTCTCCTCGGCGCCCGGATACTCATCCTCGACGAGCCCACTTCGGTGCTGACCGACCAGGAGTCTGTCGCGGCCCTTACCTTCATGCGCCGCCTCGCCGAGGACGGCCACGCGGTCGTCCTTATTACCCACAAGCTGCGCGAGGTGATCGGCTATTCGTCGCGGGTGACGGTGATGCGCGGCGGCGAAACGGTGCTCGCCGGCGCCGAGACGGCGGGCCTGGACGCCGAAACGCTCGCCCGGACCATGGTGGGCGAGGAGGGCGAGGCGACCGAACGCCACACCCGGCAGCTCGGCGAGGTCCGGCTCCGGGTCGAGGACCTCAGCGTGCGCGGCGCCGGGGGCATCGGCGTGGACGGCGTCGGCTTCGCCGTGCGCGGCGGGGAGATCTATGGGATCGCCGGCGTCGGTGGCAACGGGCAGCAGGAGCTCGCCGACGCACTCACCGGCCTGCGCCCGCCCAGCCGCGGCCGCATCGCAATCGATGACGACGAGATCGCGGGCAGGGATGTCCCCGCCTTCCGCCGTCGCGGGATGCGCGCCGTGCCCGCCGACCGTTTCCGCACCGGCCTCCTGGCGTAGCTCGCGGTCTACGAGAACCACGGCGTGACGGGCGTGCCGGCCGGCGAGTACGGCAACCCGGCGCTGGTGCGTCGCGGCGCCATGAAGGCGGCGGCGGCGGGCGCCATCGAGACCTACAACATCCAGGGTGCGGCGCCCGCCACGCTCTCCAGGCTGCTTTCCGGCGGCAACGCCCAAAAGCTTCTGCTCGCACGCGAGCTCCGGGGTGAGGCCAGCGTGCTGATCGCCCACTCACCCACCCGCGGCCTCGACGTGAGCGCCTGCCGCACCGTTCACGACCTGCTACAGGGCGCGGCGGACGCGGGCACCGCCTGCGTCCTGATCAGCGAGGACCTGGAGGAGGTGCTCGCGCTGTCCACCACCATCGCCGTGATCAGCAGAGGCAGGCTGGTCGGCGAGTTCGCTGCAGGCGAGGTGAGCCGCGCCGAAATCGGCCGCCTGATGCTGGGCCACGCATAATGCTCAGCCTGAGCCCGATCTACCTCGTGCCCCGCCAGCAGGCGCCGCTCTGGATGCGGGCGGCGACGTTCGTCGGCGGCATCGCGCTCGGCCTGCTCATCGCCTTCGGCATCCTCATCGCCTACGGCGTCTCCGCCGGGCAGATCATCAACGAGTTCATCGTCTACGTGTTCCTCGACCTGAACGGCCTCGCCCAGGTCGTGACCGCGTCTACGCCATTGGTGCTCGTCGGCCTCGCGTCGGCGGCGGCGCTCAAGCTCAGGTTCTGGAACATCGGTGTCGAGGGCCAGATGTGGCTGGGCTGCATCGCCGCGACCGGCGTCGCCCTCTTCGACATCGGCCCCGATTTCTTCCGCCTGCCGCTCATGTTCATCGCTGCCGCCGTCGCTGGCGCCTGCTGGATCGGCATCCCCGCCTTCCTCAAGCTCCGCTTCCGGGTCAACGAGATCATCACCTCGCTGCTGCTCACCTATGTCGCCTATCAACTGGTCCAGCACCTGCTGTTCGGCCCTTGGCATGACCCGGGCAGCGCCTTTCCCAACTCCCGGCACTATGACGAGGGGATCGAGCGTCTGGCACGGCTCGGCTGGGGCTCCTCCCACACCGGCATCTGGATCGCGTTGGGTTGCGGGGCCCTGCTCTGGTTCACCATGACCCGCTCCAGGCTCGGCTTCTACATGGACGCGATCGGCGCCAACGTGGAGGCGGCGCGGGCGGCGGGCATCCCGGTCGTGCTCACCACCGCATTCGCCGCCGCCATGTCCGGCGGGCTCGCGGGCGTCGCCGGCGCGGGGCTCGCCGCCGGCCAGGAATACCGCATGACGCTCTTCATCGCCGGCGGCTACACCTTCAGCGGCATCGTCATCGCCTTCATCGGGCGCTTCCGGCCGGTCCCGGTCATCGTCACGGCGTTCGTGGTGGGCGGCGTCTACACGGCCGGGGACACGCTCAAGGTGTTCTATCAACTGCCTGCGGCGATCACGACGCTGATCGAGGCGGTGATCCTCTTCACCTTCGTCGTCGTCGAGTTCTTCAGC
>JAJDUK010000067.1 GCA_022826665.1 Alphaproteobacteria bacterium | reverse complement strand
TCCGGGCGCTCCCGGCTCCGCACGAGGGATTCGCGTGCGTCACGCGCTCAGTCTGTTCGTCGGCCTTTACGGGCTCTGGCTCGCACTGTCCGGTCATTACACGCCCTTTCTGCTCGCCATCGGCGCCGCCTGCACGGCGTTTGCGGTGGCGGTGGCGTTGCGCATGGACGTGGTGGACCACGAGGGGCACCCCATCCATCTCGGCTATCGCATCCCCCTCTACTGGGGCTGGCTGACCGGCCAGATTCTGATCTCCGCCGTTTCCGTCAGCCGGATCGTGCTCTCGCCTCGCCTGCGCATCGACCCGGTGCTGGAGACCGTGCCGTCGAGCCAGAAGTCGGACCTCGGCAAGGTGATCTACGCCAACTCCATCACGCTCACGCCCGGCACGCTCTCCACGTCCGTGACCGAAGACGGCATCGAGGTCCACGCGCTCACCCGGCGCGGCATGGACGAGCTGAAGCAGGGCGGCATGGACCGGCGCGTCACGGCGGTGGAGGGCGAGTCATGATGTCCCTCGCCGCCGTCGCCGCGCTCGTGGTGACCGTCCTCCTCGCGTTGATCCGCGCGTACCTGGGGCCCACGGTGTACGACCGGGTGGTCGCCGTGAACGCCATCGGCACCATGACCGTGCTGCTGATCGCGGCCGTGGGCTTTCTCATGGGTCGGCCGGAGTTTCTGGACATCGCGCTGGTCTACGCGCTGATCAACTTCATCGGCACCATCGCGGTGCTCCGCTACATCAAGCGCAGGCGCGCGCGCGACGCGGAGAGCGCAGAGGGCGCGGAGGGCGCGCCGTGATCGTCGACATCCTGAGCTGGATCGCCATCGGCATCGGCGCGGCCTTCATCCTGGTCGGCGGGCTCGGGCTGATTCGCATGCCGGACTTCTTCACCCGCCTCCACGCGACCAGCGTCGCCGACACCGCCGGTGCGGGCTTCATCCTTCTCGGCCTCATGCTTCAGGCCGGGCTCTCGCTGACCTCGTTCAAGCTCGTGCTGATCTTCGTGTTCCTGGTGTTCACCGCGCCGACCGCCGCGCACGCGCTGGCCCACGCGGCGCTGCTCGACGGGGTCCTGCCCTGGACCCGAAAGCCCAAGGACCCCGCGCCATAGACATTTACGTCGATATCCTGCTCCTGGTTCTGCTGGTCGCAGCCGCGCTTATCGTGGTCTCGCTGCGCAACCTGCTGGCGGCCGCGCTCGTGCTCGGCATCTACAGCCTAGTCATGGCCGCGCTCTGGGTCGTGCTCGACGCGGTCGACGTGGCCTTTACCGAGGCCGCCGTCGGTGCCGGCGTCACCACGGTGTTCATGCTGCTCGCCATCGCCGCCACCGGCCGGCACGAGAAGATCGCGCATCGCAGGCCCTGGCTCCCGATCCTGATCTCGCTCGCCGTCGGCGGGCTGCTGGTCTACGGCACGCTCGACCTGCCGGCCTTCGGCGACCCGGAGGCGCCGGCGCAGCAGCACGTCGGGCCCCACTACATCGAGCAGGGCGAGGCGGAGACCGGCGTGCCCAACATCGTCACCGCGGTGCTCGCCTCCTACCGGGGCTTCGACACGCTGGG
Organism: Alphaproteobacteria bacterium; assembly: GCA_022826665.1. GTDB lineage: Bacteria > Pseudomonadota > Alphaproteobacteria > UBA828 > UBA828 > WTGU01. Next base: position 25,131 of record JAJDUK010000067.1, on the reverse strand, counting down.
CGAGGTCACGGTGATCTTCACCGCAGGGATCGGCGTCCTGCTGATGCTCGGCATCATTCGCCGGCGCCGGCACGCCGCCGACGACGACGCGAGGGACCGCGAATGACCGAGCATCTGGTCCTGCGCGTGGTCTCCAAGCTGCTGATCCCGCCGATCCTGCTGTTCGCCCTCTACGTCCAGATGCACGGCGACTACGGGCCGGGCGGCGGCTTTCAGGCGGGCGTGATCTTCGCGGCCGGCCTCATCCTCTATGGCCTCGTGTACGGGACCGAGGCCGTGCGCAGCGTCGCCCCGCCGCGCCTCCTCGTCGTCCTCGCCTGCCTCGGTGTGCTGCTCTATGCGGGTGTCGGCGTCGCCAGCATGATCGGCGGCGGGGGCTTCCTCGAATACGGCGCGCTCTCCGCCGATGCCACGCATGGCAACCACGTCGGGATCATCATCATCGAGATCGGCGTCGGCGTCGCGGTCGCCGCCGTGATGACCATCATCTTCACCGTGCTGGCCGAGTGGCGCTGAGGTGGAGGCCCTCTCGCACGTCAACTACTGGGCCGCGATCGTGCTGGCGATGATCGGGCTTTACGCCGTCATTGCGCCCTCCAACCTGATCAAGAAGCTGATCGGCCTCGGCATCTTCCAGAGCGCGATCTTCCTGATCTACATCACGGCGGGGAAGGTCGAGGGCGGCACCGCGCCGATCATCGACGCCGGGCACGCGGTCTATTCCAATCCGCTCCCCCACGTGCTGATCCTCACGGCGATCGTCGTTGCGGTCTCGACCCTCGCGGTCGGGCTCGCGCTCACCGTGGCGATCAAGCGTGACTACGGGACCGTCGAAGAGGACGAGATCGACGAGCAGGATCGGCGATGATCGCGACTCATCTGCCGGTGCTCCAGGTGGCTGTGCCGCTGATCGCGGCGCCGGTCTGCGTGCTGCTGCGGCGCGGGGACTACGCCTGGGTCTTCACCACCGTCGTCTGCTGGGGGCTGCTCGCCATCGCGGCGCTGCTGCTCGACCAGGTGATGAGCGGCGGCACGATCTCCTACCGCCTCGGCGGCTGGGCGCCGCCCATCGGCATCGAGTACCGGCTGGACGGCGTCAACGCCTTCGTCCTGCTGATCATCGCGGGCACCGCCGCGCTGATGATGCCCTACGCGCGCCAGAGCGTGGAGCAGGAGGTGCGGCCCGAGCGGCGGCACCTCTTCTACGCGATCTTCCTGCTCGCGCTCACCGGCCTGCTCGGCATCACCGCGACCGGCGATGCCTTCAACATCTACGTCTTCCTCGAAATCTCCTCGCTCGCGAGCTACGTCCTCATCGCGCAGGGCAGGCGCCGGCGGGCGCTCACGGCCTCCTACCAGTACCTCATCGTCGGCACCATCGGCGCCTCGCTGATCCTGATCGGCATCGGCTTCCTCTACGCCAAGACCGGCACCCTCAACATCGCGGACCTCGCCGTGCGCGTGCCGGCCCTGGGCGAGACCCCGGCGGTGCTCGCCGCCTTCGCCTTCATCACCGTGGGCGTGCTGATCAAGCTCGCGCTCTTCCCCTTCCACGTCTGGCTGCCCAACGCCTATGCCTACGCGCCCTCGATGGTGAGCGCGTTCCTGGCCGCGACCGCGACCAAGGTCGGCGCCTACATGCTGCTGCGCTTCGTCTTCACCGTCTTCGGCGTGCACTTCGCCTTCGAGACCCTGCCGCTCACCGAGATCCTGCTCGCGCTCTCGCTCATCGCCGTGCTCGCGGGCTCGCTCGTCGCCGTCTTCCAGAGCGACCTGAAGCGCCTGCTCGCGTTCTCCAGCGTGGGCCAGATCGGCTATCTCGGCGTCGGCATCGGGCTCGCCTCGGTGACCGGCGTGACCGGCGCGTTGGTCCACGTCTTCAACCACGCGCTGATGAAGGGCGGGCTCTTCCTCGCCGCCGGCACCATCGCCTACCGCCTGGGCGCGACCGACTTGAGCGCGCTGCACGGCCTCGGCCGGCGCATGCCGTTCACCATGGCAGCCGTCGTGATCGGCGGCCTCGGCCTGGTCGGCGTCCCCATCACCTCCGGCTTCGTGAGCAAGTGGTATCTGGTGCAGGCGGCGTTCGAGGAAGGGCTCTGGCCGGTCGCGCTCTTCGTGCTCGCCGGCTCGCTGATCGCGCTCGCCTACGTGGGCCGCGTGGTCGAGGCCGCGTACTTCCGCCCGGCCCCGCCCGATGCCGAGCCGGTGGGTGAGGCGCCCTGGGCCATGCAGCTCTCGACCTGGGCGCTGATCGGGGGCTCGGTCTACTTCGGGCTGCACACGGACCTCACCGTCGTCATCGCCGAGCGTGCGGCGACAGTGCTGCTGGCGGGCGCACCATGAGCCACGCCGCGCAAATCCTCGCCGCGCTCGCGGTGCCCGTCGCCGGCGCCTTCCTGATCTGGGCGACCGCGCGGCGCCCGGTGCTGCAGGAGGCGGTCTCCGTGGTCACCGCGGTCGCGCTCTTCGGCCTCGTGCTCTCGCTCGCGCCGGCGGTGGCGGCGGGCGAGGCGCCCCGCGTCGCGCTCTTCGACATCGTGCGCGGGCTCCCCATCGCCTTCGCGCTCGAGCCGCTGGGGATGCTGTTCGCGCTGATCGCGTCCTTCCTCTGGATCGCGACGACGGTCTATTCCATCGGCTACGTCCGCGCCAACGACGAGGGCCACCGCACCCGCTACTACGTCTGCTTCGCGGCCGCGCTCGCGAGCGCCATCGGCGTCGCCTTCGCCGGCAACATGTTCACGCTGTTTCTCTTCTACGAGGCGCTGACGCTCTCCACCTATCCGCTGGTGACCCACAGCGGCACGGAGGAAGCGCGCCGCGCCGGCCGCACCTACCTCGGCATCCTGCTCTCGACCTCGATCGTCCTGCAGCTCTTCGCGATCCTCTGGACCTGGGTCGAGGCCGGGACGCTCGACTTCCGGATGGGCGGCATCCTCGCCGGCGCGGTCAGCGAGCGCACCGCCGCCGTGCTGCTGGTGCTCTACATGTTCGGCATCGGCAAGGCGGCGCTGATGCCGCTCCACGCCTGGCTGCCGGCGGCGATGGTGGCGCCGACGCCGGTGAGTGCGCTCCTGCACGCGGTCGCCGTGGTCAAGGCCGGGGTGTTCACGGTGCTCAAGGTCATCGTCTACATCTTCGGCGTCGACTTCCTGCGCGGGATGGCTGGGAGCGAATGGCTGATCGCGGTCGCCGCCGCGACCATCGTGATCGCCTCGCTGATAGCGCTGCGGCAGGACGACCTGAAGCGCCGCCTCGCCTATTCTACCGTGAGCCAGCTCTCCTACGTGGTGCTGGGGGGCGCGCTCGCGACCAGCGCGGGCGTCGTGGGCGGCGCCATGCACATCGCCACCCACGCCTTCGGCAAGATCACGCTTTTCTTCTGCGCGGGCGCGATCTACACCGCCGCCCACAAGCGGCTGGTGAGCGAGCTGGACGGCATCGGCTACCGCATGCCCGTGACCATGGGGGCGTTCGCCGTGGGCGCGCTTGGCCTGATCGGCCTGCCGCCCTTCGCCGCGCTCTGGAGCAAGTGGTACCTGGTGACCGGCGCCGACGACGGCAGCCACATCGCGGTGATCGCGGTGTTGCTCGGCAGCTCGCTGCTGAACGCGCTCTACTTCGTGCCCATTCTCGTCCGCGCCTTCTTCCCGGCCACGCCGATGCCCGTGGCGGTCGGCCGCGCCGAGGCGCCGTTGCCGATCCTCGCGGCGACGCTGGTGGCGGCGCTCGGCACGGCCGCGCTCTTCTTCTACCCGCAAGCCCTGCTCACCCTCGTTCAGCCTCTCGCCGGCACGCCCTAAGAGACTGCCATGAAGAAGAAATACTGGCTCGACGAACGCCGCAACGTGATGCGGCTCATCTGGTTCTTCGCGGCCCTCTGCGTCGGCGTGCTGGTGATCGACGCGGGCTTCCACCGCCACGAGGAGTTCTTCTGGGAGGGCTGGTTCGGCTTCTACGGGTTCTTCGGCTTCATCGCCTGCGTCGTGCTGGTGCTCGCCGCGAAGGAGCTGCGCCGGCTCGTGATGCGGCGCGAGGACTACTATGACGAGTAGCATCCCCCCCGCCTTCGTCTTCCTGGTCGCGGCGGCGCTCGTCCTGCTGCTGCCGGGGGGCTCGCGCCGTCTGCTCGTGCCGGCGGTGCCGTTGCTCGGCGGCATCAATCTCTGGTTCGTGTGGCAAGGCGGGGGCGCGCTCGAGGTTCCCCTGCTCGACACGCGCCTCACGCTGCTCCGCGCCGATTCCCTCAGCCTGCTCTTCGGCCTCCTCTTCCATATCGCGGCCTTCCTCGGCGCCGTCTTCGCCTTCCACGTCCGCGACCGCCTGCAGCAGGCGGGTATGCTGCTCTATGCCGGCTCCGCCCTCGGCGCGGTGTTCGCCGGCGACCTCATCACCCTCGTCATCTTCTGGGAGGGGGCGACGCTCGGCTCCGTCCTGCTGATCCTCGCCCGGCGCGAGCCGCGCGCGGTCCGCGCCGCCATGCGCTACCTGGTGTTCCAGCTGGTCTCCGGCCTGCTGCTGCTGGGCGGCGCGATCGTCGTGATCGGCGACACCGGGTCGGCCGCCTTCGGCCACATCGGGATCGACAGCCTCGGCGGCGTGCTGATCTTCGTCGCCTTCGGCATCAAGTGCGGCTTCCCGCTGGTGCACACCTGGCTCACCGACGCCTACCCCGAATCGACGCCGACCGGGATGGTGTTCCTGAGCGCGTTCACCACCAAGCTCGCCGTCTATGCGCTGGCGCGCGGCTACGCCGGCACCGAGGTGCTAATCCCCATCGGCACGGCGATGACCGCGTTCCCCATCTTCTACGCCGTGATCGAGAACGACCTCCGCCGCGTCCTCGCCTACAGCATGATCAACCAGATCGGCTTCATGGTGGTGGGCATCGGCATCGGCACCTCGCTCGCGCTCAACGGCGCCGTCTCCCACGCCTTCAACGACGTGATCTTCAAGGGCCTGCTACTCATGTCGATGGGGGCGGTGCTGCACCAGACCGGCAAGATCAACGGCTCGGAGCTCGGCGGCCTCTACAAGTCGATGCCACAGACCACCGGGCTCTGCATCGTGGGCGCGGCGTCGATCTCAGCCTTCCCGCTCTTCTCCGGCTTCGTCAGCAAGTCGATGGTGATGAGCGCGGCGGCGGCCGAGGGCTACTGGATCGTCTGGATTCTGCTGCTCTTCGCGTCTGCCGGCGTCTTCCACCACGCCGGCATCAAGATTCCCTACTTCGCCTTCTTCGCCCACGACAGCGGCATCCGCACCCGCGAGCCGCCGCTCAATATGCGCATCGCGATGGCGATGGCGGCGATCCTCTGCATCGTCATCGGCTGCTATCCGGCGTGGCTCTATTCGCTGCTGCCCTGGGAGGTGGGCTACGTGCCCTACACCGGCAGCCACGTGCTGGTGCAGGTCCAGCTTCTCTTCTTCTCGGCGCTGGCCTTCGCCTTTCTCAACCTGGTCGGGCTCTACCCGCCCGAGCTGCGCTCCGCGAACATCGACAGCGACTGGCTCTACCGGCGCCTGCTGCCGGGCGCGGCCCGCCGCATCGAAGGCGCGGTGGCAGCCCTCAGCGCGTTCATCCGCGAGCAGTCCACGCGCGGCCTCGATCGCCTGTTCTATGCGATCGCGCAGCAGAACAGGCCGGGCGGGGTGATGGCGCGCACATGGCCCACCGGCGCCGCCGCGCTCTGGATCCTGGTCCTGCTTGGCGCCTGCCTGGTCATCTACTACGTTTAGCGGCGCTCGGCGGCAGGGGGCAACGCGGCCATGAAGATGAACGGCGAGTTCCGGGTCCCGACCGACCGGGAGACGGTGTGGCGCGCGCTCAACGACCCCGAGGTCCTGAAGGAGTGCCTGCCCGGCTGCCAGGAGATCGAGAAGACCTCCGACACCGAGATGAGCGCGACGCTCGTCATCAAGGTCGGCCCGGTCAAGGCGACCTTCAAGGGCGGAGTCACCCTCTCCGACATCGATCCGCCCAACGGCTACACGCTCTCCGGCCAGGGGCAGGGGGGCACCGCGGGCTTCGCCTCCGGCGAGGCCAAGGTCCGGCTGGTGGAGGAGGACGGCGCAACGCTCCTGCAATACGAGTGCGACGCCAAGGTCGGCGGCAAGCTCGCGCAGATCGGCTCGCGCCTCATCGATTCCACTGCGAAGAAGCTCGCCAAGCAGTTCTTCGACAGCCTCGCCGAGAAGCTCGGCGGCGGCGAGGAGCCGGAGACCGAGATTGCGGCGGAGGCTGCCGCGCCGGCCCAGCCGGCGCCGGCGCCCGATCCGACACCGCCCGAGCCCGAGCCTGCCGCGTCGTCCGTCGATGCGCCGGCAGAAGACACCCCGGCGGCGGATGCTGGGCCGCCGCTCCCGCCGGCCACGCAGCGCAAGGGGCTCCCCACCGCAGCCTGGGCCGCGGCTGTGGTGGTCGTCGCCGTGGTGCTGATCCTCGTGTTCACCGGCGTGATCTGAGCCGCGCGTGGTGGTGGTGGCGCTTGCCGGGCCTGCGGAGGAGCGGGACGCGATGGCGACGCAGCTGATCGAGACGCTGCGCGCCCGCGGTCGCCGCGTCGCCGTGATCGCCGCGAGCCCCGGCCCGCTCGCCATCGACGAGCCGGGCAAGGACAGCTACGAGCACGCCGCCGCCGGCGCCCGCGATGTCGTCGTGGTCTCGGGCCGGCGCTGGGCCCGCGTGCACCGCAACGAGCCGCCATCACCCCCGCAGGCCGCCGCCCTCGCGGCGCTCGCGGAGGACGCGGAAGTCGTGCTGGCGCTGGGTTTCGAGGACCGCGCCGCGCCTCGGCTCACGGTCGAGCCCGGCCCCGAAGGCGAGGCCGGCACAGGGCTGCGGGTGCTGGCCGAGGACGGCCGCCAGCCGGCCTTTCGCCTTGACAAGCCGGAGGCGATCGCCGATCTGATCGAGCGTCTTTCCGAGGAAAGTTCCCAGAATGAGTGACGGCGTGGCGATCCCCGACTCCGTCGACGAGACGCTCGCGCTGCTCTCCGGCGGCGACTACGTGGCGGATCGCAACCTGGCGACCAGCCTGTTCATCGCCTTCCGCCTCAACCGCCCGCTGTTCCTGGAGGGCGAGGCCGGCGTCGGCAAGACCGCGCTCGCTGCCGTGCTCGCCGAGCGGCTCGGGCGCTCGCTCCTGCGCCTCCAGTGCTACGAAGGGCTCGACGTTTCGTCCGCCGTCTACGAGTGGAACTACGCGCGGCAGATGATCGAGATTCGCCTGTCCGAGGCGATGGGCGACCGCGACCGCCAGACCCTTGCCGGCGACATCTTCTCCGAGCGCTTCCTCATCAGCCGGCCGCTGCTGGAGGCGCTCCGCCCCCACGACGAGGGCCCGCCGGTGCTGCTGATCGACGAGCTCGACCGCGCCGACGAGCCCTTCGAGGCCTTCCTGCTGGAAGTGCTCGCTGACTACCAGATCACGATCCCGGAGATCGGCACGATCCGCGCGGCGGAGCCCCCCATCGTGCTCATCACCTCCAACCGCACCCGCGAGATTCACGACGCCCTCAAGCGGCGCTGCCTCTATCACTGGATCGACTATCCGGATGCCCAGCGCGAACGCGAGATCCTGCGCGTGCGCGTGCCCGATGCCGACCCGCGCCTGACCCACGAGGTGGTGGCCTTCGTTCAGCAGCTCCGCGAGGTCGATTTCTTCAAGTCGCCGGGCGTCGCCGAGAGCATCGACTGGCTGCGCGCTCTCTCCACGCTCGCGCAGGAGAGTCTCGATCCCGCCATCGTCGACCAGACCCTGGGCGTCCTCCTGAAGTACCAGGACGATATCGACAAGGCGCGCGGCGGCGAGACGCAGCGTATCCTTGCGGATGTCGGCACCGGGATGACCGCCGTCGCGGAGTGAGGCAGGGGCGCCCGCCGTCTGCAATATGCGCAGCAGGGGAGAGCAGCGATGAGTTCGCAACAGGTCGCACAGGAAGACATTCTGGGCACCGCCGCCCGCTGGCGCGACGAGGGCAAGGACGTTGCGCTCGCCACCGTCATCGCCACCTGGGGCTCGTCGCCCCGCCCGGTCGGGAGCCAGCTGGTCGCCGATGGCGACGGCCGCTTCGAGGGCTCGGTCTCCGGCGGCTGCATCGAGGGCGCGGTGATCGAGGAGGCGCGCAAGGTCATGGGCTCGGGCGCCCCCAGCGTGCTGGAGTTCGGCGTCTCCAACGAGCAGGCCTGGGAAGTCGGGCTCGCCTGCGGCGGCACCGTTCGCGTGCTGGTCGAGAAGGTCGAGTGAGCGAGCAGCGATGCAGCGCACGATCCTCGACAGGCTGAACGGCGACCGTGCGGCGGATCGCGCCGTCGCCCTGGTCACGGCGCTCACCAATGGCGCGCAGGCGCTGGTCTACGCCGACGGCGCTGCGGCGGGCGATGCGCTGCCCGGCGCGGTGGCGGACGAAGCCCGCGCCGCGCTCCGTGCCGACAAGAGCCAGCAGGTGGAGGTCGGCGGCGAGACCTGGTTCGTCCACGTCCACAACCCGCCGGCCCGCATGGTCATCGTCGGCGCCGTCCACATCACGCAGGCGCTGGCAGGCATGGCCGAGGCCGCCGGCTACTCCGTGATCGTCTGCGACCCGCGCCGCGCCTTCGCCGATGCCGCGCGCTTCCCCGCCATCGAGGTCTCGACCGAGTGGCCCGACGACGCGCTGAACCGGCTCGTGCCCGATCATCGCACGGCGGTAGTCACGCTCACCCACGATCCTAAGATCGACGACCCGGCGCTTGAGGTCGCGGTGCGCGCGCCGGTCTTCTACATCGGCGCCCTCGGCAGCCGCCGGACCCACGGCAAGCGGCTGGAGCGCCTGCGCGAGAAGGGTTTCTCCGACGACGAGCTCGGGCGCATCCACGCGCCCATCGGGCTCGCCATCGGCGCGCGCTCCCCGGCCGAGATCGCGGTCTCGATCATGGCGGAGGTCACGCAAGTGCGCCGCCAGCCACCCGGAGGCAACGCCACGTGATCTGCGCCCCATGATCTTCGGCGACGTGCCGGTCGCAGAGGCCGAAGGGCTGATCCTCGCCCACAGCGTGCGCCTGCCTGGTAGCGCCTTCAAGAAGGGGCGCGTGCTCTCCGCCGAGGACATCCAGGTCCTGCTGGCAGCGAAGATCGAGACCGTCTCCGGCGCCCGGCTGGAGCCCGACGACGTGGGCGAGGACGAGGCGGCGCAAGCAGTCGCGCGCGCGGTCTGCGGTCCGGGGCTCACGCTGGGCGACGCCTTCACCGGCCGCTGCAACATCTTCGCCGAGGGCCATGGCCTCGCCGTCATCGACGATAAGCGGGTGGACCGGCTCAATCTCCTCGACGAGGCCATGACCCTCGGCACCGTGGCACCCCACGCCCTGGTCGAGGCCGGCCAGATGGTGGCTACGGTCAAGGTCATCCCCTTCGCCGCCTCGCGCACGGTGGTCGACCGCTGCGTCGAGATCGCGGCGGACGGCGGGCCGATGCTGGGCCTCGCGCCGCTCAGGGCGCGCACGGTTGGGCTGATCCAGACCCGCCTGCCGGGCACGCGGGAGAGCGTGCTCGATTCCACCACCGGCGCGGTCGCGACGCGCCTCGCCCAGCTCGACTGCGCGCTTGCCGCCGAGGTTCGCTGCGCCCACAGCCGCGCCGAGGTGGCGGAGGCGGTGGGTCAGCTTCACGGGCGCGGCTGCGACATCATCCTCATCGCCGGCGCGTCCGCCATCGTCGACCGGCGCGACGTGGTGCCGGCGGCGGTCGTGGAAGCCGGCGGCGCCATCGACCATTTCGGTATGCCGGTGGACCCCGGCAACCTGCTCCTCCTCGCTCGCCTCGGCGAGACGCGGGTGCTCGGGCTCCCCGGCTGCGCCCGCTCGCTCAAGCTCAACGGCTTCGACTGGGTGCTGCAGCGCATCTTCGCGGGTGTCGAGGTCACCGCATCCGACATCATGCGCATGGGCGCCGGCGGCCTGCTCATGGAAATCCCGAGCCGACCCTTGCCCCGCAACCGCGCCTCTCCGCGAAGCGCCGCGCGCCAGGACGAGCTGGTGGCCCCTGGGGCTCCGCCCCGCATCGCGGCGGTGGTGCTCGCCGCCGGGCAGTCCCGGCGCATGGGTGCGCTCAACAAGCTCCTGATCGAGGTCGATGGCGAGCCGATGGTGCGCCGCGTCGCTGCGGCCGCTCTCGCCTCCAAGGCCGCGCCGGTGGTTGTCGTCACCGGCCACGAGGCCGAACGCGTGCAGGCCGCGCTCGCCGGGCTCGACGTGAGCTTCGCCCACAATCCCGATTACGCCGAGGGCATGAGCAGCTCGCTCCAATGCGGCGTCGACGTGCTCGACCCCGCGCGAGCCCCGGAGATCGACGGCGCCGTGGTCTGCCTCGGCGACATGCCGCGCACCTCGGCGGACCTGATCGACCGCCTGATCGCGGGCTTCAACCCGCTGGAAGGCCGCGCCATCGGCGTCCCCACCTATCGCGGCAAGCGCGGCAATCCCGTGCTCTGGGCGGCGCGCTTCTTCGCCGAGATCCGGAACCTCTCGGGCGATGTCGGCGCGCGCCACCTGATCGGCGACCACGCGGATGCGGTGTACGAGATCGAGAGCCCCGATCACTCCGTGACCATCGACGTGGATACGCCCGAGGCCCTCGATGCCCTCAGCCGCGCCGCCGCCCGCTGACGGCGGAGCCGACGGAGGCGCCGAGGCCGTCCTCCTCACCCCCGGCCCGCTCACCACCCGGCCCGAGACCCGCGCGGCCATGAACCGCGACTGGGGCTCACGCGACCCTGCGTTCATCGAGCTCACCGCCCGCGTGCGCCGGCGCCTGCTCGCGCTCGCCAACGCCGGCGAGGCCTTCACCTGCGTGCCGATGCAAGGCAGTGGCACCTTCGCGGTGGAAGCCCAGCTCGGCACGCTGGTGCCGCGCGACGGCCATCTGCTGATCCTCGTCAACGGCGCCTACGGCCGGCGCATGGCCGAGATCTGCCGCCGCGCGGGCCGCGCCCACAGCGTGCTGGAGACCGGCGAGACCGAGCCGCCCAGGAGGGCGGCGGCGCTCGCCGAGCGTCTCGCAGCCGAGCCCGGAATCACCGACGTCGCCCTGGTCCACTGCGAAACCACCACCGGCATCCTCAACCCGCTCGCCGAGCTTGCGACTGCCGTGAGCGAGGCCGGCCGCCGGCTGCACGTGGACGCCATGAGCTCTTTCGGCGGCATCCCCATCGACCTCGCGCGGCTCCCGGTTGCGAGCCTCGCCGCTTCCGCCAACAAGTGCCTCGAAGGCGCGCCGGGCGTCGGCTTCGTCATCGCGCGCACGGACCACCTCGCGAACTGCGCCGACAACGCCCATGCCGTCAGCCTCGACCTGCACGGGCAATGGAAGGGGCTTGAGGCCAACGGCCAGTGGCGCTTCACGCCGCCGACGCACGTTCTCGCCGCGCTCGACCGGGCGCTGGATGCGCTCGACGACGAGGGCGGCGTCGCCGGCCGCTTCGCCCGCTACTGGGAGAACTGCCGCACCCTGGTGGACGGCATGCGCGGCCTCGGCTTCGAGACGCTGCTGGAGGACGCTGTGCAGGCGCCCATCATCGTGACCTTCCGCGCGCCGGCCGACCCCGCGTGGCAGTTCCAGGCGTTCTACGGCCGGCTCGCGGCACGGGGCTTCGTGATCTATCCCGGCAAGCTCGCGCAGGTGGAGAGCTTTCGCGTCGGCTGCATCGGCGCCTTCCGCGCCGAGACCATGGCCCGCTTCGTCGAGACGACGGAAGCCGTGCTGCGTGAGATGGGCGTTGCCAGCGGCGTGCCCGCGCCACCGTCTTCCACAGACTAGGACATCCGTGTAGAACGCCCGCACCCGGCGGTCGGGTGAGCGAGCGGATCGATGAGCGGCTTCGAACGAGTGCTGGTGGCGAACCGGGGCGAGATCGCCATTCGCGTCCTGCGCGCCGCCTACGAGATGGGCAAGGCCACGGTCGCGGTCTACGCGGAGGAAGACCACCTCTCCCTCCACCGCTTCAAGGCCGACCGGTCCTACCGCATCGGCGAGAATCGTGGTCCGGTCACCGCCTACCTGGCGGTGGACGACATCATTCGCGTCGCGGTCGAGACCCGCAGCGATGCCATTCACCCCGGCTACGGCTTCCTCTCGGAATCGCCCGAGTTCGCGGAGGCCTGCGCCGAGGCGGAGATCGCCTTCATCGGCCCCCGGCCGGAGACGCTGCGCCTGCTCGGCGACAAGGTCTCCGCGCGCGCCATCGCGGCCCAGGCCGGCGTGCCCACGGTGCCCGCGACCGACGCGCTGCCTGTAGAGCCTGCGGCGGCCCTCGCGCTCGCAAGAGACGTGGGATTCCCCGGGATACTCAAAGCCAGCTGGGGCGGCGGCGGGCGCGGCATGCGCACGGTCGAGGCCGAGGACGAGTTCGAGGCCGCCCTGCTCGCGGCACGGCGCGAGGCGGACGCCGCCTTCGGCAAGGACGACGTCTACTTCGAGCGCTTCATCCGCCGGGCCCGGCACCTGGAGGTCCAGATTCTGGCGGACGGTCACGGCCGGATCGTCCACCTCTTCGAGCGCGACTGTTCGGTGCAGCGGCGCAACCAGAAGATCGTGGAGTGCGCGCCGGCCCCCGGCCTCACTGCCGCGCAGCGCGACGAGCTCACGGGCCATGCGCTCGCCATCGCCCGCACCGCCGACTACCTCAACGCGGGCACGGTGGAGTTCCTGCACGATCTCGACACCAATGGCTTCCACTTCATCGAGGTCAATCCGCGCATCCAGGTCGAGCACACCGTCACCGAGCAGGTGACCGGCGTCGATCTGGTGCGGGCCCAGATCCGCGTGGCCGAAGGCGGCGCCATCGGGGAGGGGCCGGACGACGCCTGCCCGCCGCAGGACGAGATCGCGCTGCGGGGCCACGCGGTGCAGTGCCGGATCACCACCGAGGACCCGCTCGACCGCTTCATCCCCGATTACGGGCGCATCACCGCCTACCGCGCCGCCACCGGCTTCGGCATCCGCCTCGATGGCGGCACCGCGTACACCGGCGCGGTCATCACCCGCCATTACGATTCGCTGCTGGAGAAGGTCACCGCGTGGGCCTCTTCGCGCGAGGGCGCCATCGACCGCATGCGTCGCGCGCTGCAGGAGTTCCGCATTCGCGGCGTCGCCACCAACATCGACTTTCTCGAGCGCCTGGTCGGCGACGAGGCGTTTCGCCAGGGCCAGGTGACCACCCGCTTCATCGACGACAACCCCGAGCTGCTCGCCTTCGCCCGCCCGCGCGATCGCGCGAGCCGCCTGCTGCGTTACATCGCCGAGACCACGGTCAACGGACATCCCGAGGTGAAAGACCGGCCCGCGCCGCCGGCCCACGCCCGCAATCCGTCGCCACCGCCGCTCCACGCGAAGGAGCCCGCCGCCGGCGCGAAGGCGCTGCTCGACGCCGAGGGTCCGGACGCGGTCGCAGCCTGGATGCTGGCACAGGAACGCACGCTGGTCACCGACACCACCATGCGGGACGCGCACCAGTCGCTGCTCGCGACCCGGATGCGCACCTACGACCTCTGCCAGATCGCCGACGCCTACGCCTACAACCTGCCGCAGCTCTTCTCGCTGGAATGCTGGGGCGGCGCCACCTTCGACGTGGCGCTGCGCTTCCTCAACGAGTGCCCGTGGGAGCGCCTGGAGCGCCTGAGGTCGCGTGTTCCGAACATCCTGCTGCAGATGCTGCTGCGCGCCTCCAACGGCGTGGGCTACACCAACTACCCGGACAACGTGGTCCGGGGCTTCGTCGCCCGCGCTGCGGACTCGGGCATCGACGTCTTCCGCATCTTCGATCCGCTGAACTCGGTCGAGAACATGCGCGTCGCGGTCGATGCGGTGCTGGAGACCGGCCGGCTCTGCGAGGCGGCGATCTGCTACACCGGCGATCTCCACGACGAGAGCCGCAGCCGCTACGACATCGCGTACTACCGCCGCATGGCCCGCGAGCTGCGCGATGCCGGCACCCACATCCTCGGCATCAAGGACATGGCGGGGCTGGTCAAGCCCGCCGCCGCCCGCGAGCTGGTCCACGCCTTGAAGGAGGAGACCGGGCTTCCCGTCCACTTCCACACCCACGATACCTCCGGCATCGCCGCCGCCAGCGTGCTGGCGGCGGTGGACGTGGGCGTCGACGCCGTGGACCTGGCGATGGACAGCCTCTCCGGCTTCACCTCCCAGCCCTGCCTCGGCTCGGTGGTGGAGGCGCTGCGCGGCCAGCCGCGCGAGACTGGCCTCGACCCCGCCTACGTGCGCGAGATTTCGGACTACTGGGAGGTGGTGCGCGCGCAGTACGCCGCGTTCGAGACCGACATGCGGGCGCCGGCGTCGGAGGTCTACCTGCACGAGATGCCGGGCGGGCAGTTCACCAACCTGCGCGAACAGGCGCGCGCCCTCGGCCTCGCCGAGCGCTGGCACGAGGTGGCCGAGGCCTACGCCGAGGTCAACCGGATGTTCGGCGATATCGTGAAAGTGACGCCCACCTCCAAAGTGGTGGGCGACATGGCGCTGGTGATGGTCTCCGGCGGTCTCACGCGGGCCGATGTCGAGGGTCTGGACCGCGAGATCGCCTTTCCGGAATCGGTGGTCGGGCTCTTCCGGGGCGAGCTCGGCGGCATGCCGGGCGGCTTCCCCGAGCCGCTTTCGAGCAAGATTCTGAAGGGCGAGGCGCCCATCGAAGGGCGGCCCGGCGCCGTGCTCCCGCCCGCCGACCTGGAGGCCGAGCGCGCGCGGGCGGAGGAGGAGACCGGCTGGTCGCTCTCGGATGAGGACCTCTATTCCTGGCTCTTCTATCCCAAGGTGTTCACGGACTATGCGGCGCGCAACGAGCTCTACGGGCCGGTCTCCGCGCTGCCGACCGATGTCTATTTCTATGGCCTGGCGCCCAGGCGCGAGGTCTCGGTCGAGATCGAGCGCGGGCACACCCTGGTCGTCCGCTGCCTCGCCGTGGGGGAGACCGACGAGGAGGGCGCGGTGCGCGTCTTCTTCGAGCTGAACGGCCAGCCCCGCACGGTCAAGATCGAGAACCGCGAGGCCTCGGCAAGCGTGGTGCGCCGGCCCAAGGCCGATCCGGCCAACCCGCGCCACGTCTCGGCCCCGATGCCGGGCGTGGTGGCCTCGGTGGCGGTGGCGAGCGGGCGCCACGTCGTGGCCGGCGATCTGCTGATGACCGTCGAGGCGATGAAGATGGAAACCGCCCTCCATGCCGAGCGCGACGGCACCGTCGCGGCCCTGCACGTGGCGGCAGGCCAGTCCGTCGAGGCCAAGGACCTCCTGCTCGAATACGCCGAGGCTTGAGCTTGGGCCTCCGCCGCCCTGCTTGACGTATCTCAATTGAGATGCATATCGTTGGTAACGACGAAGGATGTCCCATGCCAGCTCAGACTTCGATGCTCCATGTCCGTGTGGACGATCAGCTCAAGGCGAAAGCGGCCGACACGCTGGCCGGCGTTGGCCTGACACTCTCCGATGCCGTGCGCATCCTGTTGACCCGTGTTGCTGCGGAAGGCGGTTTGCCGGCGGGCCTGACCGCCGATCCTGAAGCCTACGACGCGTGGTTTCGCGCCAAGGTACGGGAAGCCCTGGACGATCCGCGTCCCGCGGTTCCGCATGAACAAGTTATGACCGGCACGCAGGCGCTCATTGACGGGAAGCGCCGTGCGCGAACTTGAATGGAAGGCGATGGCGGTCGCCGATTTGATGGCGATCGTCGACTACATCTCGGACGATAATCCCGACGCCGCTCAGGCCTTGAAGGAAGACATCGAGGCCAAGACATCCCGCTTGCGCGAGAACCCACGGCTCTACAGGACCGGTCGCGTGGAGGGGACTCGCGAGATGGTTGTGCGCTCGAACTACCTCGTGGTCTATGCGGAGAACGCCCACACTGTCACGATCCTCCGCGTACTGCACGCAGCCCAACAATGGCCTCAAGCATGATGGGGACCGTCGCGGCCCTGCACGTGGCGGCCGGCCAGTCGGTCGAGGCCAAGGACCTCCTGCTCGAATACGCCGAGGCTTGAGCCAGCCCAGGCGCTATCCCCTTACGCCGCTCCAGATGCAGGCGGCGCCACCTCCCATTCCCCACCGAACGTGCGTTCGATGTGGGATCGGGTGGGACGCAGCCCGCTGGTGCTGGCGATGACCGCCTCGCGGCGGGCGCGGGCGTCGAGGTCCTCCGGCGGTGATGCGTCGCGGCGGATGCGGGGCGTCGCCGCACCCGGAAAGTTCCACTGGGTGAGCCAGCGGGCGACGGTGCCACCCAGCGCGTCGTCGAGCAGGCGGCAGTCGGCGGCGACGGTCTCGTCGCGCACGTCGCGCTGCACCTCGGCGGTGCCGCGCCAGGGCCCCATGTCGGTGGTGGCGGACTGCCCCAGGATCGTGGTCGCGATGGCGCGGTCGAGGTAGGCGACGAAGGCCTGGAAGTCGCCGCCGGCGCGGCGCGCGCTCTCGACGATCTCGATCTCCTGGCCCTCGGGCAGGATGACGCCGAGGCTGGTGGCGAAGGACTGCACCAGGTCCAGCAGGTCGGCCTTCTGCTCGGCGCTCGCGTTTCTCGGATAGGTGCCCTTGACGCCGGGAGCGCCGAACTTTTCGAGCGCGACGGACCAGAACTTGAGCCCGTGGCGCTTGAGCCAGACCGGCCAGAAGCACCAGCGTGCAAGGCCCGGCCCGTGGGGCAGGTCGCCGTGCTCGCCGGGGCGGCGAAGGATCACGAACTTGCCTTCCGGCAGCGGCTCGCCCAGGGGGTGAGCGTTGGTGCGGAGCAGGGGCTGGCCCTCCGCCGACCAGCGGAAGCGATCGGGAGCGCGCACCACGAGGCGGTCGAGCACGACCCGATCGCCCGCGCGGGCCCAGAGCGCCTCGGCGATGGCGAAGCCGTACCAGACCCCGTGCAGGAGCTGGCGGCTCACCGCGTCGAAGCCCACGCCTTCGAGCTGGCGGGCGAGGTCGTCGGCCGCGGCGCGATCGTCCAGGCCGTCGCCGCCGGGCTCGACCGTCCAGGGCCGCGCGATGGCGGCATCGAGGCGCTGGTCGAGGGCCGCTTGGCAGCGCTCGTCCCGCAGGATGTCGCGGTAGATGCGGAGTGCCGCTCCCTCGTCGCGGTAGCGATCGGCATAGCGCGAGGGCTGGCGCGGGTTGAGCGGCAGCTCACCGATATAGGGCTGGAGGCGGCCGGCGATGCTGGCGGCGGCGACCTCGCCGCAGGGTGGCCCCGCCGGCACGCTGACGCGGGAGGGAGGGAGAAGCCGGCGGAGCCGGCCGGCCAAACGGGTGGCCGGCATCAGGTGAAGCTCTCGCGAAGGGGGAGAGGGGCAGAGGATTGGGCGTTCGTCATGCCCCGATCATTGCGATCTCGGCGCCCCCTGTGCACCGCACCATGGTGCGGGGCCTCTTCGCGCGCCTCCATCGCCTGCTGCCGATCAATAGAAGCCGGCGAGGCCGGCAGCGCGCGGGCCGGCGCTGGCACCCCCGATGGTCGCGCTGCCTTCGCGGGCGGCGGTGCAGGCCAGGGCCAGCGCCCAGAATCGGTCGGCGTGGCCGTCGGTGCCCGAGCGTTCGGCAAGCAGCCGCGGCGCCCCGGTCGGCCCGGCCTCGGCGCGGATGGCATGGAGATCGCGCCTAAGCTCCGCGTCGGGCGGGACGCGGAGGCGGCGATCCTCCACCGCCTCGCGCAGCGCCGTTGCCACATCGAGCCTGCGCGGCCCGGACATCAGCACGCCCTCGACCACGGTCCGGCCGAGGTCTTCCTGCAGCTGCTCCACCACGGCCTCTCCCATGCCGGTCTGGTCCACGGCGATGCGCACCGGCCGATAGCGTGCCGCAAGGTCGCTCACGATCGCCCGCTGCTGGCTGAAGGGGATGCCCTGGCGGACCGCCAGCTCGCGCAGCCAGAGCACGTCGCCCACCTGCTCGAGCACCGCTGCGACCCAGAGGTCGCGCCGCCTCGCCACGTCCACGCCGACGGTGGCGCCGCCGCCGGCGAAGGCGGCGGGATCGCCTGCGGAGGGATCTTCGCAGGCGCGGATCGCATCCCACGCGAGCCATGCCCCGCCACCGGCGGCGGGGATGCAGTCGAGTTCTTCGCCCGAATGGCTGCCGTATTCGGCCCTGAGCGCGCCCTCCCATTCGGCCTCGGCGGCGGCCGACCAGGGGCGGCCCTGCCCCTCGACGATACGGCGAAAGAGACCCTGCGCCAGCGCCTCCTTGAGCGTGGTGCGGTGAAGCGAGCCCGGCCGCGCGCCCTCGTCGATCTCGCGGCAGAGCGCCGCGAAGGGGTTGGCCTCGCCGTTGTGGGTGCTGATGACGTGCGCCCGCCCGCCCCAGACGCGGAATGCGAGCGCCGCCTTCAGCACCTCGCCGAGGTCGTCGACGAAGGCCGCCTCGTCGACGATGGCAAGATCGCCAGGCCGGCCCTTGGAGCGGAAGGCGCGCGGCGCCGAAGTCATGGCGAGGATTTCGTTGCCTGAGCCGAAGGCGATGCGGAAGGCCCGCACGGCACGCCCATCCTCCACAATCAAGGTCTCGCCGAGCGCGCCGGCCCTGCTCTGCAACCTCTCTGCCCAGCCGGCGCAGTCCTCGATGAAGCCCCGGGTCATCTCCAGGTTGTAGGCCTGGTAATAGACGTTGCCGCCCCTTTTCGAGCCTGCGTGCATTACCGCGTCGTAGGCCTCGGCCCAGGAGATGCCGATGCGCCGCGCCTTTTCGATCACCTTGAAACCTGCTGGGTCCGACACCCAGCGGGTCTGATAGGGGAGGAGGGAGAGGTGAAGCGATTCACCAGAAGCAGGGCCAACCATGCCCGTACCATGACGGCACCCGGCGCCAACGGCCATCGCACCAAGGTGCGGGGCACGCGATCGGGCGCGAGCCCCGTCGCGCTGTCTATGCGTTGAACGCAGCACCGCTCCTATGGGACGATGGCGGCAAGCATCAACGAATACCGGGAGATGACCGATGACCTACGATCCCCGTACTGCCACCGGAATTCCGACCGAACCCGTAGGCTCGCTGCCCCGCCCGTCCAAGCTTCAGGCTGCCTACGCCGCCTACGATGCGGGCGACATTTCGAAAGCCGATCTCGAGGCCGAGCAGGAGGAGGCGGTGCGCGATTCGATTTCGCGCATGGAGGCCGCCGGCTCACCCATCGTCTCCGACGGAGAGCAGCGCTGGTCCAGCTTCGCCACCTATCCGATCACCGACACGCTCGCGGGAACGGGCCTCGCCGACCATCTGGCGGGCGGCGGCCAGTATTTCGCCATCTTCGCCGACGGCCACCATCGCCAGCTGCCGCGTCTCACCGGCGGCCCGTTCCGCTACAAGAGCTTCGCGGCCGATTCCCTCAAGCTCTCGATCAAGTCCGCGACCAAGCCGATGAAGCAGGCGGTGATCGCGCCCTCGATGCTTGCCTTGCTCTACCCCCTCGACGAGGAGATCGAGGGCTATTCGCGCGAGGCGTTCGAGGCCGACCTGGTCGACGAGTGCGAGAAGGACGTGCGCGAGGCCTTCGCCGCCGGCGCCGTCAGGGTCTCCATCGACTTCACTGAGGGCCGGCTCTCCTGCCGCAACGATTCGCGCAATCCCTGGACCGGCCGCCAGATGCTTCCCCACTTCATCGAGCTCATCAACGCGGTGCTCGACCGCTTCACGGCGGAGGAGCGGGTGAACATCGGCATCCACACCTGCCCCGGCGGCGACTGCGATTCGGTGCACAGCGCCGACGTGCCCTACAACGACCTGCTGCCCAGCATGTTCCAGCTCAACGCCGGCTACTTCATGATCCAGTTCAAGAGCGAGCGGAACCAGGAGCAGGTCTACAAGGACATCGCGGCAAGCATCCGAACCGACGCCAACGGCGTCGTGCAGATGGCCTACATCGGCGTCATCAACCCGCAGAACCCGCGGGTGGAATCGGCCGAGGAGGTGTGCGAGCAGCTCATCGCGGCCGCCAATCACTTGCCGAAGGAGCAGATCGCATCCACCGACGATTGCGGCTTCTCGCCCTTCAGCATCGACGTGAAGCCCAACCACGGCTCGCCCGATTACGCCCGCGACGTGGCATTCCAGAAGATCGAGTCCCGCATTAAGGGAACGCAGATGGCGGCCGAGAAGCTCGGCATTCACTAACCGAGAGGCCGGCGCGCGGCCGGTTACGCCGGTCGCGCGTCGTCATCGTTGGCGACGGTCTCGATGACCCGGTACCGCTGCCGCTGGTGCGGCTACGTCTACGATCCCGCCAGGGGAGAGGCGCAGCGCGAGACGCCGCCGGGCACGCCGTTCGAGGACCTGCCGGACGACTGGTGCTGCCCTGACTGCCGCGCGCCCAAGGCCGATTTCGACCCCGTGCAGGAGGGAGAGGCCGCCTGACGACAGGCCCACGAGGTACCTCTCGGTCGTTTGACCGCTTCACTCCGCAAGTGAGATGTCGACGGCGCCCTCGACCAGATAGTCCATCCCCCACAGCTCTCTGTCGGAGGGAACTTTGCCTTCCGGCACCGCGAGCGTGCCGTTGTTGCGGTAGAGCGGCCCCTCGAAGGGATCGAGCTCACCGGCGATCATCTTCGCGCGCGCCCGCTCGACGTCCGCCACCGCCGCGCGAGGCACCCACGCGGCGATGGGCTCCACGTCGAAGACACCGGTCTCGATGCCCCTCCACCAGTTCGGCCTCTCGGGAGTCCAGGTGCCTTTGACGATCGCCCGGATCGTGGGAATCAGGTACGCCTCCCACGTGTAGGCCACCGAGGCCGCGACGCCCTTCGGCGCCTCCTCGGACATGTCGATCTGAAATCCGATCGACCACTTGCCCCGGTCCTGGAAGGCACGGTGCGGCCCCGGCGCGCTCAGGTTCGATCCCAGCACGTCGACTCCCTGCGCCAGCAGGCTCTCGGCCGCCTGCGTTTCCTTGCTCGGGTCGTACCAGGTGTTGACGTAGATGCCGATCATCTCGACGGCGGGATTGACCGACTGCGCCCCGCGCAGGAAGGCGTTGAGGTCCCAGGTCACGGGGCCCAGCCTATAGCCGCCGAGGGCGCCGATTTTCTCGGTCCGGGTCAGATGACCGGCGATGATCCCGGCCAGATACCAGCCCTGATACGTGCGGGCGTAGAAGCTCTCCAGATTGGGCGCCGTGGTCGCACCGGCGCAGTTCAGGAACGCCACGTCGGGGTACTTGCGCGCGGCCTCGCGCAAGGCGTCGCTGTGGCCCCAGGAGGTGCCGATGATGATGTTGTAGCCCTCGCGCACGTAGCGGTCGACGAGCTGCAGGATGATCTCCCACTCCTCGGGAACCCGCTGGCTGACGGCGATCTTGAGCCCGAGCGCCTCCTCGGTCTTGACCCGCGCGCGGTCGAGCGCCTCCGACCAGCCGCCGTCGTTGACGGTGCCGAGATGGAGCATCGCGACCTTGGGCCTGCCTTCCAGCTTGAATGCCGCCTGCGTCGCGGAAAGGGGGAGCAAGCTGGCTGCGAGCAGCGCGATGACACCGAAGATCAGTCCACGCATGACCGGATCATGCCGCTCGATTGTCTCAGCGGGTCAAGTATGGCGCCTCCAAACGCCTCCTGCACCTGGGAAGGGTCGTCTTATCGGCGAATTACACGCGATTGTTACGCCATCCACCCGTCACTCCGCCTCGACGACCAGACGCTGGGCGAAGGCATCGCCATCGTCGAAGCCGCCAAAGCGCGTGATCTCCTCCTCCGGCGGCGCCTCGCAGGACCACATGCGGCTCGGCACCCAGCCGCACTGGCGCTTGAGGTTCGCGGCGTACTCGGCGCGCTTCATGGCCGCGATGGAAGGGTCGATAACGGGGACACCGACCGCCCTTTCCACCTCGCGGTAGAAGCCGATCTCCAGCGTGCAGCCGAGGATCAGCGCCTCGGCGTAGTCCTCCTCCACCGCGCGCCGGCCGGCGGCGACCAGACGGCGTTCGGTCTCGGCGTGATCGGTTTGGAAGTCGTTGACCCCAAGCTCCACGTGATAGAAGCCGCTAAGGCGTTCGCCGTAGCCGTGCTCGCGCGCCACCGCGTTCATCTGGTTCACCCACTTGCGGCGGCCGACGATGATGCCGAAGCGGTTGGCGAGGCTCGCCGCGATCTCGCAGGAGGCGAGGCAAGGCGCGGTCACGATCATCTCGCCCGAAATCTCGCGGGCATCGTGCAGCCCGGTGTCGTAGAAGCAGCCGATGGCGAGCGCGTCGAATCCCTCGCGTGCCGCCTGCCGCGTCGCCTGGATGATGCCGCGCGAGACGATGGTCTCGTAGGAGCGGTACTCGATGTGGGTGAAGCCACCGCCCGGATCCGCAAGGCAGGCGATGTGCACCTCCGTGCCGGGCTGCTTGTAGGTGCGTGCCATGTCGGCGAAGACGGCATCGTAGGCATCGGTGCCGACCGGGTTCAGGTACATCAGCTTGAGGGGGGCGTTGGCTTTCATGCGGTCCTCCCGTTGTCCGAATCGACTGTCTCGACTTACTCGATGGTCACGCCGTAGACCTCCCGCGCCCTCTCGGCGCTGATCAGGCCGTTCCGCACGTCCCGGCGCACGAGCGCGGGGTCGCGCTGCTTCGGATCGCCGAAGCCGCCGCCGTTGCCGGTCACCACGCGGATCACGTCGTCCCGCTGCGTCTTGAGCCCGGAGACGAAGGCGAAGCGCTGGCGCTCGCCCTCGTTCGGAATGAACTCGACGTAGTTGGGCGAGCCCTCGTTGCCGCCGTCGAGCGCCCAGGCGGGGAACTTGGAGCGCGTGTAGCCCACGGTCAGGAACCCGTCGTTGGCGCGCACCCGGTAGTCCATGACGATACCGCGCCCGCCGGTGTACTGGCCCTCGCCGCCGGGCTCCAGGTTGAGCGCCATCTGGTCCACGTAGAGCCCGTTGCGGGCTTCGTTGACCTCGGCCGGGCAGTTGAAGGTCTCGCCGTGGAAGCCGCAGAACATCGCGTTGTTGCCGTCGCGGCCCTCGCGGCCGCCCCAGCCGCCGAGCTGGGGCTCGATGATCGTGTACTGGCGGCCGGTGTCGGGGTGGATGCCGCCGATGAAGGTGCCGCACACCGAGGCGAAGTGTCCCGCCGCCAGCCGCTCCGGCATGTGCTGCGCGAGGCAGCGCCACATCAGGTCGTAGGCGCGCAGGTCGATCTCATAATAGAAGCCGATGGGCGCCGGCTCCTCGGCGTGGAACACCGAGCCTTCGCGCGTCAGCAGGCGGATCGGGCGGAACGAGCCGGCGTTGCACGGCGAATAGGGGTCGGTTAGCGACTTGAAGATCATCTGTGCCGCCACCATCACCCCGTCCCGGCTGGTGTTGACCGGGTTGGTCGCCTGATCGGGGTTGTCCCTCAGATCGACCACGAACTCCTCGTGCCGAATGGCGATCTCGACGTTGTAGACTTGGCCGTCGTCCTGCTCTTCCGCGAGCGCGAAGGTGCCCTTGGGCAGCGTCGCGAGTGCCGCGCGGGAGACCCGCTCGCCGTATTCCATGAAGGCCGTCATCGCCTGCTCAAAGGTGGCGGCGCCGTATTTCTCCGCGATCTCCGTGAGCCGCGCGGTGCCGATGCGGACGGATGCGATCGCCGCCCAGACGTCGCCTTCGAGCACGTCCGGCATGCGCGAGTTGACCTTGATGATCTCGAACACCGGCCGGATCGGCTCGCCCCTTGAGATCATCTTGATGGCCGGCAGCCTGAGTCCTTCCTGGAAGATCTCCGTCGCCTCGCCGGTGAGCGAGCCCGGCGCCATGCCGCCCACGTCCGAGTTGTGCGCGATGTTCGAGGTCCAGGCGATGATCCGGCCGTCGGCGAAGACCGGCATCGCCACCACGATGTCGTTCAGGTGCGTCACCCCGCCGTAGTAGGGGTCGTTGGTGACGAAGACGTCGCCGGGCTCGATAGCGCCGGGCTCGCTGAACTTCTCCACGATCACCGCCACCGCCTTGTCGAGCACGCCGACGAAGGCCGGAATGCCGGCGCCGGAGCAGGCGATCTCGCCCTTGGCGTCGGTAATCCCGGTGCCCATGTCGAGCACCTCGTAGATGATCGAGCTCATCGCCGTCTTTCTCATGGCGGCGAACATCTCGTCGGCTGCGCTCTGCAGCGAGTTCTGGATGATCTCGAGGGTGATCGGATCGTTGGTCATCGTGTTCATCGTGCTGCCGCCGTCTCGCTCAGTTGCGGATGTGAATGCGAATGTTGCCGAAGTCGTCGACCTCGGCGTGGTTGCCGGGATGCACCACCACGGTCGTCCCCGGATCCTCGACGATGGCCGGTCCGTCGAAGGTCATGCCGGGCTCCAGCCTCTCGCCGTCGTAGATGGCCGCCTCGCGCACGCCTTCGAGCGTGTAATCGACGGAGCGGCTCCCCTTCCGCGCCTCGTCGAGCGCCCGACCCGTCACCTCGCGCCGCGTCATGGTGAGCTTGCCGATCTCCACCCTGGCGACGACATGGAAGCCCACCATCTCCACCGGCGCATCCAGCCTGTAAGTGTATTCGCGCTCGTAGGTCTCGTGGAAGGCGGCCTCGATGGCGGCGACGCCGTCGGCGGTGATGGGTCCGGTCTCCAGCGGCACCTCGGTGGTGTGCTCCTGGTTCTGGTAGCGGAACTTGCCGAGGCGCGCGAGCCTGACCGCCGACGCCGCGATGCCTTCGGCCGCGAAGCGGCTGCGCGCGCGCTCCTCCGTCTCGGCGAACGCGCCCTCGATGGCAGCCGCGTTCTCAGGCGTCAGGTCGAGGAGCAGGGTGAGGACATCGTCGCGGCGCAGGTCGGACATCATCATGCCCCAGGCGGAGAACACCGAGGCGTCGGCCGGCACCACGACCTTGGTGACACCGAGCTCCTGCGCCAGCGCCACAGCGTGCATCGCCCCGCCACCGCCGAAGGCGATCAGCGTGAAGTCGCGCGGGTCGAAGCCGCGGTTGACCGAGACCAGCTTCAGCGCGTTGACCATGTTGTTGTTGGCGATGCGCACGATGCCGCGCGCCGCCTCGTCGGAATCCACGCCGAGGCGCGCGCCCACCGCCTCGATGGCCCTCGCCACCGCGTCCATGTCCGCTTCCACCGTGCCGCCGCAAAAGTAGTCGCGGTTGATGCGGCCGAGCCAGAGGTTGGCGTCGGTCGTGGTGGCTTCCGTTCCGCCG
>JAJDUK010000072.1 GCA_022826665.1 Alphaproteobacteria bacterium | reverse complement strand
CCGCAGCGCGCGGTCGATCATCATCGAGCGACTGCCGTCGGCCTCGTGGTCGCCGAGCATCGCCTCGATGGCGAGCGGGACCAGCGATCGCAGGTGCGTCTCGTCGGCGATGATGTCCATGCAGAGCTTCGGATTGCGCTTCTGGGGCATGGTGCTGCTGCCGACGGCGCCGGGCGGCACGGGCTCCTCGACCTCCCCGAACTCCTCCGCCATCAGGGTGCGCACCTCGCGCGCGGCCTTTCCGCAGCTCGTACCGAGCATGGCGAGGACGAGGACGTACTCCGTCAGGTGGTCGTAGATCGTGCGGCCGGGCAGGGGCATCGAGCCGAGCCCGAGCAACTGGCCCATCCGCCGCTGCAGGGCGGCGCCGTGGCCCGCGAACGAGGCGGCCGTGCCCGCGCCGCCGCCGAGCATCGCGACGAAGGCGCGCGGCTCCAGCTGCCGCAGCCGCTGCGCGTGGCGGCACAGTTCGTCGATCCACACCGCAACCTTGGCTCCGAACGTGGAGGGCACGGCGTGCTGGCCGTGCGTGCGGCCGGCGATCGCGTCGTCCTTCGTGCGCTCGGCGAGTGATGCGAGCGCCTGGAGCAGGTCGGCAAGCTCGGTGAGGACGATGCGATGCGCCTTGCGCAGCTGCAGGATGTTGCCCGTCTGGGTGATGTTCTGCGTGGTCGCTCCCCAGTGGACGTGGCCGCCGGCGTCGCCCTCGCAGAGCCGGTCGAGCTCCCAGACGAGCGGCACCAGGCCGTGCCCGGTGACGCGCAGCCCCTCGGTGACGCGCTCGAGGTCGAACAGCTCGAGGTGTGCCTTGCGCTCGATCTCGGTTGCGGCGGTCTCGGGAATCATCCCGATTTCCGCCTGCGCCCGGGCCAGCGCCGCCTCGACGTCAAGCCAGGCCTGCCAGCGGGCCTGCTGCGCGAACAGCGCCCGGATGCCGGGGTCGCGGACGCTCAGCGCGGACGGTCGTTCTTCGCTCATGGTGTGCTCCTCGGACTCGCGGCGATGCGACTCACCCTGGGCCGGGGAGGCGAACTGACCAAGCCGGGGAGAATCTAGCCCGCCGGAGATTGTTATGTCGACGCGCCCCTCGCGGAGGCCTTCCTCAGGTGCGGCCGAATTCGCGGTCGAGGAGTTCGCGGCTGAGGAGGATGACGGTGGGGCGGCCGTGGGGGCAGGTGATGCCGAGGTCGCAGGCTTCGAGGTCGCGGATGAGGGCGGACATTTCGTCGAATGTCAGGGGACCTCCGGCCTTGACGGCGGCTCGGCAGGCGAGGGACCAGCGGAGGCGGTCGGCGGCGGCGAGGCGCTGGAAGTCGGGGGTCTGGGCTTCGGCGACGACTTCGCGGAGATAGGTGGCGGCGTCGATGCGGCCGAGGGCAGAGGGCACGGCGCGGAGCAGCCAGGCGGAGGGGCCGAAGGGAGTGACGTCGAAGCCGAGGCGCTGGAGATCGTCGGCGTGAGACGCGACCCAGTCGCTTTCCTCGGCGCTGAGTTCGACGCTGGTTGGATCGAGGAGTTGCTGGGTGGGGGCGTCGGCGGCGTGGCCGAGGCGCTCGAAGAGGATGCGTTCGTGGGCGGCGTGCTGGTCGATGAGATAGAGGCCACGGGGACCGGCGGCGACGACGTAGGTGCTGTCGACTTGGCCGAGAGGACGCATGACGGGGGAGCGGAGGCCGGGGGCGGGCTCTGCATGGTCGTCGGCTGGGATGTTGGTAGGCGGTCCGCCGCCTGCGCCCAGGTGGCGACTCGGGGGCGGAGTGCCTGTCTGCCAGCGGGAGCCGTCGGCAGGGAAGAAGAACTGGTCGACGATTGGGCGGTCGAGGCGGGCGGGGGCGATTTCGGTGGAGGCGGCGAGGGCTCGGCGGACAGTGGCGGCGAGGCGGCGGAAGACTTCGCCGGAGCGGCGGAAGCGGACCTCGGCCTTGGAGGGATGGACGTTGACGTCGACTTCCTCGGGGGGAATGGTCAGGTTCAGCACGATCACGGGGAAGCGACCGGTGGGCATGACGCTGCGGTAGGCCTCGCTTATGGCGGCGGAGAGGAGGCGGTCGCTGACCCAGCGGCCGTTGACGAAAAGGGCGATGTCGGCTCGGGACGAGCGCTGGAGGTGGGGCTGGGAGATGAAGCCGTCGATGCCGAGGGTCTGGCCGGGCGGGAGCTCGATGAGCTCGTCGACGAGCGTTGCGCCGTAGATGGCGAGGAGGGCGTTGCGGAGGTCGCCGTCGCCGGGGGTGCGGACGCGCTCGCGGTGTCCGTCGTGGAGGGTGAAGGCGACGTGGGGATGGCCGAGGGCGGCGCGGGTGACGGCGGCGACGATGTGACCGAGCTCAGTGCGTTCGGCCTTGAGGAACTCAAGGCGGGCCGGGATGGTGCGGAAGAGGCCGCGGACGGTGACCCGGGTGCCGCGGGCGCCGCCGACGGGGCGTTCCTCGATGACGCGTTCGTCGCGGGCGAGGACCTCGCGGCCAGGTTGGCCCTCGGCGGTGACGGATCGCAGCGATAGCTCGGCTACGGCCGCGATACTGGCGAGGGCTTCGCCGCGAAAGCCCAGGGTCCGGATGCGGGCGAGGTCGTCGACGGAGCTGAGCTTGCTGGTGCTGTGGCGTTCGACGGCGAGGGCGACCTGGTCGGGAGGGATGCCGCAGCCGTCGTCGGAGATCTCGATGAGCGCCTTGCCGCCCTGTTCGACGGTGACATCGATGCGGCGAGCGCCGGCGTCGAGGGCGTTATCGAGGAGTTCGCGAACGACGGAGGCGGGGCGTTCGATGACCTCGCCGGCGGCGATCTTGCCGCTGATTTCCGGCGGGAGGCGCCGGATGCTCACGAGCGCAGGGTGCGCTGCAACTCGTAGAGCGCGGTGAGGGCGTCCAGGGGCGCGAGTTGCTCCAGGTCGAGGGCGCGGAGGTCGTCGAGGACGGGGTGTTCCGGTGGGGGCAGGAGGCTGAGCTGGGTGGGCGACGGACGGCCGTTGGACTGGGTTTCGAGATCGCTGAGGATGGCGGCGGCGCG
>JAJDUK010000030.1 GCA_022826665.1 Alphaproteobacteria bacterium | reverse complement strand
AGCAACTTCCCGCGCTGTTCGGCGAGATCGTTGTGAGCCTGCGCTGCCATGCCGGACTCCGTCTGTATCCGAATATAGGAAACAGACATCGTAGCGTGAACATGGCATTTCTCAAACTCGCAAAATCAGGACGTGCACCCGCGGGACAGCGAGCGATGGCCCGACGGGGCGCACTTTGCTAGACTCCGAAGATTCTAGCGAATGGACTGGGAGCCGGGCGCGATGGACGACACCGGAGAGACACGCGTTTTCGAGCAGGAAGACGACCTGCGCGAGACCATGGGCGAGACCATGGAAATCTCGGTGAAGAAGTGCATCCCCTCGTTGGACAAGCACTGCAAGGATTTCATCAGCCGCTCGCCGTTTCTCTGCATCGGCACCAGCGGCGAAAGCGGCCGGGCCGACGTCTCGCCGCGCGGCGACCCGCCGGGCTTCGTTCAGGTGCTCGACGACAACACGCTCTTCATCCCGGACCGGCCCGGCAACAACCGGCTCGACACGATGACCAACATCATCGAGAACCCGAACGTCGGCCTGCTGTTTCTGGTCCCCGGCTTCGACGACACGCTGCGGGTGAACGGCAAGGCAACGATCATCCGCGACGAGGCGCTGGCCCAGGCAACCGTGGTCAAAGGCAAGGAGCCGAAGGTCGGCATCAAGGTCGAGGTCCAGGAAGCCTTCCTGCACTGCGCCAAGGCGTTCAAGCGCTCGCGGCTCTGGGACGAAGAGAGCAGGCAGAACCGCCGCGAGATGCCGTCACTGGGCCGTATCATCCTGGAGCAGACCGCACCGCCGGAGGAGCCGCCTTCGGAAGAGACGGTCAAGGAGACCGACGAGTTCGTCGAGGAGAACTATCGCACCGAACTTTACTGAGGAGGCGGGCACACACCCGTTTACGACGACCCGCCACGGGAGCCGGGACGCCAGCCGAGCCGGCCTCTAGAGGTGCATGACAGCAGCAGGAGCTTCGCCATGGAACGGATCGATGTCAGCCCCGAGTACATGGAGAGCGAGCGAGTCGCCCGCTACAAGGACCTGAAGTCGAGCGCCCATGCGTTCGTCGATGCGCTGATTCCGGGCTACGAGCGCGACATCTTCAACATCATCGGCCGCGGCGTGGTCGAGGACAAAGAGCTCAAGCCCCCGATCACCGACAACCGCGACTTCAATGTCGGCCTGATCAAGGCCGATCCCGGCAAGGGCGCCTCGTTGCACATTCACGAGACCAACGAGGTGTTCATTCCGCTGACCGGCAAGTGGGGCATCTACTGGCAGAACAGCGACGGCCAGCGCCACGAGGTCGTGCTGGAGCCCTACGACACGGTCTCGGTCCCGATCGGCGCGAGCCGGGGCTTCCGCAACGCGGGCGACGAG
Organism: Alphaproteobacteria bacterium; assembly: GCA_022826665.1. GTDB lineage: Bacteria > Pseudomonadota > Alphaproteobacteria > UBA828 > UBA828 > WTGU01. Next base: position 24,923 of record JAJDUK010000030.1, on the reverse strand, counting down.
ACAGCGCTCATGCTGGCGGTGGTCGGCGGCACCGATCCGGGCAAGGTGCACTGGCCCGAGGAGACCATCGAGGAGGGCCGGCGTTACGGCATCGGCCTCGACGAGCATGGCGACCTCGTGTTGCTCGAGGGCTCCCAAGCAGCGGAGTGACAGCCGTCCCGGCCGCCGCTGTGGTGTGGAATATGTAAAGTGCCGGGCCGCAGGCCCGGACGGCGCGACTGCGCCGCGCGCGTACGCGCGGCGCAAAGCGTGCGGAGCGCGCCCCCGGCGATTGAGGGACAAAAAGGGTGCGGCGGGGCGGCCCCTTCGTCCCGCCGCTTGACAGTTCGTAACCGCGCGGTAATGTCGCCGCGTCCGCGACACCAAATAGCCGAGCATAACCAATGGCCAAGGCCAACAGCATCCTGATCAAGCTCGTCAGCTCGGCGGGTACGGGGTTCTACTACACGACACGCAAGAACCCGCGCACCCAGACCGAGAAACTTTCGCTCCGCAAGTTCGACCCCGTCGCCCGCAAGCACGTGGTCTTCAAGGAAGCGAAGATCAAATAGAACCCGCAGGATTCTGCATGTCTTCCGGGCTGCACCGCCGGCGTGCCGGCGGGGCGTTGGTGGTCGCGGCAGGTCTGCTTCTGTCGCTGGCGCTCGTGCACGCATCCGCCCCTGCGCGGGCGGACATGCAGGCGGGCTGGCAGGCGTACACGGCCGGCGATTACGAGACGGCGATCGGCGAATGGCAGCCGCTGGCCGAAGCCGGCAATTTTCAGGCGGCCTACGCGCTCGGCATGGCCTATCAGATCAAGGGCGAGCCCGCTGACGCAGTGCCCTGGTACGAGCAGGCGGCCAGCGCCGGGCTCACCGAGGCGCAGATCCTGCTCGGCACGATGTATGCGCGCGGCAGCGAGGTGCCCCGCGACCTCGTGCGCGCCTACGCCTGGCTTCACCGGGCGGCCGAGAAGAAGAGCCCGAACGCCCAGCTGATCCTCGAGTCGGTCGCGGCGCTGATGACCGCCGAAGAGATCGAAGCGGCGAAGGCGCTGAGCGCGACGCTGTAGGCAGTATCTTCCCCCAGCACCCGATTGCCTGTCGGGGCTCACAATCCGGTTTCTCCTGTTCACTCCACGTCGTTACCGCCGCAGCGCGCAGTCGTGTGTGGAAGGGCGCGAAATTGCGCCCCTCCGCGCACTTGCCTAGAGTCGAGCCCGGTACGTTGCGCGAGGGCATGGTTTGGCTCGTCCCGACCTGACGACCCGCTTCCTGGGCTTGGACCCGAAATCGCCTGCCGGGCGTCTCCTTGGCGCGGCGGAACGCGCGATCATCGAAAACCCCACGGTCTTCACCGCCGGCATCCTGCTCTTGCTGTGGCTGATCCTGTCGCAGCTCTCGCCCTATTTCTTCACCGTCAGCAACCTGTTCGAGATCACGGTCCAGGCCGCCGTGATCGCGCTGATCGCGGTGGGACAGACCTTCGTCATCCTCTCAAAGGGGATCGATCTCTCGGTCGGTGCGATTCTCGCCGCCTCCGCGGTCACGTCCACCATGGTGATGGACGCGGGCTACGGCCTCGGCGCCGGCGTCATCGCCGGAATCGTCGTCGGCGCCTTCTTCGGCGCGGCCAACGGCGTCGCGGTCGGCTATCTCCGCATCCCGCCCTTCGTCGCGACGCTGGGCATGATGGGAATCGCCCGCGGCTACGCGCTGATCATCACCGAGGGCATTCCCATCTTCAGGGTGGCGGACGGCTTCGAGATTCTGGGCCAGGGCCGCGTCTGGGGGGTGGTGCCGGTGCCGACAATCGCCACGCTCGGGCTCTATGCGATCGGCGTGTTCGTGCTGCTGCGCACCCGGCTCGGCCGCTACACCGTCTCGATCGGGAGCAACGAGCAGGCGACCAAGGTCTCGGGCGTCAACGTCCCGCTCTACCTGATCCTCATCTACGGCCTGAGCGGCGTCACCGCCGGCATCGCCGGCCTCACCGAAGCCTCGCGCATCGGCAGCGGCCAACCGGCGGGCGGCGTCGGCTACGAGCTCGACTCGATCGCAGCCGTGGTGATCGGCGGAACCAGCCTCTTCGGCGGCCAGGGCAGCCTGATCGCGTCGTGGATCGGGGCGCTCATCATCGCCACGCTGCGCAACGGGCTGAACGTGCTCGGCGTCTACGCCTTCTGGCAGCTAGTCGCCATCGGTGCTATCCTCATCGCCGCCGTCTACATCGACAATTGGCGGCGTCTGAGGCGCGGTGGAGAACAATAACGAGGCCACGCGCCGGGAACTGGCGTGTGTGCCGTAATGGGAGGAGAAACCATGAAATTGCGCGTTTCCATCATCAGGTCTTTACGCGCGGTGGCCGCGGCCGCCGTGATTGCCGCTATGTCGGCGGCAGGCTTTGGCTCCGACGCGTTCGCGGCGGACAAGACGCTCGCATGGATCCCGAAATCGACCGATTCGTCGTTCTGGCTTGCCATCAAGCGGGGCGCGGAGAAGGCCGGCGCGGAGCTCGGCTACGAGGTCCTCTATGTCGGCACCCAGGACCAGACACAGATCGCGGGCCAGATCAACCTGGTCAACGACATGGTGACGCGCAGGATCGACGGCATCCTCATCGCCGCGACCGATGCCAAGGCACTGTCCGACCCGGTGACCAAGGCCATCGAGGCCGGCGTGCCGGTGATCACGGTCGATTCCGGCATCGACCCCGACACCTCGCTCGCCTACATCGCTACCGACAACATCGGCGCCGCCAGGGCCGCCGCCAAGCATCTGGCGGGGCTGATCGGCGGCAAGGGCAAGGTCGGCGACATCGGCATCACCGCCGGCTCCCAGACCGGATACGAGCGCGAGAACGGCTTCGTCGAGGAGATGAAGAACTATCCCGACATCGAGGTGCTGCCGGTGCAATACTCGGAATGCAAGCCGGCCAAGGCACTGAACATCGCGACCGACATGCACACCGGCAATCCCGATCTCGTCGGCTTCTATGGCGCCTGTGACGGTGCCGGCACCGGCGCGGGTCAGCTTTCCAAGCAGAGGGAGCTCGATCTCCGCATCGTCGCCTTCGACAGCTCGGCCGAAGAGTTCGAGCTGTTCAAGGAGGGCTATATCGACGCGCTCGTCCTGCAGGACCCGTTCAAGATGGGTTACGACGGCGTCTACACCTTGGACAAGATCATCAAGGGCGAGACGATCGAGCCGCGCGTCGTGGCCATTCCGGCGGCGGTGGTGACGCTGGAGAACATGAACGAGCCGGCGATCCAGAAGCTGCTGAGCGATATGGAGCTTCTGTAACCGTATCCAGGGCCGGGCGCGCGGTCGCCCGCCCGGTGCCGGGAACGAACGGGCCTCCGTCGCAGTTTGGCGCGGCGGAGGCCCAAATCACCGTAGCAAGGGGAGAACCGACCATGACACCCAAGTTGCACAGAATGGCCGTATCGGCGCTCGCAGCGATCGGTCTGGCCGCGGTGATCACCGGTGCGCAGGCGCAGGAGATCGACACGATTGCGGTCCTGGTGCCTGAGCAGGGCACCGACTTCGGCTGGAACCAGCAGGGCGTCGACGCGACACGGGCGGTCGGCGAGGCCATGGGGCTCGAGGTCATCTCGGCCGAAGGCCTCGGCTACGGCGACGTGCGGCCGACGCTGCGCGAGCTCGCGGCCGAAGGCGCCGACCTGATGATCGCCCACGCCAGCGGCTACAACACCGCAGCGCCCGAGATCGCCGCCGAAACCGGGGTTGCGGTGGCGATCGTAGACAGGCCTGAAGACATGGTGCCGGGTCTGGTCGCCGACTACACGTTGAGTGGGCATGACGGCGCCTACATGGCCGGCATGCTGGCGGCGCAGCTTTCGCGCACGGGCACGCTCGGCATCGTCGTCTCCGGCGAGCCGCCGTCGTGGAACTCGCAGTCCGCCGGCTTCGCCATGGGCGCACGCGCCGCCAACCCGGACGTGAACCTGCTCTACGCGGTAATCGGACCTGCGGCCTACGCCGACGCCGCAGGCGGCAAGCGGGTCACGGAATCGGTGATCGCCGCCGGCGCCGACATCGTGTTCGGCCAGGGCGACGGCTCCACCTTCGGCATGCTCCAGGCGGTGGAGACGGTGCCTGCGGCCGACGGCGGCAAGGTGCTGTTCATCGACGTGATCGGCGACAAGAGTGAGATCGACAAGGGCCACCTGCTCTCGTCGGTGGTCTGGAACATGGTGCCGGTCTACTCCGCGATGGTCGAGGACCTCAAGAGCGGCACGTTCGGCACCGTCGGCTACGCCATCCAGCTCGCCGACGATTCGGTGCAGCTGCTGCGGACGGCGCACATCTCCGACGAGATGTGGGCGGGGCTGATGGACGTCCGGGCCCAGATCATCGCGGGCGAGATCGACGTGCCCGCGATCTGGGAGGCCACGGAGGTACGCGCTCTGATGTCGTCGGTGGACGCGGCTGAGTAGCGCACGCAGAGAACGCAGGCGGCGCCCGGCGGCGCAGAGGCACCGCGCGCCGGGCACGCCTGCCCTTTCCCGGCGGCCGACTCAGTGCCGCCCGACCTGACCGGTAGCAAGGTGGCCTGACCATGGCCTCCCGCTCCCTTGATCCCGTCGCGAGCACGGCCGCGCCGATCGTCGTGCTGCGGGACATCACCAAGCGTTTCCCCGGAGTCGTTGCGAACGACGCGGTCTCTCTCGCCGTCTACCCGGCGGAGGTGCACGCGCTGCTGGGCGAGAACGGTGCCGGCAAGTCGACGCTGATCTCAATTCTCTCAGGGATGCAGCGCCCCGATTCCGGCACCGTCGAGATACGCGGCCGCGAGATCCGGATCGCGAGCCCGCGCACCGCGCTCGATCTCGGCATCGGCACCGTCTACCAGCACCCCACCCTGGTGCCGACGCTCACGGTGCTGGAGAACCTGATGCTGGGGTCCTCCTGGCGTGCTCCCATGAACCGGGCCGCGACACGCGCGAGGCTGAGTGAGATCGCCGGCCTGCTCGGCATCGCGCTTCCGGAGGACGCGCCGCTCGGCTCGCTTTCGCTCGGCCAGCAGCAGCTCGTCGAAATCGTCAAGGCGCTGTGGCGGGGCGAGAGCGTGCTGATCCTCGACGAGGCGACCTCGATGCTGACGCCGCAGGGTGTCGAGGACTTGGGACGGGTGATCGGGCGGCTGCGCGACGCCGGCATCGCGGTCCTCTTCATCACCCACAAGCTGCACGAGGCGGTGCGCTTCGGCGACCGGGTCTCGGTGCTGAGACAAGGCCGCAAGGTGGGCGAGCTGCCGCCGGAGACACTCGCCGAACTCGCGCCGCAGGAGGCCATCGACCACATCGTCGACCTGATGTTCGGTGCCGCAGCCGATGGGACGGTGTCGGAACGGAGCCGCGCCCAGCGCGAGGCAGCGCCGGGCGAGCGGGTGGTGATCGAGGTAGATCGCCTTTGCCCGACCGGCAGCCCGGCGGCGGCGGGCGACGCGGGTGTGAGCTTCGCGGTGCGAGAGCGCGAAATCTTCGGGATCGCGGGCGTCGACGGCAACGGCCAGAAGCAGCTTGCCGAGGCGATTGCCGGGCAGCGCCATGCCGACGCCGGCCGCATCGTGCTCGACGGCGCGCAGATCGAGGGGCTGAGCGTGCGTCAGCGCCAGCACGCGGGGCTCCGCTACGTCACCGACGACCGGCTCGGCGAGGGCACCGTCTCCGCCTTCCCCGTCGGCCTCAACCTGCTGCTGAAGCGGATCGGCGACGAGCCGTTCTGGCGCCACGGCATCATCCGCAACGCGGAGGTTGAACGCCACGCGCGCTCTCTGATCGAAACGCACGACGTGCGCGTGCCGGGGCCCGACACCCCACTCGGGCACCTCTCCGGCGGCAATGTGCAGAAGGCGCTGCTCGCCCGTGAGCTCGATGCCCAGCCGATGGCGGTGATCTACAACAAGCCGACGTATGGGCTCGACCTGAACAACATCCGCCGCGCCCGCCGCGCGATCTGCGAGAACGCCGATGCGGGCGTCGCGACGATTCTGATCTCGACCGACCTCGACGAGATTCTGGAACTCTCGGACCGCATCGGGGTCATGCTCGACGGCCGCATGGTCGGTGTCGTGGAGAACGACGGCGACGCGGCGCGCCGGGTCGGCGAGCTCATGATCGGGGTCGGCGCCCAGGCGTGATCGCGCGATGACACACGCGCCGACCGCACATGAGGAGCGGCTCGCCCCCGGCGCGACCGCGTTGCGCCACTGGGCCATGCCGATTGCCGCAGCGCTACTGCCCATCGTGCTCGCGCTCGGTGTCGGCGCGCTGATCCTGCTGGTGCTCGGCGCCGATCCCGGCGCCTTCTACTACCACATCGTCCGGCGCGGCCTGCTGAGCTGGATCGGGCTGCAGGATACGATTACCCGCTGCGCGCCGCTGCTGCTGCTGGGCGCGAGCCTGATCGTCGCCTTCCGCGCCGGCCTCTGGAACCTGGGTGTCGACGGGCAGTTCCTGCTGGCCGCAGTGATCTCGGCTGCGCTCGCGCCGGCGCTGGTCACGGTGCTGCCGGTCTGGCTGGTGCTGCCGCTGGTAATGGTGGTGGCGATGGCCGTGGGCGCCGTCTGGTCGCTGCTGCCCGCGCTGCTCAAGGCCTACTACGGGGTCAACGAGATCGTGACCACGCTGATGATGAGTTTCTTGGGCATCAGCGCCGCCAACGTGCTCATCAAGCTGCCCTTCGACGATCCCACCACCACCGTGCCGCAGACCGAGACGCTGGCGACCGACGACCGCCTGCCGCGCCTCTTCGGCAGCACGATTAACGTGGGCGTGATCGTCAGCCTCGCGGTGATCCTGTTCATCCACTGGCTGATGACACGGACGTCGTTCGGCCTGCGGCTCCGCCTCGTGGGCGCGAATCCGCGCGCGGCGGTGCACGTGGGGCTCCCGCTCGGCGCGCTGATGGTCGCGGTGTTCGCGTTGAGCGCCGGCCTCGCCGGGCTCGCCGGCTCGGTCGAGATCCTCGGCGTCTGGGGCAACGTGCGGGCCGACTGGAACCCGGCCTACGGCCTGATGATCATTCCCCTGGTGTTTCTCGCCCGCTTCAACGGCATCGCGGTGATCGGCTTCGTCTTCTTCTTTGCCGTGCTCTCCATCGGCGGCGAGACCGCCTCGCGCAAGGCAGGGCTGCCCAACTACTTCATCCTGGTGCTGGTGGCGCTCATGCTGATCTTCCTCGCGCTCACCGAGTGGCTCGGCCAGCGCCGCCAGATGGCGGCACGGGACTGACCGGCCGTGTCGCAGGGCCTGCTCAGCGACGCCTTCCTGATCTCGCTGATCGCGGGCGCGGTCGCGGCCGGCGTGCCGCTGCTGCTGGCTGGGCTCGGCGAGCAGGTCTCGGAGAAGGCCGGTGTGCTCAACATCGGCATCGAGGGAATGATGCTGTTCGGTGCCTACGCCGGTTTCGCCACCGCCTTCGGCACGAACTCGCTCTGGCTCGGCTTCCTTGCGGGTGCCGCCGCGGGCCTGGTGATGGCGATGCTGATGGCGCTCTTCTGCGTGCGTTTGGGGCTGAACCAGATCGTGATCGGGATCGCGCTTACCCTCGGCGCGGACGGCATCACAGCCCTCCTCCACCACGTGCAGTTCAGCCGCACCTATCCGCGCCTGCCGCGGGTTGAGACCCTGGACATTCCGGGTCTCAGCGAGATTCCGATCATCGGACCCAGCCTCTTCGCCCGGCACCCGATGGTCTACATCGCGGTCTTCCTCGTGCTGGTCCTCGCCTATCTCTTCCGCAACACCCATGTCGGGCTCAACCTGCAGGCCGCCGGCGACAAGCCCGACGCGCTGGACGCCGCCGGCATCAGCGTGACCGCAACCCGCACCTGGTCGGTGCTCTTCACCGGCGTCATGGCGGGCATGGGCGGCGCCTACATGGCGATGATCGGGGCCGGCATCTTCGTGCCCTTCATGACCGGCGGCGCCGGTTTCATCGCCATCGTGTTGGCGATGCTGGCGCGCGGCCGGCCCATCTGGGTGCTGATCGGCGCCTTCCTCTTCGGTGCGAGCCTCTCGCTCACCACGGCGCTGCAGGTGGGCGGTGTCAACGTGCCCACGGATGTGGTGCAAATGCTGCCCTTCCTCATGGTGATGATCGTGCTGGTGCTGTTCGCCCGGCGCGCGAGCCTGCCGGCGGCGCTCGGCCTGCCCTACGTGCGCGGGCAGCGGTAGATGTTTTTTCGCTCACGGCAGCCGGCCGTCCTGCGATTCCGCGCGCCTATGGGCGCGACCGGCCGGCGCCTCCGCGAGGGCGCCGCATTCGCGGCGGGCCGCGGTCGCGGCCTGTCGCGAGTCCGTCAAAAGACGGACTCGCTCTAGAATGTAGGGCACGGGAGAAGGGATCGAGGCGATGAAAGAGACGCGGGTGTTCATCCTGGACGGCGGCACGCTGGTGATCGACGGCTTCCACATCTACTGGAACCGCGGGCCGGCCGGTGAGGTGCGCTTCCCCGTCTACAGCGTGCTGATCGACCACGCCGACGGGCTCTACCTCTTCGATACCGGCTTCGACTGCGACCACGTCAACGCCGTGCTGCCCTTCGAGAAGCCGATCCAGTCGGAGAAACAGACCCTGGTCGGCGCGCTGGCGCTCGCTGGCTACCGGGCGCAGGACATCGACTACGTCGTCAACTCGCACTACCACTTCGACCACTGCGGCGGAAACCGCCACCTGCGCGAGGCCTGCACGGTGTGCCACGCGCTCGAATTCGCACAGTGCGCGTCACCGGCGCCGTTCGAGATGCTGGGCTACTCCGACATGCGCTTCCACGCCGATCTCTACCGCGAACGGCTCGCGAAGGAAGGCCGCGCGGTGCCGGACGATCCCGAGAGCGATATCTGGACGCCCAGGGTCGAACTCATCAGCGGCGATCAGGAGATCGCCAAGGGCCTCCACCTGATCGAGACGCCGGGCCACACCGCTGGGCACTACAGCCTGCTGGTGGAACTCGCCGGGCGGCGCCCCATGCTCTTCACCGCCGACGCCGCCTACACCCGCAAGGGACTGGAGCAGGAGATCATCCCGAGCTTCCACCTGGACCCGGTGAAGGCGGTCGCTTCGATGAAGCGCCTCAAGGATGTCGCGCTGGAGCGCGACGCGGAAATCTTCGTCGGCCATGACGGCGAGGCCTTCGCCGGCTACGACACCGCGCCCGCCTGGTATAGCTGAGCGCCCCTTTCCCGTTCGGCACCCGGCTCGTATTCCGCCACAATGGTCCGATGACGACACGAATCGCGTCCGCGGTTCGCGCACTCGCATCGGAGCTGCGGGCCGATGCCGGCTCGGCCATGCTGCCGACTGCGCTATCCACAGGCCTCATCATCGCTGTGATCGTGCTGGTCGGCGAAGCCGCCATCGCCTCCATCATCTTCTCGGGCCCACTCTCCCCGCTCGTCCCCCAGGGCACGGGTGCGATCCTGTTCGGCACGCTCGTCATGTGCTTTCTCACGGCGCTGGCCTGCACCTACAAGGGCACGATCTCGGTACCCCACTTCGCGCCGGCTGCGGTGCTGCTGACGATCGGCGCTGCGGTCGCCGCCATCATGGTCTCCGCCAGCGGCGAGGCGGTGTTCGCGACGATGATCGTCATCGTCGGCCTGTCGACCGTGGCGACGGCGATCTGCTACCTGCTCATCGGGTGGTTCGGGCTCGCCCGTCTGTTCCGCTTCATGCCCTACCCCCTGGTTGGCGGGTTTCTTGCGGGGCTCGGCTGGTTCCTGGTCAAGAGCAGCATCGCGGTGGCGAGCGGAATCACGATGACGTGGGAAACGCTGCCCGCGCTGGCCGAGATCGACACGATCCAGAAGTGGGCGCCGGCCGTGTTCTATGGTGTCCTGCTGCTCGTCGTCGCCAAGGTCCGGCCCCACTATCTCATCCTGCCCGGATCGGCAGTGGTCGCGATCGGGGTCTGCCACGCAACGCTCTTCGCGCTCGACATTCCGCTCGCGGAAGCCACTGCGGCGGGAATCCTGTTCGTGGGCATCCCGGCGGGGTCCGCCTGGCCCCCCATCGGGCTGAGCGATCTCGCTCTCGTGGACTGGGGTGTCGTGACGTCTCAGCTTCCGGGAATCCTGGCCGTGATGCTGGTCGCCTTGATCAGTCTCGTGTTCTGTGCGGGCGGGCTGGAGCTGATCAGCGGCGTCCAGATCGACCTGAACAGGGAGTTCCGCGCAGAAGGCGTCTCCAGCCTGCTGGCCGGGCTCGGCGGCAGCGCCCCCGGCTGCAACTCGATCCCCAACTCCGCGGTCAGCCACGCAACCGGGGCCGAGACCCGGCTGACGGGGATCACGGTCGCGGTCATCGTCGGCCTGATTCTGTTCGTCGGCGGCGACGTCCTGGCGCTGATTCCGACGCCGGTGCTCGGCGGTCTTGTGCTGTTCGTCGGACTCAACCTGCCCTACGAAGTGCTGGTCTCCAACCGCAAGACGCTGCCGTGGCTGGATTACGGCATCGTCCTCGCGGTCTCGCTCGTCATCGTCTTCGTCGGGTTTCTGGAGGGCGTGGCCGTGGGGCTCGCGGCGGCCGTGGTCTTCTTCGTCGTGCGCTTCAGCAAGGTGAGCGTCGTCGAGGCCGCCTTCACCCTGCGCGAGCATCGCAGCAGGAGGACCCGTTCCGCCACCCAAAGCGCCATTCTCCGCCATTGGGGCGAGCGGGTGCAGGTCTATCGGCTGCGCGGCTACGTCATCTTCGGCAACGCCGCCGCCATCGGTGACCGTCTGAATCGGGTTCTCAAGACCGATCCGCCTCCCCTGTGCGTGTTGCTGGACTTCGCCCAGGTCTCGGGCTTCGACAGCTCGGCCGCAAATGTCGTAGGCCGCGCGGTCCGGGCTGCGCACGCGCGGGGCACGCGGATCGTGCTCGGCGCCGCGGCCGAGCACGTCCGCTCCATCCTGCATCGCGGCCTGCCTGCACCCTTGTGGGACTCGCTGATCCTGGTCGAGGATCTCGACCGCGCGCTGGAACGCTGCGAGGATCTCGTCATCGCCGAGTGGGATCGGCAGCACGGCGGCTCGGACGAGGCGCGGGAGGAGCTGTTCGGATTGTCCTTCGATCACGCCATGCGCGACCTCGACAGGCAGTCCCGCTTCGAGGCGCTCGTGCATCGGCTTGCGCCCTGGCTGGAGACCAGAACCTACGAAGCCGGCGAGACCATGGTGGCGCGGGACGAGGTGATGGACGGCATGCTCCTCGTGACCGAGGGCCGGGCCGTCGCCCGCGAGGACGACACCGGCTCAAGGGTGGAGGAGTACGGCCCCGGCGACGCGCTTGTCGCTGGCGCGGCGCTCGCGCCGCATGTGTCGCAGACGCCGGTGATCGCAGAGGTGCCGTGCCGCGCCCTCCTGATGACACCCGCCGCCCGCGAGGCCCTGGAGCGCGACGACCTGGCGCTCGTCGTCGAGCTCGACCGTTACCTCATCGAGACGATGTCGGCGCAGTAGGCGGTTTGTCGCTCTTGGCGGCGGGCCTATCCCTGATTCCGCGCACTTCCCGGCGCGACACGAAGCCGCGAGAGCAGTTCCTTTATTCGTCATGCCCGGACTTGATCCATTGCTGTCCGGTTTGCTCAGAAGTTTGAAATAATCACTATATATCAATAGGTTACATTTTTCATTCTTCATGTGTCTTCATCAAGAGATCAGATGTTTTCCATCCCGCGCTCCCGTGTGTCCACTTGAAAGGCCGGAACGGGGGCGATGTCTGGCGCGACGCCCGACCACGCTAACGGCAGGAGAGGGGAGCCGCAATGCCATTCCCGCGCTCAAGGTGACCGCGCCGGCGCGCGGCGACGTGGCGGCGTTGCGCGCGCCTCAATCACTCCTCGGGCGCGACGCGCGGCACGAGTTCCCGCCAGCCGCCTGCGGCGAGCGCCTCCGCCTTCGGAATCCAGCGCCGCACCTGAGAGCGCATCCAGCTGTCGGAGTACCACACGGCCGCCACATCCTCCTTGCCCCAGATGTCCTCAGCGATCCCGCGCGCCGTCTTGCCTGCTCCGCGACCGGCCAGCACCGTCACCAGCCTGTCGATCTCCCGAACCCCGCCCCCCGACCCTTCCCGTTCCAAGGGGCCGGACGGCCCGCCACGCTCCAGAAGTCGAGCAGGCGCCGGACCGACAGCGGTATTCTGAGTCCGAACGCGTGCCTGATCGATATTCCCCCGTCATCGGGGAACCGCGCCGCGTCCCGGAGACGGATCTGGACCGCCGCGCCGCCATATTCGATCTTGAGCAGCAGATCGCCGTCGAGCAGGCGGAGCCCCTCGACCGAGCCGCGGTCTCCGACCAGCTCGACCAGCGGCTCCGCGCCCGGCTCCAGCACGCCCTCCGGCATCCCGCGCTGGCGCCAGAAGGCCGAGGCGGGGCCGTCCGCGTTCCAGGGGTCTTCCCAGGCGAACATCTCGAACCGGTCCGCCTCCAGGTCGGCCTCCGTCTGAATGCGGATGCGGAAGGGTCCGGGTTCAAGCGCGGCCGACAGCCCGGCGGCCGCGGCGTGCCGGCGCCAGGCTTCCCGGTAATCGCCGATCTGCCTGAGAACCATCCAGGCAAGGACGCCGTCCCCGGTCTCCGTCACGGACGTCTCCCCTTGCAGGCGCCGTGGCGCCCGTCGGGAGGGCGCGCCCGCCGTGCGTACGGTATCCTCTCCGGCGATCATGGCGTTCCGGGCCCGGCGTCGTCCGGCCCCCCGTCCGATGCGGCCCGCGCGCGGCTCACCAGCCGCCGCACCTTCGCCCGCATCCGGCTGTCGGCATGCCAGTCCGCCGCCGCCTCGTCGGCGCCGTACAGGTCGACGGCGATCTCCCGCATGGGCTTCCCGGACCGCATGCCGGCCAGCACGACCGCGCGCATCGCCGCCTCGTCCCCGACATGAGCGGCCGTCATGACGCCCTCCCGGATTCGAGCGTTCGGATGCACCACGTTCCCGCGTGAGAGGCGGCGCACCTGCCGCCCGCCAGGCCGGTCCTTCGCTTTGGCGAGGGATCGGCCTTTCTTTTTGCGCCGTGCCAGGTGTCGCGCATCGCGGCGCGGCGCTTCGCGCCGGCGCCGCTCGCGCTCCCGGCGCCGCCATCTGGCCTCGCGCCGCCCGGCCGGACCTGGCGTCCGGCTCGGCGCTAACGCGCCCTCGCCGCACCCTCGCCCGCCCTTCCTCCAATCCTCTGTCTTTCCATCCTCAGCGCGTCGGCTCGCCGTCCTGCGGACGGCCTATCGCCGCCACGCTTCGCGCGCCGACATCTCTATTCCCGTCAATCATCCCTCGTCCGGCCGTTGCATCCAGCGCCGCCAACGCACCATCGCTTGGCCCTCTGTTCGGCGAGTCTTCCATCCCTACAGCCTTTCAGTCGTCTCCGTCCGCGGTCGGTGAGCTGCCTGGGCGAAAGGCTGCGAAGGCCGTGGCGAATGCCACGGCTTCGGGGGAAGGCGGCGACCCGTTCTGAGCGCGCAGGCGCGAAGCGCCGGGCGCGATGGGGCGATATCGCTCGAAGAGCGATGAGCCGTCGCCGATATCCGATGCGGGCGATGTCGGGAGAGAGGGCGAGCAACGGCGCTGGCGCGTCAGCGCCGAGCCGGTTGCGAGCCCGTGGAGGACCGCGAGCCGCCGAAGGGCGGCTAGGCGAGCGCAAGCGGCGGCGGAGCGAAGCGACGCGAAACGCCGCGATGCGCGTAAGCGAGGCGTTGGGGAGAGCCGCCGGCGATGGGAGCGGAGCGACCGAGCCACGGCGGCGGTTAGGCACGAGCTTGGCCGGTCGCACCCGCAAGCGAAGCGCGCAGCGAGCGTGAGCGAGCGAAGGCGGCAGGGATCGTGACCCGGAGGGCGAAGACCGCGCAGCGGGCTTCGTGGAGCCGGGCGGGGCGAAGCCGCGCCCGGCGGAATAGAGCCCGGCGACCGGTCCGAAGGACCGGGCGGGCGCCCTTACCATCTGAACTGAAAACCGGGCGATGCTGGGCCGTCGCCCTTGTCGAGGAATGCCTTCAGGCTTCTCTCCCCGATCTCGATGCCTCGTGCTTTCAGCACTTCGTGCATCTGCGCCACCGTGACCCGGCGCAGATCGACCTGCTGTTCGAGCGCTTCGTCTCGCGCGAGCGGCGCGAGCCGCCGGACATCGACGTCGACTTCGAGCACGAGCGGCGGGAGGAAGTGATCCAGTACATCTACGGCCGCTACGGCCGCGACCGCGCAGGCCTCGCCGCCACCGTCATCAGCTACCGGGGGCGGAGCGCGGCGCGGGACGTGGGCAAGGCCATGGGGCTGTCGGAGGACACCGCCGCAGCGCTCGCCGGCGCGATCCTCACCCGAACGCTGCGCGTTGCAGTATTCCCGCGTGACGCTCTCGAAGCGCGCCGCATCGCCGGCGGCGGCTCCCGGCCGGTCCACCACGGCGCGGTCGCCCGTGATGCGGCCCGTCTCGGTCGCGGCCGCACGCCGGTGCGCGCCCTTCGCCGCTGCGCCGGTGGCCGCGAGACCCCTCAGCCCGGTGACCGCCTCGCAGGCGCTCCGGCTGGGCCTGTGCGCCATCATGGTCCCGGTCTCCGCCACCTCGCGCGCGGTCTGCGCCTGCAGCTTCGTCTGCGAGTCGAGCGCTCCCGTCACGGCTTTGGCGCTCTGGGCGATGTAGCCCGAGAGCTGGCCGGTCTGGAGGCGCAGCGCCTCGATGATTGCCCGCTCCATGGCGTCGATCTCGCCGGTGAGATCGGCGATGACTCGGCTCGCCTCGCGGCGGTCGTTGTCCGTTCGGTCGCACTTGTGGGCGTGCGCCGCGGCCGGGAGCAGCATCGCCCCGGCCGAAAGCACCGCAGCAAGCAGCGCGGCGGCCGGCCGCAGTTCCGCTGTCTTCCCGAAGACGACAACGCGGAAGGGCATCCTTCGGATGCTCATTGGCCGCCCCCGACGACGCCCCGGAACAGCTCGCTGCCCGCGTCGCCCGCCCCGAGATCGTCGAAGACGTTGCGCCTCGGCCAGTCGATATCGAGGCCGGGAAGGCGGTCGAGAGGCCGGGTGTGCTCCGAGACGTAGACCGTGGGATCGAGGGCGCGGCCGACATAGCGCCGGTAGGCGTCGCGGGCAGCGGCGCAGATGCGCCGGCGTGCGAGGTCCAGGATGTGCTCGAGCGCGCCCGCCGGATCGAAGTGGATGTCGAAGGAGCGGTAGTCGAACAGGTCGGTGATGCAGGAGAAGTCGAGGAGCGAGTCCGGGTTGCGGATGCCCTGCTCCTCATTGCGGATGATCGCGAGGTCGGCCTCGACGCCCGCCTCCGCGCTCCCGGCCAGCGCCGCCGCCACCGCCGGATCGCACGAGGGGTCGTGCGCGGGATCGTGCGCAACCGCATCGCCGGGCACACCTCCGGGTGCGGGGGGAGGCTGCTCCTCCGCCCCGGCTGGCGCCGCCCACACCGCGAGCATCAGCGCCGCCGCGAACGCCCAGGCGCTAGGCCGCCGCATCGCCGCCTTCCGCCCCGGAGTCCCCGGCTTCGACCGGCCGGTCCGCCGCAGGCTTCGGCGACAGCACATTCACCATGCCCTGCGGCCCGGCCACCACGATCTCGGTGACCGTGCGTTCCTTGCCCTCCCTGTCCGTGTACTCGCGGGTCCTGAGCCGGCCTTCCACCAGGACCGGCACGCCCTTGCGGACCATCTGCGACGCCGGCTCGACCGAGCCGCCGAAGACCGCGATCCGGTGCCACTCCGTGGCCTCCTGCGGGTTCCCGTCATCGCCCTTCCAGCGCCGCGTGGTCGCAACGCTGAACGAGACCGTCACCTCGCCGCTCTGCATGGTGCGGCGCTTGGCGTCGCCTCCCGCGTAGCCCAACACCGTCGCCCTGTTGACGTGCAGCATGTGTTTCCTCCTCTCAGGTTGCGTTGTCGGCTGAATGGGGTGGCTCGTTGCCGGCCGCCCGTGAGACTTCCTCGGCCAGGCGGTCGAGCACCGCCTCCTCGGACGCGGCGCGTCCGGCGTCCGGCGAATCCATCCGCGCGAGCTCGCGCTCGATGCGGCTCCGCGCCGTGCCCTCCGGGAACGCCCTGGCGAGCGCCGCCCGGGCCTGCGCCGGCGGCAGCAGCGCGTAGAGCCTCCGCCTGAGCGCCACGTCCGCCGGGCTGGTGGTGAGCGCCCAGAGCTCGACCGGCCCCGGCGTGTTGACCACCAGCTGCTCGAAACGCCCGCCCTGACCGCTCGCGATCAGTAGTGCCGGCGCGCCGTCGCGGCCGGGTCCGGTGAGGCGGTAGCGGATCGCGTCCGAGAGCGTGTCCGTGAGGGAGAACGTGGCGGCAAGCGCCTCGGCTTCCTTCGCCTTGCCGCCGCTTCCCAGGATCCAGTAACGGTTGGCGAGCTCCGCGAGCGCGCCGCCGAAGTCGTCGAGGCGCTGGGAGGCCAATGCGAGGCGCACCCTGAGCTTGCGGGCCTCGCGCACGTCGCGCTCCACTTGGGCGCGGACGGCGGGCGCGCCGGCGGTGCGGTGGAACTCGTCGTAGCAGAGCCGCTTGGGCGATTCGCGGATGTCCCTGAGACGGGCCGCGTGCCATTCGCGGTAGAGCTCCGGGATCGCAGCCAGCGCGTCCTCGCCGATCCACCAGTGGCGGGTGAGCGCGTGCCGCGCGAGCAGGTAGAAGGCCGCCGACTGGCGGTCGGACTCGGCCGAGCCCTGCGGCGCCACCTCGGCGAGGTCGATCGCGGCCAGGCGCGCGCCGCCGACGTCGAAGGCGGTTGGAGAAAACATCACCGGCCAGTCGCCGGAGAGTGCCGTGAGGATGCGAATGAAGGCCTGGGTGACGGTCTCGCCGCCCGAGCCGTAGCGCGCGTCCCCAACCAGGCCCTGCACGGCAGGCTCGCGCACCGAAGCGAGCAGGTCCACGAGGGTCGGCACCGCGTAGCGCTGCGCCCGCGCCGCCGCCTCGATCTCGCCCACATGGAAGAGAAGGTCCACCACGTCCCACCAGAGCGGGGTCTCGGGGAGACGCACGGCGCAGGCGGCGATCGCCGCGTCCACGTCTTCGTCGCGGCCTTCCGTGTAGTCGTGGGGCTCGGCGCCCGCCACCTTGTCCGAGCGCATGGCGTAGGCGCCGGTGAGCGCCGGCCCGAGCAGCTCGCGCATGCCGTCGGGCACGCCCGCGTCCCCGGCGGGCATCACCATCAAACCCAGCAGGTTGGTCAGGAAGGCGCGCTCGGCCGGGAGCGGGGAGCGGCAGACCGGCAGCGGCGAGCCCCGTCATCAGCTCGGCGAAGGGGCGCGAGCGCCTCGGCCCGAGGCTCATGTCGAGAGCGCCGTAGAGGCGTGCGCCGATGCGGACGCCGCCGCCGCTCCGCTCGGGCTCGCGGACCAGGAGCTGCGGCGCCAGCGGCGGCGGGAAGGCGCCGGTCTCCGGAGGCTCGGTCAGGCGCGCCGGCGCGTCGTTCGCCACGGTAACCGGGCGCCAGTCCGCCGCCGTGGACGCCGTGCCGTTCACCATGCGCCGCATGAGCCGCAGCGCCTGGTCTTCGCGCAGCCTGCGGGCCGCGATCCCGGTCTCGGTCAACACGGCCGCGAGCGCGTCGAGCAGCGCCTCATGGCGCGCCCACAACCCTTCGAGCGCGAGGTGGGGGCACTGCGCCTCGCCGGCAGCGGGCAGCCAGTCCCTGAGCTTCCTGCGCAGCCCCTTGCGGTCGCGCTCCAGGCGGTCGCGCGGCAGCACGGACGGCCGCGTCCAGCAGGCCACGACGAGGGTCTCCGCAACGATGAGCGGCGCCAGCCTGCGCGCCCGCTCGGCCAGCAGGTCGTCGAGATCGAGCCCGAGGCGTCCTGCCTGCCTGCCCACAGCCTGTCCGTGTCCGACCGCAAGCGTGTGCGCCTCGTCGGGCGCGCGCTCGAAGACCACGTGGAGCGCATGGCCGGGATGGGCGAAGGCGGTGTTGAGGCGCAGCGCGGCGACGTCGACGAAGCGGTCGAGCTCCTCCGTACCCATCATCGAGCGGGACCCGTCGAGCGCCAGCAGCGAGACCAGCGAGCCGTCGTGGCAGACCAGGACGCCGCCGCCGCCTTCCAGTGGCACCGCGGCCTGGGGCGCCAGGAAGCTCTCCAGCGGCTTGCGGCGCAGGGTCCAGCTCAGGCGCTGCAGGTCGTCGGCGGCTGCGGCGAGGGAAAGGGGCATGACGCGAGCGTCCCTTCAGCCTCCGGCTCCTACAGCCTCGGCTTGAGCACGGTGTGGCTGCCGCCGTCCACGCCGAAGGTTGCGCCGAGCGCGTTGATGACGGCGGGCGCGGCGATCAGCGCGACGCCGATCAGAATCGCGATCAGGCCCGATCGGCAACTCGGCCAGCGCACGCAGCAAGCGGCTGCCGCCCGCCGGCGTTGCCGGATTCTCCGCAGCCAGGGCGCCATCAGGCACCACAGCGTCCGAAGGACCCGCGCCGGTGGCCGGCGCAGCCACCTCCGCCATTTCAGCTGCAGCATCGGGCGGCGCCACGGTCTCGTGCCCCGCCGCCGGTCCCGCATCCGCCGCGCCCGACGCGGGCGGCGGAGCCGCTTCCACGCTCTTCCCTCCGGCGTCTTCCAGAGCGCCGGGGACACTCGCGCCGGGGACACTCGTGCCGGGGACACTCGTGCCGGGGAACGGCACCACCGGCTCCCCGCCCGCGCGCACGGCCCCCGCCGACGTCATCAGCACAGCACAGAGCACCAGGGCCGGGACGGCGGCGGGCCTCACGGTCGCCCCCTTCATCGGAGCCCCGGTCCGGACTGGTCGGCCAGCACCCGCCAGGGAATGCTCACCTCGCCGGCCGCGCCTTCCAGCGTTACCACCAGCTCGCCGCGCGACCAGCGCCAGGTTCCCGGCACCGTCTCCGTGCCGCCGCCCTCCGCCGTCAGCGTCCCGTCGGCGCGAAGCCGCACCACGGTCTCCGAGCGTCCCGGGATAGGCACCACCACAGGGGTCCCCTGCGCCGCCACCCGGTCGGTGATCCGCATCGCGGAAAAACGCTCGCCGGTGGGCAGGAAGGGGAGGGCGTCGCCGATCCGGTAGCGGGGCCGCACCGGCAGCCGGGAGTAATGCACCGCGATCTCCGCCTCCCCCGCCACCGGCACCAGCAGCCCGCTGTCGACCACGCCGCCGTCGGCATCGAGCAGCCAGAGCTCGTCGCCGTCCGCTCCCAGCACCAGCACATGTCGGGCACCCGCCGTGTCCGTCAGCACGAAGCCGTCGTTCTCCACCAGAAAGCGCCCGAGGGGCGCCGCGCCAAGCAAGCTCCGGCCTACTGCCGCAGCGATGCCGGTCGCGCCCGGACCGCGCAGGTGCGAACCCGGCGCGTTGCGCACCACGGCGTCCGGGTCCTGCGCCATCATCGCGTCGATGCGCGTCGCGGTCTGGCGCCGGTTGACCGGAAGGGACGCGGGCAGGGAGAGGTCCGGGCAGGCCTCCTTCATCGCCGCCGGCCAGCTCTCCTGCACCCAACCGCGCGAGGCGACCGCCCAGCGGCCTTCGCCGCGCAGCGCCTCGTTGTGCAGTGCGCCGGTCTCCGGGTCGTGGAAGATCGGCGTGTGGCCGTGCCGCCTGCCGGGATCGGGCTCGGCGCCCGGCTCCAGATAGTTGTAGAGCGCGCGGAAGGAGCGCGAAGGCACAACCCGCCAGCGCGCTTCGGCGCCTGCGTATTCGCCCCCCAGATGGGCGCAGGCAAGCAGCCTGCCGTCCGGCGCGTGGTAGTGCGCCCAGACCGTGCCCCGATCCCCCGCCAGGGAAGAGTTGGGGCGCTCCAGCACCCACACCCGTCCCGCCAGCAGCTCCTCGAAGAACGATGCCGCATGGGAGCTGTAGTTCGGACCGCCGGCAGGGGATTGTCCCCAGGCCGCGTCGGCGGCAGCAAACATCGCAGCCAGGGCGGCCGCGGCCGCGAGACCCCGCACCGATACCCGCGACGACCTCACGGCCGGCCTCCGTTGGCTCCGGCGGCCGAGTCCCGCAGCCAGTCCGCCTTCAGGCGGCTCACCAGATCGACGTAGATGCCGAACGCCATGTCGTCGGAACCGCCGGCGATCGCCTCGACGGCCGCGTCCACCCCCGCCGCGATCCGCTCCCACTCGGCATGCCCGGCGGGAATCGCCGCGACGATCATGGGCGCGACGGCGTAGTACTCGTCGACCAGCGCCCGGCGTTCGGCGGTACGTGTCATGTAGCCGTCGCGGAAGCCGCGCAGAGCGGTCAGCGTCGGCCCGCCGTCCGCCTCGCCGCGCAGCTCCACGACCGCCGTGGTCAGGAAGCAGCCGCCTGCGCCGCCGTCGCCGCCGCCGTCCCCACCGCCGATGCCGCCGATGCCGTCGGCGCTGCAGGTGTCTCCCACCGATTCACCGGGCGCAGGGGCGCCGCAGCTGTCGCCGCCCGGCGCGCCCGCTCCCCCGTCTGGGCCGCCGGGGTCGCCGTGACCGGGGCCATCAACGTCCGGCTCCGGCACCGCCACGCAGCCGTCGCTCGCCACCGTCCATGCACCGGTGATCGTCTGCATCACCGGCGCCTCGTCCCAGGGGAAGCGGGTGGACCGCAGCGTCACCGTGCGCCGGTAGCCGATGCTGCCGGTGTAGCCCGCCGGGCAGCTCCCGCTCTTCGTCTCCTCGCGCGCGGTCTCCGAGATCGCCGGCACCGGCGGGGGTGGCAGCGCATTGCCGGTCCAGCAGCTGGTCGAGACGAACTCGGGCGTCCCCAGGGTCTCGCCCGCCGCACTCACCGTCCGCAGCCGCCGCCACACCTCGCGCCCTTCCATGCGCCGGCTGTGGGGCGGGCCGGCGTCCCAGTGGCAGGTGAGCGTGTAGTGCTCCCACCGGCTGTAGTCGGCCCGGCAAAGGTCGATCAGCATCTCCCAGGGCCCCTCGACCGGATCGCCCACCGGATCGCCCCGGCCGTTCTCGGTCCGCGTCACCTCGCGCACCAGCGTGCGGCCGTCGCCGTGGGTGCCAGCCGGACACGACTCCTCCTTGCGCTCGCGGCTCACGCGCTCGACGGTGTGCAGGAAGGGATCGCGCACGGCGCCCGCGAGCGCGGCGCGGCCCGAGGGCAGCGGGCCGCCCTGCGCAGCTTCTGACAGGCAGTCCGGCAGGGTCACGTCCGCCCTCCCGGCACCGCCCACGGCCGTGCCGCTCTCCAGCCAGTGCAGCACCGGCTTCTCCCCGCCGCCGTAGGCGTGCGGCGCCGCGTGCACCGCCCGGTGGTCGGCGCCCGTGCCCTTGAGCTCGTCCGGGGCCAGGCAGACCAGGAGGGTGTCCTCGCAGTATCTGGCTTCCAGCCCGCGCTGCGTCCAGGACGCCCGCCATCCCGTCGATGCCGGCGGCACGGCACCCGGCCATGACGGCTCTGCGCTCGATTCGACGCGCGCCGGCGCGTCTCCGCCCAGTCGTCCAGGTCCTCCAACCGATAACGGACCCGGTTGCCGAACCGGCAGAACACCGGCCCCTTCCCCGTGCAGCGGTAGCGGGCCAGCGTCTTCGGCGCCAGGCCGAGCACGCGCCCCGCCTGGACCGTGTTCAGATATTTGACCTCTTCCGTCATTCCCCACCCCCTGGCTTCGACGGCGCCCGGACCGATCCGGACGCAAGCGCGGCCATCGAAGCGCAGAAGGCGGTCGCCGGGGATGGTCGAATTGCGATTCGCAAACGACCACCCTTGAGGGCGCACGGGGACGCACGGGGACGCACGGCGATGATCGGGCTCGCGGACTCCGGCCGGACGCCTTGCCCGGACGGGCCGGAAACGGCCGACTCCAACGCCGTCACGGATCGGGTTTGGGATAAGCGGCCGGCTCGCCGGACCGGGTTCGGCGCCGGACACGAGTGATTTCCGGGAAGGGAGATGCCGGGGGCTGCCGGTCAGGTCAGCGGCCGCCGGAAGCCGGCGCCGGTCAGGTCGTGAACGACTCCTCCGCGACCCTCATCCGGGGCCGGCGGTTGGCCCGGCGCCGGACCGCTCGTGCATTGAGATCGGGAGAAGTTTCGACGGCGCCGCCGGCCGGCTCATCGCGTGCGGCAGCCGTTCGGCGCGGTGCAATTCGGGAGGCGCCGATTCCGTCGACGCGACAGCCGGCCGTTATCGACAGCCGGACAGGACGCCGCTCTTGCGCCCTCAGGCCCCGAGCGGCGGACAATCCCGTTCCAGCAGCCCTTCGATCCTCACGGCGACCCGCTCTCCGGCCTCATGCACCGAATCCCGGGCGAGATGCGCGTAGCGCGCGGTCGTCTTCACCTCGCTGTGGCCGAGCATCCTGCCGATCATCGGCAGGCTCTCGCCGAGCGCCAGCGCCCGGGACGCGAAGCTGTGCCGGCAGTCGTGCAGGCGCATGTCCTCAAGCCCGGCGCGCTCACGGATTGCCGCCCAATGGGCCTGGAGGTTCGACATGGCCTTCGCACTCCGCGCCCCCGCGATGACATGGGGGTTGCCGTCCGCCCGCGGGATCCGCTCCAGCAGCGCGACGGCGGCCGGCGACAGCTGCACCCTCCGGGGGCCGGTCTTCGTGTCCGGGAGCCGCATCTCCCCGGCCTCCAGGTCGACATGGTCCCAGTGCAGGTAGACGATCTCGTTCTTGCGGCAGCCTGTCAGAAGCAGCAGCCTGACCGCCATCGCGGCGTACATCCTCGCGCCGCCATTCTCCTCCGCCTCGTCCAGCGCCCATCCGAGACGCTGGAACTCCTCGTCGGTCAGGAAGCGCTCGTGACGTCGCGGCCGGTTCATCGCGATCTGCCGGCAGGGGTTGCTGCCCTCCGGGATCGTCTCGCGCTCCTCGGCGGCGCGGTAGATCCGGAACAGCACCTCCACCGCCTGGTTGGCCATCCTCGGCGTCTCGCGCAGCGAATGATGGAACGCCGACACCGCCGCATGGTCGATCGACAGCGCCGGCTTCCGTCCGAACGCCGGCAGGATGTGGTTGTCGATCGAGCTGCGGTAGGTCTTTGCCGATTTCGGCTTCAGGCGCACCTCGACCACCTCCTTGATATAGGTCTCCACCAGCTCGCCCACCGTCGGCCCCTTCGCCATCGTCACCGCCTCCGGCTCGGCCACGGGCTCCTCGCCGGACTTGATCCGGGAGATGACCCGCGCCGCCCGCCGGCGCGCCTCCTCCGGCGTGATGACCCCGACGCGCCCGATGGTCACGCGAACGGGGTGCGCGCCGCCCGAGCGCGTCTGCGCCACATAGACCTTTCGCCCGTTCGCATAGACGCGCACCCCGAAGCCCTGGAGCTCGCTGTCCCAGAACACCGTGTCCGCGTCGGCCTTCAGCCGCCCGACCGTCCTGCGCGAGATCGCCGTCCGCCTGAGCTTCGCCATCGCCCATCTCCCCGCCTTCCGTGCTACGCCGCCACCCCGTCGCCGCCGGGGCCGGCGGACAGGAGATCGTTGCCGATGCTGTCCCCCACCCTGGCCACCGACGCCTTCTCGCTGTCCTCCGCGAGATGCGCGTAGCGGTAGGTCGTCATCACCGTCTTGTGGCCCAGCAGCCGCGCGATGGTCGGCAGACCCTCGCCGGTCGCCAGCGCCTGCGAGGCGAAGCTGTGCCGGCAGTCGTGAAGCCGCAGGTCGTCCAGCCCCGCGCGCTCGCGCAGCCGGTACCAGTAGGAGTTGATGTCCTTGAGAGGTTCGCCGCGCCTGCCACCCGCGATGACCCAGGGATTGTCCTCGATGCGCGGTATGCCCGCCAGCACCCGCGCCACCGGCCCCGTCAGGGGCACCCGGCGCGGACCGGTCTTGGACTCCCGGATGCGCAGCTCCCCCGCCGCGCGGTCGACGTCGTCCCACCGCAGCCTCAGAACCTCGGTCCTGCGGCACCCGGTGAGCAGCAGCAGCCGGACCGCCGCCACCGCCGAAGCCATCAGGCCCCCTTCCGGCTCCGCTTCGGACAGCACCCGCCCGAGGCGCGCATATTCCTCTTCGTTCAGGAACCGCTCGCACTCGGGCTGCTTGTAGCGCTTGACCGACCGGCAGGGGTTGGGCCGCGCCGGGATCATGCCCCAGGCGATCGCCAGATTGAACATCCGCGACAACAGGCCCACGGCGTGGTTGGCCCGGTTGGGCTTATCCCGCAGCCTGTAATGCAGCGCCGAGGCGTGCGAGCGGTTGACCTCGGACAGCTTGAGCCCGCCCAGCTCCGGCAGGATGTGCAGATCGAGCAGGGACCGGTATTGCTCCACCGTTCCCGGCCGGCAGTTCACCTCGACGTGCACCGTCATGTAGCGCTCGGCCAGCTCCGCCACCGTCGGCTCCGGCGGCTCCGGCGGCGGCACCGGGTCCAGGCCGCGCCGGATCCGGTCGATCATCTCCGCCGCCTTGCGCCGCGCCTCTTCGTTGGTTATCTCCGCATACCGGCCGATGACGCCGCGCTTGGGCAGGCCTCCCGGAACTCGGGCCTGCGCGACATAGACCTTGTGCCCGGTGGAGTGCACCCTTATGCCGAACCCCGGCAGCTCGCTGTCCCAGAACACCCGGTTGCCGCGTTCCACGGTCAGGCGGTCTATGGTTCTCCTGTTCAGCTTGACGGCGCCCACGTCTGCACTCTCCCGCTCTCGATATGTCCTGCGGGCATATTAGCGAACGTGTCTTCAATCCGCAATCGTCCGGTATGCCTTCGGCGGGGCGCTCCGCTGCCGTTAGAACATACCCTGCGTAGTACCGTGAATCGCCTGCAAAAGAAAAACAGTCTGAATATCAGTGTCTTACGGTCGCAAAGAGTACCCCAGTGCCCGCTCTGCTCCCATCCGTCCCTATGGTTCGGAAGGGGAGTCTAACTTTGTCCGGTTTAGCTTGGGTAGACAAGGTGCATGGCTTGGATTCAACTTGGTTTTTGCAAGACCTGTTGAATCGAAGCTCGCAATGGAGCCCAAGCCATGCCCTACCAGGATACGGTTTTCGGCGGACTGATGAAGGCGTTTCCGCGCTGGCGCTTCGACAAACTGGTGGAGCGCCACGGGGCGGACTAC
>JAJDUK010000035.1 GCA_022826665.1 Alphaproteobacteria bacterium | reverse complement strand
GGAAGCGTGTCGCGCGGCGGCGTCGCCATCCACGACATCCGCGACCTCGAGGAGATCGCCCGCCGCGAGGCGATTACCATTGCGGTCATCGCCGTGCCGGAGGCGTCCGCGCGGGAAGTGGTGCAGACGGTCGTGGAAGCCGGCATTACCGCCGTGCTGAACTTCTCTCCCGGCGCCCTGCGCGTGCCGCCGCACGTGAAGCTGAAGAGCGTCGACCTGACCGTGTCGCTGGAGAGCCTGTCGTTCTACCTGGCGCGCGAGGCGGGCCGGAGCCAGAACGGTGACTGACGAAGCACACACGCCGCCGGCCGCCGGGCTTTGCGCCCGGCGGCCCACTCGCTGCTATCCGCGATCCCTACTCCTCTACCCAGGGCAGGGTGTAGTCGTACCAGTTCTCCTGACCGTTCACGAAGCCCTTCACGTTGGGCGCCAGAACGATCGGATTGTGGTAGCTGAACACCGGCACGAAGGCGACGTCCTCTTCCATGATAATGCGGTTGGCCTCGCGATAGAGCTTCGTGGCCTCAGCCTGATCCTCGGTCTGGATCGCCTGCTGATAGAGTGCATCGACCTTCTCGTTGCAGTACCAGCCGCCGTTGATGCCGTTCGGCGGGTGATGGTCGCAACGGGTGGCGTGGGCGGTCCAGTAAGGTACCGACCAGCCCCAGCCCATGCTGTTCATCGCCACGGTCTCGGGCATGCCCTGGAGCCACTTGCCGAGATAGGTCATCCACTCCAGCTTGTTCAGCTTGAGGTCGATGCCGACCTTCTTGAGGTCGCGCTGCATCCACTTCTCCCAAGCCTCGTTCCAGCCGTAGTCGAAGATCTCGAAGGTGAGCTCCAGCCCGCCGTCCCCGTAGCCGGCCTCGGCCAGCAGCGCCTTGGCACCCTCGGGGTCGTAGGGATAGGGGTTGTAGTCGGGATCGTAGGCGAAGGTGCCGGCGGACAGCATGCCGTGCTCGGCCTTGCCGGTGCCTCTCAGCACCTCGCGGGCCACGCCCTCACGGTCGATCGCCATGTTGATCGCCTTGCGCACGCGCACATCCTGAAGCGCCGGGTGCTTCATGTTGAACGCGGCGTACCAGACCGAGGGCACGTTGGGCTGCAGCAGGAGCTGGAAGCCCTCGTCCACCAGGTTCTCGATCTCGTCCCAGGTGGGCTCGGTGACCATGTTGATCTCGCCGGCCCTGAGCGCCGCGATACGCGTCGCGGGGTCGGTGATCTGGCGATAGACCATGTAGTCGAGCTTCGCCGGCTCGCCGTAGTAGTCGTCGTTGCGCTCGAGCACGACCATCACGTCGATCTCACGCTCAACGAACTTGAACGGCCCGGTGCCGACCGGGTGGAGCGCGATGTCCTGATCTCCGTACTTCTCCCACGCGGTCGGGCTGATCATCTCCGGCTGCCCGCAGGAGGACTGGCCGATCTGCAGCCACTCGTAGTGCGGCTGGGTGAGAACGATCTCGAAGGTGTTCTCGTCGACCGCGCGAGTGGACTCGATCCAACGCGCATAGAAGTTCAGGTACGCGTTGGCCACCTCGTTGTACTGCGGCGCGTCGGGGTTGGAGAAGCGGTCGTAGTTCCACTTCGCCACCTCGGCGTTGAACGGCGTGCCGTCGTGGAACTTCACGCCCTTGCGCAGGTTGAAGGTGTAGGTCTTGCCGTCCTCGGAGACGGTCCAGGACTCGGCAAGCGCCGGCCGGAGCGTCGCCCAGCCCTGCTCCGGCTTGCCGAGCTCCAGCTCGACCAGGCCGTCGAAGATCATGTGGGTGGCGTTCTTGGTGAGCCAGCCGCAGGACTGCGGCGGATCGAACAGGCTCATGGCCGCCGGGATCGACCAGATCAGCGTGCCACCGCCTTCGGCCTTGGCGGGTTTGGTGTCGAGAGCGCCCAACGCCAACGCGGCGCCGGCCACCGTGGCGGCGCCTGCCAGGGCCACCGTTCGCAACGATCGAAGCATGTGTGTGTCTCCCTTGAATCGCTCATGCGCGCCGCTGGCCGGCTCGGTGGCCGCCCCAGGCCGCGGGCGCAGCGTACAACCCTCGGGCGCCCCGGCCAAATGGCGAAATTGCCCGCCGGACCCGCCCTTCCTTGCCGGCCGGCAGCCGGCGCGTATAGTCTGGCCAGGGCGGGACGAGGGCGCACCAGCACGGAGAGCGCGGCTTGCGCTACATCAGCACGCGGCAGACCGGTGGGCAGACGGTCTCGTTCGAACACGCCCTGCTCCAGGGTCTCGCCCGCGACGGCGGCCTCTATATCCCCGAGCGCTGGCCGGCCCTCGACAACGACGCGCTCGCGGCGCTCTGCGGCCGACCCTACGCCGACGTCGCCGCCGTCGTCATGGCAGAGTTCACCGGGCGCGCGTTCTCGCGCA
This sequence comes from Alphaproteobacteria bacterium, assembly GCA_022826665.1. GTDB lineage: Bacteria > Pseudomonadota > Alphaproteobacteria > UBA828 > UBA828 > WTGU01. The sequence continues at coordinate 76,524 of JAJDUK010000035.1, read as the reverse complement.
CGCAATTGGCGGCGATCGCGGCGGAGAGCTACGCCGGCTTCGACCATCCCGCGACGGCGCCGCTGGTGCAGCTCGGCCCCGACCAGTGGCTGCTGGAGCTGTTCCATGGGCCGACGCTCGCCTTCAAGGACTTTGCGCTGCAGATGGTGGCGCGCCTGCTCGACGCCGTGCTGGCGAAGCGCGGACGCACGGCGACGATCCTCGTTGCCACCTCGGGCGATACGGGGGCTGCGGCAATCGAGGCCTTCCGCGGCCGCGAGGCGCTCTCCGTGGTCGTGCTCCACCCGGCGGGCCGGGTCTCCGAGATGCAGCGCCGCCAGATGACGACGGCGGCCGAGCCCAACGTCCACAACGTCGCCATCGCCGGCACCTTCGACGACTGCCAGGCGCTGGTGAAGGCGCTCTTCGCGGACCTGGCGCTTCGGGACGAAATCGGGCTCGCAGCGGTCAACTCGATCAACTGGGCCCGTGTCGCGGCGCAGACCGCCTACTACGTCTATGCTGCGCTCGCCCTCGGCGCGCCGGGCCGCGCGATCTCCTTCACCGTGCCCACGGGCAACTTCGGCAATGTCTACGCCGGGTATGCCGCGCGGCAGATGGGCGTCCCCATCGAACGCCTCATGGTCGCCACAAACCGGAACGACATTCTCGCCCGCTTCTTCGAGACCGGCCTCTACCGCAAGGGGACGGTCCACAGGACGCTGAGCCCCAGCATGGACATTCAGGTTGCGAGCAACTTCGAGCGGCTGCTGGCCGACCTCTCGGGCCGCGACGGCGCTGCCGTGCGCGCGCTGATGACCGAGCTTGCCGAGCACGGCGAATTCACCCTGCGCGGCACCCGGCTCGCGGAGGCCAAGGCCGTCTTCGCCGCCGCACGTGCCGACGACGATGCCTGTCTCGCCACCATCGCGGAGGTGTGGCGCGAGAGCGGGCGCATGATCGACCCGCACAGCGCGGCAGGTGTTCACGCCGCCCGCCTCCATGGCGCCGGCGCGGCGCCGATGGTGAGCCTGGCGACGGCGCACGCCGCCAAGTTCCCCGACGCCATCGAGCGCGCCGTCGGCATTCGTCCGGCCTTGCCGCCTCGGCTCGCGGCGCTCGCGGCGAAGCCCGAAAGGGTGACGGAGCTGCCCGTGGATGCGGCCTTGCTCACGCGCTTCATCCGCGACCGGGTCCACGCGCCGCAGCGGGAGTGCGTGGCGTGAGCGTACAGATCACGCCGCTCGCCAACGGACTCAGGGTGGTCAGCGATCCCGTCGACCATGTCGAGACGGCCTCGGTCGGGCTCTGGGTCGATGTCGGCGCGCGCTGCGAGACCGAAGAGACCAACGGGCTCTCGCACCTGCTGGAGCACATGGCCTTCAAGGGCACAGAGCGGCGCAGCGCGCGCGACATCGCCGAGGAGATCGAGGCGGTGGGCGGCCATCTCAACGCCTACACGTCCAGGGAGACCACGGCCTACTACGCCAAGGTGATGAAAGAGGACGTGCCGCTGGCGCTCGACCTGCTGGCCGACATCCTCCAGCACTCGACCTTCGATCCGGAGGAGCTGGAGCGCGAGCGTGCGGTGGTGATTCAGGAGATCGCGCAGGTCAACGACACGCCGGACGACCTGGTGTTCGACCGATTTCAGGAGACCGCCTATCCGGACCAGCCCATCGGCCGCACGATCCTGGGCCCGCCCGAGCGCGTGGGCTCCTATTCGCGCGAGGCGCTCGCGGCCTATATGGACGCGCATTACCGGGCGGCGCGCATGGTGCTGGTGGGCTCGGGCCGGGTCGATCACGACGCCCTGGTCGCGGCAGCGGAGACGGCATTCACCGCACTGCCGGAAGGCCCGGTGCCGGCGCCTGCGGCTGCGGTCTATAGCGGCGGCGATTGCCGCATTGCGCGCGATCTAGAGCAGGCGCACCTGCTCATAGGCTTCGACGGCCTCGCCTACGACGACGACGATTTCTACGCGCTGCAGGTGATGTCCACGCTGCTGGGCGGCGGCATGTCTTCGCGGCTCTTCCAGGAAATCCGGGAGCGGCGCGGCCTGGCCTACTCGGTCTTCACCTTCGCCTCCAGCTACGCCGACGGCGGCATCTTCGGCGTCTATGCCGGCGCCGGCGAGGACGAGCTGGCGGAGCTGATCCCGGTGATGGCGGACGAGCTGGTCAACGCATGCGCCACGGTGGGCGACGAGGAAGTGGCCCGCGCCCGCGCCCAGCTCAAGGCCGGGCTGCTGATGTCCCTCGAGAGCACCCAGGCGCGAGCCGAGCGGCTGGGCCGCCACATTCTGCTGTTCGGCCGGCCGCTCACGGTCGCCGAGCTGATCGAGCGCGTCGATGCGGTGGACCGCGAGGCGGTGCAGCGCACCGCGTGCCGCATCCTGCAGGGTGGCCGCCCCACGGTCGCCGCGCTCGGCCCCATCGCCAGGCTCGAAGATCATGACTCGATCGCCGCCCGCTTCGCCTGAGCCGATCGGGCGGCTGCCGGATGCCGTGCCCGATGTTCGGCCCGGTGCGGACGAGACCCTCGACGTGCGCGGCCTGATGTGCCCACTGCCGGTGCTCAAGGCGCGCAAGGCGCTCAAGCGCCTCGCCCCTGGCGCAACGCTGGAGGTGCTCGCGACTGACCCGGCGGCGGTGATCGACTTCAAGCACTTTTGCGAAACCACGCCGTTCGAGCTCCAGGGCTGGCAAGAGGACGCCGGCATCTACGCGTTCAGGATCAGGGTGCCCGGCTGATGGCGTTCCTCCGCCCCGCCAACGATTCCACGCGCGAGGCGACGGTGGAGACGCGCTCGCTCTACCTCCGGCCGCCGCAGATGCGGGATTGGCGGGCCTGGGCCGAGCTCCGGGCGCTCTCGCGCGAATTCCTGAGCCCGTGGGAGCCGACCTGGCCGAGCGACGCGCTGACCCGCAGCGCCTTCCGCCGCCGCATCCGCCGCCAGTTGCGCGACGGCCAGGACGATCTGGGCTACGCCTTCTTCCTGTTCCGCCGCAGGGACGACGCGCTGCTCGGCGGGATGACTCTCAGCAACGTGCAGCGTGGCGCGGCGCAGTCCTGCAGCGTCGGCTACTGGATCGGCCGCCCCCATGCGCGCGAGGGCCACATGAGCGAGGCGCTCACCGGCCTGCTCGGCCATTGCTTCGGGCCGCTCGGCCTGCACCGGGTCGAGGCCGCGTGCATGCCCAAGAACACCGCCAGCCGGAAGCTGCTGGAGAAGGCCGGGTTCCGCTGCGAGGGGTACGCGCGCGCCTACCTCAAGATCGCAGGCCAGTGGCAGGATCACCTGCTTTACGCGACGATCACACCGCGCAAGCCGTGAGCGTGGTGGGAAGTCTCGGCTAAGCTCGGCCGGCGAAGCCCGAGAGGTTGCCGGGGTCGAACCCGAGGCGGCCGACGGCACGCTCCCACTTGGCGTCCTGGGCCTCGTCGAAGACCAGCTCCTCGTCGGCCGGCACGGTGAGCCAACCGTTCTCCTGCATCTCGCGGTCGAGCTGGCCCGGCGCCCAGCCGGCATAGCCCAAAGCCAGCATGCTGAGGCGTGGGCCGCGGCCCTCTGCCATGGCCTTCAGAACATCGATGGTGGCGGTCAGCGAGAAGCCGTCATCCACTTGCATGGTGGCTTCGTGGGTGTAGTCGGTGGAGTGGAGGACGAAGCCGCGCGCGGCCTCGACCGGGCCGCCGAAATGCACCGGGATGGGCTTGCTCTCGTGCGCGGGCTCGATTTCGAGCTGCTCGAGCAGGTCCGAGAAGCTGAGCGATTCGAGGAGCTTGTTGACGACGAGGCCCATCGCGCCGTCTTCCGAATGGGCGCACATGTAGATGACGGTGTGCGCGAAGCGCGGGTCCGCCATCGTCGGCATGGCGACCAGCAACTGCCCCTCCAGATAGGGGCCCGCGCCTTGCTCGCCGCCACTGTTCATCACACCAATCCTTGAGCCGCCGGGCTCGTCCCGATCATCGCAAAGCGGCGCGGGGGTGACAACCGAATGTCGTGCTCGCGTTTGATGGCGCTCCGTCCTTGCGATGAGGTAGCGCCATTCCGTTGGAATGAGAGGAGCCGCCGAAAGACCTCAATTTGCCGGTCATCTGTGGCCGGCAAATTCGGTTGTTGGACACTTTTGCTCAAAAATGGCCAACAACGAGTGTTGTTGGCCATGGATGACCGTCAAATCTCCGCCTCGCTATCCGTGAGGCTCAGGAGGTCGGGGAACGCGAGAACGGACGTTCGACGGCCGCTACCAGGGACGAAGACCTGAAGAACGTCGCCTTCGCACAGAGCGTCCAGAATTCGCCGCGCTGTTCTTCCGGACATGCCGGTCCCGGCCGCGAAGTCGGAAGCTCTGAATATCGGATGCCCGAAAATCCAGTCCAACGAGTGGATCGCGTAGCGAGAACGGGTCAGTTCCGGCACGCGACGCTTCAAGTCCTCGTAAAGGGAAATGATGCCCTTTGCCTTGGTCAGGTTGTCCTCGGCCTGCAATCGCACGGCTTCCAAGAAAAATCTGCACCATCCGGTCCAATCATCGTCGCGAGAGACGGCGAGCAGACTATCGTAATAGCCGTCGCGGTGAACCTCGAAGTAAGCGCTAATGTAGAACGTCGGCTCTCGGATAAGCCCGTCTTGCCAAAGCAGCAACGGCACCAGCATCCGCCCGAGCCGCCCATTACCGTCGAGGAACGGATGCAGAGCCTCGAATTCGGCGTGCAGGATTGCGAGCTTGATCAGCCGGTCGGGGGACTCCTGATGGATGTATCGTTCCCACGCGCTCATTGCGTCTGGAAGCCTATCCGCTCCGATGGGAACAAACTTGGCCTCTTCAAGGGAGCAGCCAGGTGCTCCGATCCAGTTCGGAGTTTTCCGGTACTCGCCCGGCAATTTGCCCTCGCCGCGTACCCTGGAAAGCAGCACGGAATGCGCTTCGCGGATCACTCGTTGTGACAGCGGCAGCTTCCCCAACATCTCTTCCGCCCGTCGCATCGCGGCACGGTAGTTGAGCACCTCCCAAATATCGTCACGACGTGCGGGCGAATCGGGCTCCTGTCCGGCCTCGAACCCGAGGACTTCACCCATCGTCGCTTGGGTACCTTCAATGCGAGAGGAGAGCACTGCCTCTCGAGTCATCAAGGGAGCCAGCAAGATACGTGGATTCGGAATGGCAGCGAGCGTTCCGTCGTAGCGCGCCACCGCCGCCGCCGCGGGACCGATGAACGGAATCAGCGCAGGCCAGTCCAGGCGTCCCTCGGGTGGGAATCGGCCCGTGTGGTAGTAGACCGGCGCCATCGATACTCTCCGAACCCGAGTCTTTCCGAGCCGACGATAGCACGCGTTCGCCCAAGCGCACGGCAAGGAAAGCGCCCCGCCCGGTTGCCCGGACGGGGCGATGGTCTCAATGCGGAGGAGCGAGGCTGCGACGCTGAGATCGCAGCCCCCTCCCGTCGTTACACCCGCCTAGCGGGCGCTATCGTTCCACACTCGTTCAGCGGGCGATGTACTCGTAACGCTTGCCGAACAGCACATCCATGGGCACCGGCTCCGAAATGGTCCAGGAGTCGACGACCGCCGGCTGATTGTTGGTGGTCTCCACGATCAGGTACGGCGCGAAGTTCTGATGGTGGAGCTGGTCCGTGAAGGTGCGCGTGCCGACCAGCACCGGCTCCTCGCGGAAGCTCTCCAGCGCCTCGACGACGGCGTCGGAATCGAAGGTGCCGGCCTTCTCGACGGCCTTGGCCCACATCTCGAAGACCACATAGCCGGGGAAGGCGTACTGGTTGTTCACCGGCTCGCCGAACTTGGCTTCGTACTTCTTGAGGAACTCCTGCACCGCCGGGCGCGGATCGTCGCCATAGATCGAGGCCTGCTCGGGCACGAAGTGGCCGGAGAGACCAGGCACCGAATCCTGCCAGTAGACGCCCGTCATGGAACTGCCGCCGCCGATCGGGGCAGTGATACCTGCCGCGCGGATCTGCTTGATCGCGCTCGCCCCGCCGGGAATGTAGCTGCAGTTCTCGATGATGTCGGGCTCTTCGGGCAGCGCCCTGATGCGGTCGACTTGCGCCTGAATGCTGGGATCGTCGTTCTGGTAGACGTCGTGGCCGACGACCTCGCCGCCGAGCACTTCGCGCCACATCCAGTCGAAGCCGTAGCAGATGCCCTTGTTGTACTCGAGAATGTCGTCGAGCAGGAGGTAGGCTGTGCGCCAGCCCTTCACCTTGTAACCCCACTCGGCGATCGTGGCACCCTGCACCGCGGCGAGGATCGAGCTCGAGAACGAGTACTTGCCGATTCCCTGGATGCCGGCGAGCACGCTCTCCGCACACAGGAAGATCGAAATGAGGCCTGCGTTCTGCGCCTGCAGCGCGGCGGGCGCACCGAAGTCGTAGTCGCAATCCACCGCCATGGCGATGGCGCCATCGTTGATGACGGAGATCCCGGCCTTGGCGCCTTCTGCGCGCTCGGTCTTGGCGTCGGCGAAGACCGGCCTGATCTGCTTGCCGAGGAGGCCGCCCTTGGCGTTCCAGTCGTCGATCGCGATCAACGCGGCGTTGGTCGAGGGCCCGCTATAGGCCTGCATCCAGCCCGAATACGACGCGGCGAAGCCGAAGACGACCTCGTGGTCGTCCGCCACCGCCGGCGCGGCCGATACCGCGCCCAGCGCAAGTGCGCCGGCCGCAGCGATTGATGCAAGTTTTCTCATCCGAAGTGACCTCCCTCTCAATGTCTCATGGCAAGTGCCAAGCACTCGGCGGAATGCCGAGCCCCCTAAACCGACGCATTGTCAATGCGGCGTCGGCTTTTGCAAGCCCGATTGCAGGGCCGGTCACAGGCCCAATCGAACGCAGACGAAAAGGTCAAGTGAATTCCGTAGGCCCGATCGAGAACGCCATGCGAATTCCCCGTTGATTCGCGACCCGGCGTTCGGTAGCTAACGAGGGAACTGCGGCTGTGCGGGCGCCCGTGCGGCCGCATCGTCCGCGCGGCGGCGCGCGGAGTGGTTTGGGCAACGGGGGGTGGCTGGTGTCAGAAGACGCCGGATCCAAGGCGGAAGCGCAGAACGGCCATACGCTGGAAGCGCGCGGCGTCACTGTCCGCTTCGAAGGCCTCACCGCTGTCGACAGCGTGGACGAGACCCTGCACCAGGGCGAGATCCTCGGCCTGATCGGGCCCAACGGCGCTGGCAAGACGACGCTCGTCAATGCCATGACCGGATTCCAAGTGCCCGCTGCTGGCGAGGTGCTGCTCGGCGGCAAGGTGATCTCCAGGCTTACGCCCCACTGGATCAGGCGACACGGCGTGGCCCGCACCTTCCAGGCTGGGCGCCTCTTCCGCGACATGCCGGTAAGCGAGAATGTCGAGGTCGCCGGCGTGAGCCTCGGCCTCTCCCGCCGCAAGGCGCATACACAGGCGATGGAGATTTTGGAGTGGATCGGCCTCGCCGATCAGGCTCAAGACCCGGCGGGCGTGCTGCCCTATACCGACGAGCGCCGGGTCGGCATCGCCCGCGCGCTGGCGATGAACCCCACTTTTGTCCTGCTGGACGAGCCCGCGGCCGGGATGTCCGACCTTGAATGCGACGACGTGATGCACCTGGTGCGCGAGATTCCGGAGCGCTTCGGCTGCGGCGTGCTGCTGATCGAGCACAACATGCGGGTCATCATGGGCGTCTGCGAGCGAATCCACGTGCTCGACAGCGGCCGGACCATCGCGCGCGGCACGCCTGCCGAGGTGCAGAGCAACGAAGCGGTCATCGCCGCCTACCTCGGCCACGAGTGACGCGGATGCTACTCTCGGTCGAAGACATCTACGTGCACTATGGCCGGGTTCCGGCCGTGCGCGGCGTCTCCATCGGCGTCAGCGAGGGCGAGATCGTCTGCGTCGTCGGCCCCAACGGCGCCGGCAAGTCGACGACGCTGCTCACCATCTCGGGCGTCCTGCGGCCATCCCAGGGCACGATCAACTTCGACGGTCAGTCTATCGTCGGCCTCACACCGGAGGCGGTGGCGCGGCACGGCATCTCCCAGGTGCCGGAAGGCCGGCACGTCTTCACCACGCTTAGCGTCGAGGAGAACCTGCGGCTCGGCACCCGGATGCGCCGCGACCGGGCCGAGATCGAGGCAGATTTCAAGCGGGTGCTGGAGCTCTTCCCGGTTCTGGCAGAGCGGCGCAGGGGGGCTGCGGGCAAGCTCTCCGGCGGCGAGCAGCAGATGCTGGTGATCGGCCGGGCGCTTCTGACCAACCCCAGAATCATGACCATCGACGAGCCCTCGCTCGGGCTCGCGCCCAACCTGGTGGACCGGGTCTACGAGGTGTTGCTTGAGCTGAGGGAATCCCGGGGGCTCACGCTGCTGATCGTCGAGCAGAGCTCGGAGCGCGCGATCAAGGCGGCGGACCGCATCTACGTGCTGCGCAGCGGCGAGATTCAGCTGGAAGGCGACGCCGCGGACCTGCAAGACGGCGAGAAGGTGCGCCAGGCCTATTTCGGCTTCACCGAAGGTGTGGAGCACGCCGGCGAGGCGACCTTCTGATGGAAGTCGTCGTCCAGGTCATCATCTCCAGCCTGAGCCTGGGGAGCTTCTACGCCCTTGGCGCTTTGGGTATCGGGCTGCTCTTCGGCGTGCTCAGGCTGATCAACTTCGCCCACGGCGACTTCATCACGGTGGGCGGGTTCTCGCTGATCGTGCCGGCGACGGCGGTGGTCGCGGTCCCGCTGATCCTCGACTTCCACCCGGTGGCGCTGATCATCTGCGTGGTGGGCGTGGTGGTCGTTTGGGCGCTCGCCTCCTATTTCCTGCTCTTCCGGCACATTCAGACGGCGCCGCCCGCCGTGCTGATGATCGCCTCGGTGGCGCTCAGCTTCTCGATCCAGAACCTCATCATCATGATCTACAGCGGGCGGCCGAAGGCGGTTGGCCTCTGGCCTGAGCTCACCGGCGTGATCCCGCTCTCGGACAAGGTGCAGGTGCCGATCCTGCAGCTCGTGATCGTGGCGGTGACCTGGATCCTGCTTATCCTGCTCACGATCTTCCTGAGGCGCACGCCGATCGGCGTGGAGATGCGGGCCGCGGCCGAGGACTTCAGGATGGCGCGGATGCTCGGCGTCAACGCGACCCGGGTGATCGCGCTCGCCTTCGTCATCTCGGGCGCGCTCGCCGGCATCATGGCGCTGATGTACCACACGCAGACCGGCATCCTGAGCTTCCGCGGCGGCGTCTTCCTGATGCTCTACGCCTTCATCGCCACGGTGATCGGCGGTATGGGCAGCCTGATCGGCGCCGTGGTCGGCGGCTACGTGGTGGGGATCTTCTCGACCGTGCTGATCGCGATCCTGCCCGAGGGCATGCGGGGCTTCCGCGACGCCTTCGTGTTCGGCCTGGTGGTGGTGATTCTGCTGGCCCGGCCCCAGGGGCTGGTGCCGACCAGGGCGTTCAAAGAGCGGGTGTGATGATCGACGCCACCACCCCGCTCATGCAGCGCATCCGGCACTTCTGGCCGGTGGTCAATCTGTGCATCGGGTTGCTCGTCATCACGGCGATCGTGGTCGCGCTCGACGACAGGATCCTGGCCCGGACGCTGACCGAGGGCCTGATCCGCGTCGTGATCGTGGTGGCGCTCTACATGTTCATTGGCAACTCCGGGATCATGTCGTTCGGCCACATTGGCTTCATGATGATCGGCGCCTACGCCACCGGCTGGCAGACCTGCTGTCCCTACACCCGCGAGATGTTCATGCCGGGGCTGCCGGGTTATCTGTTGGACAACAGCCATCATTTCGTGCTTGCGATCTTCCTGGCGGGGCTCTTGAGCGCCTTCGTGGCCCTGATCGCGGGCATTGCGCTGATGCGATTATCGGGAATTGCCGCATCCATTGGCACCTTCGCCTTCCTGATGATCATCTATTCTGTCTATCTGCGCTGGAGCACCTGGACCTCGGGCGCGAGCTCGGTGATCGGACTGCCGCAGACGACCACGCCCTGGGTCGCCTACTGCTATGCGGTGGTCACGATCTTCGCGGCCTTCTTCTATTCACGCTCCAAATTCGGCCTCGCGCTAAGGGCGTCGCGAGACGATGAGGTCGCGGCGAAGGCGGCCGGAGTCAACGTCATCGGCCAGCGCCTGCTCGCCTTCGTCATCAGCGCGTTCTTCTGTGGCATGGCGGGTGGCCTCTTCGGCCACTTCCTGGGGATGCTCACGGTCGACACCTTCTTCCTGAACCTGACGCTGATCACGCTGGCGATGCTGGTGATCGGGGGCATGCAAAGCCTCTCCGGCGCCGTCGTCGGCGTCGTGGTGCTGACCGTGGTGATCGACCTGCTCAAGAACCTGGAGAGCGGGATGTTCGGCAAGGACGGCTTCGTGCTCCCCACCAGCAGCACCTGGGTGGTGGTGGGCGTGGTGATGATGCTGATCATCATCTTCCGCCGCAGCGGAATCACCCGGAACGCCGAGCTCTACTGGCCGTTCAAGAGCGACATCACCGCCGAGGGCGCGCTCAGGCGCCAGTCCTAGGCTCTTACATTTCCCTCAGGCGCCGGGCGCTCACTCCATTCGCTTGGCTACGCGCCATCCGGCGCGGCGCGCAGTTGCGCGCTCCGAGCCTCCGGCTCGGCCCCCATCATGGCAGACTCCTCGTTGGGTTGCCGCGCGGCGCCGGCGACGTGAATGGCCGGGGCAAGTCCGGGCGTGTCGAGAGGAGATCGGTGCGCCCGCACGAGCCGTGTGGCGTTCAGGGGCCTGCCGGGGCTTCGGCGGGGAGCGGCGGCTTGCCCAGGATCATGTCGGCCGCCTTCTCGGCGATCATGATGGTGGGCGCCGCGGTGTTGCTGCTGGTGATGACCGGCATGACCGAGGCATCGACCACCCGCAGTCCCTCCGCGCCGCGCAGGCGCAGCTCCGCGTCCAGCACGGCGCGCTCGTCCTGGCCCATGCGGCAGGTGCCCACCGGGTGCCAGACGGTAGTGAGGTTGGCCCTGATCCAGGCGTCGATCTCGTCGTCCGACTGCGCACGCTCGCCGGGTGCGATCTCGTGGCCGCGGTAGGGGTCGAACGGCGACTGGGCCATGATCCGCCGTGCGAAGCGGACCGCGTCGCGCATCACCCGGCGGTCGATCTCGGCGCTGAGCGTGTTGGCGTGGATCGCCGGCGGCCGGGATGCATCGGCTGCGGCGATGCGAACCTCTCCGCGGCTCTCCGGCCTGAGCTGATAGCAGTGGGTGAGGAAGCCGTGCCGGCCCTGCTTCTTGCGGGTCACGTCCAGAGTGAGACCGGGGATGAAGGTGACCTGGAGATCGGGCGCGTCAAGCCCCTCGCGGCTGCGCGCGAAGCCGCCGCCCTCCAGCGCGATCGAGGTACCGGGCCCGGTGCCGAGGAGGTAGGCACGCAGGCAGGCGAGCGCCGCACGGTCCGGCCGCAGCAGGCCGTAGAGCGCGACCGGCTGCGTGCAGGCGTATTGCACGTAGACGCCGGCGTGGTCCTGCAGGTTGCGCCCGACATCGGGGCTCTCCACCACGACGTCGATGCCGAGGGAGCGGAGATGCTCCGGCGCGCCCACGCCCGAGAGCTGCAGCAGCTGGGGTGAGTTGATCGTGCCGGCGCAGAGGATCACCTCCCGCCGCGCGCGAATCTCGTGCCGCTGCCCGCCCCGGCGATAGGCCACGCCCACGCAGCGACGGCCCTCGAAGAGCAGCCGCTCGACGTGGGCGCGGAGCACGAGGCGCAGGTTGGGCCGCTCGCGCACCGGCAGGATGAAAGCGTGGCCGGTGTTCACACGGCGCCCGCGGTTAACGCAGAAATCCTGCCGGCCCATGCCCTCCTGCACCGCGCCGTTGAAGTCGTCGTTGCGCGGCAGGCCCAGCGCGTCGCAGGCCTCGAGAAAGACGTCGTAGAGCGGGTTCTTCGAGGCCGCGCGGTTGACGCGGAGCGGGCCGTCGGTGCCGTGGTAGGCGTCTTGGCGGGAGCCGTGCCCCTCGGCCCGCTTGAAGTAGGGAAGCACGCTCTCGTAGTCCCAGCCGTCGAGGCCGAGCTGGCGCCAGCCGTCGTAATCCAGGCGGTTGCCGCGCATGTACATCATGCCGTTGATGGCGGACGTGCCGCCCAGCACCTTGCCGCGCGGCCAGGGGATGCGGCGGCCGTCGAGATGGGGCTCCGGCTCGGTCTCGTAGCTCCAGTTGATCGAGCGCATGAAGTAGACCAGCCCCGCCATCAGCGGGATGTGGATGAAGGGATGGCGCGCCTCGCCGCCGGCCTCCAGCAGGGCCACGCTGGTCTTCGGATCGGCGGTAAGCCGGTTGGCCAGCACGCAGCCGGCGGTGCCGCCGCCGATCACGACGAAATCATGCTCTTCCGCCATGCTCCCCCCTGCATCGTAACGGCAACTCCCCTAGACTGCGCCGCCCGCAATCGCCAGCACGGACCCCGCCATGGCCTACAACACCCTGTTCAGCCCGATCACGGTCGGCGCCCGCGAGCTGCGCAACCGCATCGTCCACGTCGCCACCGTCACCGGCCTCGGCAAGGACCGCGCGGTGACGGATCGCCTGATCGCCTACCACGCGGCGCGGGCGCGCGGCGGCGCCGCGATGATCGTGACCGAGCTGATGAACGTCCATCCCACCAGCACAGGCGCGCCGATCCTGGTGAGCCTTCACGACGAGGCCAACCTGAGCGGTCTTACGCGCTGGGCCGAGGCGGTGGAGCGCCACGGCTGCCGACTGGTCGGCCAGCTCGGCCACATCGGCCGCCAGCAGCTCTGGGGCCTCGATTCCGTGCCGCGCAGCGCGTCCTCGCAGCCCGAGGCGCTCTACTGGAACAGCGCCAAGCCGCTGGCCGAAGACGAGATTGCGGGCATCGTCGCCGGCTATGCGGAGAGCGCGGAGCGGCTGAAGCGCGCGGGCTTCAGCGGGGTCGAGCTGCACGGTGCGCACGGCTACCTGATCGCGCAGTTCCTCTCGCCCGCCTGCAACGACCGGACGGACGGCTACGGCGGCAGCTTCGAGGGCCGCACCCGCTTCATGCGCGAGGTGATGGCGGCGGTGCGCGCCGCCTGCGGCGAGGATTTCATCGTCGGCATCAAGCTGCCGGCGGACGAGCGCGTGCCGGGCGGAATCGACCCCGACGAGGCGGAGCGCATCGCCCGCGCCGCTGCCGCTGAGGGCGTGCTCGACTATCTCTCCTTCAGCCAGGGCGCGTTCGGTCCCGCGTTCGATACCCATCTACCCGACATGCATTACCCGCCCCGGCCGTTCCTGCCGCTCCACACGCGGCTCCGCGCGGCCGGCGGCGGGCTCCCGGTGATCGGCCTCGGCCGGATCGAATCGGCCCAAGCAGCGGAGACGGCGCTTGCCGAGGGCGCCTGCGACATGGTCGGCTTCAGCCGGCTGTTGATATCGGACGCCGATTGGCCGCGCAAGACGGAGGCCGGCCGCGCCGGCGACATCCGCGCCTGCACCTTCTGCAACTACTGCTGGGGCGAGATTCACGCGGGCAAGCCCATTCGCTGCTTCCAGAATCCCGTGCTGGCGAGCGCGGACGAGGCCGGGTGGCAGCCGCCGCCGGCCCGCGAGCGCAAGCGCGTGGCGGTGGTCGGCGCCGGGCTTGCCGGGCTGGAGGCTGCGTGGGTCGCGGCGGCGCGCGGCCATGCGGTCACCGTGTTCTCGGCGGGCGCCGGGCCTGGCGGTGCGGCGCGCATCGAAGCGCTCCTGCCGAGCCGAGCGGAGGTGGCCACGACCGCCGAATTCCAGCAGCGAAAGGCGGCAGAGGCGGGGGTCGAGTTCCGCTGGGGCGAGACCGCCACCGCAGCGGCGGTGCTGGCGTGCGAGCCGGACGCGGTCATCCTGGCCGCCGGCTCCCGCATGCGCTGGCCGCCGGCGCTAGCCGAGGGTGCGGACGCGGTCGATCTGCGGCAAGCCGTCGCGGATCTCGCCGAGAGCGATGCCCCGCCGTCGGCCGGCACGGCGGTGCTGCTCGACATGGACCAGACCCCCGCCGTCTACGGCGCGGTGGAGCTTCTGGCGCAGCGCTTCTCGCACGTCGTCCTGCTGACCCCGGCGGCCGAGAACGCCCGCTTCGTCAACCTCATGTCGCGCATGGGCGTGGAGCGCAGGCTGGCGCTGCTCGGCATCGACGTGCGGAGGCTCACCGAGCCCATCGCGCGCGCGGGCGACCGGGTCACCTGCCGCCACGTCATCACCGGCGCCGAGACCGTCATCGAGGATGTCGCGTTGCTGACCTACGCGACGCCGCGCGCGGTGCGGGACGAGCTTGCCGGCGATCTGGCGGAGGCCGGGGTCCCGGTCACGCTCATCGGTGACTGCCTGCTGCCGCGCGATGCCGCCTCGGCCATCCACGACGGCCACCGCGCCGCGCTCGCGCTCTGACCCCGGATTCTCGGCGCGGGCTTCCGGGGCCGCGTGCGCCGGGTTAGGTTGAGGCTAGGAACGGAGCCGGGAGGCCGCCATGTCAGGCGAGAAGGAAGTCCTCAAGACCACCTGCCCGCGCGACTGCTACGACGCCTGCGGCATCGTCGCGATCAAGCGCGACGGAGCGATCACCCGCGTGCTCGGCGACCCCGACCACCCGGTGAGCCGGGGTGCGCTCTGCGGCAAGTGCGCGCTCGCCTACAACGGCGTCTTCCGCGACCCCGAGGTGCGACTGCAGACGCCGCTCAAGCGCGCCGGCGCCAAGGGCGAAGGGCGCTTCGAGTCGGTCTCCTGGGACGAGGCCATCGGCGACATCGCCGCGCGCTTCACGCAGATCGCAGAGGGCGACGGCGCCGAGAAGATCGTGCACGCCCACTACACCGGAACCTGCTCGCTGATCGCCAACACCTTCCCGATGCGCTTCCTGGGCCGCCTCGGCGCCCGCGAGGTGGAGCCCGACACCGTGTGCAACATGGCCGGCCACGTGGCGCTCGACTACGTCATCGGCACCTCGGTGATCGGCTTCGATCCACGCACGGCGAAGGACTCCAACTGCATCGTCGTCTGGGGCGCGAACCCGTCCGCCTCCGCGCCGCACCAGCACAAGCACTGGCTGAAGGAGGCGCCGGGCACGGTGATCGTGATCGACCCGGTGCGCCACCCGACGGCCGAGCAGGCCGACATGCACCTGCAACCCTTCCCCGGCAGCGATGCTGCGCTGGCCTTCGCCATGATCCATGTGCTGGTGCGTGACGGGCTGATCGACCGCGCCTTCCTCGATGCCCACACACTCGGCTGGGATGAGCTTGAGCCCGCCATCGCCCCCTGCCCGCCGGCATGGGGCGAGGCCCGCACCGGCGTGCCGGCGGCGCAGATCGAAGAGGCGGCGCGGGTCTACGGCGCAGGGCCGGCGCTGCTCTGGCTTGGCCAGGGGCTGCAACGCCAGGCGATGGGCGGCAACGTGATGCGCGCCTGCGCGCTTCTGCCGGCGGTCACCGGCAACTTCGGCAAGCCCGGCGCCGGCATGCTCTACCTCAACGGCAGCGGGCGGAAGGGCGTGGACGGCGACTACCTGTCGGGCGCCGCGCTAAGCCAGAGTCCGCCGAGCTTCAGCCAGATGGAACTCGCGGCCAGGCTCGAAGACCCGGCGGACATCCAGGCCTTCCTTTGCTGGAACATCAACCCGGCCGCCTCCAGCCCCGAGCAGACGAGATTCCGCCGCGCGCTCATGCGGGAAGACCTCTTCACCGTGGTCGTGGACATATTCCAGACCGACACCGCCGACTATGCCGATTACGTGCTGCCGGCGGCGTCCTTCCTGGAATTCGACGATCTGGTCTCGGGCTACTTCAACCTCTCGTTCTCCGCCCAGGCCAAGCTGCAGGAGCCGTTGGGTGACTCCCTTCCCAACCAGGAGATTTTCCGTCGCCTCTCCCGCGCCATGGGCTTTGCCGAGCCGGAGCTCTACGAACCCGACAACGAGATCATCGCGCGGATCATGGGCCAGGTGGGTATCGAGGGCTCCTTCGACGACTTCAAGAAGACCGGCACCGTGTTTCCCGACGGAAAGCCCATAATTCAGTTCCCCGACCTCGCCTTCCCGACGCCGAGCGGCAAGATCGAGATCGCCTCGGACCGCGCCGAGGCAGACGGCCATCCCCGCCTGCCGCTCGCCGAGGCCGACCCGAAGCCGGAGAGCGGCCGGCTGCGTCTGCTGACTCCGGCTTCGCCCTGGCTGATGAACGATTCCTACGCCAACGACCAGCGTATCGCCGAGCGCATGGGCGAGGCGACGGTGACGCTGCATCCGGCGGATGCCCAGGCCCTCGGGCTCTCCGAAGGCCAGCGGGTGCGGCTCAGCAACGAGACCGGCAGCCTGGAACTCGATCTCGCCATCGCCGAGATGATCCCGCAAGGCGTCGCGCTCAGCCCCAAGGGCCGTTGGCCGCGCCAGGAGGGCACCAGAGCCAACGTCAACGTGCTCAACCCCGGCATCAAGTCGGACATGGGCGAAAGCACCTGCGTGCACGGGGTCGAGGTCGAGGTCGCCGCCGTGTGAATCCGGGATACAACGCAACCGAACCACACCGGTGTTGCCGGCGGCGCACTTCCGTCTAAATTGTCACCAGTCCCGCAGCACGCCTTAGCCTGAGAGAGCATCGCCATGTCTGGAGCCGTCCAAGCGCAGATCAACTACATCCTTCCCACGGACGAGAAGCCGGTCACTTACCTGACCAATCCGGGCAGCAAGCCGGCACAGCGCAACGCCGAGTACCAGGAGGTCGAGGTTACGATCCGCGACGCCCGGCCGACGGCGGATGTCCTCGATCTGGAGCGCGAGGGCTTCACCTTTAACACCGGGAAAAGCGCGGTCTCGGATTTCTTCGACAGCGACGAGATCGAAGCGGTCTACAGCCCGGAAGTCGAGCGGCTCGTGAAGCAGGCGAGCGGCGCTGCCGAGGTGCTGGTCTTCGACCACACCATCCGCGTTGCCGATGACACGCTGCGGACCGAACGCAAGCTGCGCGAGCCCGTGCACGTGGCGCACAACGACTACACTCCCCGCTCGGCGCCGCAGCGGGTGCGCGACCTGCTGTCGGCCAAGCGCGCCGAGGCGCTGCTGGAGCATCGCTTCGCCGTGGTGCAGATGTGGCGGCCGATCGCGGGCCCGGTGCAGGACATGCCGCTCGCGATCTGCGATGCCCAGAGCATCGACGAGCGGGACTTCGTGCTGACCGATCTGGTCTACACCCACCGCGTTGGCGAGGTGATGCAGCTCAGCCACAATCCCGGCCACCGCTGGTTCTACTTCCCCGACATGGACCCGGGCGAGGCGCTAATGTTCAAGACTTACGAATCCCTTGCCGACGGCCGGGCGCGGTTCACCGCGCACACGGCCTTCGCCAATCCCAACGCGCCAGCGGACGCGCGCCCGCGCCAGAGCATCGAATCCCGCACCCTCGCCTTCTTCGCACCCTGAGGGTGGCGCATCCGGAGGGCGGCACACCGACAGGAATGACGGAGGCCGACACCACCCTCGCCGACGGCGACAATCGGCCGATCTTCACAGTCGGCGAGCTCTCGCAGGCGCTCAAGCGCGTGGTCGAGGGCGAGTTCGCCTGGGTCAGCGTGCGTGGTGAGGTCTCGGGCTTCAAGCGCGCCGCCTCGGGCCATCTCTACTTCGCGCTCAAGGACGCGGACGCGGTGCTCGACGCCGTTTGCTGGCGGGGCGTCGCCGGCAGGCTCGGGATCGCGCCCGAGGACGGGATCGAGGTCGTCGCCACCGGCAAGATCAGCACCTATCCGGGGCGCTCGCGCTATCAGATCGTGGTCGAGCGGCTGGAGCTTTCCGGCGCCGGCGCGCTACTGGCGCTGTTGGAGGCGCGCAAGAAGGCGCTCGCCGCCGAGGGCCTGTTCGACGGGGCGCGCAAGCGCGACCTGCCGTACCTGCCGGAGACGGTGGGAGTCGTGACCTCACCCACGGGCGCCGTGATTCGCGACATCCTGCACCGTATCGAAGACCGCTTCCCCCGCCGGGTGCTGGTCTGGCCGGTTACGGTGCAGGGTGCGGGCGCGGCCGAGGAGATCGCCGCCGCCATCGAGGGCTTCAACCGCATTGACGCAGGCGCAGCGGTGCCGAGGCCCGATGTGCTGATCGTCGCCCGCGGCGGCGGCAGCCTGGAGGATCTATGGGCCTTCAACGAAGAAGTCGTGGTGCGTGCCGCAGCCGCGAGTGAAATCCCCTTGATCGCCGCCGTGGGTCACGAGACCGACGTGACGCTGATCGACCTCGCCGCCGACCGCCGCGCGCCGACACCGACCGCCGCCGCCGAGATGGCGGTGCCGGTGCGCGCCGACCTGCTCGAGCGCACGCAGTCTCTGGAGCATCGGCTGGGCGCATCGCTCCGCCGGCAGATCGCAGAACAGCGCGCGCGGATCGACGGGCTCGGGCGCGGCCTGCCGGCGGCGCGGGACCGGCTCGCGACCGCGGGCCAGCGGCTCGACGACTGGTCGGAGCGGCTCGCCCGCGGGGCGCGGGGCCGGCTCGCGGCGGAGCGTCAGGCCGTGGACCGGCTGAGACCGCTCAAGCCGCGCCAGCTCCTCACGCTCAAGCGTCAGCAGCTCACGCATGCCGCCGGGCGCCTCGCGGCCGGGCACCCCGCCGCCCGCATCGACTGGGAATGCCGAGGCACCGACCAACTGGCCGGGCGGCTGCGCCACGCCGGGCGGGCGGCCTTGAGCGAGCGTGCCGGGCGGGTCGAGACCGCGGCACGCCTGCTGGAGAGCTATTCCTACCGGGGCGTGCTCGCGCGCGGCTACGCGGTGGTGCGCGATGAGCGCGAGCGCCCGTTGACCAGCGCTCAGGAGGTGAAGTCCGGCGCCGCGCTCTCACTCGAATTTCACGATGGCCGCGCTGCCGCCCGCGCCGCCGGCAGACCCAAGCCCCGCAGGACCGCGCGGGACGAAGACGACAACGGGCAGGGCTCTCTTTTGTAGGTTTGGGCGCTCCTGCGCCAACGCCTAGGCGTCGGTGCCGCCCACGGTGATGGGGTCGACCAGCAGTGTCGGCAGGCCGACGCCGACCGGCACGCCTTGGCCATTCTTGCCGCAGGTGCCGATGCCGGTATCGAGCGCGAAATCGTTACCGATGGCGGCGACCCTGGTGAGCACGTCCGGGCCGTTGCCGATCAGGCTCGCGCCTTTGAGCGGGGCGGTCGTCTTGCCGTCCTCGATCAGGTAGGCCTCGGCGGCCGAGAACACGAACTTGCCGGAGGTGATATCCACCTGGCCGCCGCTGAAGTTCTTGGCGTAGATGCCCTTCTTCACCCGGCCGATGATCTCTTCCGGCTCGTTCGCGCCGTCCAGCATGAAGGTGTTGGTCATGCGCGGCATAGGCGCATGCGCATAGCTCTCGCGCCGGCCGTTGCCGGTGGGCTCCATGTCCATCAGGCGGGCGTTCATGCGGTCCTGCAGGTAGCCGCGCAGGATGCCGTCCTCGATCAGCACGGTGCGGCCGGTGGGCGTGCCCTCGTCGTCCACGGTAAGCGAGCCGCGCCGGTCGTCGATGGTGCCGTCGTCCACCACGGTCACCCCCGGTGAGGCGACCCGCTCACCGAGGAGGCCGGAGAAGGCGCTGGTCTTCTTGCGGTTGAAGTCGCCTTCGAGGCCGTGGCCGATGGCCTCGTGAAGCAGGATGCCGGGCCAGCCGGGGCCGAGTACCACGGGCATCTCGCCGGCGGGGGTCGCGACCGAGTCGAGATTGACCAGGGCCTGACGGAGCGCCTCGTCCACCTGCGCCTGCCAGCGCTCTGGCACGAGGAACTCGTCGTAGACCACTCTCCCGCCGACGCCATGGGAGCCGGTCTCCTGCCGCTCCCCCTCGCCCACCATCACGGCGACGTTGAGGCGCACGAGCGGGCGCACGTCGCAGGCGCGGCTGCCGTCTGCGCGGACGATCTCCACCGCCTGCCAGGAGCCGAGCAGCGACGCCATCACCTGGCGCACCCTCGGCTCTTTCGTGCGCGCATAGGCGTCGATCTCCGCCAGCAGCGCGACCTTGTCGTCGAAGGGCGTGCCGTCCAGCGGGTTGTCGTCCACGTAGAGCGAGCGGTTGGTCGGCGACGGTGCCTGCGCCATGGTCCCCCCGTGGCCGTGCCGCACCGCCTTGACCGTGGCGGCCGCCCGTTTCAGCGCGTCCTCGCCGAGCTCGCCGGCGTGGGCGTAAGCGGTGGTCTCGCCGGCGACGGCGCGCAGCCCGAAGCCCTGGCTTGTGTCGAAGCTCGCGCTCTTGAGCCGGCCGTCATCGAATGAGAAGCTCTCGCTCTGGCGATATTCGAGGAAAAGCTCGCCGTCGTCGGCGCCCTTGAGTGCGTCCGCGACGATCCCCTCCGTGCGCGGCCGGTCGAGGCCGGCGCGATTGAAGAAGATCTCGTCGGTGACGGTTTCGCGGCTCATGTCGCTTGTCCTTCGCTTGTCCCGCGCCAGTGCGCAGAGAACATATGGGGCCGCCGGGGCGTGGCGTCCATCCCGAACGCCCCAAGGATCGGCGAGAGCGCCGCTCGCCGTCAATGAGGGGCTTCAAAAACGGTGGGGTGCATGGTAGGACGCAGGCGGCTCGTGTAATGGCGGCGGCGCGCCGATGGCCGCGCCGCGCCGTTTCGCGTGAGGGGGTCCGGGCCGCCTTGCGTTCGCGCCTTCGGTGCCAAGTCACGGCACCGGAGAAGGCGGGCGATCAGGCGAAATCCGACGATCGAGTGGAGGTTGAGTAGTGAGGCATCTCGCGAAACTGGGCGCATCGGTCGCCGGTCTCGCCGGCGCGCTTGGCGCCGCCGGAGCGGCAGTGGCGCAGCAGCCGACTGATTGGGAGGTCGACTTTCAGACCGCCCTCTCGCCCTCCATGGAGCGCATCGTCGATTTCAACCTCATGGTGACGATCATCATCGTCATCATCACGGCCTTCGTGTTCGGCCTGATGGCGTGGATCGTGATCCGCTACAACAAGAAGCGGAACCCGGTGCCGTCAAAGACCACCCACAACACCATGCTGGAGGTGATCTGGACCGTGGTGCCGGTCATCATCCTGCTGGTGATCGCTGTGCCCTCGTTCCGGCTGCTCTACTTCACCGACAAGGTCGCAGAAGCCGACATGACGCTGAAGGCGATCGGCCACCAGTGGTACTGGTCCTACGAATATCCAGACCACGGCGACTTCACCTTCGACGCGATCATGCTGGAGGAGGATGAGCTGGAGGAGGGGCAGCCTCGCCTGCTCGCCACCGACGAGGCGGTGGTGCTTCCGGTGGGCGCCAAGATCAGGCTGCTGACGACGGCCGACGACGTGATCCACTCCTGGGCCATCCCGGCGTTCGGGGTGAAGATGGATTCCGTGCCCGGCCGGGTCAACGAGACCTGGTTCCAGATCAACCGCGAGGGCACCTACTACGGGCAATGCTCGGAACTCTGCGGCACGCTGCACGGCTTCATGCCGATCATGATCGAAGCAGTGTCGCAGGAGGAGTTCGACGCCTGGGTGGAATTCGCGCGAGAAGAATACGCATCGGCGAACGACAGCCCGACCGAGGTTGCCGCGCTCGACGCCAGCGCGCCCAAGGCGCGCTGAGGAAGGAGAGAGGCCATGGCGGACCACGCCCACGCCCACGCAGCGCACGATCATATGCCGCGGGGCATCACGCGGTGGCTCTACTCCACCAACCACAAAGACATCGGCACGATGTACATCGCCTTCGCGGTGGTGTTCGGCATCGTCGGCGCGGTGCTCTCCATCTTCATGCGGATGGAGCTGGCCGAGCCCGGCATGCAGATCTTTGCCGATTCTCACACCTTCAACGTCTTCGTGACCGGCCACGGCCTGATCATGGTGTTCTTCATGATCATGCCCGCCTTCATCGGCGGCTTCGGCAACTGGTTCGTGCCGTTGATGATCGGGGCGCCGGACATGGCGTTCCCACGCATGAACAACATCAGCTTCTGGCTGCTGGTGCCGTCCGGCGCCCTCCTTGTGACCTCGATGTTCGTGGACGGAGGGCCTGGGCCGGGCGTTGGAGCGGGCTGGACGGTCTACGCGCCGTTATCGACCTCGGGCCACGCAGGCCCGGCCATGGACCTCGGCATCTTCGCACTGCATCTCGCGGGCGCGTCGTCGATCCTCGGCGCCATCAATTTCATCACCACGATTCTGAACATGCGCGCGCCGGGCATGACGATGCACAAGCTGCCGCTCTTCGTCTGGTCGGTGCTGGTGACCGCGTTCCTGCTGCTGCTCTCGCTGCCGGTGCTGGCGGGCGCCATCACGATGTTGCTGACGGACCGCAACTTTGGCACCGCCTTCTTCGACGCGGCCGGCGGCGGCGACCCGATCCTCTACCAGCATCTCTTCTGGTTCTTCGGGCATCCGGAGGTCTACATCCTGATCCTGCCGGCCTTCGGCATCGTGAGCCACATCGTCTCCACCTTCTCCAACAAGCCGGTCTTCGGCTACCTCGGCATGGCCTATGCCATGGTCGCGATCGGCTTCATCGGCTTCGTGGTGTGGGCGCACCACATGTTCACGGTGGGGATGGACGTCGACACGCGCGCCTATTTCATCGGTGCGACGATGGTCATCGCGGTGCCTACGGGCATCAAGATCTTCAGCTGGATCGCCACCATGTGGGGCGGCTCAATCGAGTTCAAGACGCCCATGTTGTGGGCCTTCGGCTTCATCTTCCTGTTCACGGTGGGCGGCGTGACCGGAGTCGTGCTCGCCAATGCCGGCCTCGATAGCGCGCTGCACGACACCTACTACGTGGTCGGGCACTTCCACTACGTGCTCTCGCTTGGCGCCGTGTTCATGGCCTTCGGCGCGTTCTACTACTGGATCGGCAAGATGTGCGGCCGCCAGTACCCGGAGACGCTGGGCAAGATTCACTTCTGGATCACCTTCATCGGCGTGAACCTTACCTTCTTCCCGATGCACTTCTCCGGCGTCTCGGGCATGCCGCGCCGCATCCCCGACTATCCGGATGCCTACGCCGGCTGGAACTTGATCTCGTCGATCGGCGCCTACATCTCGACCGCCGGGTTGATCCTGTTCATCTATATCCTCATCTACACGCTCTTCTGGGGTAAGAAGTGCGCCGCCAACCCGTGGGGCGAGGGCGCGCGCACCCTCGAATGGACGGTGCCTTCGCCGGCGCCCTTCCATACCCATGAGGAGCTGCCCCGCGTCCGCTAGGCCGGAGCGGGGGCCAGCGCAATGAGCGAGCCGGCAGCAAGGATGGCGGTCGCGGAAAGCGCGGCGCCGGTCGCGCTCGGCGATACGTTCGCGCTGCTGAAGCCCCGTGTGATGTCCCTCGTGGTCTTCACCGGCGCGGTCGGGCTAATCATCGCGCCCGGCACCATCCATCCGGTGATCGCTGCGGTGGCGGTGCTCTGCATCGCCATCGGTGCCGGCGGCTCCGCCGCTATCAACATGTGGTACGACCGCGACATCGACGCGGTGATGACGCGCACCCGAGAACGGCCGGTTCCCGCCGGGCGGGTAGAGCCGAGCGCCGCGCTCGGTCTCGGCATCGTGCTCTCGGTGGGCGCGACCGCGCTGATGGGGCTCGCGGTCAACTGGGTCGCGGCCGGCCTGCTCGCGTTCACGATCTTCTTCTACGTCTGTATCTACACGATGTGGCTGAAGCGGCGCACACCGCAGAACATCGTGATCGGGGGCGCTGCCGGCGCCTTCCCGCCGATGATCGGCTGGGCGGCGGTGACCGGCGGGATCGACCTCACGGCGGTGGCACTCTTCGGCATCATCTTCCTCTGGACCCCGCCGCATTTCTGGGCGCTCGCGCTGGTCCGCTCGTCGGACTACGAGGCCGCCGACGTGCCGATGCTGCCGGTGGTTTCGGGCGATCGCAGCACGCGGCGCCAGATCGTGGCCTACACGCTGCTCCTCGTGCCCGTGAGCCTGGCGCCGTGCGCGACCGGGGCTGCCGGCGCGGTCTACGGCATCGGCGCGCTGGTGGCGGGCGTCCTGCTTGCAGCCGGTGCCATCCGCGTCCTCGTGGATCACAGCCCGGCCGCTGCGAAGCGGCTCTTCGGCACGTCGATCATCTATCTCTTCGCGCTCTTCGCGCTGCTGCTCGCGGACCACGCGTGGCCGGTCCCGGTCGTGCCATGAAGGATGGCGTCGTGAAAGACCGGGACAGCGAGCGCCGGCGCAAGATTCGCAACTTCGCGCTCGGTGGCGCGCTGCTCGCGCTCGCGATCCTGTTCTACCTCATCACCATCGTCAGGATGGGGGGCGAGTAGGATGGCAACCGACATGCCCGACGCCCCCGGCAAGCGCGCGAGCCGGCGCCGCACCGCGACCGCGCTCATCCTGGGCGGCGTCGTGTGCGGCATGGTGGGCCTCGCCTTCGGCGCGGTGCCGCTCTACAAGCTCTTCTGCCAGGTCACGGGCTTCGGCGGCACCACTCAGGTGGCCGAGGAAGCGCCTGTGGAAATCGGCGAGCGGGTGGTCACCGTCCGTTTCAACGCCGATACCGCGCGCGACCTGCCGTGGCACTTCAAGCCCGAGCAGCGCGAGATCAAGGTGCGCGTCGGCGAGATGGCGATGGCCTTCTACAACGCCGTGAACCAGTCGGACCGGTCGCTCATCGGCACCTCGACCTTCAACGTGACTCCAGTGAAGGCCGGTGCCTACTTCAACAAGATCGAGTGCTTCTGCTTCGAGGAGCAGACGCTGGCACCGGGCGAGCGCGCCGACTTTCCGGTGTCCTTCTTCGTGGACCCGGACATCGTTGAGGATCGCAGGCTCGACGACGTGACCACGATCACCTTGTCCTACACGTTCTTCGCGCGCGGAGAGGGCGTGACGGAAGCCGTGCTGACGGACGATACGGCCGGCGACCCGCGCCCCGAAGCGGCGGGCCCCAGACCAGGGAGC
Source organism: Alphaproteobacteria bacterium (assembly GCA_022826665.1). GTDB lineage: Bacteria > Pseudomonadota > Alphaproteobacteria > UBA828 > UBA828 > WTGU01. Next base: position 51,674 of record JAJDUK010000035.1, on the reverse strand, counting down.
GAGCTTAGTTATGGCGGATAGCGCACACGGGACCGCGAACCACGAGTACCACATGGTGAAGCCGAGCCCGTGGCCGGTCATCGGCGCCTTGGGCGGCGGCGGCTTGGGACTCGGCGGCGTGGTCATCTTCATGCACACCGGCCAGCTCTGGCTGATGACCATTGGCGGGATCGTGGTGCTGTTCACCATGTACTTCTGGTGGCGCGACGTGATCCGCGAGGCGCTGGTCGAGAACGAGCACACGCAAGTGGTCCAACGGGGCTTGCGCTTCGGCATGGTGCTCTTCATCGCGTCCGAGGTGATGTTCTTCGCGGCGTTCTTCTGGGCATTCTTCAACGCCTCGATCATGCCGCCCGATGTCATCGCCAACACGTGGCCGCCGCCAGGAGTCGAGGTCATTCCAGCGTGGCGGCTGCCCTTCGTGAACACGCTGCTGCTGCTGACCTCCGGCGCCACTGTGACCTGGGCGCATCACGCGCTCCGCCACGGCAACCAGCAGCAGCTGGTCTACGGGCTCGCGCTCACCGTGGCGCTCGGCGTCGCCTTCATCGGCGTCCAGGGATACGAATACGCCCACGCGGCCTTCGGCTTCCGCGATGGCATCTACCCCTCGACCTTCTTCATGGCGACGGGCTTCCACGGCTTCCACGTCACCGTCGGCGCGATCTTCCTGGCGGTCTGCCTCTACCGGGCGCTGAAAAAGCAGTTCAAGCCGGACCAGCACATCGGTCTCGAGGCCGCGGCATGGTACTGGCACTTCGTCGACGTCGTCTGGCTCTTCCTGTTCATCTGGGTCTACTGGTGGGGCGGTTGATCGAGACGACATGGCGGATGGGGACGGGACCTACTATCCGCCGGTCTCGGTCCTGAAGGCCGGCCTGCTCTTCCGCTGTCCTCGCTGCGGGTGCGGCAAGCTGTTCAGAGGCTATCTGCGGGTCGCCGAGCGCTGTGGCGCATGCCAGTTCGACCTTTCGCAGCATGACAGCGCCGACGGGCCGGCCGTCTTCGTCATGTTTATCGTGGGCGGCATCGTCGTCGCGCTCGCGTTCTGGCTGGAGTTCACCCACGCGCCGCCCTACTGGCTCCACGCGGTGCTCTGGCTGCCGGCGATCATCATCTTGAGCCTTGCATTGCTGCGGCCCGCCAAGGCGCTCCTGATCGCCCTTCAATACAGACACAGAGCGGCCGGCTTTGGTGAGTGATGACCGGGCCCGGCGTCGGGCACCATCTGACCGCGCCCGCAGGCGGGCCACCTGGTTCGCAATTCCGGGCATCATCGTCCTGCTGGCGCTCGGCTCCTGGCAGGTGCATCGCCTGATGTGGAAGACCGATCTCAACGAGGAGCGTCGCGCCCAATTCCAGGCCGAGGCGGTGATGCTGCCCGCCGAGCTCGACGATCCAACGCCCTACGCCTACCGCCGGGTCTGGCTGGAGGGGCAATTTCGCCACGAGGCGGAGATGTTCCTCGCCGCGCGCACCTTCGACCGCCGGGTGGGCTACCAGATCATCACCCCGTTCGAGCGCGCGGACGGCCCGGCGGTGCTGGTCAACCGGGGCTGGGTGCCGCTCGACAACAAGGAGCCCGAGACGCGGCTCGGGGGCCAGATTCAGGGCACGTATCGTCTGGAAGGCGTCGTCGTGCCGGGCGGGCGGGCCGGTTGGTTCACGCCCGACAACGAGCCTGAGAACAACATCTGGTTCTGGACCGATACAGAGGCGCTCGCGGTCGAGGCGGGCATCCTCGCGCCGTCGTTTCTCGTGGACGCCGGCCCCGCCCCCAATCCGGGCGGCCTGCCCATCGGCGGGCAGACCAAGGTCGAGCTGCGCAGCGAGCACATGCAGTACATCGTGATCTGGTACGCGCTCGCGATCGGCCTCGCCGTGATCTACGCGATCTATATGCGGCGCGGCCCCCGCGAGTACGAGGACGAGGACGCGGCTTGAGCGCCTACGCCGCGCTGGAGGCCCGCTTCCGCCGCCTCGGCCTGCTCGGCGGCGCGGCCGGGATACTGCACTGGGACTGGGCGACGATGATGCCGCCGGGCGGCGCGGAGCCCCGTGCGGCACAGCTCGCCGAGCTTGCGCTGATCCGCCACGAGTTGCTCACCGATGCCCGCGTTCCCGACCTGCTGGACGAGGCCGAGGCCAACGCCGATGCCCTCGACGATTGGCAGCGGGCCAACCTCGCCCGCATGCGCCGGCGCTGGCGCCAGGCGGCGGCGCTGCCGGCCGATCTGGTGCAGGCGTTGAGCGAGGCTTCGTCACACTGCGAGATGGCATGGCGTGAGGCCCGGCCGGCGAGCGACTTTGCCGCCTTCGCGCAGGCCTTCGCGCCGCTACTCGGCCTCGTTCGCGAGAAGGCGGCGGCGCTGGGCGAGACGCTCGGCTGCGCGCCCTACGACGGGCTGGTGGATTCCTACGAGCCGGGGCTGCGCTGCGCCACCATCGACCCGCTTTTCGACGATCTCGCGGGCTTCCTCCCCGACTTCCTTGGGCAGGTGCGCGAGGCGCAGGCAGAAGCAGACGCCCTGCCGCCGGTAAGCAGCCCCGTGGACGCGCAGGAGACCCTCGCCAGGCGCCTGATGACGGCACTGGGCTTCGACTTCGACCACGGCCGCCTCGACGTCAGCCTCCACCCCTTCTGCGGCGGCAGCGCCGGAGACATCCGCATCACCACCCGCTACGACGAAACGGACGTTCTATCCGGCCTCATGGGGGTGCTGCACGAGACTGGCCACGCGCTTTACGAGGCAGGCCTGCCGGAGGAATGGCGATACCAGCCGGTAGGCCAAGCCGGCGGCATGGCGCTACACGAGAGCCAGTCACTGCTGATCGAGATGCAGGCTTGCCGCAGCCGGCCCTTCATGCGCTTCCTCGCGCCGCTGCTGGTAGAGCATCTCGACGGCGGCGCTGCCACGCCGGACGCAGACGCGCTCTACCGGCAGGCGATCCGCGTGGAGCCCGGCTACATAAGGGTGGACTCCGACGAGGTGACGTACCCTGCCCACATCATGCTCCGCTACCGGCTGGAGCGTGCCCTGATTGCGGACGATCTGGCCTGCGACGAGATTCCCGACGCCTGGGCCGAGATCCACGAGGCCATGCTCGGGATCAGGCCGGAAAACGACACGCAGGGTTGCCTCCAGGACATCCATTGGTCCGTCGGCGAGCTCGGCTACTTCCCGAGCTACACCATCGGAGCCCTGATGGCGGCGCAATTCTTCGACGCCGCGGCACGGAGTGAGCCTGAGCTGTGGCCCGCCATCGAGCGCGGCGATTTCTCGCCCCTGTTCGGGTGGCTCAGGGCCAACGTTCACGGCCTCGCCTCCCGCTACGAGGGTCCGGTGCTGCTCGAACGCGCCACCGGCGCGCCGCTCGGCACCGAGGTCTTCAAGGCCCACCTGCAGCGGCGCTACCTCAACCGAACCTCACGAACACCGGTTCTGCGCGCAAAGCGTTGACGCTCGCAGGCGAGCGCTCTAGTGTTTCGGCGGCGGGTGGGAGATCGGAATTTTGTAGCCCGCAACAAGAACAACAGCGCATTTTTCATGTCGGAGCTGAAGAAGGCGAGCGACCGGCTCGAGCAGGCCGTGGCGCGGCTGGACCAGGCGCTCGCAAATGGCGATTTAGCGACGCAGAGCGCGCAAGCGCCAGCGTTGATGATCGAAATGGCCGCCGTCGAGCGCGAGCGGGATTCGCTGCGCGTCGATCTCGAGTCTGTCAGAGTGGAGCGGGCGCGGCTAACGCGGGCGCTCACGGAGGCCACGGAACGCCAGGCGGCCACGCGGCAGACCAACGAAGCTGTCGCCGAGCGGCTCGACGACGCGATCGGCTCGCTCCGCGGGATCCTGGGAGTCTAGGGCGCGCGATGGGCGAAGTTGCGGTCACCATCGGCGGGCGGCGCTACCCGGTCTCCTGCGACGACGGCCAGGAAGATCATGTCTCAAAGCTCGCGGCCTACGTCGACAAGCGGGCGCAGGAACTGGAGGAGACTGTGGGCCGGGTCGGCGAGGTTCGGCTCCTGCTCATGGCCAGCCTGGTCGTCGCCGACGAATTGGCCGACGCCTATGACGAGCTCGACCGGCTGCAATCGCAGGCGCGGATCGCCGAGCGCAGGGCCCGCGTGGATGCCGAGACGGCGCTCGAGGCCAAGTTCGCGCCGCTCGTGGACGCGCTCGCCGAGCGGATCGAGAATATTGCCGACCGTCTGGAGAAGGATTAGATTTCCTTTCGGACGGTTACTGCCGGATTAGTCGCACCGACTGTTTCCCGCGGTCAATTTTCGCTTCTCGGGAGCTGTCCCTGCTGGGGCCGCGGTCTCGGCAACACGGCGCCCACCTGGTCTCTTCGGCCTGGAGGAAGCTCTGGGTGCGACGGTTCAGGCGGGGCCGTCCTTTCCTTGTCGCGGGGGCCGGCCGTGTCTCAGAGCGCTGCTATCCATGACCGCAAGCAGGCGCTGCGCGAGTATGCGCTGGCGCGGCGGCGCTCCGCGCGGCGGGCGGCGGGGCCGGGCGCGGGCGTGCGGGCCGCTAACCATTACCTCGCCGCAGTTCCGACGCCTGCTGGCGCGGTGGTCTCCGGCTACTGGGCGATCCGGGACGAGATTGACGCCATGCCCCTGCTGGCGCGGCTCGTCGGTGCGGGCTTCGTCTGCTGCCTGCCCGCTGTGGTCGGCAAGGGCGAGGCGCTCCAGTTCCGCGTCTGGACACCGGGCGCCGCGCTCTCGCGCGGGCCGTTCCGCATTCCCGAACCGACGGAAGACGCCGCGCCGGCTCAGCCGACTCACCTGCTGGTGCCGCTGCTCGCCTACGACCGGGATGGCTACCGCCTGGGCTACGGCGGCGGCTACTACGACCTCTCGCTGCGCGCGCTACGCCAGACCCGCCCCATCGTCGCCGTCGGCCTCGCCTATACCGAGCAGCTCGTGCAGGGCCTACCCCGCACCGAGCACGACGAGCCGCTGGACTGGATCGTGACCGAGCGGGGCGCCATGCCGATCGCCCCGCGGACGGCTTGATCGCGGGCGCGAGGGGATCGGGACGATGCGCATCCTGTTCTGCGGCGATGTCGTCGGCCGCCCCGGCCGCGACATCCTGACGGAACACCTGCCGGGCCTGCGCGAGGAGCTCGCCCTCGACCTGGTGATCGTGAACGGCGAGAACGCCGCCGGCGGCTTCGGCATCACTGCCGACATCTGCAAGTCCCTCTATCAGGTCGGCGCCGACGTGATCACCCTCGGCAACCACGCCTGGGACCAGCGCGGGACCGAGAGCTACATCGAGACCGACCGGCGACTGGTCCGCGCACGCAACTACCCGAAGGGCACGCCGGGGAGCGCCGGCGCGCTGCTGCGCACGCGCGACGGCCGCTCGGTCTTCGTCTTCCAGGTGCTCACGCAGCTCTTCATGGACCCGATCGGCGAGCCCTTCGCCTGCGTCGAGGAGACACTGCAGGAGCACCGGCTCGGACAGTCGGTAGACGCGATTGTGCTCGACATCCACGGCGAGGCGACGGCCGAAAAGCAGGCGCTCGGGTACCTCGCCGACGGCCGGGTGTCGCTGGCAGTGGGCACCCACACGCACGTGCCGACCGCCGACCACCGTATCCTGCCCAAGGGGACGGCCTACATCTCGGACGTCGGCATGTGCGGCAGCTACGAATCGATCATTGGGCTCGCCATCGACGCGCCGCTTGCCCGCTTCACGCGGAAACGCCCCGGCCCCCGCGCGGCGCCCGCCGACGGCGAAGCCACCCTCTGCGCTGTCTTGGTCGAGACCGACAACGATACCGGGCTCGCCCGCCATGTCGGCGTGCTACGGCAGGGCGGCGTGCTTCGGGAAGCCCGGCCGGTATGAGAAGAGGCGGGCGCTACCCGGTGCTTGCCCTCTGCATGGGCGCGGGTTGGGCGGAGAAATGGGGAACCACGTCGCGGGCGAAGCGCTCCCACATCTCATGGCGGTAAGCGCGCGGCATGCCGTAGGTCACGTTCTGCAGGATGAAGTGGTCGAACCCCAGGTCGACATAGGCCTGGAGCCTCTCGCATACGGTCTCGGCCCGGCCGACGAGCTGAAGGTCGAGCCACGGCCCCAGATTGTCGGGATTGGTCAGCTTCTTCGAGGTGGCCATGAACTTGCTGAAGGCCTTGAACTCCTCCAGTTCCTTCCACGGGTCGGCGTCGGCCTCGTAGTGCTCGACCACCTTCACGAAGTAGCGCGAGAGATGCTCCTTGGCGAGCGCGTCTGCATCCTCGTCGGTGTCCGCCAGCACCGCGTGGATCAGGATCGGCCGGCTGACGTCGGTGGAGCCGCCGCGCTGGCGGGTCTCCTCGTCCCACCGCGCGAAGTCGTTGCTGTGGAAATGCATCGGGAAGTTCGAGACCCGGATCATGGGGAGGTCGAGCTCGGCCATGATGCCGGCGCTCTCGGGGCTGCTGGTCGCGCCGTAGAGATTGATGCGCTCCTGCACGGACTTGGGCCTGAGCTGAATCGGCCGCTCGATGTCGAAGAACTCGCCGCCATAGGTGAACAAGCCGCCGGCGAGCGCCTTGCCGATGACCTCGCGGCACTCGCGGAAGCGCGCGCGGGTCTCGGTCATGGAAACGCCGAAGGCGTCGTATTCCAGGCGCGCGAGGCCGCGCCCGAAGCCGATATGCAGCGTGCCCCGGCTCAACTGGCTCAGCATGGCGATCTCGCCGGCGAGCCGGAGCGGGCTGTACCAGGGCAATACCAGGACGCAGGTCCCGAGGTCCATGTCGGGATAGCGCCCGGCGAGGTGGGACAGCATCACCAGCGGGCTCGGCGTCGGGAAGTAGTCCGAGAAGTGGTGCTCGATCACCCAGAACGCGTCGTAGCCGAGTCCCGCGACATGGTCTGCGTCGACCAGGGCTTCGACGTACTGATCCGCATCGGACGCGCCGGGCTCGCCGACCGCCGAAATAACCGTTCCGAACTTGATCTCGCTCATGACAACCCGTCCCTGCCCCGCACCGCGTTCCAACCCTGCGATCCTAGCCGGAAGGCGGAAAGAAAACAAACGTTTGGTTGGGCACGAGAAGACGGGAATGGAATGGAAGGGCTAACCGCCCTCGCGAAGCTTGTAGCGCTGGATCTTGCCGGTCGCGGTCTTGGGCAACGCATCGACGTAGCGGAGCCAACGCGGGTACTTGTAGCGCGCGAGCCCTGCCTTGCAGTGGGCCACCAGCGCCTCGCTCAGGCCCTCGCTCGCAGTCTGCGCGTCGGCAAGCACGATCCAGGCTTCGGGCTTGATCAGCCCGTCGTCGTCGGCGCGGCCTACCACGGCCGCTTCGAGCACCGCGGGATGGGCGATCAGGCGGGCCTCGATCTCGACAGGCGAGACCCAGATGCCGCCCACCTTGAGCATGTCGTCGGAGCGACCGCAGCAGACGTAGCAGCCATTCTCGCCGATTCGATAGGTGTCGCCGGTCCTGAGCCACTCGCCCTCGAAGGCCGCCGCCGTGCGTTCCGGTTCATTCCAATACTCGGCGATGAGGGACCGCCCGCGGATCAGCAGGTTGCCGGTTTCGCCCGGCGCCACGTCGCGCCCGTCATCGTCCACGAGGCGCGCCTCATAGCCGGGCACGGGCGTCCCACTCGTTCCCGGCACCACCGCGCCGGGGCGGTTGGAGATGAAGATGTGCAGGATCTCGGTCGTGCCGATCCCGTCCACGATGTCGAGCCCCGTGGCAGCGCGCCAGCGTTCGAGGATTGCCGCCGGCAGCGGCTCGCCCGCAGAGACGCAGAGTCGCAGGCTGGAAAGGTCCGGCGATGCGCCTTCAAGCGCCTGAAGCTGCGCTGCGTAGAGAGTCGGCACGCCGTAGTAGATGGTGGGCCGGAACGTCTCGACGGTGGCGAACGTGGACTCCGGCGTCGGCCGGATGTCGAGGAGCACCGCCGTGCCGCCGGTCCAGAGCGGAAACGTCATGGCGTTGCCGAGCCCGTAGGCGAAGAAGAGCTTGGCGGCGGAGAAGTGGCTGTCGTCGGTCGTGATGCCGAGCGTGTCGACCCCGAAATACTGGCTGGTCACCACCATGTCACGATGACGGTGCACGCCGCCCTTGGGCGTGCCGGTCGATCCCGACGTGTAGAGCCAGAAGGCCGGGTCGTCGGCTGACGTTGGCGCCGGCGCCAACGCGTCCGATGCTGCCGCGAGGCGGTCCGCGAAGCTATCGGCCTCGCACTCGGCGGGGAGCGCGTGCGCCGGCCGGTGCGCGGCCTCGGCCAGTGCCGGCTCGACCTCGCCGGCGAACTCCGGCGACCACACGATGCAGGCGGCGCGCGAATTCTCGATGACGAAGCGGTAGTCGGGCGCGCGCAGCAGGGTGTTGAGCGGGACCGGCACGAACCCCGCCTTGATCGCGCCCCAGAACAGGTAGAAGAACGCGGGGCAGTCCTTCACCACCATCAGCACGCGATCGCCGTCGCCGAGCCCCAGAGTGGTGAGCGCGTTGCCCGCCCGGTTCACGGCGGCGGCGAGTTCGGCATAGGTCACGTCGCCCGCCGCATCGCGGATCGCCATCTTGGCGCCGCGCCCCTCGCAGACGTGCCGGTCGATGAACGGCACCGCGACGTTGAAGACCTCGGAGAAGGTCAGCGTCGTCGGAATCCGGACCGCATCGACCGCGACGGTGTGATCGTCCATGCCGGTTCCCTGCCATCCGATAGTCGTCCCGCCCCCGCCGGACATGCTCGCCGGATTCGCCTGCGTGGAGGAGCGCAACCGGAGTACCCTATGCTCAAACGCCGGGGCCCGCAGTCTCCAATTTCGGGGAGGCGCGCGTGCAAATCGAGCGGGCGCGGGGGGCGTGAGGAGGCGATGGTGACGTGGGACTACATCGTCGCGGGCGCGGGGACGACCGGCAGCGTCGTCGCCAACCGCCTGACGGAGGACGGTCGCAGCCGCGTGCTGGTGTTGGAGGCCGGCGGCTCGGACCAGAGCATCGCCGTCTCGATGCCCGCCGCCGGGCTCGTCCTGGCGTTGTCCAATCCACGCTACGACTGGGGGTTCAAGGCCGAGCCCGACCCGACGCGCGACGGGCGCGAGGACTATATGCCGCGCGGCAAGGTACTGGGCGGCACCAGCGCGATCAACGGCATGTCCTACCTGCGAGGGCAACCGGAGGACTACGACGGCTGGGCCGCACTCGGCTGCGAAGGCTGGGACTTCGATAGCGTGCTGCCCTACTTCAAGCGCTCGGAGAACAACGAGAACGGCGCCGATGCCTATCACGGCTCAGGCGGCCCACTCTCGGTCTCCAACATCCGCACTCTGCACCCGCTCTCGGACGATTATCTCCAGGCCTGCACCAACTTGGGAATCAAGCGCGTGGCCGACATCAACACGCCGCCGCAGGCCGGTGTCGGCTACGTGCCCGCCACCCAGCGCAGGGGGCGGCGGCACAGCACCGGGCGCGCTTACCTCAGGCCAGCGATGCGGCGGCGAAACCTGCGGGTGCTGACCCATGCCCACATCCGGCGCGTGCTGTTCGACGGCAAACGCGCGACCGGAGTGGAATACACGCGCCGGGATCGCACCGAGCGGGCGGAGGCGGCGCGCGCGGTGATCGTGTGCGCCGGCACCTATGCCTCGCCGCAGCTCCTCATGCTCTCTGGCGTGGGCCCAGCGGCGCAACTGCGCGCGCTCGACATTCCGGTGGTTCACGACCTGCCGGGCGTGGGCGAGAACCTGCAGGATCATCCAGGCCTTGCGCAGACCTGCTTTGCCAGCGTGCCGACCTACAACACGCTCATGGGACCGCTCGGTGGCCTGATCTACGGTGCGCAGTGGCTGCTCGCCGGCTCCGGCCCGGCGTCCACGCCCCACTCTCAAGTCACCGCCTTCCTGCGCCACGACATGAGCGAGGGCCGCTCCGACCTTCAATACATGTTCACGCCCGCCGGCTACGATCTGTCGGCGGACGGGCCCGTGCTCTTCGACCGGCCTGCGGTCACGGGCCTGATCAACCTGCTCAGACCCTACTCCCGTGGACGGGTTGGGCTCCGCTCCGTCGACCCGCTCGTGCATTCGACGATTCAGCCCAACCTCTTCGCCGATGAGCGCGACCTCGCGCTGCTGCTCGCCGGCGCCAAGCTGCAGCGAAAGCTGTTCCAGACCGAACCGCTCGCCCGCTCCATCGCCGGCGACTACCGCCCTTCAAGCGACGTGCAGACCGACGACGAGTGGCGCGCCTACTTGCGCGAGAACTCGCTTAGTGGATACCACCCGGTCGGCACCTGCAAAATGGGCCAGGACGAGCTGGCGGTGGTCGACCACTGCCTGCGCGTGCGGGGCGTTGAGAACCTCCTTGTCGCGGACGCGTCGATCATGCCGACCATCGTCAGCGGCAATCCGCTGGCGACCTGCGTCATGATCGGCGAGAAGGTGGCGGAGATGATCCGCAGCTCAGCCTGAGGGTGCGGTGCGCTCCAGCCAAGCGTTCGCGGCGTCCTCCATCGTCATGAAGACCGCGCCTAGCCCCTGCAGCGCCTCGATCAGGCGCTCCAGCATCATCATGCGGTGGCCGCGGCCGATCACGAGCGGGTGGCAGGTGTAGGTGAGCACGCCCCAATCCATCGTGCGGGTCATGTAGTCGAAGTCGTCCACCCAGTTCTGCAGCACGCCGCCGGCCGGCATCAGGCCCTGGATGCGATAGCGCTGGTTCTGCACGAACTCGAAGTGCGGGTAGTCGTCCAGTGTCCAGCTGATCGGCATTTCGACCAGGCTGGTCTCGGGCCCGAACTGCATGGGTTCCTCGAGCGCGATCACGTCGCCCGTGCGCGCGAAATACGGGGTGTAGTCGTTCCCCATCATGCTGCTCTCGTAGAGGAAGCCGCGCGAAACCAGGAGATCGACCGTGTTCTCGCTCAGGTCCCAGGCCGGTGAGCGGTAGCCTCTGGGTTTCAGCCCGCAGAGCTTGACGATGGCGTCGGTGCCGCGCTGGAGCCCCGCCTCCTCCTCGTCGCGCGACATGGTGACCGGCGTCATGTGGGTCCAGCCGTGATGGCCGATCTCGTGCCCCGCCACCGCGACGCGGACCGACATCTCGGGATAGGTCTCGATGGTGTGACCGGGGATGAACCAGGTCGCACGGATGTCGTGCCGCTTGAGCAAAGCCAGGATGCGCTCGGTGCCGACCAGCCCGAACTCGCCCCGGCTGATCGGCGTCGGCGAGCGCATGCCCTGGGCGATGAAGCCCGAGACGGCATCGAAGTCGAAGGTCAGGCAGGCGATGTGCATGTTCGTCACCCTTGGCAAAGTCGCGCGCCTGCGGCGCCCCGCCATCGTACATCGGTTGGGCATAACATGATCGCCGTGTCGGCGCTTGTAGGTGCGAGCGCCGCGGCCTGTCGGGGCGTCGGCGACGCCGGCGATCTGAGGTATTCTCCGCTCTCCCGCACACGAGCCGGCCCGAAAGCCGGCGGACTTCAGGACGAACGGCGAGGAGGGAGGCATGGCGGACAGGGCCGATCGGGCATTTCCGGGCGAGGCGGAAATCCTCGAGCGCGCAGCCGATCAATACGAAGCGTCCAACCCCGATTTTCCCATCTATCCGGTCAAGACGGCGCTGCTGGTGATCGACCTCCAGGAGGGATTCGTCGCCGAGGGCGCGCGCATGTGGACCCCGGAAAACCTGCGTATCCTGCCCCGCGTCAAGGCGCTGATCGAGCGCTGCCGCACCCTCGGCATCCCCGTCATCTTCACCGAGCACGCCCACGACGCCACGGGCCGGGACAAGGGATTGATGTGGGATGTGCCGCTCAACCGGCCGATCAGGGACGGCGCGCTCCGGATCGGTGCCGAAGACGTGCCCACCTATCACGAGATCGCGCCGGAGCCGGGCGAGAAGGTCATCCAGAAGCACCGCTACAGCGCCTTCTTCGATACGGACCTGCACACCTATCTGCGCGGCTGCGACGTGGACACGGTGATCATCACGGGCTGCATGACCAATTACTGCTGCGGCGCGACCGCCCGGGACGCCTTCTTTCGCGACTACAAGGTCATCTTCGGCAGTGACGTGACCGCGACCGACAACCGGGAGCTGCACGAGGCGGAGCTGAAGACGCTGCGGCGCGGCTACGCGCGGGTCATCCCGGCCGACGAAATTCTGGGCGAGATCGGCGAGTCCTGAGCGCTACGGTTACGAACGAGAGCACGGTGACCTCTCGCCACCCTGTCGGCGCGGGCGGATCGGGTGCGCAATGATTGCCGGCTCGGCGCTCATGGGCGCAGGTGCCGCCGCGAGCTGGGGCGTCGGCGACTTCACGGCCCGCTTCCTTGGCCGCGCGATCGGCGTACCGCAGGGGCTGTTCGGCATGATGCTGGTCGGCAGCCTCGCAGTCGGGCTCTACATCGTGGTGAGCGGCGAGACGCTGGTCTGGGAGCTTTCGGGTCTCTGGCTCCTGGCCCTCAACGGCGTCGCCACAATGCTGGCAACTCTGATGCTGTTCGAGGCGCTGACCCGCGGCCCGGTCTCGCTCGGCTCGCCCATGGTCTCCAGCTACCCGGCGTTCGCGGTGCCGATCACGGTCGTCTTCGGTGCCCGACCAGAGATCATCCACTGGATCGCGATGGCAGCCACGATCGGCGGGGTCTGGCTGGTGGCGCTCGCGGTCTCGCGCGTTGACGGCGGCGACAAGCCGGAATACGCACCGGCGGTGATCCGGCGCGCCGCGTTGATGGCGCTCGGCTCTGCGGTCCTCTTCGCCGTCGCCCTGCTCGCCGCCGACGAAGCGATCGAGCGCTACGGCCTCCCGCTCACGCTGCTCTCGGGGCGGATTGTGGGCGCCGTTGTCCTGGGAGCGGGCTTTCTCGTTATGCGCAAGCTGCCGCATATGCCGCTCCGCGCATGGCCGCTGATTCTCTTCATCGCGCTCGTGGATACGCTCGGCTACGTCTTCGTCTACGCCGGGCTCGCGCTGGAGAACGGGGAGTTCGCCATCGTCACAAGCTCGGCCTATTCGGTGGTGACGATCATTCTGGCGCGGATCTTCCTGCGTGAGCCTGTGGTGCCGCTTCAGTGGCTGGGCGTCGCCATCGTGATCGCCGGCATCGGCACGCTGTCCGCCACCGGTTAACTCAGACGACTTCAGATCACCCGTTCGCTCTCGGGATCGACGAGGATGGCCCGGCTCATGTCCACGTCGAGCGGGAGCGCATCCCCCGGCTGCTCGGCGGCGGAGCCGTCGAGGCGCACGAGCATCGAGGTCTCGCCCAAGTGGAAGTTGACGAGGGTGTTGGCGCCCATGGGCTCGACGATCTCGACCGTCGTCAAGAGCCTGGCGCAATCGGGCCGGGGCGCCTCGCCCTCGGCCCGGTACATGTGCTCGGGCCTGATGCCGAGCAGCACGTCGCGCCCGCCGTCGCCGGCGTGGCGCTCGGCCCGCGCGGGCGGCAGTGCGAAGGCGTGCTCTCCGGCCTGAACCGCCAGCGCACCGTCCACCGCCTCGATCCGTGCCGGGGTGAAGTTCATCGCCGGCGAGCCGATGAAGCCTGCGACGAAGCGGGTCTGCGGCTGCTCGTAGAGCTCCAGCGGCGGCCCCTCCTGCTCGATCTCGCCCTCGCGCAGCAGCACGATGCGGTCGGCGAGCGTCATCGCCTCCACCTGATCGTGGGTGACGTAAATCATGGTCCGCTGCATCTCCTGATGCAGCCGCTTGATCTCGGTGCGCATCTCGTCGCGCAGCTGGGCGTCGAGGTTGCTGAGCGGCTCGTCGAAGAGATAGAGCTTCGCGTCCCGCACCAGGGCGCGGCCCATGGCGACGCGCTGGCGCTGACCGCCGGAAAGCTGGCGCGGCTGGCGGTCGAGCAGGTCCGCGATCCCCAGCATCGCCGCCGCCCGCTCCACCCGCGGACGAATCTCGGCACTGGGAGCGTTCCGCATCCTGAGCCCGAAGGCCACGTTCTCGAACACCGACATGTGCGGGTAGAGTGCATAGTTCTGAAACACCATGGCGACGTCGCGGTCCTTGGGCCGGACGTCGTTGACCATCTCACCGTCAATCTCCACCGTGCCTTCGGTCACTTCCTCCAGGCCGGCTATCATGCGGAGTAGCGTGCTCTTACCGCAGCCGGAGGGTCCCACCAGCACGGTGAAGGCGCGGTCGGGAATCTCGATGTCCACCCCGCGCACGGCATGGACCTTGCCGAAACGCTTGTGCACGCCGCGCAGCCTGACTCCGGCCATCGCGTTCCTCCTACCCCTTGACCGCGCCCATGGTGATGCCGCGCACCAGGAAGCGCTGCAGCGTCGCCACCGCGAAGAACACCGGGAGCGTGCCGAGCACCGAAAGCGCCGCGATCTTCGACCAGAAGGTCGACTGGGCGCCGTAGTAGTGGGTGACCAGCACGGGGAAGGTGAGCACCTCCGTGCGGGTCAGAATCAGCGCGAAGACGAACTCGTTCCAGGCGAAGATGAAGGTGAACACCGCCGTCGCGAAGATACCGGTGCGCGCCATGGGGAAGACGATCTTGCGCAGCGCCTGCCAGCGCGAGCAGCCGTCGGTCAGTGCGCTCTCCTCCACCTCGACCGGGATGTCCTCGATGTAGCCCCGCATCATCCAGATCACGTAGGGCAGGTTGAAGGCGATATAGAGCAGGATCAGCCCGACGTAGCTGTCGATCCAGCCGAACCAGACGAACAGCAGGAAGATCGGGAAGACGATGACGATGGGCGGGATCATCCGCTGCGAGATGATCCAGATCGCGAGGTTCTGTCCGCCGGTCTTGAAGCGCGCGAGGGAGTAGGCGGCCGCGGTGCCGAGGATCATCGCAGCGACAGTGGAGACGCTGGCGATGATCAGGCTGTTGTAGATCGCCCAGACGTCGCCGTCCTTGAACAGCACCCCGAAGATGCGAAAGCTCGGTTGCTCGGGGAACCAGACCGGCGGGCGGGCGAAGATATCGCCCGCCGATTTGATCGAGGTGATGAAGAGCCAGTAGACGGGAAACAGGAAGAACACCAGCACCACCAGCGCGATCAGGAAGCGCCAGGCCATGCGCCTGCGCTCGCGGGTGAACCAACGCGGCCATTTGCTGGCAGGCTGGGGTGCGGATGTGTCGGACGCCGTCATCGGGCGATCTCCACGCGCTTGAGCGCGAATATGACGATGATCGAGAGCAGGATGATCACCAGGAAGGCGATCGCGCCCGCATAGCTCGTCTCGAACTCCTTGAAGGCCCGGATGTAGGTGTAGATCGAGATCGTCTCGGTCATCGTACCGGGCCCGCCCTTGGTCATCGCCCAGATGATGTCGAAGATGCGGAAGAGATCGAGCGCGCGGATCAGGATGGCGATGATCAGCACCGGCTTGATCACCGGAAGCGTAATCTTGAAGAAGATCTTCCAGAACGAGGCGCCGTCGATCTCAGCCGCCTCGATCAGGCTGCGGTCGACGTTGGAGAGCGCGGCCAGCAGAATCAGGAACATGAACGGCGTCCACTGCCACACCTCGCAGACGAGGATCGCCGGATAGACCCATTCCGGCCGCGAGAGCCAGAGAATCGCCACATGCTCCGTCGTGAACCAGTTGATGATCTGGTTGATCGGTCCGTACTGGTTGTCGAACATCAGCCGCCAGGTCGAGCCTGCGACGATCGGCGAGATCACGGTCGGGATGATGAGCAGCGCGACGAACACCTGCTTGAGCGGCATCTTTTCGAGAAATAGCTGCGCCATCAGCAGGCCCAGCACCAGCTCGATGGGGAGCGCGATCGCGAGGATCAGGAAGGTGTGGCCCATCGATTCCCAGAGCCGCGTGTCGGAAAAGAGCGCCGCGTAATGCTTGCCGCCGGACCAGGAGGTGTCCTCGGCCAGCATGGTGATGTCCTGGAAGCTGACGATGGCGGTGTGAACCAGCGGATAGAGGCCGATCAGCAGCAGCACGATGATCGACGGCGCGATCACCAGCCACTTAAAGTGCCGGTCGGCGAAGAGGCTCGCGCGATGCGTGAAGTTCGGGTCCCGGCCCGCGGCGACCGTCATGCGCGCGCTGCCGCCGACGGGCCGCCGGCGGGGTCAGCAACCGTGCCCGCCATGCCGCTCTCGTCCATGCCGGCCCGCCGTGCCTTGGTCATTCCGCACAGCCTTGAGAGGTAACGGAAACGCCGCCGGGGCGCAATGTTCGCCGCTAGGCTGGAGAGACGCCGATCCACCATCGGCATTGCCGGCTCTTGCGCGTAAGATGCGCCGCCGCGCCACGGAGAGAGAATGACGTGAACCGTCGGAGTCCCCGACCGAAAGACGCCGCCACGCTGGTCCTGGTGCACGACGGGGCGAATGGGCCCGAGGTCTTGATGGGCCGCCGCCCCCGCCGCAGTGTTTTCATGCCAGATCAGTATGTGTTTCCCGGCGGCGGCGTCGAGCCCTGCGACCGCTGGGTGCGCCCGGCGACGGAGCTCAAGCCGGCGGTCGCCGCGCGGCTTGCGCGTGCGTGCACGCCGGCGCGTGCCCGCTCGCTGGCCGCCGCGGCAGTGCGCGAGACGTTCGAGGAGGCCGGACTCGCGCTCGGGCTTGAGGTGTCGGGGGCGAACGGGAAGGTGCGACCCGAATGGCAGGCCTTCCACGCCACCGGAGTGGCGCCCGCGCTGGACAGGCTGGACTACATCTACCGCGCCGTGACACCGCCGGGGCTGCCGCGCCGCTTCAATGCCCGGTTCTTCCTGGCGCGCGCCGAGGACACAGTGGGCACCCTCGGCGGCAACGGTGAGCTGCTCGACCTTGGCTGGGTGCCGGTGACCGAGGCCATGGACCTGCCGATACCCTACATCACCGCCGTCGTCCTCGAAGAGCTGGAGCACATGTACGATTCACCCCCGGACCCCGACCGCGACCGGCCCGTGCCGGTCTGCATCCGCGTCGGCCAGGACCACATCCACGGGCACGAGTAGAGCGAGGCCGTCTTCGACGGACGCGCTCTAGGCCGCGACAGCGGTCCGCCGTGCTAGCGGCGCCCTCGCGGAGGCACTGGCCATAGGCCAGCTGCCGCGAGCGAAAAAGGGTTTGAGCAATTCCGTGCGTAACGGAAACGTTTTAGGACGCAAGCCGCTTACTCCTCCGAGACCTTGACCAGCAGCTTGCCGAAGTTGCGCCCGTCGAAGAGGCGCTGAAACGCGAGCGGCGCGCTCTCCAGCCCCTCCACGACGTCCTCCTTGAAGGCGAGCCGGCCGTCGGCCAGCCAGCGGGCGAGGCGCTTGCGCGCGTGCTCGTAGTGCGCGCCGTAGGAGAAGATGTTGAAGCCCTTCACCTCAGTCTCGGTGAAGAGGATGGGCGCGAGGTGGCTCGCGACCTTGGGCGGCTCGGTCGCGTTGTAATGGGAAATGCCGCCGCAGATCACCACGCGCGCGCCGTGGGCGAGCAGGGGATAGATCGCATCGCCGATAGGCCCGCCGACGTTCTCGAAGTAGACGTCGATGCCGTCCGGGCAGGCTTGGGCAAGGGCGCCGGGTAGGTCGTCCGTGTGGCGGTCGATGGTCTCGTCGAAGCAGAGCTCTTGCGTGAGATAACGCAGCTTCTCCGCTCCGCCGGCGATGCCGACCACCCGGCAGCCAGCGATCTTCGCCACCTGGCCCGCGACTGCGCCGACCGCGCCCGCCGCCGCCGAGATCACGACCGCATCGCCCGGTGCGGGCCGACCGACCTTGACCAGCCCGAGATAGGCGGTGAGCCCCGGCATGCCGAGGATGCCGATGGCGGTGGAGAGCGGTCCCAATGCCGGGTCCACCTTGCGCGCGCTCGCGCCTTGCGCGATGGCGTAGTCCTGCCAGCCCGTGTAGTCGTCGACGATGTCGCCCGGCACGAAGTCCGCGTGCCGGCTCTCCACCACCCGGCTGACCGCGCCGCCCACGATCACGTCGCCGAGCGGAATCGGCGGGTAGTAGCGCAGGTCCGTGCCCATCCTGAGCCGCATGTAGGGGTCGAGGGAGAGCCAGATGGTCCGAACCAGCAGCTCGCCGTCTGCCGGCTCGGGCACCGGCGCCTCGATGAGGCGGAAATCTGTCTCCTTCGGCGCCCCTTCCGGGCGGGCGGCGAGGACGATCTGGCGGTTGGCGTTGGCGATCATCGGCGGGTCTCCCTCCTGACGTGAGCCCGAGTCTATGCAAGCCCGAAGTGGCGGCAAATTCGGCTGTTTTCCGCGCGGTCCGGCGACTACTCTGGTCATGGGACGCAATAGGGAGACGACGGCCGATGAACCTCAATCCGACGGAGAAGGAGCGGCTCACCATCTTCACGGCCGCCCAGCTCGCGCGCGAGCACAAGCGCCGCGGCATCAAGCTGAGCCACCCTGAGGCCCTCGCCTATATCTGCGACGAGCTCCTGATGTGCGCCCGCGAGGGCCGCTCGCTCAAGGACCTCATGGGCTACGGCGCGGAGATCCTCACGTCGGACGACGTGCTGCCCGGCGTGCCCGAGCTGGTTCCGGTGATCCACGTCGAGGCGATGTTCCCTGACGGCACCAAGCTCATCACGGTGCATCAGCCGATCCGCCCAGGTAAGGTCGAGAGCGCGCCCGGCCCTCGTGCCGGCGAGATCATCACGCCGGACGAGGAGATCGAGCTGAACGCAGGCCGGAGAACCGGCTCGGTCTCCGTCACCAACACCGGCGACCGCCCGGTGCAGATCGGCAGCCACTTCCACTTCTTTGAGGTCAACCGGGCGCTCGAGTTCGACCGGCAGGCGACCTTCGGCATGCGTCTCGACATCCCGTCCGGCACCGCCGTCCGCTTCGAGCCGGGGCAGGAGAAGCAGGTTGCGCTGGTGGAGTTCGGCGGCCGCGGCCGGGTCAGCGGCTTCAACTCCCTCACCGAGGGCATGATCGACGCGCCTGCGGTCAAGGAACAGGCGATCGCCCGCGCCAAGGCGGGCGGATTCCGGGGAGCATAGGCAGATGGTGAAGATCGCGCGCGAGACCTATGCCCGCTATTACGGGCCGACCAAGGGCGACAAGATCAGGCTCGGCGACACCTCGCTGATCGGCGAGATCGAGCACGACCACACCTCTTACGGCGACGAGTGCTGGACCGGCGCCGGCCGCGTGATGCGGGACGGCATGTCCTACGATGCCCACACCTCCGCCGCCGACGGCGCCATCGACATGCTGGTGGAGAACGCCACCGTCATCGACCCCGTTCTTGGGCTGGTAAAGGCCGACATCGGCATCAAGGACGGCAAGATCGCGGGCGTCGGCAAGGCCGGCAACCCCAACACCCAGGACGGCGTGGACCCCAATCTCGTCTGCGGCCCCAACACCACCTACTACCCGGCCAGCGGCCTGATCGTGACGCCGGGCGGCATCGACGTGCATGTCCACTGGATGTCGGCGGAGCAGTGCAACCACGCGCTGGCCAGCGGGCTCACCACCATGATCGGCGGCACCATGGGGCCGCTCTTCGCCATCGACTGCGGTGGTCCCTGGAACACCTACCGCATGCATGAGGCGTCGGAGGCGTGGCCGATCAATTTCGGCTTCTTCGGCCGCGGCTCGTCCCACGATCCTGCGACCGTCGCAGAGCACCTCGACGGCGCCATCATCGGCGTCAAGATCCACGAGGACTACGGCGCCATGCCGGCCACCATCGACGCCTGCCTGCGCGCCTCGGCCGAGCATGACTTCCCGGTCCAGATCCACACGGACACGCTGAACGAATCGGGCTTCTACGAGGACACGATGGCGGCGATCGCAGGCCGCACCATCCACATGTATCACACGGAAGGCTCGGGCGGCGGCCATGCACCCGACATCATCCGCTGCAACGGCGAGCCGCACTGTCTGCCGTCCTCGACCAATCCGACCAACCCCTACACGGTCAACGTCTTCGACGAACAGCTCGACATGACCATGGCCTGCCACCTGCTGCGCTTCGACCTGCCGGAGGACGTGGCCTTCGCCGAGAGCCGGGTGCGCCACGGCACCATCGCCGCCGAGGACGTGCTGCACGATATCGGCTCGGTCTCGATGTTCGGCTCCGACAGCCAGGGCATGGGGCGGATCAACGAGGTTATCACCCGCTGCTGGCAGCTCGCCAGCAAGATGCGCGACCAGCGTGGGCGGCTACCGGAAGAGACCACCGCCGATGCGGACAACGAGCGCATCAAGCGTTACATCGCGAAGTACACCATCAACCCGGCGATCGCCTTCGGCATCGATCAGTACGTGGGCTCGCTGGAGCCGGGCAAGATGGCCGACCTCGTCACCTGGAAGCCCGCCTTCTTCGGCATGAAGCCCTTTGGCGTGATCAAGGGCGGCTTCGTCGCCTGGGGCGCGAGCGGCGATCCCTCCGGCAGCTATTTCCAGACCGAGCCGGTGATCATGCGGCCGCAGTTCGGCCATCACGGGCGGGCGCCGGCGACGCTCAGCGCCAACTTCGCCCATCGGCGCGCGCTCGACATTGACGTGCAGGGCCGGCTTGGGCTCGCCAAGCCTATCCTGCCGATCGGGAGCTTCACCAAGCTCACCAAGAAGGACATGCTGCACAACGACGCCTGCCCCGATATCCGCGTCGACAGCCAGACCTTCGAGGTCTTCGTCGACGGGACGCTCGCGGCCTGCGAGCCGATCGACACGATCACCCTCGGCCAGAATTACTTGCTGCGCTGAGCCCGTTCCTTGGCTCTTGCCGTGACCCAGGCCGCCCGGCCCAACGAGGGGCCGCAAGCGGCGCTCCGTTTCGCCCGCGCGCCCGACGGGCGGAGCTATATCGCTCGCCAGCGCGTCGGTTATCCCTTTCACATCACCCGGCCGTTCTATCTCGACGAGACGCCGGCGGGGGCGCTGACGCTCTATCTCCAGTCGGTCTCCGGCGGCATCTATCAGGGCGAAGACCTCGTGATGACCTGCGTCTCAAGCGCCGGCAGCGCAGCCCACGTGACCACCCAGGCGGCGACCATCGTCCACCGCATGCCGGCGGCGCCGGCGCGGCAGACGGTCGCGCTGGAGGCTGCGGACGGCGCGCTGCTGGAATACCTGCCGGACCCGCTGATCATGTTTCCCGGCGCGCGGCTCACGTCAATGCTGGAGATCGAGGCGGCGGCGGGCGCCACGGTCATCGCGTCGGAAAGCTTCGCCCATCACGACCCGGGCGGCGAGGACCGCCGCTTCGAGAGCTTCGAGGCGGAGATGCGGATCCGTGACGAGGGCGGCCGGCTGCTGGCGCTGGAGCGTTATGCCGTGGCCGGCGACCGCCTGGCGGCGGGCCGCAGCCAGATCGGGTGCTGGCCCGCGCAGGGCAGCTTCGTGGTCGCCCATCGTGGCCCTGAATGCGAAGCCATTTTGGCAGCGCTCCACTCGGCCCTAGCCCCGACGGATGCGTTTTACGGCGGCGCCTCGGCACTCCCCAACGAGGCCGGCATCGGCGTGCGCCTGCTGGCGCGGGACGGAGCGACGCTACGCCGCGGACTGGAGGCGGCGTGGCGCGCGGTGCGCCTTGCGCTTTACGGTGCTGCGCCCGCCCCCCGTCGCAAGTGAGTCGGTACGAACGTAAAGGGCGCTGCTGACACCGTTTCACGCAAAGTCGGCGTCGACGAATAGGCGGCGATCATCCCGGCAAGCCGTCATCGTCGTAGAGGAGATCCTGACTGCGGGCGGCACTGGGGCCCGGAATCAACTTGTGCGCGGCAGCCGCTTGCACGGCCGCAATCACCGCACGCCGAGTCTCGGCATCGGGTTTCGGTCGCACTGGCACTAACTGGACCGTTGCCTTGCCGTGACGGGTCAGCACCACCTCATCGCCCTCTTCGGCCCGGCGGACAAGTTCGGCCAATCGTACCCTCGCCTCGCTGACGGAAATTCGCATCGGACCAATTCCCTCAATCAGAGCCGCTCAAGCCCCAAATATGAACCCTGACGTGGTCCAATCAAGACCGACAACTCAAAACTGTCCTGCACACAATCTCTTGAGGCCCTTGATCGCTGCGCGCGGCCTGCCAAGGTTGCAGCCATGCACGTGCTGGTCGTCGAAGACGATATCGAGACCGCCCGCTACCTGCAGAAGGGCCTGACCGAGAGCGGCCACGTGGTCGAGCTCGTCCATGACGGGGCGGACGGGCTCGCGCTCGCGCTCGACCACCGCTTCGACGCGCTCGTCGTCGACCGCATGATGCCTGGCCTCGACGGCCTCTCGCTGATCGAGACGCTGCGCCGCAAGGGCCGGCGCACGCCGGTGCTGATCCTGAGCGCGCTTGCCCAGGTGGACGACCGCGTGGAAGGCCTCAGGGCCGGCGGCGACGACTATCTGACCAAACCCTTCGCCTTCTCCGAGCTCCTGGCGCGGCTTGAAGCGCTGCTCCGGCGCGCGGGCGATGCAGCCGGCGAGACGCGTCTCAGCTTCGCGGACCTGGAGCTGGATCTGCTCGCCCGCACGGTGCGGCGTGCCGGCCGCGAGATCGCCCTGCAGCCGCGTGAGTTCAACCTGCTGGCCTACTTCATGCGCCATACGGGCCAGGTGGTGACGCGCACGATGCTGCTGGAGCATGTCTGGGGCTACCACTTCGACCCCCAGACCAACGTGATCGACGTCCATGTGAGCCGGCTGCGCGGCAAGATCGACAAGAGCTTCAAGCCGCCACTGATCCACACCGTGCGCGGCGTCGGGTATTGCTTTCGTGACGATCGCTAGGCTGCTCCGGACCTCCACGTTCCGGCTCTCGCTCCTCTACGTCGTCCTCTTCGGCGCCTCGGTTCTACTGCTGCTCGCCTTCATCTACTGGACCACTGTTCGCGTCATCGACAGCCAGACCAGCGACACCATCGAGGCCGAGGTGCGCGGCCTCGCCGAGCAGTACCGGGCGCGAGGCATTCGCCAGCTGGTCGCCGTTATCGGGGAGCGGAGCGGCCCCTATGGCGATCCGGACAGCGTCTACCTCCTCGCCGATCCCGGACTCCGCAAGCTCGCTGGCAATCTCAGCGCCTGGCCACGCGAGGCGGCCGGCGCCGAAGCCGACTGGGTGGAAATTGCGGCGACGCGCGCGAGCGGCGAGGAGGCGCACGGCAGCATCCGTGCCCGCACCTTCGTCCTGCCGGGCGGCTTTCGGCTGCTCGTCGGCCGGGATCCGCGCGGGCGGGCGGACTTCGAGGACCTGATCCTCGAATCCTTGGGCGGCGCACTCGGCATCACACTGGTCCTGGGGCTGCTCGGCGGCCTCGTCATGAGCCGGCGGATGCTGCGCCGGGTCGATGCCGTGCGCGAGACCGGCCAGCGCATTGTGCGGGGCGATCTCTCGCGGCGCATGCCGGTCACGGGGGTGGGCGACGAGTTCGACCGCCTCTCGATCACGGTCAACGAAATGCTGGACGAGATCGAGACCCTGATGACCGGCTTGCGCACGGTGACCGACAGCGTGGCGCACGACCTGCGCAGCCCGCTCACCCGGCTCAAGTCCCGGCTGGAGCTCGCGCTCAGAGAGGGGCCGACGGACGAGCAGGGCCACCGCGCCGCCCTCGAACGCGCGATCGCCGAGACCGACGCCATTCTGCGTACCTTCGCCACGCTCATGGAGATCGCTCGCGCCGAATCGGGCAAGACCGGGATCACGCTCACGCCGGTGGACCTCCGCGCCGTCGTCGCCGACATGGTCGAGCTCTACGCCCCGCTCGCCGAGGAGAAGGGCCTCGCCATCGACGCCGCGCTGGAGAATACGGGCGAGGTCTTCGGCCACGGCCAGTTCCTTTCCCAACTCGTCGCCAATCTGCTCGACAACGCGCTGGCCTACACGCCCGAAGGCCGGATCGGGGTGAGCCTCGCGCGCGAAAGTGCGGGTGCAGTGCGGCTCACGGTGGAGGATTCGGGGCCGGGGATTCCGCCCGAGGAGCGGGAGCGCGTGCTGCAACGCTTCGTCCGCCTCGACGCGAGCCGCACCGGGGGTGGCAGCGGCTTGGGGCTCAGTCTCGTCGCAGGCGTCGCCACCCTGCACCGAGCGGAATTGGCGCTGGACGAGAGTCCGTTCGGGGGCCTCCGCGCAACCGTGACCTTTCCGCCGCCGAACGCATGAAGCGGCCGCCCGTACCGCCGCCCCGCTAAGCGCTCTGCAACCGCTGGCGCAGCGCCTCGACGCGCCGCCTGTTCACGCCCGAGTCGGTTACGGCATAGAAGGCGCGCGAAGCGGAACGGACGTGGATCACCCCTTCCGCCGGAGCGAGCTGGCACTCGAGATCGTCGACGAATCCGAGCCGCGTGCGGCAGGCGGCGTGCAGGTAGTCATCGGTCGCGGAAAGAATCTCGGTCCGTTCCATCTCTTCCACCAGTTTCTTCAGCCGAGCAAAGGCCGCCGCAGGGTCGCCCGAGATGGCGAAGGGCTCGACTCGGTGTCGCGGAGCCGCGTCCGCTCGGCTGCAGACGCAGATGGGTCGGAACGGGCAGGGTGCGAGTCGGTCTGCCATCTCCGAACGGACTCCGCCTACTCGTTCATGTAGCGCCGACGCAGCCTCTCGACCCGCCTCCTGTTCACGCCCAGGTCGTGCAGGCCCGAGCGTGAGGCTGAGCGGACGTGGATGACCCCCTCGTCGGGGGAGAGGCGAAACTCGACATCGTCGATGAAGCCGCCACGGCTGCGGCAGAGCGCGTGGAGGTAGTCCGCCGTCTCGGTGACGATTTCCATGCGCGGGAGCTCCTCCAAAAGCGACCGCAGCCGGCCGATCACCGCCACCGGATCGCCCAAGAGGACGAAGGGCTCGACGCGATGAATGCGCGACGCGTCGCGTCTGCTGCAGACGCAGTTCCGCCAGCGCCGACAAGGGGCAAGCGGTTCGCTCATTGCACCATCATGGAGAAGAGTTAATGCAGCGTCCATCGTGACGACAGCTTGCCCTGCCATAGATAACCGGCGGCCTGCCATCGGCCGCTGCGGACAAATGGCAACGGCAAGTGAGGAAACGATGAGCACGCTTTCACCGCAACGCAAACGGACGGTCATCGTCGCGGCTCTGGCGGGCCTCGGCATGATTGCGCTGGCCGGTGGCGGCCTGGCCAGCTCGCTCAAGACGGCCACGGCGGTCACGCCGCCGATGCCGGTGGATCAGATGCTGGTGGCGCCCAGCCTCGCCGGCGTGGTGGAGGCGGTAAGCCCGGCGGTCGTCTCGATCGAGGTCATGCACAAGGCCAAGCCCGCATTCACCTCCCAGCAATGGCGCGGCCGCGATCTGCCCGAGCATTTCAAGCGCTTCTTCGGCGAGGACTTTGCCGAACGCTTCGGCTTCACGCCGGACTTCGGGCCCGGCCCCATGAGGCCACGGGGCGGCATTGGCTCGGGCTTCGTCGTGGACGCCGACGGCTACATCGTGACCAGCAATCACGTGATCGCGGGCGCCGAGACCGTGACCGTGATCCTCGATGACGGCATCCGGCTCGACGCCGAAATCGTCGGCGGCGACAAGCGGACCGATCTCGCCCTGCTCAAGGTCGAGAGCGGCGAGCCGCTGCCCACAGTGAATTTCGCGGCGGACGACAGCACCCGCGTCGGCGACTGGGTGGTCGCCATCGGCAACCCCTTCGGCGTGGGCAAGACCGCGACCTTCGGCATCGTCTCCGCGCGCGCCCGTGGGACCGGCGTCAACCCCTACGAGGACCATCTGCAAATCGATGCGCCGATCAACAGCGGCAACTCGGGCGGCCCCACGGTCAACCTGCACGGCGAGGTCATCGGGGTGAACACCTCCATCGTTTCGCCCTCGGGCGGCAACGTGGGAATCGGCTTCGCGGTCCCCGCTGCCACGGCCACGACGGTCATCGACGATCTCAAGGCCCACGGCCGGGTCATGCGGGGCTGGCTCGGCGTCCACATTCAGCCCGTAACCGAGGACATCGCGGCGAGCCTCGGGCTCGAGGGCACGGAGGGCGCCATCGTTGCCCGCGTACAGCCGGAAAGTCCGGCCGAGGCGGCAGGGCTTGAGCAGGGCGATGTCATTACCGCCGTGGATCAGGTACCGGTCGACGACACGCGGACACTCTCGCAGACCATTGCCGCCATCGACGCCGGAACCCCCGCCGCGCTCACCGTCTGGCGCGACGGTCAGTTTATCGAGCTAACGGCGGCGATCGCCAACGCGACGCCGGCAAAGGAAGCCAGCGCCGACATGCCCGGCGGAGACGAGGCCGGCCGCCTCGACACCTTTGGTCTTCGCCTCGAGAACATCGATTCCCAGTCAGGCGACGGTGCTGACATGGAAGGTGGATCGGGTGCCGTGGTCGTCGCCGGCGTGGCGCCGGGGAGCACCGCTCATCGCAAGGGCGTTCGCCCCGGCGACACGATCGTCAGCGTCGACAAGGAGCCCGTGGGCTCGATCGCGGAAGTAAACGAGCGCATCGAGGCCGCCCAGGGTGACGGGCGCGAGGCCGTCCTCATGCTGATGAGCCGGGACGGAAGCGAGCGCTTCGTCGCTTTTCCCTTTGCCACTTCCTGAGGTTCGCTTCGTCACCTCTTGAGGTGGGACGGGGAGGGCCGGTGTTCCCAGACCAGGGCGCCGGCCCCTACTCGTCGAGCGACTCCAGCAGGTCGTCAACGAAGTCCTGCAAGCCCTCGTCCGGGTCAGGCTCGGCCTCCTTCACATCCCGCTCGGGCTCGGACTCCTTCAACGGATCGTCGACGGCTTCCTGGAAGTCCGCGTCTTGGTCAGGGTCGGGCTCCCCTAACACATCGTCGACGAAGTCCTGCAGGGTCTCGGCCCGGTAGCGCTCAGGCGCAGGCGGGGGTTGGGGCACTGACTCGTCGGGCGTAACCGCCACCGTAGGCTGCTCCAGGTCTTCAGTTTCCAGCAGCACTTCTTGCTGTTCGATCTGTTCCGGGTCCGCCGGCTTTTCCGCCTGACCGACATCAAGTGGTTCTTCTGCCACCACGGGACTGGAAGGTACGTCGTCCAGCGACAGTAGAGCACTTCCCGCGTCGTCTTGGTTGGGAACCTCAATCGCTTTGTCTGTCTCGTCCGTTCTCTCGCGCGCTTCCACCGGCTCCTCGGCTGTTTCGGCGTCCTCCGCCTCGTCGGGATCGCCGAGCACGTTGCGGAGCAGCGTGTCCATCTCGGTGCCCGGCTCCGCCTTCGCGCCCTTGCGTAGTGTGATCTTGGGCGTGTCAGGCGAGCCCGCGAGCGAGAGCAGGCCGAGCTTGACCAGATGAGCCTGCATTTCTTCGATCAAATAGCGCCGCTCGGGTCGGTCGATCGGCCCTTCGAGCCGCAAGCCGACCGGCGGAGCCTTGGGGTGCTCGGCGAGGCGGAACAGCGCCGTGAAGTCGAGCTGCCACGCCGGCAGATCCGCGGTGCCGTTGATGGTGCCGATGCCCCCGTCGGTGACGATCTCGAAGCCGTCGATGCGCGCCCGGCCGTTCTGAACCCGCACGATGCCATCGAGGGAGTGGATTGCCGTTTGCCCGCTCGAAAGGCTCTGCTCCGCCTGCTCGACAAAGCTCACGATGTCGTCGAGCGCATGGGCCTCGGAGAGCGCGGCAATCTGGCGGCTGATCGCGGGCACGTCCACACCCTCGACGGCGCCCTCGTCGGAGGTGATGGCGACTCGGCCGGCGAGGCTCTCGACCACCTCGCGCTCGGTCTGTCCGCGCAGGGTGAAGTACCCGTCGATCGTGGCCTTGCCGGAGACCGCACGGCCGCCTGCTGTCTCCCGCAGAATGGCGCCGATGTTCGCGTCGCTGAGCTGGACCGCCGCTTGTCCGGCCGGCACCGGCGCTCCTGCGAGGCTGCCGTCGGCCCGCAGCGCGCCTCCGAAGAGCCGCCCGCCGAGCGAGCGCAGCGTCAGCGTTCCCTCGCCCGCCGCGATGTCGACATCGGCTTGCTCGATGCGGTAGGGGCCGAGAACGAGCGCCTCGGCAGCCAGCGTCAGCGTGCCGGAGAGCCGATCGAGGAGCGCAAGGTCGATCGGCTCATCGGACCAGCGATCGGAATACAGTTCGGTGACTTCGATACCGGTCCCCGCGTTACCGTCCGCCGCCGCGAGGCCGCCGCCAATCCAGGCGAGGTCGAGCAGGCCCGCGCGCATGGCGGCGCTGAATGCCGGCGGATCCTGATCCAGGCGAAGGAAGATGTCGCCGGCCAGCGTGCTTTCGCCGATGGCGGCGTCGATGCCGGCGAGGTTGGCCACCATCCGATCCCCTGAAACCTTGCCGACGAGGCGGACAGGGCCAAGAGCGGCGCCTGCCGGCGCTTCTCCGATCACGGTCGCGACCAGAGCCTCGCCTCTGGGATGAGCGAGATCGACGTCGACACTGTAGCCAGGCGAGGTCAGCATCTCCGTGACGCTGCCGTTAACCGTCACCCTGGCACCGGCGGCCTCAGCGCTCAGATCGACCGCAGCCGAGTCGAGATTGCCGCGGATTTCGCTGTCGACGGCCAGCTTGCCGAGCCGCTCGAAGGTGACGGGCGGCGTGAGCCCGGCGGCGCGAGCGAGAGCGGCGGCATCCGATGCGCGGAGGCTGAGCGCGAGAGCGCCTGCGGGTGTGCCCAACGGATCGTCGACGGTGCCTTGAAGAGATGCCTCTGCGGTACCAGCCGCTAGCGTGAAATCGAGCGACAGCGAGTCCTCACCGCCCGCGAGAGTGCCGTTTAACGCGATCTTACCGAACGCCTGGGTGCGAATTTCGGGGTCGATGTCGAGAAACGCGACGATGCCTTCGAGGGAGTCGGCCGTGCTCTCCACCGCGAGATCGACGGTCGGCGCCGACCAGACCGTGCGCGCGGTGCCGCTTACCGAGACGCTGGCACCCGCTACGTCCGCCACCTGCGCCCGACGCAGGGTCAGGTTGCCGTCGTCGTGGGCGGCGTCGAGCTCCAGACCGGCTACGTGTACGCCGTCATAGATCAGCGCATCCATCTTGAGTGCGACATCGGCGTCGATATCGGCCAGCCCCGCCCACGCGTCTTCGCTTGCTGTCTCGGGTGCGGGTCTCGCCGTCTCCTCGGAACCGGCACCCGTCTCGACGGCGGGGGGTAAATAGGCATCCACGTTGACCGTGTTGACCGCGAGGGCGGCGGTGATGCGGGGACGCTCGTCCGCTGCGACGGCCGCATTGCCGGCGATCCGCGTGGTATCGATCCTGACGTCGAGGTTGGTCATCGACAGCCGATTGCCGATGGCGGAGAGGTCTGCGCTGGCATTGAGGCGACGGAGTCGGTCCGCCGGGACATCGCCCACGTCCACGGAAAGCCAGGAGAGGATGGCCCGCAGATCGTCGGCTGCGATCTCCACCACGCCCTGCAGCCAGGGGCGGTCGCCGCCCTGTGTCAGCCGGCCGGCGAACCGGACGTCGGCACCACCAGGCAGCAGGGCCGAGGCCGGTTGGAGCGTGACGACACCATCGTCCAGCACAAATCGCGTCCGGGCCTGACGGATGACGCCTTCGCGCCAGGTGAGGGTGCCGATCTTGAGATCGATCGTCGCCGCAACGTCTGCGGGAATTACCTGTCGAACGTTATCGGAGATCGTCTGCAACGGGACCAAAGCCGTCTCGTCGCCCGGCTGCCCTCCGTCGCCCACATCTTCGGACGGCAGGAACCGGTCGAGGTCGATCCGGTTGAGGTCGATGTCGGCGGCCAACTGCGGCACATCGCCGTCTCGCCAGGAGAGTGCACCAGTTGCTTGGCTCTCGCCCAACCGAACTTGAAGCTCATCAGCGGCGATCGCCT
Organism: Alphaproteobacteria bacterium; assembly: GCA_022826665.1. Lineage (GTDB taxonomy): Bacteria > Pseudomonadota > Alphaproteobacteria > UBA828 > UBA828 > WTGU01. The sequence goes on along the minus strand of JAJDUK010000035.1, from coordinate 22,038 downwards.
CGCCGCTCACGCTGACGGCTCCCCTGGCGTCGAATTCGGCGGCAAGCGGTGCTGCCGGCAGCGCACCGAAATCGACGGCGAGCGCGCTCAGCAAGGCGCCGAGATCGGCCGCCTCGATCCGCACGTTGCCGTCGAATGCCGGCGTCTCGCCATCGCCGCGCACGATGCCTTCGAACAGCGCGCGACCACGCTCGCCGCCAAAGATCGCCTCGACCGAGATCGGCATGGTGCCGTCGTCGCGCAGGGTGCTCGTCGCGAGCTGGAACACGACCGGCCGGCCGCGCACGGCGAGCGTGCCGTCTCCACGGAAGGGTCCGTCGAGCGAGCGGGCGGAGAGCGTGGCGTCGATCCCCTCTATTCGCTCCGACGGCCGGCCGTCGGCATGGTGATAGACGATCGTGCCGTTCGTAATCGTCGCGGAGTCGAGCCTGGTCAGTTCCAGTCCGGCCTCTGGTTCCCCCGCGGCACCCTCCCCTGTCGCCGGTGCCGGCACGCCCTCGAAAAGCCAATTGGGACGGCCATCGGGTAGACGCTGGAGCTCGATGACCGGCTCCACCATCTCAAGGCCGGTGACGGCGATTTCGCCGCCGAGAAGCGGCCCGAGCGCGAGCCGGAGATCGAGCGACCCGATCCGTGCCATATCGGGGTCGACCGCGCCGGGTACGTTGGCGAGGCGCAGGTCGGTCGCCTCAATCTTGGGCGTCGGCAAGATGGAGACCTTGAGCGGCCCGTCAATCGCAAGCTCGCGACCGGTAATGGCTTCGAGGCGCTCGGTGATCTCGGGCTTGAAGTCCTCCCAATCGAGGAACGACGGCACGAGAAAGACGGCGGCGACGGCGAGGGCCAGAAAGACGAGGATGCCGTAAACGAATTTCACCGTTGTCCATGCCTCGGGGCGGGAAGGACGGGCGCTCTGCCCGAGCGGTGCCGGCCCGGTCGACTCCGGTTAACAGCCCGATTCATTTCGTCTAGGCTTGCCTCTCGATCGGACGGCTCTGATCGGATGGGAGGCTCCGCGTTTCTTAGACCACGTTTGCCGGCGTACCGAAAGGCCTTTGGTCATGGGCGATGTCGTCAACCTGAACCAGTTCCGCAAGAAGCGCGACAGGGCGGCGAAGGCGCAGCAACGCGCGGCGAACCGTGCGCGGACAGGGCGCACCAAGGCGGAGAGGCAAGCAACGCAGGCCGAGGCGGCGCGGGGCGATGGCGCGCTCGACGGCAAGCGGATCGATCATGAGCCCGACGAGCCCGAGGGCGGCGGCAGACTGGGCCCACAGGGCGACTGAGCGGCGCGTCAGGATAGAGTCAGGCGGTGCCCGGTAGAATGAGGCGAGGGAGTGTTGTGTTGGCGGGGCTGATCGGGGTGGCGCTTGCGCTCGCGGCGCCCGAAGTGCAAGCCGCGTGCACCGATACGCCGCAGCCCGGCGTCGACTGGCGGCGCTGCCTTCTCGACAACCGGAATTTTGTCGACGTCGACCTCGCCGGGGCAACGCTGCGCGACGGGTTTTTCGCGCGTTCGGACCTTACGCGGGCCGACTTCAGTGCCGTTGACGGCCGGCGCGCCAAGTTCACCGACGCCGTTTTGGTGGATACGCACTGGGCCGGCGCGCGCCTGATCGGCACCGACTTCACCAAGTCGGATCTCTCCGGCGCCTCGTTCGAGGGCGCCGATCTCCGCCGCGCCCGCTTCTTCCGCGCCGACCTGCGCGGTGCCGATTTCACCGGCGCCCGGCTGGACGGGACCGATTTTCTCAAGGCCGACCTCAGCGGCGCGACTTGGATTGACGGCAACAAGGTGTGCGCGGAGGGCTCCAGCGGCCAATGCAACTGACCGACGGCGCGCGCACGGCACCGGGCGGCGCCGACCTCGCTCACATCGACACCTGGATATTCGACCTCGACAACACCCTCTATCCGTCGAGTTCGCACCTCTTCGACCAGGTCAGCCAGCGCATCGGCGACTACATCGCCACCGCTTTCGATGTCGACCGGGAGGAGGCCCACAAGCTGCAGAAGGGCTACTTCCGCGAGTACGGCACCACTCTGCGCGGCCTCATGCTCAAGCACGACATGGACCCCGCCCCCTTTCTCGACTACGTGCACGACATCGATCTCTCGCCGATCGCGCCGAGCGATGCGCTGGAGACGGCGCTGGGCCGGCTGCCCGGCCGCAAGCTGGTGTTCACCAACGCCGATGCACCCTACGCCAAGCGCGTGATGGCGCGGCTCGGCATCGGCCACCACTTCAGCGAGATCTACGACATCGAGGCCGCCGACTGGGTGCCGAAGCCGTTTCCCGAAGCCTATGATCGGCTTGCCGACGTGCATGACGTGGAGCCGACGCGGGCCATCTTCTTCGAGGACATCCTGCGCAACCTGGCACCTGCCGCCGCCCTCGGCATGGCCACCGTCTGGGTGCAAAACGACAGCGCCTGGGCGGCGGCCGGCAATGAGCACATCACGCCCGACTACGTGACCGACGATCTTCCCGCCTGGCTCGCCGCGCTTCCAGCGCCGCCGGAGGCGGACGGCACCGGCGGTTGAAGCGAGGAACGAGGGAGAGGCCCGTGAACTTAGTAGACCTGGAGCGCGCGGTGGAAGCTGCCTGGGAGGAGCGTGACTCGCTCTCGCCCGCGAGCGGCGGTGCCGCAGCAGAGGCGGTAGAGACTGCTCTCGCCCTGCTCGATTCCGGCGAGGCGCGCGTCGCGGAGAAGCGGGACGGCGAGTGGATCGTCAACCAGTGGCTCAAGAAGGCGGTGCTGCTCTCCTTCCGGCTCAACGACATGGCGACAATTCCGGGAGGGCCGGGGGCCGATACGTCCTGGTACGACAAGGTGCCGTCCAAGTTTGCGGGCTGGGACGAGGCGCGCTTTCAGGAGGCTGGCTTCCGCGCCGTGCCCAGCGCCATCGTGCGGCGCTCGGCCTACGTCGCGCCCGGCGTGGTGCTGATGCCCTCCTTCGTAAACATCGGCGCCTACGTGGACAGCGGCACCATGATCGACACCTGGGCCACGGTGGGGAGTTGCGCGCAGATCGGGAAGAACTGCCACATCTCCGGCGGCGCCGGGATCGGCGGCGTGCTGGAGCCGCTGCAGGCGAACCCGGTGATCATCGAGGACGATTGCTTCGTCGGCGCACGCAGCGAGGTGGCCGAAGGCGTCATCGTCGAGCAGGGCGCAGTGCTGGCGATGGGCGTTTATGTCGGCGCCTCGACGCGGGTGATCGACCGCGAGACCGGCGAGGTTCATCGTGGGCGCATTCCGTCTTATTCCGTCGTCGTGCCGGGCTCGATTCCGGGCAGGCCGCTGCCGGACGGTTCGCCCGGCCCCAGCCTCTACTGTGCGGTGATGGTCAAGCGGGTGGACGCGGGCACGCGGGCCAAGACCTCGATTAACAAGCTGCTCCGCAATTGAGCGAGGCAAACACTGAGGACCTGGCGGGCGCTGAAGCGCTCGCGCATCCGCTCGCGCTCGCCCGCGCGCTGATCCGCTGCGAGAGCGTCACACCGGCGGACGGCGGCGCGCTCGACGTGCTCCAGAGTGCGCTCCAGACGCTCGGCTTTACTTGCCATCGCCTGCTCTTTGAGGAGCCGGGCACCGCGCCGGTTGACAACCTCTACGCGAGGCGGGGCGAAGATGCGCCCAACTTCTGTTTCGCGGGCCACACCGACGTGGTGCCGACGGGTGACCGTGCGGGCTGGACCCGCGAGCCCTTCGCGGCACACGTGGAGGACGGCGTCCTCTACGGGCGCGGCGCGAGCGACATGAAGGGCGCCATCGCCGCCTTCGTCGCCGCCGTGGCGCGCTTCGGCGAGCGCCCCGCAGGCGGCGGCTCCATCAGCCTACTGATTACAGGCGACGAGGAAGGCCCGGCAATCAACGGCACGCGCAAGGTGCTGGACTGGCTCGGCGCGCAAGACGAGACCCTCGATGTCTGCCTGGTGGGTGAGCCCACCAACCCCGACGAGGTCGGCGAGATGGTGAAGATCGGCCGACGCGGCAGCCTCAACGGCAGGCTCCGGGTCACCGGGCGTCAGGGACATGTCGCCTATCCGGCGCTGGCGGACAACCCTCTCCCCCGCCTGGTGACTCTGCTCGATGCCTTGCTCGCGCTGGAACTGGACCAGGGCACCGATCACTTCCAGCCGAGCCGGCTGGAGCTCACCTCCATCGATGTCGGCAACGAGGCCACGAACGTCATACCCGGCGCGGCGGCGGCGCGCTTCAACGTCCGCTTCAACGACCGTCACACCGGGGCGAGCCTCGAGCGCACCATTCGCGCGAGCCTCGATGCGACCGGCGAGCCCTACGAGCTCGCGACCGAGGTCTCCGGCGAGGCCTTCGTCACCCCGCCGGGCCCTCTCAGCACGATCATCGCCGACTCCGTAGTCGCCGTCGCCGGCATGACGCCCGCGCTCAGCACCACCGGCGGCACCTCGGACGCGCGCTTCATCAAGGACTACTGCCCGGTTGCCGAGTTCGGCCTGATCGGCCGGACCATGCACCGGATCGACGAGTGCGTGCCTGTGGAGGCGATTGAGCGCCTGGCAGACATCTACCTCGGCGTCTTGGAACGCTATTTCGCGGAGACGTGAGGTCGCTGTCGGCTTGCTAACTTGACGAACAAGGCATGGCGATATATCACAATTTCATGAATGATGAGCCAATCTCTTCGCGGGAATCCAAGACGATGCGCGTGGTAGAACGCAGCGTAAGCCCACGCGCGCAAAAGAAGCTGGAAGCCCTCGACAAGCTGCAGGCTTCGGTGAAGGCGCGCGGCATCGACGTCGAGGCTTGGGCGCGGGAGGCTCGGGCCGAGCGTCGCGCATCTTCGATCAAGCGAATGTCCGTCTTCGACGATCAATCCTGATACAGGCTTTCTGATCGGAGCGCCTACATCCTGACGGCGCCGGTTTCGGTCGCCTTGAGGTCGAGGGCGGCGGCGAGCAGCGCCTGGGTGTATTCGGTCTCAGGCCGCTCGAAGATCGCCTCGGTGGGCCCTGTCTCCACCACGAGGCCGTCGCGCAGCACGATCACCTCGTGGCAGAGCGCGCGGACGACCTTGAGATCGTGGCTGATGAAGAGATAGGCGAGGCGGTGCCGGGCCTGGAGCGCGCGCAGCAGGTCGATGATCTGGGCCTGCACCGACATGTCGAGCGCGGACGTGGGCTCGTCGAGCACCACCAGGCGGGGCTTCAGCACGAGCGCGCGGGCGATCGCGATGCGCTGGCGCTGGCCGCCTGAGAACTCGTGCGGGTAGCGGTCCTGCATCGCGGGCTCGAGCCCCACCTCCTCCAGCACCGCGGCGACGGGATCGCTCTCGCCGTCACCGTTCGCAAGCCGGTGCAGCTTCAGCCCCTCCTCGATGATCTGGCGCACGGTCATGCGGGGGCTCAGCGAACCGAAGGGGTCCTGAAAGACGATCTGCATCCGCCGCCGCAGCGGGCGCATGCGCTTGAAGGTGAGCCCCTGGATCGAGCGGTCCTCGAAGGTGATGGGGCCGTCGCTCGAAATCAGCCGCAGCAACGCCAGCGCCAGCGTGGTCTTGCCGGAGCCGCTCTCGCCCACGATGCCGACGGTCTGCCCCTCGCGGATCGAAAGCGTGACGCCGTCCACCGCCTTTACGTGGCCCACCGTGTGTCGGATGATGCCTGCCTTGATCGGAAAGTGGATCTTGAGGTCGTCGCAGGTGACGACCTCCTCTGCCGTGCCATCCACCGCGAGCGGCTCGCCCTTGGGCTCGGCCGCGATCAGCGCCCGCGTGTAGTCGTGGGCGGGCGTCTCGAAGACGCGTTCCGTCGGCCCCTCCTCCACGATGGCACCGTCCCGCATCACGCAGACCCGGTCCGAGATGTGCCGCACGATAGAGAGGTCGTGGGTGATCAGCAGCATCGCCATGCCGAGGCGTTGCTGTAGCTCGCCGAGCAGCTTCAGGATCTGCGCCTGCACGGTGACATCGAGGGCGGTGGTGGGCTCGTCCGCGATCAGCAGGTCGGGCTCGCAGGCGAGCGCCATGGCGATCATCACGCGCTGGCGCTGCCCGCCGGAAAGCTCGTGGGGGAACGCCTTGAGGCGCTTGGCGGTTTCGCCCAGCGCGACCATCTCCAGCAGCTCCTGCGCGCGGATGAGTGCGCGGCGCTTGGGCAAGCCCCGGTGCAGCGTCAGTACCTCGGCCACCTGGCGGCCGATGGTGTGCAGCGGATTGAGCGAGGTCATCGGCTCCTGGAAGATCATCGAGACCCGGTTGCCACGGATCTGGCGGAGCCTGCGCGGAGACGCGCCGACCACCTCAGTCCCGTCGACATCGATGGTGCCGCTGGGGTGCGAGGCGACCGGGTAGGGCAGGAGCTGGAGGATCGAGAGCGCGGTCACCGACTTGCCCGAGCCGCTCTCGCCCACCAGCGCCATGGTTTCGCCCCGCTCGATGTCGAAAGAGACGCCCGAGACGGCGCGCACGGTCTCGCCGGCGCTCGTGAAATCCACCGAGAGATCGCGGATGCGGACCAGCGTGCTCATCGCTCGCTCATCATCGGCCCCGCTCACCGGCCCACCAACTTGCGCGGGTCGAAGGCGTCGCGCACAGCCTCGCCGATGAAGATCAGCAGGCTCAGCATGAGCGCGAGCACCACGAAGCTCACGATGCCGAGCCAGGGCGCCTGTAGGTTCGCCTTGCCCTGGCGCAGCAGCTCGCCCAGCGACGGCTCGCCTGGCGGCAGGCCGAAGCCCAGGAAATCGAGCGAAGTCAGCGACGTGATCGAACCCACAAGGATGAACGGCAGGAAGGTGACGGCCGAGACCATCGCGTTGGGCAGACCGTGGCGGAAGATGATCGCGATGTTGCCAACGCCGAGCGCACGGGCCGCGCGGATATAGTCGAAGTTGCGCACCCGCAGGAACTCGGCCCGCACCACGCCCACCAGCGCCATCCAGCTGAACAGCAGCAGGATCACCAGAAGGACCCAGAAGTTGGGCTCGATGATGCTGGACAGGATGATCAGGATGAAGAGCTGCGGCAGCCCCGACCAGACCTCGATAAAGCGCTGGAAGGTGAGGTCGATCCAGCCGCCGAAGAAGCCCTGCACCGCGGCCGCGGCGATGCCGATGACCGAGGCGGCGGCGGTGAGAATCAGGCCGAACAGCACCGACAATCGAAAGCCGTAGATCACGCGGGCGAGCACGTCCCGCCCTTGGTCGTCGGTGCCGAGCCAGTTGTCGGCGGATGGCGGAGCCGGCGCCGGCACCGGCAGGTCGTAGTTGATGGTCCGGTAGCTGTAGGGGATGAGCGGCCAGACCATCCACCCCTTCTCTTCGATCAGCTCGGCGACGAAGGGGTCGCGGTAGTCCGCCTCGGTCTCGAAATCGCCGCCGAACTCGGTCTCGGCGTATTCGAAGAAGATCGGGAAGTGGAGATCGCCGTCGTAGCTCAAGACGATGGGCTTGTCGTTAGCGATGAACTCCGCGAACAGCGTGAACAGCAGCAGCGCCAGAAAGATCCAGAACGAGATGTAGCCGCGGCGGTTGGCGCGGAAGTTGTAGAAGCGCCGCCGCGTGATGGGGGAGAGCGACACCGCTCACACCTCCCGCGTCTCGAAGTCGATGCGGGGGTCGATGATCACGTACATGAGATCGCCGATCAGGTTCACGACGAGCCCGAGCAGCGTGAAGAAGAAGAGGGTGCCGAAGATGATCGGGTAGTCCCGCTTGAGCAGGGATTCGAAACCCAGGAGCCCGAGCCCGTCGAGCGAGAAGATGACCTCGATCAGCAGCACGCCGGTGAACAGGATGCCGATGAAGGCGCCCGGCAGGCCGGCGATGATGATCAGCATCGCGTTGCGGAAGACGTGACCGTAGAGCACGCGGCGCTCGGTCAGGCCCTTGGCGCGCGCGGTGATGACGTAGTGCTGGCTGATCTGATCCAGGAAGGAGTTCTTGGTCAGCATCGTGGTGGTGGCGAAGCCGCTCACCGCCATCGCCAGGACCGGCAGCGCCAGGTGCCAGAAATAGTCCTCGATCTGGCCGAGCAGCGAGAGCTCGCCAAAGTCGTTGGAGACAAGTCCACGCAGCGGGAACCAATCTACGTAGCTGCCGCCGGCGAAGAGCACGATCAGCAGGATCGCGAAGATGAAGTTCGGAATCGCGTAGCCGACGATGATGACCCCGCTGGTCCAGACGTCGAAGCGCTGGCCGTCGCGCACAGCCTTGGCGATGCCAAGCGGGATCGAGATCAGATAGGCCAGCAGCGTGGTCCAGAGCCCGAGGGAGATCGAGACCGGCAGCTTGTCGAGGACCAGATCGACCACGCGGTCGTCCCGGAAGAAGCTGGTCCCGAAGTCGAACCGCACGTACTGGCCCATCATGTGGAGGAAGCGCTCGAACGGCGGTTTGTCGAAGCCGTACTCCTTCTCCAGCCGCTCGATCAGTTCGGGGTCGAGGCCGCGCGCGCCGCGGTACTTGCTGGTGTCGGCGCGTTGCGAGATGTCGAACTGGCTCTCGGTTCCCACCTCACCGGGGCCTGCGCCGGAGATGCGCGCCGTGGCTCCCACCGCAGACCCGGTAAGCTCGGCAATCGCCTGCTCCACCGGCCCGCCCGGCGCGATCTGGATGATCGCGAAGTTGATCACCATGATCGCGAACAGCGTCGGGATGATCAGCAGCAGTCGGCGGACGATGTAGGCGAACATGGCTGTCGCGGTGCGGGCGGTGCTAAGCGGCGTGCTCTTGCTTCTTCAGCACCCGCCCTCTCTCGGTATCGGCCAGCCGGGTGGCACGACGGCCGGGCTGCAGGACCGGCGTCGCCGCCGATGGCCCTCTCCGGCCCTCACGCCGTGCCTTCGCGGTAGGCTCTCAAGGCGTCGTCCTTCTCCCGATCGACCCACCAGGTGTCGATGATGCCCCGCGCGTAGCGGGGCTTGAGCGCGGGCCGGTCGAACTTGTTCCAGTATACAAGATGATGTGCCCCCTTGTACCACTGCGGGATCATATAGTGGCCCCAGAGCAGAACGCGGTCGAGCGCGCGGGCCGCGGCGATCAAGCTTGGCCGGTCGGTCGCAGCGGCGACCTCGGTGATCAGCGCATCGACCACCGGGTCATCGATGCCGGCGATGTTGAACGAGCCGACCTGATCCACGGTGCTGGACGCGAAGTAGGAGTTGAGCTCGGCGCCGGGCGAGAGGCTGAACACGAAGCGGATCGTCGTGATCTCGAAATCGTGGGTCTTGAGCCGCTCCTCGTATTGCGCGCCGTCGACGAGGCGGAGAGTCACATCCACGCCGAGGCGCTCGAGGCTGCGGGCGAAGGCCGCGTAGATGCGCTCGAAGGTAGGCTCGAAGTAGAGGAACTCGACGGTCATCGGCTCGCCGGTTTCGGCGTTGACGAGCTTCCGCTCCTTCGTAACCCAACCGGCCTCCTTGAGCAGGGCGCGTGCGGCGCGCAAGTTGCGCCGGTTGTTGCCGGAGCCGTCGGTCGCAGGCGGCACGAAGGCCTTGGTGAAGACCTCCTCCGGCACGGCGCCCCGGTGGGGATCGAGCAGGGCGACCTCGGCCGCGGACGGCAGGCCGCGCGCCGCGAGCTCGGAGTTCTCGAAGTAGCTCGCCATGCGGTCGTAGAGGCTATAGAACTGGTTCTTGTTGAGCCACTCGAAGTCGAAGGCGTAGGCGAACGCCTCGCGCACGCGGCGGTCCTGGAACTTCGAGAGCCGCGTGTTGAAGAAGAAGGCCTGCACGCCCGACGGCGTGTTGTCCTTCAGCACGTCCTTGACGAGCCATCCCTCCTCGACGGCGGGGATGTCGTACTGCGTCGCCCAGACCTTGGACGTGAACTCCTCGTGGACGTCGAACTCGCCCGCCTTCAGCGCCTCCACCAGCACCGTGCGGTCGCGGTAGTAGTCGTAGGTGATGGTGTCGAAATTGTAGCGGCCGACATTGAGCGGGAGCCCGGCACCCCAATAGTCCGCGACGCGCTCGTAGGTGACGGAGCGGCCCGGATCGACCTTGGAGATGCGATAGGCGCCGCTGCCGAGCGGCGGCTCCATCGTCGTCTCGCCGAACGCGCGGTCCCGGTAATAGGCCTCGGAGACGATGGAGAGCCCGCCCACGATCAGCGGCAGCTTGCGGTTGTCGGGGTCGGCGAGATGGAACGTGACCTCGTGATCGCCGGCGGTCTCGACCCGGTCGACGCCGGCAAGCTGGTTGGCGTAGGCGGGATGGCCCTCGGTGGTGAGGATCTCGAAGGAGAACGCGACATCGCGGGCCGTGATCGGGGTGCCGTCGTGCCAGCGCGCCTCAGGCCGCAGGAGGAAGCGGACGCTGCGCCGGTCGGGCGCGAGCGCGACGCTTGCGGCGACCAGCCCGTAGGCCGCGTCCGCTTCGTCCGCCGAGCCTTCGAGCAGGCTCTCGAAGGGCAGGCCCGCGCCGGCCGCGCTCGTGCCCTTCAGTGTGAAGGGATTGAGCGTGCTGTAGGTATCGACCGTGGCGAGGTGCAATACGCCGCCCTTGGGCGCGTTTGGGTCCACGTACTCGAAGTGCGCAAAATCGGGGCCATATTTGAGGTCTCCGAAGAGCGAAAGCCCGTGTGCAGCGGATGCCGCCTCAGTCGCCCCGCTCCCGACAAGGTGCGACACCGGCGCCATCGACGACGCGACGGCAACGGCTGAGGCCTGAACGAAGCGTCTTCTGCTGAGTCTCACCGGTCCATCTCCTCCTGACGCTGGCGCAGGGTCCTTGTGCCTCGCGCGTGCCGCCGCCCGGCATTGTTGTGCCAAACCAGTAGGGCATAACATGAGTCGCGCCATTCGGTATCACCAATCACGACCTCGTGTCGTTGGGCGGGCAGTCGGACAAGGCTTTCGCTCGCCGATCGGCGACCGGATGGCTGGACTCGCAGCGAGCGGGCGCCTCATACTCAGGCTCATGGGGCGCTATCCGAACAGCGGCGGCCCGATCGTGCGCAGGGTGCCCGAGGGCGACGACCGACCGCGCTTGGTCTGCGATGCCTGCGGCTTCATCCGCTACGAGAACCCGAAGATCGTCGCCGGCTCGGTCGCGACCTGGGAAGGGCGCATCCTCCTCTGTCGCCGGTCCATCGAGCCGCAGGCCGGTTTCTGGACCCTGCCGGCGGGCTTCCTGGAACTGCACGAGGAGCCCGCAGAGGGAGCCCGGCGTGAAGCCGAGGAGGAAGCCTGTGCCGAGATCGCGATCGACGCGCTGCTCGCGGTCTACACCATCCCCCGTATCTCTCTGGTGCAGCTCTTCTACCGGGCGCACCTCGTGCGGCCCGAGATCGCGCCGGGATTCGAAAGCCTGGAGGTCGAACTCTTCGAGCCGAACGAGATTCCGTGGGATTCCCTCGCCTTCCCGTCGGTGACGTGGGCGCTCCGCCACCATGCCGAGGCGCCCGAGAACGGCGAATTCGCGCCGTTCACCAATCCCGTGGGCGACGTCGGCGACTACCGGCCTGGCATCCCCGCACGCCGTTAGAGCGAGGCCGTCTCTGACGGGCTCGCGATAGGCCGCGACCGCGGCCCGCCGCTCTGCGGCGCCCTCGCGGAGGCGCCGGCCGCAGGCCGGCTGCCGTGAGCGATAAAGTGCTACTCGTCGAGTCCCATCAGGGCTGCGGCGAAGGCACGGGCCTCAAAGGGGCGCAGGTCGTCGATCCCCTCGCCGATGCCGATTGCGACCACAGGCACGCCGAAGCGCCGCGCCAGCGCCACCAGTACACCGCCCTTCGCCGTGCCGTCGAGCTTGGTCATGACCAGGCCGTCGACGGCGATGGCCTCGCGGAAGACATCGACCTGATTGAGCGCGTTCTGGCCGGTGGTGGCATCGAGCACCAGGAGGCGGCTGTGCGGCGCGCGCTCATCGAGCTTCTTGAGCACGCGGTCGATCTTCTGAAGCTCGGCCATCAGGTGCGCCTTGTTCTGCAGCCGGCCGGCGGTGTCGATCAGGAGCACGTCGATGCTTTCCGCCCGCGCGCGCTCGAGCGCATCGAAGGCGAGGCCGGCGGGATCGCCGCCGTCGGGGCGCGCGACCACCGGCGACCCGGCCCGCTCGCCCCAGATCGTGAGCTGCTCCACGGCGGCGGCGCGGAAGGTGTCACCCGCGACCAGCATGACTTGCTTCCCGTCGCGGCTGAGCCGCTGGGCGAGCTTGCCGATGGTGGTGGTCTTGCCCGTGCCGTTGACGCCGGCCACCAGGATCACGTGGGGCTTGGCGTCCTCCTCAATCGCCAGCGTCCCCTCGACCGGCACGAGCAAGTCGGCGATCTGATCGGCGAGCGCTCGGCGTACCTCGGCGGCGGTCACTTCCTTGCCGAAGCGCTGCTGTGCCAGCTCAGCCGTGAGCTCGGCCGCAGTCGCCGCGCCGAGATCGCCGGCGATGAGCAGCTCTTCCAGCTCCTCCAGCGCTTCATCGTCGAGCCGGCGGCCGGTGAAGATGGCCCCGATGCCGCCGGTGAGACTGTTGGAGGTGCGCCTGAGTCCTGCCTTGAGGCGGGCGAACAGGCCGCGCCCGCCGCCCTCTTCCCGCGCCATCAGGCTGCGATCCCGATCAGGCGATCGCCTGCCACGCCAGTGATACGGGCCTGCACCAGAGTGCCGGGCTCGCCTGCCGGACGGTCGAACGCGACCTCGGCGAAGCACTCGTCGCGCCCGCTCTCGGGCTGCTCCAGCAGCACCCGGCTGTCGTCGCCGATGCGGCCCTCCAAAAACTGCCGGCGCGGGCCTTCTGCGGCCCGGCGCAGCGCCGCGGCGCGGGCGCGGCGCTCGGGCCCCGGCACCTGGGGCATGCGCGCCGCCGGCGTGCCGGGGCGGGACGAATAGGGAAAGACGTGGAGCCAGACCAGACCGGCGTCGGCGATCAGGCGCCGCGTGTTCTCGAACATCGCTTCCGTCTCGGTGGGGAAGCCCGCGATCAGGTCGGCGCCGAAGGCGATCTCCGGCCGGAGCGCGCGGAGCCGCTCGCAGAGCGCCAGCACGTCGGCCCGGCTGTGGCGCCGCTTCATCCGCTTGAGCACCATGTCGTCGCCTGCCTGGACGCTGAGGTGCAGGTGCGGCATCAGGCGCGGCTCATCGGCGAAGAGCCGCTCCAGTTCTGGGTCGACCTCAACCGGATCGATGGAGGAAAGGCGGAGTCGCGGCAGCTCCGGCACCGCCTGGAGCAGACGGCGCACCGCCTCGCCAAGGCTCGGCCGGCCCGGCAGGTCGGCCCCATAGTGACCAAGATCGACGCCGCTCAGCACCACCTCGCGATGGCCGGCCGCCACCAGCGCCCGCACCTCGGCCGCAATCGCGCCGAGCGGCACGCTCCGGCTCGGGCCCCGCGCGAAGGGGATGATGCAGAAGGTGCAGCGATGGTCGCAGCCGTTCTGGACCTGAACGAAGGCGCGCGAGCGCGCCTCGTAGCCCGCGACCAGATGGCCGGCGGTCTCGCGCACCGCCATGATGTCGCCGACCGCGATGGGCGCGTCTGCGCCGGGCGCCAGACCCTCCAGCGTGAGCTTCTCCCGGTTGCCGATGACCCGGTCGACCTCGGGCATCGCGGCATAGCCTGCGGGGTCGAGCTGGGCGGCGCAGCCGGTGGCGATGATGGTGGCATCGGGGTTGTGCCGGCGCGCGCGGCGGATCGCCTGGCGCGCCTGGCGCTCGGCCTCGCCCGTGACCGCGCAGGTGTTGACGATGATGCCCTCGGTGAGCCCCGCAGCACGCGCACGGCCGCGCATGACCTCTGACTCGTAGGCGTTGAGCCGGCAGCCCATGGTGATGACCTCGAGCCCGCTCATGCCGGCAGCACGCCCGTGAAGCTAGCCGCCGTGGGGCCCGTCATCTCGACATGGCCGTCCTCGCGCCAGACGATCCCCAACTCGCCACCGTCGAGGACAACGGTGACATCGCGCCCGGTGAGCCCCCGCCGCGCGCCTGCGACCGCCGCGGCGCAGGCGCCGGTGCCGCAGGCCTGAGTGAGGCCCACGCCCCTTTCCCACACGCGGAGCCTGAGACGGTCTTCGGCAAGGCGCTGGGCGACGCCAATGTTCGCGCGCTCGGGGAAGAGCGGATCGGTCTCCAGGCCGGGGCCGATCTCGGCCAGCGGCACGGCCTCCGCATCGTCCACGAAGAACACCGCGTGCGGGTTGCCCATGTTGACCGCCACGGCGTCCGAGAGCGGCCCCGCGCCGACCGTGACGTGGAGCGTGTCCATCGCGCGGGCCAGGGGGATCTCGTGCCAGTCGAGCCGCGCCGGCCCCATATCGACGCGCACCTGGCCTACGCCGGCCTCGTGCGCCGCGAGCGGCCCCGCATCGGTTTCAAGGACCACGCGCTCCGCGCCGGTCTCGTCCAGCAGCAGCCGGGCCGCGCAGCGGGTGCCGTTGCCGCAGGCCGCGACCTCGCCGCCGTCCTGGTTCCAGAACCTGAGGTAGGCGTCGGTGCCGCCGTTGCGCGGTGCCTCCAGGACGACCAGTTGATCGCAGCCGACACCAGTGCGCCGCTCGGCGATGGCGCGCACGCGCGCGGCGTCCAGCGCGAGCGGCGCGCGGCGTGCGTCGAACACCACGAAGTCGTTGCCGAGCCCGTGCATTTTGGTGAAGGGAAGCCCCGTCATGGGCGGGGTTATAGGCGCCGACGGCGAGCGGCGCCACCGATTCCGACGGAGGCCGGCGGTACTGAACTACCCCTTGCCCCGGTATATGCCGATGACGGTGTCCAGCATGGCGAGCGCGTCGGAGCGCGGGCGCTGGAAGCTGTTGCGGCCGATGATGGAGCCGCTGCCGCCACCCGCATGGATCGCGCGCACCTCGCCAAAGAGGCCCTCCAGCCCCTTCGCAGCGCCGCCGGAGAAGACAACGAGCCGGCGGCCGGCGAAGGCCGACTGCATGACGTGGGCGATCCGCTTCTCCAGCGTCTCGCCGTCCACGGCCTGAGCGCTGTACACCTTGGCGGCGGCCTCCTGCTCCAGATGGGCAGTCGGCGGCTTGACCTTGATGATGTGGGCACCGGCCAGCGCAGCCATGTGCGCCGCATAGGCCACCACGTCGAGCGCGGTCTCGCCCTCCTTGGAGAGCGCACCGCCGCGCGGATAGGACCAGACCACCACCGCGAGCCCGTGCGCCTTCGCCTCCGCCGCGAGCTCCCGAATCTCCTCGATCATCTCGTACTGACGGTCGGAGGCCGGATAGACGGTGAAGCCGATGGCCGAGCAGCCCAGCCGGAGCGCGTCGCGCACCGAGCCGGTCACCGCCTGATCCTTGGCCGAGCCCAAGGAGTTCGCGTTGTTGACCTTGAGGATGGTTGGGATCGCGCCGGCGAAGCTTGCGGCGCCCGACTCGATCATGCCCAGCGGGCTCGCAAACGCGTTCAGGCCGGCGTCAATGGCAAGCTGCCAGTGATAGTGCGGGTCGTAGGCTGGCGGGTTGGGCGCGAAGCTGCGCGCCGGACCATGCTCGAAGCCCTGATCAACCGGCAGGATGACCATGCGCCCGGTGCCGCCGAGGCGGCCGTGCATCAGGATTCGGGCGAGGTTGGACTTCGTGCCCGGATTGTCGCTCTCGTACCAGGAGAGAATTTCTCTGACGCGCCGGGTGATTCGCATGGCCTATCCTGACCGACGCGCGGCTCGTTTGCCAGAGGTTATGAACGTCTGGCATGCCCTTTTGCGAGATAGTCGGTGCTGTCGCGCTCCGGGTCGGCGGAGTGGACGAGATCGAGCGCGCCCCGAGCCGGCCCAGTTGTAATCAGCGGGACTCCCTGCTCGTTCGCGATGGCCTGGAGGGTCTTGCGCATGGCCCCGCGGCCGGTGAACGCGACGCTGGCGAAGCTGCGACTCAGCGCCTCGTGGGCGAGCACGGCGTTGCCCCTGCAGTCGACGACCGTGTCGTGGTCGGCCTCCGGCACCGCGTCGCGGGCTTTCTCGAACACCGCACGTAAGAAGCCGAGCCCCGCGTATGACGCGGCGCCGGGCGCAGACCAGAGCGTCACCGGGACTCCGGCTGTCGCGGCCGCGCGGAGCGCGCCGATGGCTTGGTCGAGATCGTGGACGACGATTGCGGGCCGCCGCGCGCTCATGGCCGGTTCACGGTTTGCGGGCGGCTTCGAGCGCCGCGACCCCCGGCAGGGTCTTACCCTCCAGCCATTCCAGGAAGGCGCCGCCGGCGGTGGAGACGTAGCTGAAGGCGTCGAGCACGCCTGCGCCTTGGAGCGCCGCGACCGTGTCCCCGCCGCCAGCGACGGAGAGCAGGCTGCCCTCTCCGGTGAGCCTGGCGGCGGCGCGGGCGCAGGTCGCTGTGGCGCGGTCGAAGGGCACGATCTCAAAGGCCCCGAGCGGCCCGTTCCAGACCAGCGTGCGCGAGTCCGCCAGCGCGGCTTCGATGCGCGCGCAGGACTGGGGCCCGAGGTCGAGGATCATGCCGTCGGACGGCACCTCGGCGGTCGGGACCGCCTCGCTCGGGGCACCTTCCCGGAACTCCCGCGTCACCACCACGTCGGTGGGGAGGAAGATCTCGCAGCCGGCGCCTGACGCCTCTTCCATAATGCGGCGCGCATCCGCCGCCAGGTCCGGCTCGTGGAGCGACGCGCCGATGGCGATGCCCTGCGCGTGGAGGAAGGTGTTGGCCATGGCGCCGCCGATGACGAGGCGGTCCATCCGCTCGATCAGATTGGCGAGGAGCGCGAGCTTGGTGGAGACCTTGGCGCCACCCACCACGGAGATCACAGGCCGCTCGGGCGCATGCAGCGCCTTACCGAGCGCCTCCAGCTCCGCCTGCATGAGCCGCCCCGCCGCGTTCGGCAGGCGGTCCGCGACGGCGGTGGTTGACGCATGGGCCCGGTGCGCGGCAGAGAACGCGTCGTTGACGTAAAGATCGGCGAGGGCCGCGAGAGCGTCAGCGAAGGCGGGATCGTTCGCCTCCTCGCCCGCGTGAAAACGCAAGTTCTCCAGCAGCACCACCTCGCCCGGCGCGAGAGTGGTGACGGCGGCTTCGGCTTCCGCGCCGATGCAATCGGGCACGAAGCGCACCGGGAGGCCGCCGAGCGCTTGCGTGAGGGGCTCGGCAAGGGGGCCGAGCGACATGGCCGCCACGGGCTTGCTCTTCGGCCGGCCGAAGTGCGACGCGACGATGACTCGTGCCCCACGCTCTGCAAGCTCTTTCAGCGTCGGCGCCACCCGGTCGATCCGCGTGGTGTCGCCGACCGCGCCTTCGCGCATCGGCACGTTCAGGTCCACCCGCACCAGGACGCGCTTGCCCGCGACCTCGATGTCGTCGAGCGAGCGGAACGCGGTCATGCCTCGAGCCCCAGGCTGGAGAGTTGCGCGGGCTCCGTCACAGGTTGCCGAGATGGGCGGCGACATCGCCCATCCGGTTCGAGAAGCCCCATTCGTTGTCGTACCAGGAGAGGACGCGGCCGAGCGTGCCATCGACCACGGCGGTCTGGCCGGCATCGACGATCGAGCTCTCCGGCCGGTGGTTGAAGTCGACCGAGACCAGCGGCTCCTCGCTGTAAGCGAGCACGCCCGCCATGGCGCCGGCGGCGGCGCTCGCCACGGCCTCGTTGATCTCGTCCACGGATGTCGCTCGCTTGGCGACGAAGTTGAGATCGACCATCGAGACGTTGGCGGTCGGCACCCTGACCGCGGTGCCGTCCAGCTTGCCGGCGAGTGTGGGCAGCACGAGGCCCACGGCACGCGCGGCCCCGGTGGAGGTCGGAATCATTGAGCCCGCCGCACCGCGCGCCCGTCGGAGGTCCTTGTGCAGCGTGTCGAGCACCGGCTGATCCAGCGTGTAGGCGTGCACCGTGGTCATGAAGCCGCTCTCGATCCCGATGGCCTCGTGCAGCACCGAGGCGACCGGGGCGAGGCAGTTGGTGGTGCAGGACGCGTTGGAGACGATGCGGTGCTCGGGCGTGAGCGCGGTGTGATTGACGCCGTAGACCACGGTGAGGTCGGAATCCGTGCCGGGCGCCGAGATCAGCACCGCGCGGGCGCCTGCCTCCAGATGTGCCGCGGCCTTCTCGCGCGCGGTGAAGATCCCGGTGCACTCCAGCGCCACGTCGATGCCGAGATCGGCCCAGGGCAGCCGGGCCGGATCGCGCTCGCTCAGCACCCGGATCGGCCCCGCGCCGATATCGATCGCCCCGTCCGCCACCTCGACGGTGCCGGGGAAGCGCCCGTGAACCGAATCGTAGCGCAGCAGGTGGGCGTTGGTCTCCACGTCGCCCAGGTCATTGAGAGCGACGACGGTGAGATCGGTGCGGCCGAACTCGTGGATTGCGCGCAAAATGTTGCGGCCGATCCGCCCGAAGCCGTTGATGGCGATGCGAACCGTCATGATCCCTCCGATGTATGAGATGTCGCGTCTTGCTATCGGCTCGGCCCGCGGTGGTCCCGAGCGCTTTAAAGCCGCGCCTTTACCGCTGTGACCATGGCGTCGGCCGTGATGCCGAAGTGGGCGTAGAGGTCCTTGGCCGGCGCCGAGCCGCCAAAACTCCGCATGCCGACGATGGCGCCGGCGGGGCCCACGTAGCGCTCCCAGCCGAGGGGACTCGCGGCCTCGACTGCAACCCGCAGCGCGTCGGCGCCGCCCAGCACGCTCTCGCGATAGGCCGGCTCCTGCTCGTCGAACAATTCCCAACAGGGGAGCGACACCAGCCGCGTCGCCACGCCGTCCGCTTCCAGCGTCTGCCGCGCCTCGTCGGCGATCGCGCACTCCGATCCTGTGGCAAGCAGCACGACGCGCGGCGTCTCCGTCGAGGCTTCGCGCAGCACGTAGCCGCCGCGCGCGCAGGCGTTCCCAGAGCCATTCTCGGCCGCCCGCAGATAGGGCACCCCCTGCCGCGTGAGCGCGAGCACAGACGGGCGCTCGGCGTTGGCCAGGGCGAGCTCCCAGCATTCTACCGTCTCGATGGCATCGGCGGGCCGGAAGAGAAGAAGGTTGGGCATGGCCCGCAGGCTGGCTAAGTGCTCGATCGGCTGATGGGTCGGTCCGTCCTCCCCGAGGCCGATGGAATCGTGGGTCATCACGTAGATGACGCGAAGCTCCATGAGCGCGGACAGCCGGATCGCCGGCCGGCAATAGTCGGTGAAGGTGAGGAAGGTGCCGCCGAAGGGGATGACCCCGCCGTGGAGCGCCATGCCGTTCATGACCGCGCCCATGGCGTGCTCGCGCACCCCGTAATAGAGGTAGCGGCCGCCGTAGTCGCCGGGCGTAATCGGCGCAAGCTCGTCGCTCTTGGTGCCATTGGAGCCGGTGAGGTCGGCCGAGCCGCCGACGAGGGACGGCAAGGCGTCGGCGATGGCGCCGATGACCCGCTTGTTGGCGACCCTGGTGGCGATGGTGGGGCGCTCCTCGGCCAGCGTGGTCTTCAGGCCCACGAGAGCCTCCACGAGTGCCGGTGGCAGCGCGCCCGAGGCGGCACCGTCGAATTCGGCCCGGCGGTCTTCGTCGAGCGCGGCGCGGCGAGCCTCCCAGGCTTCCCGCGCCTCCCTGCCCCGCTCGCCGAGGGCGCGCCAGGCAGCAAGGACTGCGTCGGGCACCGTGAAGGGCGCGTGCGGCCAGCCCAGCGCCTCGCGGGTGCCCGCGATCTCGTCAGTTCCAAGCGGCGCGCCGTGGCTCGCGGCGGTGCCGGCCTTGGTCGGCGCGCCGTAGCCGATCACCGTGCGGCACTCGATCATCGAGGACCGGGGCTCGGCCTTGGCTGCGGCGATGGCTGCGGCGACCGCGTCCGGATCGTGTCCGTCGACGCGCTGCGTGTGCCAGCCGGCGGACTCGAAGCGCGCCCGTGCGTCGTCGGAGCAGGAGAGGCTGGTGGGGCCGTCGATGGAGATGTCGTTGGAATCGTAGAGCACGATCAGGCGGTCGAGCTTCAGGTGACCCGCGAGCGAGATCGCCTCCTGGCTGATGCCTTCCATCAGGCAGCCGTCGCCGCAGACGACGTAGGTGTAATGGTCCACCAGGTCCGCACCAAAGCGGGCGGCCATGCTGCGCTCCGCCAGGGCCATGCCGACCGCGTTGGCGAGACCCTGGCCGAGCGGGCCGGTGGTGGTCTCGATCCCGGCGGCGAGGCCGTACTCCGGATGGCCAGCGGTGCGGCTGCCGAGCTGGCGGAAGTTGCGGATCTCGTCGATGTCGATGTCTGGATACCCGGTGAGATAGAGCAGCGAATAGAGCAGCATCGAACCGTGACCGTTCGAGAGCACGAAGCGGTCCCGGTCGGGCCAGTCGGGGCGCGCGGGATCGAACTTGAGGAACTGGCCGAAGAGCACGGTCGCGACGTCGGCAAGGCCGAGCGGCATGCCGGGATGGCCGGAGCGGGCTTGCTCCACCGCGTCCATCGAAAGGGCGCGGATGGCGTTCGCCATGTCCGCGTGATCGACGCGCGGTGCGCGCCCTTCAGCCATTGTGGAAGGCATGGGCTTCCGTCCTGTGCCGCGCCGTCGCGCCGAAAAGTGGGCGCAACATGCCCCCCGCCGGGGTGAGCGTCAACCGCGCGCTCGCTGGGCTCAGAACGAGGAGTTGGGGGTCTTGAGGAAGGCGATTTCCTCGGCCGTGGAGGGGCGCGAGAGCGCCTTGTTGCGGTGCGGATAGCGTCCGAAACGGTCGATGATCACCTTGTGCTGCAGCTCGTATTTCAGACTCTCGGGATCGCCCAAGGATTCGAAGAGGGTGACGGCGATTTCGTGGATGCGGGGCGATTCGCTGTGCTCGTAGGGCAGGTAGAAGAAGTGCCGGCGCTCCAGCGGCAGCGCCTTGTCGGCGCCGATGCGCACCGCCTCTTGCGCCAGCGCGAGCGCCATGCCGTCGCAGGCGAAGGCGCGCGGGTCCTCGCGATAGAGGTTTCGGGAGAACTGGTCGAGCACGATGATCTCGGCGAGGCGGCCCTCCGGCGCCTCGCGCCAGTCGTGTAGCTCGCCGAGCGCAGCGCTGGCGTGAAGGGCGCCAAACTCGGTGCGGATCGCCTCGTCGAAGGCGGGGTCCTTGGCCCACCACTGATCGGGGCCGTGGCGTTCGAACCAGAAGGAGAGGACTTGCTCCATCATCTCTTCTTTACTCCAGGTTGCCGGAGACTAGCGCTCGTGCCTGCTCGAGCTGCGCCGGGGTATCGACGCCCAGCGGGACCGTGTCCACGAACGCGACCTCGATACACATCCCGTCCTCGAGCGCGCGAAGCTGCTCCAGCCGCTCGCGGCGCTCTAATGGGCTCGGCGGGAGCGCGACGAAACGGGCGAGAGCCTCGCGCCGGTAGGCGTAAAGGCCGATATGGTGCCAGAGCGGGCCTTCGCCCGAGGGCGCGGTCGCGCGAGTGAAATAGAGCGCCCGGCCGTGCGTCTCCCCAAGCCGGTGCGAGACCACGGCCTTCACCACAGTGGGATCGTTGCGCTCCGCCGGGTCGACGATCTCTGCCGCGAGCGTGCCGATATCGACCGCAGGGTCCGCCAGGAGCGCGAGCGCCTGGGCAGGAAGTGCCGGGTCGAGGGTCGGCAGATCGCCCTGCAGGTTGACCACCGCGTCATGTTCGCCCGCCGGGTCGACCGCCTGCAGCGCCTCAAAAACTCGGTCGGAGCCGGACGGGTGATCGGGGTCGGTCAATACCGCGCGACCGCCGGCGCCCTCGATCGCCTCCGCAATGGCGGGCTCGGCGCAGGCGACCACCACAGGGCCGATCGCCGCTGCGCGCGCCCTCTCCAGCACGTGCACGATCATCGGCCGGCCGGCGATGTCGGCGAGCGGCTTGCCGGGGAGTCGCGTCGAAGCCATTCGCGCCGGGATCAGCACGATTGGGTTCCGGGGCGGCGGACGCGTGGCGGCCGAGGCGCTCATCGGCCTCCCCTCACCCGCGTGTCCGTCTTCGTTTGCACGGTCATTCGTGAGCGAGATAAGCCGCCGGACGGCTCTTGTCGAGGACGATAGTCGATGGGCCGGGGGTGTACGTCTGATTTGTGAGATTCATGCTGCTGCGCCGGCGCGCCGTTCCCAGAAATCGTCGAAGCGATTGCTCTCGACGGCGCAGCGCAGGGCGATGATGGCGTTGGCGCCGTTGACGGTCCAGCGCATGCCGCCC
>JAJDUK010000083.1 GCA_022826665.1 Alphaproteobacteria bacterium | reverse complement strand
CCGCATGACCACCGACGCGATCGTCCGATCCGCCTTCCACGCGTTGCAGATTTGCCGGGTCAGGGAAGGATCGCTTTCGCCCTCTTGCCAGTTGACCTCATCCGGCAGGACTCCGGTTTCGAATTCGCCGCGAAAGAGCTTTTCGTAGCGCTCGCTCACCGCCTCGACCGTCTCGTCATCGATCAGCTTGTCGACGACCAGAAAGCCGTCTTCGTTGAACCGGTCAATTTGTGCGGGCGTGAGCTCGAATGCCATACGCGCTTCTCCTGCACCCCGCTAGGGCAAGCAGTCCAGGTACATGTTCACATCCCAGTCGGAGACTTGCCAGATGAACTTGTTCCATTCGTCGCGCGTGTGCCAGTCGCAGACCCTGCACATGTCCCCGGAGAGCGCTGCGCAAACCATGACCTTGGCGGGAAAGGCAGGTTAAAATCGGCGCCGAACGCGGGGGAGGGGTCACCATGAAACTTGAAGGCAAGGCGGCGATCGTCACCGGCTCATCGCGTGGGATCGGCGCCTGCATCGCGCGCCGCTACGGGCGGGAGGGTGCCGCCGTCGCCGTGGTCGGCAACACCAGGCGCGAGCGTGCCGAGGCGGTGGTCGCCGAGATCGAGGCCGCCGGCGGCAAGGCCCAGGCGTTCATGGCTGATGTCGGCGTGGTCGCCGACTGCGAGCGGCTGGCGGGGGAGGTGATCGACGCCTTCGGCACGGTGGACATCCTGGTGAACAACGCCGGCATCTTCACGCCGATGCCGATCGAGGAGGTCACGGAGGAGAACTGGGATGCCCAGCAGGCGCTCAACCTCAAGGGCGCCTTCTTCATGACCAAGGCGGTCGTGCCGACCATGAAGGCCAAGGGCGCCGGCAAGATCATCAATATCTCTTCCATCGCCGGCTGCGGCGGCTTTCCACAGTCGGCCGCCTATTGCGCGTCGAAGGGCGGCCTCACCAACATGACCAAGGCACTCTGCCTGGAGCTCGCGGGCGACGGCATCAACGTGAACGCGCTTTCGCCGGGCAACATCGTCACCGACATGAACGCCGCGCTCCGCGCGAACGCGGACTACGACGCGCGGCAGGCAGAGCTCACGCCCGCCGGTGTCGGCCACATGGACCCGGAGCAGCTCACCGGCGCTGCCGTCTTCCTCGCGTCCGCCGATTCGGACTCGGTCCACGGCGCAGACCTTCTGGTGGACAACGGCTGGGCCGCCTGGTAGCGGCGCAAGAACCGAAGAATCAACCCATGACCAACGACATCCTCTACGAGGCGCACGGCCACGTGCGCCTGATCACCATCGACCGCGCCGAGAAGATGAATTCCCTCGACTTCGCGGCCAACGACCGGCTGATCGAGCGCTGGCGCGCGTTCGCCGCCGATGACGAGGCGCGGGTCGCGGTCATCACCGGCGCAGGCGACAAGGCCTTCTGCGCCGGCGCCGACCTCAAGACCTACACGATGAACTACGCGGGCCGCCCGGCGCCCGAGTTTCGCACGCGCTTCACCGACGGCCCCGGCTTCGGCGGCATCACGCGCGGGCTAGAGATCGACAAGCCGATCATCGCGGCGGTCAACGGCTACGCCATTTCGGGCGGGCTGGAGCTTGCCGAGGCCTGCGATATCCGCTTCTGCTCGCCCAACGCCGAGTTCGCCCATCAGGACGTGAACTGGGGCTTCCACCCCTGCGACGGCGGCTGCGTGCGGCTGCCGCAGATCGTGGGCCTCGGCAACGCCATGGAGATCATCCTCTCCGGCCGGCGCGTCGACGCCGAGCACGCGCTCCGCATCGGCTTGGTCAACCGCATCGTGCCGGGCGCCGATCTCGTGGCCGAGACCATGGAGTTCGCTCAGCTCCTGGCGAGCCGCGCGCCGCTCGCCCAGCGTTTCGCCAAGGACGTGATGATGCGCGCCTTCGACATGCCGCTCGCGGACGCGCTCCGCCTCGAATCGCGCTCGTTCCACGATCTCGGCCAGACCGACGACCTCAAGGAAGGCACCGATGCCTTCCGCGAGAAGCGCCCGGCCGACTTCAGGGGCAGATAGGCCGTGACCTTGGTGAGAACTGCGGGTTAGTGGGCGGCGGCCCCGCCGCGGATGAGCTGGCCCGGATGCGCGCCGGTGGGTTCCCCGTTTCTCAGCGTGACAGCGCCACTGACGACCGTGGCGGCAATGCCATCGGCCTTCTGTACGAGCCTGCGGGCGCCACCGGGCAGGTCGTGCTGAACCGTGGGCAGGCGTGGCTGGACCGTCGTTTCGTCGAAGACCACGATGTCGGCCGTGAAGCCGGGGCGCAGCAGGCCCCGATCGTGCATGCCCCAGGCAGACGCATTATCGAACGTCAGCATCCGTACCGCTTCTTCCAAGGTGAACGCCTGCTTGGTGCGCACCCAGTAACTCAGCAAGTGTGTCTGGAGCGACGAGCCCATCTCCTGGCACACGTGCGCGCCCGAGTCGGAAAAAGTCGCGAGCGAGCGGGGGTTCCTCAGCATCCGGCGAACCTCGTCCGGTGTCTCGTTCACCAGTGGCTGGACGAAGACCAGGTCCTCGTTTTCCGCCATCAGGTCGAGCATGACCTCGACAGGGTGCCGCCCGGAGGATTGCGCCAGCTCCTCGATGCTGGGGTCATCCCAGTTCACGTCGAACATCGGAAACAGATTGGCGTAGTCGGGCTTCATCGGATTTGTCGTGGCAGCGCCGCCACCCTGGAATTCGGTACTCCGGGGTTGCATCCCCGCTTCGGCTGCGACGAGGCCGGCGCGGGTATCCGGGTCGCGGAAGCGAACCTGCTGTTCATTTACCGGGAGGCCTCGGATATCGCTCCAGACCGGCAGGGCATCGAACGGAAGGTAGGCCTTCAGCGAAAACACGGCGTTGATCGATTTCGTGGTGGCCTGTCCCAAGACCCGGCCCCCTTCGGCCGCAACCCTGTCCATCCACTCGAACTGGAACTCGAGCGGGTTGGGTTGATCGCCCTGGCGCGTAGAAAGGACTCCCAGCATCAGCGGCCGGCCGCTTGAGACCGCGATCTTCGTCAGTTCGTCCAGGCACTTGCGCTGCGCCTCGCCGCCGGAGACATCGGGCCCGACCTGGAAGATGCCGGCGTTCAGCTCGGCCATCGCGTGCACCAGGTGCGAAATTTCCGCCCAGTTGCCGATGCGGCTTGCCACCGGGTCGCCGTCCGGGCGGATATGGGTGGTGGCCCTGGACGAAGAAAACCCCATGGCGCCGGCGCGGAGCGCCTCCTGCACCAGGTCCGCCATCAGCGTGAGATCGTCCTCGCTGGCCTCCTCGTCCAGCGCGCGATCGCCCATCGCGTACATCCTGAGAGCCGAATGCCCGATGTAGGCGGCGTAATTGATAGCTTTCGGGAACGATTCGACCGCCGCGAGATACTCCGGGAAGGTCTCCCAGCGCCAGTCGATCCCGCTCACCATGGCTTTCTTGGGGATGTCTTCGACCGCCTCCAGGCACTCGGCGAACCATTCCCTGGCCTCCGGCTTGCAGGGCGCCAGCGCGAACCCGCAGTTGCCCATGACCACGCTGGTCACGCCGTGCCAGCAGGAGCAGGTGCCTGCCGGGTCCCACGCCACCTGCGCGTCCATGTGGGTGTGGCCGTCGATGAAGCCGGGCGCGACGATCATGCCCTCGGCGTCGATGGTCTCGTCGGCGGGGGCGCGAATTCGGCCGATTTCCGCGATTCGGCCTTGCTTGACGCCCAAGTCCGCCCGGTAGCGGGGCATGCCCGAGCCGTCCAACAGGGTTCCGTTGCGGATCAGCAAATCGAACGTCATCGGCCAATTCCCCGGACAGTGTTAGTGACGGGAGAACGCTATCAGCCGGGACCTTCGGCGACAACGCGCCGGGGCATCCCCGGTTCCAGCCCCATCCCGCACCGCCTTGCCCCAGGCCCGACCCGACCCTATCGTGGCCGCCTGACGAGGCGAGGGGAGAAGCCGGCGTGGGCAACGATCCGGGGCGCGGTGTGCACGACATGGGCGGTCTGCCTGCCGGTTCCGTCGAGCGGGCGGAGCACGCGCATGCGCCCTGGGAGAAGCGGGTGGACGCGCTCATGGTGCTGCTCGGGAGCCCCGAGCGGCGCGTGATCACCGTGGACCAGCTCCGCCGCGGCATCGAGCAACTCGGCACCGAGGCCTACGAGGCGATGAGCTACTACGAGCGCTGGATGGCCTCCATCACCAATACCCTGCTCGCCGAGGGGGTCATCTCCTCCGACGAACTCGGCCGCCGCATGGCCGAGGTCGAGAAGCGCGGAGAGGAGGGCGCCGGCTGATGGCGGCTCGCTTCGCCGTGGGCGACCGCGTGGCGGTGCGCCGCGCCTTCCCGCTCGGCCACGTCCGCACGCCCTACTATGCGCGGGGCGCGGTCGGCGACGTGGAGCGCATCTGCGGCGACTTCGGCAATCCCGAGGAGCTGGCGTTCGGGCGCAGGGACCGCCCCAGGCAGACCCTCTATCGCGTGCGTTTCGCCCAGACCGCGCTCTGGCCGGACTATGCCGGCCCGGCCGGCGATACCATCGACATCGAGCTCTACGAGCACTGGCTCGAGCCTGCGACGGAGTGAGCGATGGCAAGCCATGTCCACGACCAAGCCCACGATCATCGTCCGCCGCCCGACGAGGACGGCCCGCTCAGCTACTACGAGACCATGGAGATCGCCGTCCGCGAGATCCTGATCGAGAAGGGGGTCTTCGGCGCCGACGACGTGCGCGCAGCGATCGAGGCGATGGACGCTCGCAGCCCCGCGAAGGGCGCCGAGGTCGTGGCCCGCGCCTGGACCGACCCGGCCTTCAAGGACGCGCTGCTGGTGGACGGCTCAGCGGCCTGTGCCAGCATAGGCATCGAGCTCGGGCCGCTGCGCCTGATCGCCGTCGAGAACACCGCGACCGTGCACAACGTGATCGTCTGCACGCTCTGCTCGTGCTATCCGCGCAACCTTCTGGGCCTGCCGCCCGACTGGTACAAGGCGAAGGCCTACCGCTCCCGGGTGGTGCGCGAGCCCCGTGCCGTGCTGCGCGAGTTCGGCACCGAGGTGCCGGACGACGTGACCGTGCGCGTGCACGATTCCACCGCCGACATGCGCTACATTGTCGTGCCCCGGCAGCCCGCCGGCACCGAGGGCTGGGAGCCCGAGCGCCTCGCCGCGCTCGTGACCCGCGACTGCATGATCGGCGTGACGGTTCCGAAGACCCCCTGACGCCGGCGCAGCGGCGCGCCTGCAGACGCCGGGCCGCTATACCGTGAGAAGGATCGAGTTGAGCCATGCATGACCTCGTAATTCGCGGCGCGATGGTGGCGGATGGCGTGGGCAATCCGCTGACCCAGGCCGATGTCGCCGTCAGCGGCGAGCACATTGTCGAAGTCGGCGACGTAACTGAGAGCGCGCGGGAGACGGTCGACGCCGACGGCCTCGTACTGGCGCCCGGCATCGTCGACGTGCACACCCATTACGACGCCCAAGTCACCTGGGAGAGCCAGGTGACGCCCTCGCCCTCGCTCGGCGTCACCACCGTGGTCATGGGCAATTGCGGCTTCAGCATCGCGCCGTGTCCGCCGGACCGGCGCGAGCAGATGGCGCGCAACCTGGCAGAGGTCGAGGGCATGTCCATCGCCGCGCTCGAGGCCGGAATCGACTGGGGCTTCGAGAGCTTCCCCGAGTATCTGGCGCAGTTGCGGCGCAAGGGCTGCTATCCCAACGCCGGCGTCTTCGTCGGCCACTCGGCGGTGCGCACCACCGTCCTCGGCGCCGAAGCCTCGGAGCGCGCGGCGACCGAGGACGAGATCGCCACCATGCGCGGCATCGTGAAGGAGGCGATGGAGGCCGGCGCCATCGGCTTCGCTACCTCCACCTCGATCAACCACAACGGCGACGGCGGGGTGCCGATGCCCTCCCGGTTGGCGGAAGACGACGAGCTGCGCGCGCTGGTGGGCGTGCTCGGCGAGCTCGGCCGGGGAACCTTCCAACTCACCGTCGGCCCGAGCATGACGGTGGAGCGTCTGGAAAGCATGGCCGCCGAAACCGGCCGGCCGATCTTCATGACCGCCGCCCTCCACAACGATACCTTCCCCGACCGCGCCATCGGGATGCTGGAGGGCGCCGACGCCGCGCAGAGTCGCGGCAACGGGGTGTGGGCCCAGGTCTCCTGCCAGCCGCTCTGCATGGATTTCTCCATGCGCACCGCCTTCCCGCTGCAGAGCCTCGATGCCTGGGAGCCGCTGCACACGGCCTCGGATGAGGAATTCCTTTCGATCGTCGCAAGCCAGGATTTCCGCAACAGGTTTCGTGAGGACTTGGAAAAGCCGAAGCAAGGCAAGATCTTCTACGGCGATTGGCGGCGCGTCGAGGTGGCGATGGCGGCGACGCCGGCGCATCGGACGCTGGAAGGCGAGACCATCGAGGCCATCGCCGGGCGCGAGCGCCGCGATCCGGTCGACGTCATGTTCGACATCGTCGTGGACGAGAAGCTGGGCACCACCTTCAATGCGGCCCTGCTAAACGCCGACGAGGCGGCGGTGGAAGAGCTTCTGCTCCACGACGCCGGCCTCATCAGCCTGTCGGACGCCGGCGCCCACCTTTGCTACCTCTGCGATGCCGGCTATGGCCTGCACCTCTTAGGCCACTGGGTGCGCGACAAGGGCGTGTTCGATCTGGCGGACGGCATCCGCCGAGTCACCAGCATGCCGGCGCGGCTCTACGGCATCGCCGATCGCGGCGAGATCGCGCCCGGCAAGTTCGCGGACCTCATGCTCTTCGATCCGGCGACGGTCGGGCGCGGCGCGATCAGGCGGGTCGACGATCTGCCCGGCGGCGAGAGCCGGCTGGTTCGCGACGCGAGCGGGGTGCACCGGGTCTGGGTCAACGGCACCCGCGTCTACGACGAGGACGGCTACCGCGACGTGCCGCCCCCCGGCCATGTGCTCGACCGCTATCTGAGCTAACTCGGCCCCTCCGCCGGTGGGCCGCTATTGATCGGCGCCGGCTTGCGGGACCGCCGGGGTGGGCGTGGCGTCGCTGATGAACGGTCGCTCCGCTCGCGGCGCGACGGCGGGCTCGGGCTCGCCGCCCTCGGTCACCGTCACCCGAACCTCCAGACTGGACTCCCCACCGCCGAACACCGCGCCCCGCGTCGGCGCCGCGTCGGCATAGTCGCGGCCCACGGCAATGCGCACATGGCGGTGATCGGCGATGGTGTCGTTGGTGGGGTCGATGCCGAGCCAGCCCAGATCGGGCAGCAGAAACTCCGCCCAGGCGTGGCTCGCCCCCTCGGGCGTCTGCTCGCCCGGCGCGCCTTCCCGATGCAGGTAGCCCGAGACGTAGCGGCTCGGAATCCCCCATGAGCGCGCGATGGCGATCATCACGTGGGTGTAGTCCTGGCAGACCCCACTGCCGGTCTCCAGGATGTGCTCGATCGGCGAATCCACCGCCGTGCTGCCCGGCTCGTAGCGGAACGCCCCGTGTAGCGCGTGGCCCAGCTCCAGCAGGGAGGAGAGGGGATCGCCGCCCTTGCGCAGCCCCCTGGCCTCGGCGAAGGCTGCGAGCGCCGGGCCCGGCCGCGCGAAGGCGCTGGGCGCCAGGAACTCCCAGTGCCGGAGCGGGGCCGCGGCCTCCACCAGCGCGTCCCAGGCGCCCGTCTCCATGCGCTGCGGCAAGTCCGGCGCCGGTGCCGTCTCCACCTCCGCCCGCGAATGCACGGCGGTGTGCTCGTGCGTCCGATGGATATTGAACAGGTGACAGGAGTTGCCGAAGGAGTCCTCGAACGCGAGCGGCGCGGCGACGGGGTCGATGTCGAGGGCGAAGGAGGCAACCCGCTGCCCGCCGTCCGTCCGCGGCTGCAGGCGCAGCACCATCAGGCTGCCCTGCGCCGGCGCCTCGTAGCGGAAGTCCGAGAGGTGCTCGACCAGGAATCGACGCGGCGTATCCCCGCTCACGGGGTGTCCCTGCTCACGGCGCGTCCTTGATCTCGTAGTTGAAGTAGGCGGCCGCGATGTCCTGGTGCAGCAGCCGGCAGGACTCGCCGATCTCCCGCAGCGCCGCGCGCGTGGCGTCGTCGTCCCAGCGGTCGCGGTCGGGCCAGTCATGGTCGATGCTGGCGACCATGCGGCCCGCGCGGCGCTCCGCTTCGATCTTGAGCGCCGGGCCCACAGCCACGGCGTCGAGCGCGTCGACGATGCGCCCGAGCGCATGGCGGATCGAGTGCGACAGCGAGGGGTCGGTGACCAGGAAGTCGACCATGCGGCTCGGGCTGCGTTCCAGGGAATAGAGGCGGCGGTAGGCGAAGTGCGCCTCGCTGATCCAGAGCAGGGAGAGCCAGTCCGCTTCGCAGTCGGGCGCGTCGGTCGGGAACAGCGCGATGTGCGCGTCCATCAGCGCGGCGGTGGATTGCACCCGCTCGACGAAGCGCCCGAGCTGGAGGAAGTGCCAGCCGTCGTCCCGGTAGATCGTGCCTTCGGCCACGCCCGAGATGGTGCGGATGGCGCCCTCGGTGCGCTCGTAGAACGTGCCCGGCTGGTCGTTCCAAATGTTCTCGATCTCGACATCGCGCAGGTCGAAGTAGGCGAGGTTGAGGGCGGACCACATCTTGTCGGGGATGATGTTGCGCACCTGCCGGGCGCTCTCGCGCGCCGCCGCGAAGCAGTTACGGATCGCGTCGGGGTTGGTCGGCTCGAAGGTCAGGTCGTCGGCCAGCGTGTAGGCGTCGGCCAGCATGAAGTCTTCGTCGTCGGGCGGCGGCTCCAGGTGGCCGCCCAGCGGGGTGCGGCCGGCAGCGATGTAGAGGCGCCGCCAGCTCTGGTCGATCTGCTCGACCGGCCGGTCCTCGATGATGATGAACTGCTCCGCCAGCAGGCGGCAGCCGTTCTGCGCCCGCTCCAGATAGCGGGCCATCCAGTAGAGGCCTTCGGCGGTGCGTGAGAGCATCGGCCTACTCGGAGAGCACCCAGAGGTCCTTGCCGCCGCCGCCCTGGCTCGAATTCACGACGAGCGAGCCCTCGACCAGCGCGACGCGGCAGAAGGCGCCGGGGACGAGGCGGGTCTCGTTGCCGCGCAGGACGAAGGGGCGGAGGTCGACGTGGCGCGGTGCGGCGCCCGTCTCCGTCAGGCACGGCGAGACCGAGAGATCGAGCACGGGCTGGGAGACGTAGTTGGCCGGGTTCTTCCGCAGCTCCTCGGCGTAGGCCGCGCGCTGGTCGGGCGTCGCGTGGGGCCCGACCAGCATACCGTAGCCGCCCGATTCACCGACCATCTTGACCACCAGCTTGTCCAGGTTGTCGAGCGTGTACTCCAGCCCCTCCGGCTCCCGGCAGAGACGGGTGTCCACGTTGGCGAGCAGGGGCTCCTCGCCCAGGTAGTAGCGGATCATGTCCGGCACGTAGACGTAGACGCTCTTGTCGTCGGCGACGCCGGTGCCCGGCGCGTTGGCAATCGTCACGTTGCCGAGCCGGTAGGCGTAGAAGAGGCCCGGCGTGCCCAGCTGCGAATCCGGGCGGAACGCCAGCGGGTCGATGAAGTCGTCGTCGATGCGGCGGTAGATCACGTCCACCTTCTTCAGCCCGGCGGTGGTCCGCATGTAGACGAAGCCGTTGTGGACCAGCAGGTCGCTGCCCTGCACCAGCTCCACGCCCATCTCCTGCGCCAGGAACATGTGCTCGTAGAAGGCGGAGTTGTAGACGCCGGGCGTCAGCAGCACGATGCAGGGATCGGAGACGCCGGGCGGCGCAAGCTCGGTGAGCGTCTGCCGCAGCAGCTGGCCGTAGTGCTCGATGCCGCGCACATGGTGGCGCCGGAACAGGTTGCGCAGGCTGGTCTTCAGCGCGCGCCGGTTGGCCAGCATGTAGGAGACGCCGGAGGGCACCCGCAGATTGTCCTCCAGCACCACGAAGCCGTCGTTGGTGCGCACGATGTCGGTGCCGCAGAGCGCGACGTAGACGCCGTGGGGCACCTCCAGGCCCCGCATCTCGACCCGGTACTGCGGGCAGCCCCGCACCATGTCTACCGGCACCACCCCGTCCTCGAGGATCCGCCCCGGCCCGTAGACATCGGCGAGGAAGCGGTTCAGCGCCTCCAGCCGCTGCCGCAGGCCCCGCTCCACCAGGTCCCAGTCGGCGGCGTCGACGAGCCGCGGCAGGAAGTCGATGGGGATGATCCGCTCCTGCGCACCGTCCTCGCCGTAGACAGCGAAGGTGATCCCTTGATGCAGGAAAGAGCGCTCGGCGTACTCCTGCATGGCGGCGATCTCGGCAGGGCGCATCTCGTCGAGCGCCTCGCACAGCTGCCGGCAATGCGCACGCGGCACGCCGCTGGCCTCGAACATCTCGTCGTAGAACGCCGGGCGGGTCTCGTACTCGGCGAAGAGCCGCCGTCCCGCGTCTGCCGGCCCCTCGCTACCGTCCCCCGATGGTCTGCCGCGCGAATCGCGCTGCATGGATTGTGCTCGCACTCTGCCGAATTCGATATGATTGTTGTTTGGAACCCAGGCGATTCGCAAGCGCGCCGGCCGCCGCGTCACGAAGAACCTGGCCGGCCTCCAGCGCCGGCCTGACATAGAGCGCCGCGAGTCCATTCGCATCCGCCGCGCGACCGGCGGTCACGCCATAACGGAGCGATTCGCCTTTCTCCGCGATGTAGAGGGTGCCGCCGAGCCAGTCCCAGAGCGAGAGCACGGTGCCAAAATTCTTGTCGTGGTGCCGTGCTTCCACGGAGTGGTGGATCTGATGCTGGGCCGGTGACATCAGCACCCGCTCCAGCCGCCGCCCGTAGCTTATGCGCACGTGCGAATGGCGCAGGTTGGAGCCTGCGGCGTTGAACGCGAACAGGAAGACGCTCGCGCCGAGCACCGTGAAGAGGTCCACCGCGCTGCCGAAGAAGAAGATGAACACGGCCACCACCACCGCCTGCACAGCGGTGCCGCGCAGGCTGAAGAGCACCGCCTCCAGCGGGTGGGTGCGGTAGACCGTGAGCGGCGTCAGCGTCGTCGCCGAGTGGTGGACCTTGTGGAAGGCCCAGAGCACCGGCCAGCGGTGCAGCGCGCGGTGCACCAGGTACTTCGACACGTCATCGCAGAGGAAGTGGCAGAGCGTGAAGCTCGCGACGACCAGCCAGCCGGGGAGCGCGACGGCAGCGTCGGGCCGGCTGCCGACCAGGGTGTGCAGGCCCGAGAAGAGCGCTGTGGCGATCGCCATCCGGCCCACCAGCCGGGGCGCGATCGCCATCATCAGCGCCTGGTTGACCGCGAACATCTTGTAGTCCGCGCGGGCGGAGGCCGACCACCAGATCGCGCGGGAGAAGATCACGCGGCGGCTGGCGGCGGTGCCCGCGCGGAGGTTCCACCCCGCCGCGCCCACGATCACGACGCAGGCGATGGCCAGCGCCGCCGCCAGGTAGCCGGCGAAGACGCGCTTCTTGGGATCGACGAAGCCGTCGACCAGCCCGCCGAGATAGTCGAGGACGACCGACTCCACCGCGCCCGCGCTCGCCTCCTAAGTCACCGCGACGCCCGTTACCGTAGCGGACGCCGCGGCGGGGAACGACTCCTCAATCGTTCTCGGCGCTCGCGCCGTCGCCGAGCTTCTCCAGCAGCGATTCCATGTCGGAGAGCTGATCGTTCTGGCGAGCCTCCACGCCGAAGGCGGAGACCATGAGGTCCTGGAGCTTCAGCATGTCGTACTGGTAGGTGGCGAGCGGCTTGGACTCGTCCTTCACGTAATTGCCCGCGCTGTCGATGTCGGTGACCTGGCTCAGGTTGAGCAGCACCGGGCCGAAGCCGATGATCCGGTTGAGCCTCACCGCCGTCTCGCCCAGGTTGTCGCGGCCCGTCTGGAGCGCCAGCGCGAAGCCCTTCAGCTCGCCCCAGTGCTTTGCGTAGGCGCGGAAGGCCTTGGCCGGGTCTCCGCCGGAGTCGAGGATGGTTTCCAGCTTGCCCAGGTCCTTGTAGACCGAGCCCGCGTACTTGAACACGGCCTCGGCGAGCACCTTCTCCCAGTTGATGCGGATCGTTGCCGCATAGCCCTGGAGCGCGCTGCGCTGCTCGTCGGTGAGCGCTGCGCCGTTCGCCTCCGTGATTGCCTCGCGCCCGTCAATGAAGGCGCGGGTGATGGTGTGGAGGTAGTCGGTGCCGGACTTGTCGAAGCCGGCGGCGTAGTAGGACGGCCCGAAGGCCATCTCGCTCTTGAGGTCGACCGCGCCGTCCTTGTTGTAATCGGCGAGGGTCAGCGCGTCTTCCGGCTTCTCCGACTTGCTGCCCTGCTTGTTGATCTCGTAGACCGCCTGCGGAGTCAGCGACAGCGTGTGCGCAGGCGTGCCGAAGTAGCCGAACGCCTCATCCCAGGAATGCTCCTTGCCGGTGTAGGCGGCGCCTTCCTTGTAGGGCTTGTTGTTGGGCTTGGTGTCCGCCCGCAGCTTCTCGTCCAGGTAGTTGTCGACCGCCTGGTTGTAGAACACCGCACCCAGGAGGAACTTGGAGATGAGCTGTGGATAGTCGTAGCCGTTCGCCGCATCGAAGCCCTTCTCCGCCGCCGACGCCTTGTCGATCCAGAACGTGAGGAGCTCCGGCCCGGTCATGTTGTTGGGCATGCCCGGCACCGCGCCCTTGTAGGTCTTGCCGGCGAGGTTGGTGCCCTTGCTGAGCTCGTCGACGCCGCTCTGCTTCACCACGAACGGCCCCTTGCTGGCCGGCGCGATGATCGCGCGGCCCTCGTCCTTGCCCTCGAAGTAGGAGAGCATCGTGGCCTTCAGCGCGTCGTCCGGCGCGCCGGTGCCCTTGCCGGCGAGCTTCTTCAGGGAATCGTGCAGGACCTGGCGGGCGATCTGGCCGCCGTAGGAGACCGACGTCGTCGCCGAGCCCTCATAGCCCTTCAGGGTAACCGGATAACCCGCATAGACATCGTCCTGCCCGTGCGCTGCCACGGGCAGCACGGCGAGGGCGAGGAGGGCGATTCCTGCAGCAATCGTTCGCTTCATGGTGTCGACTCCCTTGTCTCTGGCCTGAGATGACCCGCGCGCAGGACCCCGGCGCGGGCTAATGCAGCGTGCGCGGCGCGGCCGCTCCCGGCGTTTCTCCCGCGGGGCAACCCGCGTGCTCGGCGAGCATGAGCCGCTGCGGGAGCTGGAATCCGGCCTCGCGCAGCGCCCTCGCGAACGCGGCGCCGTCGGCCGCGGCGATCCGCATGCCTGCCGGCGGCAGGAACCAGGAGAGGAGGGCGGCGGCGTGCCGGTGGTCGCCCTCCTGGCAGCTGGCGAGGAACGACAGGAAGAGCCGCTCGTCATTACTGACGAAGCGGCAGCACATGGGGTTGAGGCGCAGGCTGCGCCCGCCCGCCCGGCCGAAGATGTTGAGGGCGCGCTCCAGCGCTTCCGCCGCTTCGGTTCCGGCCGCAGGCCCCCCGGTCGGGCAGAGCGCAACGCTGAGCTCGCCGCTGACGCGCGTCAGGACATCCTGCCGGTATGCCGAGGCCTCCGTCTCTGTCCCCGCAACGTCATGGCCGGCGTTGGCCAGTCGGCGCGCGGACCAGAGCACCAGCTGTTCGGCGAAGGTCAGGCGGGGAATGGTCATCCCCGACCCGCTGCGGCGTCGCGGCGCCGGTGCCTGCGCCTCCCGTTGCGTCGCGCCCTCGTTCATCGCGCCCTTCATCCGTGTCCTCGCCGGTCTCTAGTGCGTCATCTCAATCTGCGAATAACTCTCATTTCGGGCAGTGTAGCCGCCGAATCAGCAAATGCAACTCATTATTATTATCGCCGCGTGCGGTCGACAGGAATTCGATGCGTCCGCCTCCACCGCGCTTGGGGGCGTCGGGCAAGCCAGAAGCTTGATGAATAATTCGCGCGGGTCCGCTATCCATCCCGGAGCGGCACATGTCGCAACCCATTCGGGAGGCCCTGCAGAATGAAATTCCAGCTCGCCATCAACATGGAGCGGCTCGCGCCCGATCTCGACATGACCGATGTCGAGCGTCACACGCTGGAGATGGTGCAGATGGCGGACGAGGGCGGCTTCGCCATCGCCTGGGCGGCCGAGCACCACGCGCTGGAGATGACCATCGCGCCCAACCCGTTCCAGATCCTCACCTGGTGGGCCGCCCATACGAACCGCATCCGGCTCGGCTCGGCGGTGGTGGTGGCGGCCTACTGGCACCCGATCAAGGCGGCGGGCGAGGCCGCGCTGTTGGACCTCTACAGCGGCGGGCGGCTCGAGTTCGGCATCGGCTCCGGCGCCTACCAGCGCGAGTTCGACCGCATGCACCCCGGCCTGCAGCGCAACGACGCATTCCAGTACATGTTCGAGATGCTGCCGGTGGTGAAGGCGCTCTGGCAGGGCGACACCGCGCACGAGGGCGAGTTCTGGTCGTTCCCGGCCGCGACCTCGGTGCCGAAGCCGCTGCAGAAGCCCCATCCGCCGATCTGGATCGCGGCCCGCTCGCCGGACACCTACGACTTCGCGGTGAAGGAGGAGTGCAACATCCTCTCCTGGCCGCTCACCCGTCCGATGTCCGAGGTCGAGGCCTACAGGGGGCGCATGGAGGCAGCCCTCGCCGACAACCCCGGCAAGCGACGGCCGATCTTCGCCACCATGCGCCACACGGTGGTGTACGACCGCGAGGGGGACTGGGAGGTGCCGGTGAAGGCTGCGATCCGCCAGTTCGGCCAGTTCGAGAACCTGTTCAAGAACCTGGGCGACGTCGCCAACGGTTTCCCGAGGACGATCCCGCTTGCGGAGCTGGAGAACCGTGGCGAGTACGACCCGCGCATGCTCCATGACAACCTGATGTTCGGCACGCCGGACGAGGTGATCCAAAAACTCAGGGCCTACGAGGCGCTCGGCGTCGACCAGTTCACCTACTACGCGAGCCTCGGCCTCGGCATGAAGGAGCAGAAGCGCTCCATGCAGCTCTTCATCGACGAGGTGATGCCGGCCTTCGCGTGAGTTCGCTTGCGGTCTCGGCGGTGAACGGCAGCCGCCGATGAGCGCGGGCGGTGTCGGCGAGACCGCCTGGGAGCGGCACGGCAGCGGCCCGCCCGTCGTGCTGATCCACGGCTTTGGGCTCAACCGCGCGATGTGGCAGTGGCAGCTTCCGGCGCTCACGCCACATTTCAGCGTGCTGACTTACGACCTGCTGGGGCATGGAGAGAGCGCGCCACCCGCCGGCACGCCCGACCTCGCCATGTTCGCGCGCCAGCTTCTCCGCCTCATGGACCGCTGCGGCGTCGAGCGGGCGGCAATCGTCGGCTTCTCGCTCGGCGGCATGATCGCGCGCCGCGTCGCGCTGGATCATGCCGACCGGCTCTCGGCGCTCGCGATCCTGAACTCGCCCCACGACCGCAGCCTCGCCGAGCGCGAGGCGGTCCGGACGCGCGTGCGTCAGACCGAGGCCCACGGGCCTGCCGCCAACGTGGAGCCCGCCCTCGTGCGCTGGTTCTCGCCCGCGTTCCGCGCCGCGGCGCTGGAGACCATCGCGCTCGTCCGTGCGTGGATCGCGGGCAACGATCCCGCCGTCTACCCGCGGATCTATCGGGTGCTGGCCGAGGGCGACGCCGAGTTGGTCCAGGGGCTGGAGAGGATCGCGTGTCCCACCCTGGTCATGACCGGGGAGGACGACCCCGGCAACACGCCCGCCATGGCGCGGGCCATGGCCGGGCTAATCCCCGGCGCCCGGCTCGCGATCCTGCCCGGCCTCAGGCACATGGCGCTCGCCGAAGCGCCGGAGGCGGTCAACGCGCCGCTCTGTGCCTTCCTGCGCGGCGCGCTCGGGCAGGCCTGAGCGAGCTAGCCGCCGAGAATCTGTATCCGGATCGGGGACGGTCTGCCCCCTGCGGCCGGGTTGTTGACTTGAGGGCAGTTGGAGACGATCGCGAGGACGTCGCGCTCGGCTCGCAAATCGACGTGATCGCCGGGCCTGGACGGGCCGTCGACGAAGGTCCGCTCCGCCAGACGGCCCTCTTCATGGATCGGTACGGCGCAGAAGAAGTTCACGTTGGGCACGATGTCCGTCCACCCCAGGCCGTGTTCCGCCAGGGCGGTCAGGAAGTTCTCGCGGCATCCCGGTGCGTCTTCCACGCCGTAGAGCATGGCGTTGCTGGGGGCGCTGCAGCAGCCGGCAATGGTATCGTGATGGCCGCAGGTGTCGGCGACGATCGTGAAGAGCGGTCGTCCCCGGTCCGAGTAGAGCGCGTGGCCCGTGGTCAGGCGAAGAGTGCCGCTCTTCTTGATCGTGTTCGGCGCGTAGTAGCGTTCGCTCGGGTCAGCCGCGTCGTAGCACAGGAAATCGACGCCCTGTTCGCCCTCCAGGTCGACGATGCGCAACACCCGGCCCCGCTGCAGGCGGGCCGACCACGGAGCGCCCGGTGCCACGATCTCGTCCTGGATAACAGGTAGCGCATCCTCTTCGTTCATCGCCGCGTCCTCCAGTCTGACCCGTCGTATACCCTAACCCATCCAGGACGCATCGAATTCCGGTGAGGTATCGTGGAACGGGAGAGCGCGCCCGCCAGGGAACCACGGTTGGTCCTCTGACGTGAAACCTGGCGCCGGATAGCGCTCTACCCGAACGCGGCGAGGACCCCGACGCCGCCCACCACCATCGCGACGCCACCCCATTGCAGCGGCGAGACCGGCTCGCGCAGGAAGATACGCGCCAGCACCACCGTCACCACCGTGTAGCCCACGCTCGCCACGATCGCGTATTCGCCGTTGGGGAGGCCGAGGCCGGTGTAGAGCAGCAAGTGGCCCATGGTATCGAGGACCCCGAAGGCCAACAGAATCGGCCAGGCCCGTGCC
This sequence comes from Alphaproteobacteria bacterium, assembly GCA_022826665.1. GTDB lineage: Bacteria > Pseudomonadota > Alphaproteobacteria > UBA828 > UBA828 > WTGU01. The sequence continues at coordinate 11,585 of JAJDUK010000083.1, read as the reverse complement.
GGGAAGCGGACACGCTCGCGGCGGGCGAGCACGATCGTCGCGAGCGCCACGAAGCCGATGAGGCGAACCACCAGCACGGTCTGCCAGGGGCCGTAGATGTCGATGGCCCGGTCGGCGGCGGTGAGCGAGGCGGCAAAGGTCGCCGCCGCACCCAGCGAGCAGAGGATGGTCCGTCTGACCACGGCGGGCGCGTATTCCGGTGCGGAGCCTTCGGCAGGCATCGCCCGCGCCACCAGCCAGACCCCCGCCATGGTGGCCACCATCGCGCCCCAATGGAGCGGGTCGGGACGGGCACCGAGGGCGACCGAAATGGGCACCGCGATCGCCGGGTAGCAGGCCACCACCGGCGAGGCGAGCGACACCGGACCGTGGGTGATGGCGTGATAGAACAGGAGGGAACCGATCACGGTGCCGGCGCCGATGCCGAAGAGCCAGTGGATGCCGTCGAGGCGCCAGTCGAAGGGCACGCCCGACGCCGCCATGATGGCCGCGATCAGCGCGGCGCCGATCGTCATCATCGTGCAGGTCGCGACGAGGACGCCCACCGAGCGGCCGGCGAAACGCGCGATGACGTCCGAGAGGCCCCAAGCGAGCGCGCAGCCCGCGCCCCAGGCGGCCGCGCTCTCTAACATCGACCCGCTGTCACGATGTCATGCGATCATGCGGGGCAGCCGTCCGCGCGCGTGCTGGCGGCCGGGTGAGTGAGGACGGTACGAAGGCGGGGCCATGGCGGCGCGGATTATGGGCGAGGGTGCCTGCGATGGCGACCCGGCCGGCGTTGCGCCGGCACGAGAATTCTGTTGCCCCATCCGCCCTGAGATGTCGTAATTTGAACAGATCGATGCGGGGAGGCGCCTGACCGGCGTCGATGCCATGAGGGTCACCGATCCCGGAAGCCAGTTCGGCTTCCTGATGGTCCCGAAATTTTCGCTCGGTGCGCTGTCCAGCGCGATCGAGTCGCTTCGGCTCGCCAACTACGTCAGCGGCCAGACGCTCTACGAGTGGCACACCGTCTCCGCGGACGGGGAGGCTGTGGCGTCATCCGCTGGACTCAGTGTTGCTGCGGACCTGTCGATCGGAGACGCCGCCGAACGCCTGTCCACCGTCTTCGTCTGCGGCGGGATCGATACCCACCTGTTCGAGGACGCGCGACTCGCCATCTGGCTGCGCCAGATCGAGCGGCGCGGCACCAACATCGGCGCGCTCTGCACCGGCAGCCACGTTCTCGCGCGCCTCGGGCTGCTCGACGGCTACCGCTGCACCATCCATTGGGAAAACCTGCCGGGCTTCATCGAGGATTTCCCCAGCGTGGAGGTCAGCGAGGACATCTTCGTCATCGACCGCAACCGTTACACCTGCGCGGGCGGCATGGCGGCCTCCGACATGATGCTGAGCTTCATCAACCGCGACCACGGCTACGAGCTGGCCGCAGCGGTGTCGGAAGGGTTGGTGTGCGAGCGCATCAGGGGCGAGGACGACCACCAGAGGATGGCGCTGCGCCTGCGCCTCGCGGTCAGCCAGCCCAAGCTGCTCGCCACCATCAACGTGATGTCGGAGAACATCGAGGCGCCGCTCAGCCAGACCGAGCTCGCGCGAGAAATCGGCCTCTCGACCCGTCAGCTCGAACGGCTGTTCCTCAAATACCTGAACTGCACGCCCAGCCGCTACTACCTCGACATGCGGCTCAACCGCGCGCGTGCCCTGCTGCAGCAGACCTGCATGTCGGTGACCAACGTGGCGCTCGCCACCGGCTTCGTCTCGGCATCGCACTTCTCGAAGTCATACCGACTGCACTTCGGGCATGCGCCGCGCGACACGAAGCGGCTGACCAGCGGTTCGCCTCCGTTTCGCGCGGTCGATACCGAACTGCCGGAGTCTGCGTCCCTGTAGCAGCGCTGTGCCAAGGCGACGCGGTCAGGCGAATTAGGGCTTTGTCGCGGGCCGGCAAGCCAATGTCGCGTCTGGGACAGACTGTCCGCCCCATGTGATTGAAGAGAAACCGGGCTAAGGTGCCGCGCCGCACTCCCGCAATGCGGGCGTGCGGCGTCAACGAGCAACGGCCCGGCGCCGTCAACGCCCGGATCAGGACAGTGGCCATGTCGGACGACGAAATCATTCTCAGCGAGCTGAGCGACGCCGATCTCGTCGAGCAGATGCACGACGACCTCTACGACGGCCTCAAGGAGGAGATCGAGGAGGGCGTCAATATCCTGCTGGAGCGCGGCTGGGCTCCCTACACGATCCTGACCGACGCGCTGGTCGAGGGCATGCGCATCGTGGGCATCGACTTTCGCGACGGCATCCTGTTCGTGCCGGAAGTCCTCAAGTCCGCCAACGCCATGAAGGGTGGCATGAAGATCCTCCGCCCGCTGCTGGCCGAGACCGGGGCGCCGCGCGCGGGCAAGATGGTCATCGGCACGGTCAAGGGCGACATCCACGACATCGGCAAGAACCTGGTCACGATGATGATGGAGGGCGCCGGCTTCGAGGTGATCGACCTCGGCATCAACAACCCGGTGGAGAACTACTTGGCCGCGCTGGAGGAGCACGAGCCCGACATCCTCGGCATGTCTGCGCTGCTCACCACCACCATGCCCTACATGAAGGTCGTGATCGACACGATGAAGGAGAAGGGCATCCGCGACGACTACGTCGTGATGGTGGGCGGCGCGCCGCTCAACCAGGAGTTCGCGACGGCGGTGGGCGCCGACGCCTATTGCTCCGATGCCGCGGTCACGGTGGAGACCGCCAAGGAGCTGATGAAGCGCCGGCACAACGTGACTGCCGCCGGGGCGACCGCCGCCTGAGTCCTGCGCGCAATGGTAGAAGCCGCGACGCCTGAGCACACCGACCTCTCAGTCGACGACGAGGCCGCCTTCGCGTCCGCCGGGCCGGCCCGTGCGCTGGTCATCGCCTGCGGCGCACTCGCCCGCGAGATCGTGGACTTTCGCGCGGCCAACGGCTTCGATCACCTCGACATCACCTGCCTGCCCGCCAAGCTGCACAACCGCCCGCACCTGATCCCGGAGGCGGTGCGCACGAAGATCAAGGCCAACAAGGCCGACTACCGCGCCATCTTCGTGGCCTACGGCGATTGCGGCACCGGCGGCCTGCTCGACAAGGTGATCGAGGAGGAAGGCGTCGAGCGCATCGAGGGGCCGCACTGCTACGCCTTCTACACCGGCCAGAAGGCGTTCGCCGCCATCACCGACGACGACCCCACCCAGTTCTTCCTGACCGACTACATGGTGCGCCACTTCGACCGGCTGATCATCGAGGGCCTGGGGCTGGACCGCTGGCCCGAGCTGCGCGACGACTACTTCGGCAACTACACCAACTGCGTCTACATCTCCCAAGTCCGCGATGAAGCTCTGGAGGCCAAGGCCCGAGAGGCGGCCGGGCGGCTGGGTCTCGGCTACGTCCACCGGCATGTGGGCTACGGCGAGCTCGCGGGCTTCATGGAAGCAGCCGCCACCGCCGGCGAGGAAGCAGGAGCGCCATGACACGCACCGTCGTCAGTTCCGCCACCAGGGAAGTCGTGATCGGGTTCGACGAGCCCTTTTGCATCATCGGCGAGCGGATCAATCCCACCGGCCGCAAGCTGCTGATGGCGGAGATGGCGGCGGGCGACTACGCGCGGGTGGAGAGGGACGCGCTGGCCCAGGTCGCGGCCGGCGCGCACATGCTGGACGTGAACGCGGGCGTGCCGCTCGCCGACGAGCCCAGGATCCTCGCCGACTGCATCCGGCTGGTGCAGTCGCTGGTGGACGTGCCGCTCTCCATCGACAGCTCCATCGTGGCGGCGCTCGAGGCCGGATTGGAGGTCTACCAGGGTAAGCCGCTGCTCAACTCGGTCACCGGCGAGGAGGAGCGGCTGGAATCGGTGCTGCCGCTGGTGAAGAAGTACGGCTGCGCCGTCGTCGCAATCTCCAACGACGAGAGTGGCATCTCCGAGGACCCCGACGAGCGCTTCGCCATCGCGAAGATGATCGTCGAGCGCGCCATGGACCACGGCATCCCCAAGGAGGACGTGGTGGTGGACCCGCTGGTCATGCCCATCGGCGCCATCAACAAGGCGGGCGTGCAGGCCTTCGCCATCATGCGCCGGCTCAAGGAGGAGCTCGGCGTTAACTCCACCTGCGGCGCCTCCAACATCGGCTTCGGCCTGCCCAACCGGCCGAGCGTGAACGCGGCCTTCCTCAGCATGGCCGCGCGCTCGGGCCTCACGTCCGCGATCATGAACCCGCTGCACGAGGCCGAGATCGCCGCGGTCATGGCCGCCGACATGATGAACGGCAACGACCCCGATTGCGCGCGCTGGCTCGGCCGCTTCCGCGAGCCCGCTGGCGCGAACGGCAGCGAGGGCAGGCGCGGCCGGCGCGAGGGGCGCCGGCGCCGGCGGGAGGGCGCCGCCGTCAGCGCGTGAGCGCATGACCGAATCGCCTTTCGTCGTCTTCACGCCTTCCGGCAAGCGCGGGCGCTTCGCCCACGGCACGTCGGTGCTCGACGCTGCGCGCTCCATCGGCGTCGATCTCGATTCCGTGTGTGGGGGGCGGGGCCTCTGCGGCCGCTGCCAGGTCGAGGCCGGCACCGGCCACTTCGCCAAGTTCGGGATCGAAAGCGCGCCCGACCATCTGAGCCCGCCGGGCGAGAAGGAGGCCCGCTACGCCACCCGCCGCGGCCTCTCGGCAGGCCGCCGGCTGGGCTGCTCGGCCCACATCCGGGGCGATGTCGTCATCGACGTCCCGCCCGAGAGCCAGGTCCACAAGCAGGTCGTGCGCAAGCGCGCCGAGGCGCGAGACTACACCATCGATCCCGCGATCCGGCTGCACTACGTCGAGGTCGCCGAGCCCGACATGCACAATCCGCGCAGCGACTTCGAGCGCCTCACCGACGCGCTCGGCGCGCAGTGGGGCCTGGGCGACCTCACCGCCGACCTGCACGTCCTGCAGGGCCTGCAGCGCGCGCTCCGGGACGGCGAGTGGTCGGCGACGGTCGCGGTCCACCGGGCTCAGCGCATCGTCGCCGTCTGGCCCGGCTTCCACGAACGCGCCTACGGCGCGGCCTTCGACATCGGCTCCACCACCATCGCCTGCCATCTAGCCGACATATCGAGCGGCACGGTCGCGGCGTCGGCCGGGCGCATGAACCCGCAGATCCGCTTCGGCGAGGACCTGATGAGCCGGGTCTCCTACGTGATGATGAACCCCGGCGGCGAGGCCGAGCTGACCGAGACCGTGCGCGGCGCGGTGAACGCGCTGATTGGCGAGGTGGCTGACCAGGCGGGCGTCGCGCGCAGCGACATCCTCAACGCGGCCTTCGTCGGCAACCCGATCATGCACCACCTGCTGCTCGGCATCGACCCCACCGAGCTCGGCGGCGCGCCCTTCGCGCTCGCGGCCTCCGGCGGGCTGACCCTGGCGGCGGCCGGCATCGACCTCGACATCAATCCGGGCGCGCGCGTCTACGTCCTGCCCTGCATTGCGGGCCATGTCGGCGCCGATGCGGCGGGCGTCGTGCTCTCCGAGGCCCCGCACCGGGCGGACGAGACGGTACTGATCGTCGATGTCGGCACCAATGCGGAGATCATTCTCGGCAACAGCGAGCGGCTGCTGGCCGCGTCCTCGCCCACGGGGCCCGCGTTCGAGGGCGCGCAGATCGTAGCCGGCCAGCGTGCGGCCCCCGGCGCGATCGAGCGCGTGCGCATCGACCGCGAGACGCTGGAGGCGCGTGTCAAGGTCATCGGCTGCGACCTCTGGTCCGACGAGGAGGGATTCGCGGAGGCCACGGTCGCCACCGGCGTCACCGGCATCTGCGGCTCCGGCATCATCGAGGCGCTGGCCGAGATGTACCTCGCCGGCATCCTGCTCGCCGACGGCACCATCGCCGGCGCCGCACGCGCCACGACCGAGCGCATCGTCGAGGACGCGCGCACCTTCCGCTACCTGCTCCATCCCGGCGAGCCGGCGATCGCCATTCATCAGAACGACGTGCGCGCCATCCAGCTTGCCAAGGCGGCGCTCATGGCCGGCGCGCGTCTGCTGATGGACCGCTTCGAGATCGGGCGCGTGGATCGGATCGTGCTGACCGGCGCCTTCGGCAGCCACATCGACCCGCTCTACGCCATGGTGCTCGGCATGATCCCCGACTGCCCGCTCGACAAGGTGAGCGCCGCAGGCAACGCCGCCGGCACGGGCGCGCTGATCGCTCTGCTCGATTGCGCGGCGCGCGCGGAGATCGAGGCCGTGGTGCGCGAGATCGAGAAGGTGGAGACCGCCGTCGAGCCCGAGTTCCAGCGCCACTTCGTCGACGCGATGGCGATCCCCCACAGCACGGCGGACTACGTCCACCTGCCGCAGCACGTTACCCTTCCAGCTGCGGAGAGCGCGCCGGCACCCGCCGGCCGCCGCCGCACCGGCCGCCGCAAGCGGTAGCGCGTTTAGGCGAAGGCGTCGGGCATGGACGCCTTCTTCTTGGCGATGAACTCCTTCAACGCCTCGTCCACGCCGGGGTCGATGGACGGCGCCTCGTATGAGGCCAGCATCGACTTGAACAGGCCGTGCGCCCGTTGCGTCGTGTCCTTGGAGCCGTCCGACTGCCACTGCTCGAAGCTCGAATTGTCGGCGACGGGGGAGCGGTAGAAGGCGGTCTCGAAGTTCGCCTGGGTGTGGGCGCAGCCGAGGAAGTGGCTGCCGGGCCCCACCTCCCGGATCGCATCCAGCGCCTGGCCGTTGGCAGACAAGTCGTAGCCGTTCGCCAGCACCTGCATCATGCCGAGCTGGTCGGCGTCCATGACGAACTTCTCGTAGCCGCTGGCGAGCCCGCCTTCGAGCCAGCCGGCACCGTGGAGCACGAAGTTGGTGCCGGCGAGCACGGTCGGCAGCAGCGTGTTCGCGCTCTCGTAAGCGGCTTGCGCATCGGGCAGCTTCGACGCGGTGAGCGCCCCGCCGCTGCGGAAGGGGACGCCCAGCCGCCGCGCCAGCGCCGCGAGGCCGAAGATCGCAAGCGTCGCCTCCGGCGTGCCGAAGGTCGGCGCGCCGCTCTGCATAGACATGGAGCTGAGGAAGCTGCCGAAGATCACCGGCGCCCCCGGCCGGCAAAGCTGGGCCAGCGCAATGCCGGCCATGGCTTCCGCCAAGGTCTGCGCCATCGTGCCCGCGACCGAGACCGGCGCCATCGCACCCGCCAGGATGAACGGGGTGATCAGCAGGCCCTGGTTGGCGCGGGCGTAGACCTTGAGCGCGCCCAGCATGGTCGCATCGAAGGTCATCGGCGAGTTGGCGTTGATCAGGCTGACCATGACGGGGTTGGCGTCGATGACGTCCGCGCCGAAGAGAATCTTCGCCATCTCCACCGAGTCCGCCGCGCGCTCGGGGTGCGTGACCGAGCCCATGAACGGCTTGTCGGAATAGCGCATGTGCGCGTAGACCATGTCGAGGTGGCGCTTGTTGACGGGCACGTCCACCGGCTCGCACACCGTGCCGCCGGAGTGGTGCATCGCCGGCGTCATGTAGGCGAGCTTGACGATGTTCTGAAAATCCTCGAGCTGGGCGTAGCGCCGCCCCTTCTCGATATCGAAGATGAAGGGCGGACCGTAGACCGGCGCGAAGACCGTGTTGCGCCCGCCCATCTCGACCGACCTCTCCGGGTTGCGGGCGAGCTGCGTGAAGGTGGACGGCGCGGTCGAGACCAGATGGCGCGCCAGCCCGCGTGCAAAGCGCACCCGCTCGCCGTCGACGTCGGCGCCGGCACCCTTGAACAGCTCAAGCGCCTCCGGATCGTCGCGAAAGTCGATCCCGATCTCCTCGAGGATCGTGTCCGCGTTCTCCTCGATCAGGGCCAGTCCCTCGTCGGTCAGCAGCCCGACCGAGGGGATGTCGCGCGTGATGTAGCGGAGCTGCTCGATACCGCCGCCGGTCCGCTCCGCGCGCCGCGCCGCGCGTCCGCCGCCGCGGCGGCCGCTTCGTTTCGTCATGGTCTGCCGCCGTCTGAAGCCGGATTCATCGGAGAGAATCTATCGTTGTTTTCGCGTGACTGCACCGACTGGGTTGGTGTCCCTTGAGGCGGTGCAAGTTCCCGCCAAAATGAGGCGTTCACGGACGAGCAAGTGGAGCAGATCAATTTCGGATTCGAACGGGCCGCTACCGGGGCGGACGGATGCACAGGTTTCCGAGCGGCGTCGCGCCCGTCCCGTAGACCGCGCGGCGTGCGAGGGGCTGGACCGGGCGTGTCCGCTCGCCCACTGCCGCGAGCGGTTTTCGCTGCCGGAGGGGATGCTCTACTTCAACGGCAACTCCCTCGGCGCACTGCCGAAGACCGCAGCTACGGATATCGGCCGCGTCGTGCAGGAAGAGTGGGGCGGGGGCCTGGTCGAGAGTTGGCTCGATGCCGACTGGTTCTTTCTCGCACGCAAGGCCGGCGACGCTATCGCGCCGCTGATCGGCGCCTCCGCCGGCGAGGTCGTCTGCGCGGACTCCACCTCCGTCAACCTGTTCAAGCTCGCGGTCTCCCTGCTGCGCCAGAGCAAGGACCGGCGCACCGTCGTCACCGAGCGCGGCAACTTCCCAACCGATGTCTACATCCTGGAAGGGCTTGTCCAACTGTTCGGCGAGAGGTTCGATCTGGTGGTGGCGGAGCCCGAGACCATCGTCGGCGCGATCGACGGTGACACCGCGCTGGTCTTGCTCACCCACGTCAATTTTCGAACGGGTGCGGCCCATGACCTGGCGGCGATCACCGCGCACTGCAACGCACACGGCGTACCCGTGATCTGGGACCTCAGCCATTCCGCCGGGGCGGTGCCGCTGGCGCTCAACGACTGGGGCGTCGAGTACGCCGTCGGCTGCACCTACAAGTTCCTGAATGGCGGGCCCGGCGCACCGGCCTACATCTACGTGGCGCAGCACGTCATCGCGACGCACGAGCCCGTGGTGACCGGCTGGTTCAGCCACGCCAACCAGTTCGGCTTCGAGGACCGCTATCGCCCCACGGACGGCATCGAGAAGTGCCTCGTCGGCACCCCGCCGATCCTCTCACTCCGCGCCGTCATGCACGGCATCGCGTGCTTCGACGGCCTGGAGATGAGCGATGTCGCTCAGAAGTCGTGGGCGCTGTCCGAACTGCTGATCGACCTGGCGGACGATCGGCTCGCGCATCATAGGTTCACGGTGGCGAGCCCGCGGGAACCGGAGGAGCGCGGCAGCCAGGTCTCCTTCAGGCACCCGGAGGCCTATGCGGTCTCCAAGGCGCTGCGCGCCGCAGGCGTCGTCGCCGACTTCCGCAGCCCCGACATCCTCCGCTTCGGCATCACGCCCCTCTACATGCGCCACGTCGATATATGGGATGCGGTGGACGCACTCGCGGGGATCATGGCCGGCGAGAGCTGGGTGGCGCACAGGACCGAGACGCCGGACGCGGTCACGTGAGCGGGCGGCGATCGCGCCAACAAATGCGGGTTAGGCCGGCGCGGCGTCTTCCCTGACGAAGCCTTCGCCGGCGCGTCCGACCAGCCCGGCCTGCCCGATCCAGACGCGCTCCTCCGCGTCCTCCACCACCGTGCCGATCCGCCGGCACGCCTTGCCGTCTCCGCCGAGGATCTCGATGGCGCGGGCCTCGTGCGCGGGCGGCACGATGACGCAGAAGCCGATGCCCATGTTAAAGACCCGGTACATTTCCGCGTCCGCAATTCCGCCCAGACGTTGGAGCACGGCGAAGACCGGCGGCGGCGCGGGCAGCGTATCGAGCCGCATGCCGACCTTCGCCTCGATGCGGGTCAGGTTGAGGAAGCCGTCGCCCGTGATGTGCGCCAGCGCATGCACCGGCACCTCGCTCGCCAACAGCTCCAGCGCTTCGCGGACGTAGATGTAGGTGGGGCGGAGCAGCGCCTCGCCTGCGGACTCGCCAAGGCCCTCCACATGATCGGCGACGGTGAGGCCCGCGCGCTCAAAGAAGACGCGCCGGGCGAGCGTCAGTCCGTTGCTGTGGATGCCGCTGCTGGCGATGCCGACGATGCTGTCCCCCGGCTGCACTGCGGCGCCGGTGTTCACCGCGTCGAGCGCGACCCGGCCCACGGCCGTCGCCGCCAGGTCGAAGCCCGCGCCCGGCACCGCGCCCTTGATCACGTCGCGCATCGCGGCGATCTCGCCACCCGCGATGGAGACGCCGGCCCGCCGCGCGCCTTCGGCGAGGCCCGCGCCGAGCGCTTCGAGCATCGCAGGCTCCGCCTGCTCCACCGCGATGTAGTCCACCAGCGTGACCGGCCGCGCGCCGACGCAGACGAGGTCGTTGACGTTCATCGCCACGCAGTCGATGCCGACCGTATCGTAGCGGCCCGTCATCTGCGCGATCAGCGCCTTGGTGCCGATCCCGTCGGTGCAGACCGCGACTCCCATACCGCCGAAATCGACGACGCTTGCGAAGTAGCCCGATCTGCCCTTGATCGCGCCGAGGCCTTCGGTAGCGGCGGGCCAGGTTGTGCGGATATGGCGCACGAGACCGGCGAGGCCCGCCTCCACAGCATCGGTATCGACGCCTGCGCTGCCGTAGTCGGTGCGCGGGCGGTTTGGCGGCGCTGCCATGCCCGTGTCTCTCCTTCATCCCTTCAGCGGCCGGCGCGAGCCTTGCCTATCGGCCGGCGGCCTACAAGGATCGCGGCGCCTTCCGATCGCCCGGACCGGCCGCTATCATCGCCGCCCATCATCGGCCGGGCGTCCGCCCGCCGGCAACATGCGACAGCGGGAGAAACCATGAGCTCGAAGACCACGGCAACCCCTGAGAATGCGCTTTCCAAGCAGGAGATCGACGAGCGATTGGCGGCAGGCACGCTGGCGCGACTCGCGACCTATCGCGAGGACGGGATGATCCATCTCACGCCGATCTGGTTCGACTGGACCGGCGAGGTCTTCCGGCTCACCCTCGGCGCGGGCCGCATCCACCTCAAGAACCTCGCGAAAGACCCGCGCGTCTCGATCCTGATCGACCGCGACCCCCGCGTGGACGAGGGCGCCCAGGGGCTGGCGGCCGGCGCGTGGGCGATCATGTGCCGGGGCAACGCCACGCTCTCCCAGGACGAGGCGCTGATTCGCGAGGTGACCGTCGCGGTCCTCAAGAAGGCGCTGGGCCCGGAGGATGCGGAGAAGTATGCGGACCCGGTGATGGCCGAGGGTCGCACCATCGTCACCATCACCCCGCAGGACTGGCTCACCTGGGACTACAACAAGGCCGACGACTAAGGGCGAAAGATTCGCTCCCACCTCCCCCTCCCCCAAAGGCGGAGGGGGAACGTAGGCTGAGGGGACGCTCTTCATTTCTCCCTCTCATCCCCGGCGGGGAGGAGAGGGCCGGGGTGAGGAGGGGGCTCAACTCACAAACGTTCGGGGCCGGAGGCGACGCACCGACCTGCCGAGCAACGGTTGGGGCCATTCCTTGTTGCGGGCTGCCGCCCTAGGGGCATAATCCGGGCGCTCCCGGCTCCGCACGAGGGATTCGCGTGCGTCACGCGCTCAGTCTGTTCGTCGGCCTTTACGGGCTCTGGCTCGCACTGTCCGGTCATTACACGCCCTTTCTGCTCGCCATCGGCGCCGCCT
>JAJDUK010000104.1 GCA_022826665.1 Alphaproteobacteria bacterium | reverse complement strand
CGAGAAGGGCCGCACCAAGAGGCCGGACATACGAGAGTACCTGACCCACATGCCACCCTTCGTTCAACGTCGTGCTTGCCATCAGGGGGGCGTCCATATACGGAGCGCGCAGCGACCGAAGGGAGCGGAGGCGCGAGGGATACCCGCCCGAAGGGGCGAGACCGCGCAGCGGGCTCGACAGGGTAGCCCGGTCGCGAAGCGACGCGCCCAATCCTTTCTTCGAATGCCGCACCACCCGCCGCGCTTGCGATGACCAACGGACACCGCCGCCCTCACGCCGCATCGGCGCTGTAGAGGTCGTCGTCGGAGGAGGCGAGGACGGTCTCCTCCGGGATGGTGTCGCGCAGCACGATGATGTCGTTGCCCACCGCTTCCCCGATGGCCTCGTAGAACGCGGTCCAGGCGTCGTCCTTCTCCTTGTGGGCGGAGAGCAAGCTCCCCGGAAGCAGGTCCGTCTCCAGGGCGTGGAACACGGTCGCGTCGACCGCGACGACCTCGTAACGGGGCTCGATGTCGGGGTCGCTCTGCCACAGCGTCGCGCCGGTGTAGCGGTCGAGGACGACGGTCTTGAGCTCGGGGTGTTCGAGGACGCGGCGCTTCGCCTCGTCCCAGGCGGCGCGCTTCTCGTCGATGCGCGACGGCGAATCGAAGAGGTCAATCCAGTCCTCGTCGATGGTGCGGATGACGTAGCGCGGCGCCATCGGGGTGCTGCTCGGGTTCGCGGCGGCGTCCATCGTCTTTCTCCTCTCTCCATTGGGGGCCTTGCCTATTTCCCTGCTCTCCTTTCCTCCCGCGAAGCGGAGGCGGGACGCCATCGGCGCACGCGCCCGGCGAGCGGCGCGTCCTCGCGGCGGTAGGTGTGCACCGGCTCCGGCGCGGCCGATGCGTTGCGCGCGGCGCGCGCACGCGAGGCCCGGCCGGGACCGGGCTCCGAACCGATGGCAGAAAAAACGGGCGACCGCCGAAACGGCCGCCCGAGTTGGGAGGGAGGATGGGAAGACGGCCCTTTAAAACGGGATTTCTTCGGTATCGAGCGACTGCGCCGGGGCGCCGTCGGCCGGCATCGTCTCGCCGTTCGCGGGCGCCTGCGCGGACTCCGCCGCGGCCTGCGCGCCGTCGCCGTTGGCCCGCTTCGGCTTGTCCAGGAATTGGACCTTGTGACCGGGGACGACCATGATCTCGGTCGAGAAGCGGTCGCTGTCCTCGCCGTCCTTCCTCCAGCGCCGGGTCTGGAGCTTGCCCTCGGCGTGGACCAGGCGGCCCTTCTTCGCGTGGCGCTCCAGCATGTCGATGAGGCCGTCCTGGAAGGTGACGACGCGATGCCACTCGGTCTTGTCGACCCGCTCGCCGCCGGCCTGCCTGTTGATGTACGACTCGTCGGTGGCGATGCTCAGGTTCGCGACGCGCCCCCCGCTGGGCAGGTGGTTGACGACGACATCGGCGCCGAGGCGGCCAATCAGTTCGACGCGGTTCAATCCGAAGCTCATGACGATGCTCCTTCAGTTCTCGTTTATGACGATGGGTTGGCGAGCGGGCGGGACCGGAGAACGCTCTCTCCAGCCCCTTCCCGCTCACCCTTCTCCTGCTTCTCTCTACCTCCGGTCCGGCGGGGCCTCTCGGTCGGGGCAGCGCCGGACCCGGTCGTCGGCCAGCGCGTCGCGGATGGAGCGGGCATCGAGGCCGAGCTCCGCGATGAGGCCGTCGCCGGCAGGTGTCACGAGGTCGTGGTCGGTGTCGAAATCGAACATGGCCGAAGTCTCCTGTGCCGCGCCCGGCGCCGAGGAAGACCGCCTCCCTCTCCACCACCGAACGCTCGCCCTGCGCTCGCTTGGCTCCGGCTCTCCAGCCGGGTGACGGGCACGGTCGGATACGGGAAACGCGGCGGCGGCGGCGCGAAGGGCGGCCGCGCGGGTCGGGACGCCGGGGCTCAGTGCACGGAGTGGCCGTGCCCGTCCGCGCGGCGCATGAAGCGCTGCGCGATCGCGGTCCAGGCCGCGTTGTCGAATCCGAGACGGCGGTTGAGCCGGTCGCACAGCCGGACCCCGTGGTCCCGCGTGAGCGCCACCAGGGCGGTGGGAATGGCGACGGTCATGTCCTCGACGAGGATGAGAATGCGGCAGGGGTCGTCGCCGAAGGCGGGTTCGGGGCAGAAGACGTAGGCGGGATCCTCGGGCAGCGTGTCGGCGCTCATGGGCGGCCTCCTTCGGGATGGGTGGCGGATGTGCGGTCGCCGGGCCGGCGGCACGTGCCGGCCGGCCGCAGGCGACGGCGGCCCCCCGGCGGAACGCGGGCCGGCAAGACGTCTGCCGCCGGCTCCGCGTCCGGTGGGTCGTGCGGCGGGGCGGACGGGCTACTCCCACGCCGCCCAGGTCGTGACCGGGGACTGGTCCGTGAGCACCTCCACCTGGTCGAGCGAGAGCCGGGAGAAGGCGAGGCACATGGCCACCTCCTCCCACGAGTCCCAGGTCCCGTGGTCCTCGCCGGTCGCGAGCTCGACGACGGTGTATTGCGGCGGATAGAGCGGCATCCCCCGGAAAAACGTCGAGCGCTCGTACGACCGGCGCGCACAGGGCTCGCAGCGCGCGGCTCCCTGCGAGGGCGCGCCGCAGTCGGTGCAGAGCCCCTGCGCCCGGCGCTCGGCATACTTCCGCCTCGCGGCCGCGTTCCTGACCTCCGTCGAACGGCGGTTGCTGCGGACGAAGGCGCAGGGACCGCAATAGGCCCGGCCGTCGACGGCGGGGGTTCCGCAGTTGGTGCAGAGCCCGGCGGCGCGGCGTCTGGCGTACTTGCGGCGCTCCTTCGCCCGGCGCTGCTCCTGGCAGGGCGCGCAAAGCTTCCCGCCCTCGACCGCCGGGGGCTTGCCGCAGCGCACGCACATCCCGGTTTCGTGCCACGCCTTCCTGAGCCGCTTGTGCCTCGCGCGGCTGGCGCGACGCTTGGTCTCGGGGTCCGCCCCGCCATAGGGCTTCCCCGCCGCCTTGCCGGCCGCGTATTTGGCGCGGTCCCAGGCGCGGCGCTTCTCGAGGCAGGGCTCGCAGGACGCGCGGCCGGGGAGCGCCGGGGCGTCGCCGCAGGCGGTACACAGGCCGGCGGCGCGGCGGGCCTCGATCTGGCGGCGGGCGCGCTTGCGCTCGTACGCGCGGGTCTTCTCGGGATCGCGGCGCGGAATGCCGGCGGCCCGGAGCCGCGCGTCCCTGACCCGCCCGGCGGCGGCATCCTTGTCCAGGCACGGCTGGCACTGGCTGCGCTCGGGCGCGGGCGGGCGCTTGCCGCACTTGGGGCACATCCCGCGCGCCACGCGCTCGGCAGTGCGCCGGTGATGACGGGCCCGGTCGGCGGCACGCCGCTTCTCGGCGCACGGTTCGCACTGGCTGCGGTGGGGCGCGGGCGGGCGCTTCCCGCACTTGAGGCAGAGCCCGCGCGCCCTGCGCTCCGCGGTCTGGCGGTGGTAGCGCGTAAGCGGTTAAACCCCGGCGTTGATTTTGGAATCGAGCGAGATTTTCGTTTGACAGCATAGGCCGCCGGTCCTATTGACTTGCCGTCCGGGCGGATCGGGTCGGGGGCGGCGGTGGCGGCATGGTACGGATCGAAGGCGG
>JAJDUK010000041.1 GCA_022826665.1 Alphaproteobacteria bacterium | reverse complement strand
GATCGTTTTGTCGATGGTCATGCGCTCGTCTATAGTTCACCTGGGTGGCCTCAGTCCAAGCCATGGTACCCTCCATATCGGTCTCGACACCCGATGGATTACCATGTCTTGAGGCCACCCGCGACTTTAGGAACAAGCTCTAAGAGCGAGAGACAGAGCCGTGCGATGGGTCTGACACGACCCTGGTCCGTGAGCGCTGCGCAAAAGTGATTGTCGCGTTCGATATAGCCATCGCCGAGCGCGACCAGGGCGCCGGTTTCGAGATGCTGATCGACGAAGTTTTTCCAGCCGAGCGCGATGCCCTGCCCCTCGACGGCCGCCTCAAGCGAATAGACGTAATTGTCAAAGCTGACGAACCGAGGCGAGGGTTCGGGGCGTCCAGCGGCTTGAAACCAGTGCTCCCACGACGCCCAGTTCTCACTAGCGCTGCCAGGTTCGAGAAACGAGAGACCACTCCAGCCGCTCACGGGGCCATTCAGCGTATCCGAATGGGTTGCAGCGTATTCGGGGGCACAGACCGGCCTCACCGCTTCCGCAAAAAGCACCACTGCGCCTTCCCCTCGAATGGTGGCCTCCCAGTCCAGAACCACGTCGGGAACCGAATCGAGTGGCAGGTTCTGCGAGTAACGATGAAAAATTACGGTTTGTATTTGAGTGCGCTCGCCGAGTGCTTCGCGAAGCGCATTGTGTCGCGGTCTCAGCACGTAGTGCGACACCGGGTTGGAGCACGCGATCACCACTCGTTCGCCCGATGAAGCCTCGGCGATCTCGGAGGTGGCCTTGTCGATCATGCCGAGCGCAGGAGCGACGCCTGTATGGAAGCGCCGTCCGGCTTCGGTCAGCTTCACTCCGGTTCGGGATCGTTCGAAGAGCTTGGCGCCATTCTTCTCTTCGAGGTTTGCGATATGGCGACTGATTGCGGGTTGCGATGTGCCCAGCTCCTTGGCCGCACCAGCGAAACTTCCGGTCCGTGCGGCGCATTCGAAGGCGATGAGGGCCGCCGTCGGTGGGATTCGATAGGGACTGGACTTAGGCATAACGTAATCGATACAAGCATAATCCAAGAAGCGCAACGTACTTTGGGAAAGCTATGCTTGGGAAGATCAAATATATAACTAAAAATTATACACATACGTAAAGAAGAGCACCCATGAGATATGCCGAAATACATAGTAATATAACTTAAGTGAATGTATCCTGCGCAGACTTCCGCACCGAGCGGATCGACATCCCCGTCCTGCCGATGCTCGCCAAGCGGCTCTTCTTCAAGTTCCACAGCCTGTACGACACGATGCGCCTGCCGGAGAAGCGTGCCGCCTGCTTCGCTTTCGTGCATGACGACGTGGCCTGCGCCGAGACCCGTTCTCTCACAACGGTCGCGGCGACAAGTCGGACGCGCTCTACGTCTCGAACGCCAGATCGGCGGGAGAAATCAGCACGCCGAACTGGACGCACCAGATGACGACGCTCGGATACTCCTTCAGGTCGACACCCTTGGGGATGGGATATTTCTGGCTGCCCTCGAACGCGCGCAATTTGCCAAGGTCGATGTACATCGTCGACTTGACGTCGGAGGATTCACGGATTTCTTCGCGCGGGACGAGATAGACGTGAAACGCGGGTCCCGGCCCAACTTTGAAGTCCTCCTCAAGGAATACCAGCTCTTCATAGACCGTAACCCGCCCCTCGCCGTAGTGGATCGGGTCCGAGGGATTTGCGTGAATAAACGTGCCTTGAGCGACAACCTCGGTCTGCTCTTCGGCCGTGAGAGTCTCCATCGCAGGCGGCGGCGGAAACACGTAGGGAAATATGAAGAAGCCAACGGCCACGCCGAAGGCCGTACCCAAGACGCCCCCAATGAAGAAGGCGATAATCCATTTCCGCATCGTCACCTCCTGCGGTGATCGTTGCTACGGGTTCGCCCAGTTCGGCTCGGGCATTCAGCTAGATAGGCGCGCATGATAGGTCGTGATTGCCGAAGCATACAGGCAAGAGATCGTGCATGAATTGGTAACCGAAGATCACTCGTATAGAGATTGGTTCTGCGCCTCTGCGCTTTCAAGGGGTGGCATCCCGTAGGCACCCTAGATTCCGGTTGGATGCTGGTCGCCGCCGAGGCTTCCTCGACTGGCACCCCGTCGCCGCCTTTCGCCTCGCGCCTCGATCATCGCCCCGCCGATGTTGTTATGGGCATGATGCGATGCAGTGTCGCAAGCGCGGTGTTATTATCATCTTTGCCAGCTGCACCCATCCCGAGGTCCTTGTACGACCTGCTGCGGACCGCAGCGACGAGTGCGGCGGCGACTGACCGGGTTAACCGGTTTGGTGCGCCACGCCAGAGGGAGGACGATCAATGGACAAGACCAACTCGAAATCGAATTCTGTGCCACACCAGAAGCGCCGCGTATCGCGGCGGAGCGTGCTCAAGGGTGCCGCGGCGTTGACGGCCGCCGGGTTCACCTGGAAGAGCATCGGTCCTTTCGTGCGTAATGCGGAGGCGGCAACGCTAGAGCTGCGCTGGCTCGGCTGGGAGCACTACAACGTCAAGAGCCTGACCGCCGAGTTCGAGAACCGTCACGACGTCAAGGTCAGCGCCGGGTTCTTCGACGGCAATTCCGAAGCCTGGAACAAGCTGCGGGCCGGTGGCACCCAGGATTTCGACCTGGTGATGGCCGACGGATTCTGGCCGCGCCTCTATGCCAAGCAGGGTCTGGTACAGGCGGTCGACTATTCGAAGCTGGACCTGAGCAACGTCTTCGACGACTTCGTGCCGCCAAAGTTCACGTTGCTGCGTGCCGAGGACAGCGAAGACATGATCGCCGCACCGAACTGCTGGGGCGGATATGGCTTCACCGTCAACACCGACAAGGTTGCGGCCGAGGATCAGGAATCGGTGAACCTCCTGTTCAACGAGAAGTACGAGGGGCATCTCTCGACCAGCGCGCGCTTCGAGGAGAACATCGCGCTGGCCGGCATCCTCGCCGCGCACAACATGGGCACGCAGGACGGCCCGCGGCCCGACGGCAAGAGCTTCAATCCTTACGTGCTGTCGGACGAGGAGCTTGAAGAGTGCAAGCGCCTGCTGATCAAGCAGAAGGGGCTGCTGGTCAATCGCTGGAACGACGAGGACACGTTGGAGCGGCTGCTGCGCGCCCAGGTGGTGTGGGCATCGCCGGAGTGGTCCGGCATCTACCGGCGCATTCACTTCGACAAGCTGGACGGCAAGTCCGATCTCAACATGCGCCACGTTCTGAAGCCCACCGAAGGCGGGCTCGGCTGGGTGGACCAGTGGTCCATCACCTCGGGCGTGACCGACAGCGAGAAGCTGGAGATCGCGCACAAGTGGATCGACTTCCGGCTTGAGCGCGAGGCCATGAAGACGGTGGCGGTCGAAATCGGCTGGGCGCCCACTGTCGACGTTCGCGACATGCTGCCGGAGCGCTACGTCGACACCTTGTTCCTGAACGAGACCGGGTCGATCCACGGCCTCTATCAGTTCGACGCGCCCTCCTCGCCCGAGAAGTGGGAGCGCATCTGGTCGGCAGTGGAAGCGGCCTAAGCCACGAACTCACCACAACACGGTGCAGAGGGATCGGACCCAACGGTCCGGTCCCTCTCTTGCTATGGTGGCACGTCTTGCCGGATTGCGGCCTAGGGACGTGCGGCGCATGGCAGCGCTAATGATAGCAGGAGTCTGGGCGGGATGAGCGACCAGGCAATCTTGCGCATCGAGGCGGTCGAGAAGCGCTTCGGCGCGGTTCGCGCGGTCGACGGCGTGAGCCTCGAGGTCGGCCGCCGCGAGTTCTTTGCGCTGCTGGGACCCAGCGGTTCGGGCAAGACCACGCTGCTGCGCATCGTTTCCGGCCTGGAGGCGCCTGATCGCGGCCGGGTGGAGATCGGCGGCACGGACGTGACCAGGCTGCCGCCCTATCTGCGCCGCATCGGCATGGTGTTCCAGGACTTCCTTCTGTTCCCGCACCGCACGGTGGCGGAGAACATCACCTTTCCGCTCAAGATGCAGGGCCGGAACGCGGCCGAGCGAGAGGAACAGCTCGACTGGATCCTCGGGTTTGTCCGCATGGAAGGGCTGGGGGACCGCTTCCCCCATCAACTCTCGGGCGGCCAGAAGCAACGCGTCGCGCTCGCGCGGGGGCTGGTCTCGCGGCCCGAGCTTCTGTTGCTTGACGAGCCGCTGGCAAATCTCGACCGCGAGCTGCGCAAGGAGATGGAGATCGAGGTGCGTCGCTACCAGGAGGAGCTCGGCATCCCCTTCGTCTACGTGACGCACAACCAGGAAGAGGCGCTCACCATGAGCGATCGCATGGCGGTGATGCACCAGGGCGTGCTGGAGCAGATCGGCCCCAAGCTGGAGGTCTACAACGCGCCGGCCACGCGGTTCGTCGCCTCCTTTGTCGGCGCGCCCAACAAGCTCTCCGGGCGCGTCATCGAGGGTGAAGGCGAGCGCCTCCGCATCGACTGGGGCGGTATCACGCTGATCGGACGTTCCGTCGGCGACGCCCGGCAGGGCGATCGGGCGGAGATTTATCTCAAGAGCGAACGGATCGCGCTCAGCGCCTCGGCAGATGGCATCCATCACGAGAACCGGATCGAAGGGACGGTGCGCGACATCATCTTCAAGGGCCAGTTCGCCGACTACATCGTGCGCGCCGACAACGAGGCGGAGCTGGTCGTGAGCGGGCCGCCCAGCATCGCCGGCGTCGACCGCGGCTCGCGCGTGAACCTGGGCTGGGCGGTCGAGGCGGCCGACGTGTTCTTGGCCGCGGACGACGAGCCGTGAAGGGGCGTCGAGCGCTCCTGCTCGATCCGCGCGTTCGCTTTGCGACGCTGGTGGGGCCCGGCGCGCTCTTCATCGTCCTCTTCCTGCTGATACCGCTGCTCTCGATCGTCGTTTTCAGTTTTTGGCGGACCGAAAGCTATGAGCTGATTTCCGACTGGAACGTGAACAACTACGAAGCGGTCCTGGGCGAATGGATCTACCTCAAGTTCCTGCTGAAATCGCTCGCCATGGCCGCCGCGGTCTCCGCCATCTGCCTCGTTTATGCCTGGCCCTGTGCGTACCTGATCGCCAAGCACGGCGGTCGTTACAAGCTGGTCCTCGTGCTCCTCACAGCGGCTCCGTTCCTGACGGGAATCCTGCTGCGAATCACCGCGATGCAGCAGATCCTGGGACCAATCGGGCTGGTCAACATGGCGCTGATGGAGCTGGGTGCGCAGCCGATCCAGGTGCTGATGTACACCAACATCGCCAGTGCAGTGGGTCTGATCTATCTCTGGATCCCCTTTATGCTGCTGGCGATCTATCTCTCTCTCTTCAACTTCAACTTCGAGTTGCTGGAAGTGGCGAAGGTGAACGGCGCAAGACCGTGGCGGGCGTTCTTCGAGGTGACGTGGCCGCTCAACTGGATGGGAACCGCGATCGGGATCGTGCTGGTCTTCATTCCCACCTTCGCCGCGTCGGTGACGCCGCGCTTCCTGGGCGGGCCCGACGGCTCAATGTTCGTCAACCGCCTCGAACATCAATTCGGATCTGCCGGCACGTGGGCGCTCGGCTCGGCCATGGGGGTGGTGATGTGCGTGGCCTCGCTCGCCGTCATCTTTGTGTTGTGGCGTACAGTCCGGCTGCGCCGGGCGGGATTCACGGGCGCAGGGGCCTGACATGGCCGCGGTGAATCCAGGCGCGCGCTTCGTGATCGGCGGCCAGACCGCGATGCTGCTGGCGCTCTACCTGTTCCTCTACTTCCCCATCTTCTACACCGGCTATCTCTCGATCATGGAGAACAACGTGTGGCCGTTCCCGCCGGTCTTCACCGGGGAGTGGTACGACCGTCTCATGATCATGAGCGACTTTCACGTGGGCCTCTTGAACAGCGTGCTCATCGGTGTCGGCACGGCCTCGCTCTCCACGCTATTCGCCACGGCGGCCGCGATCGGAATCCTGCGCTATCCGATCCGGCGCCGGGGGGTGATCGTCGTCCTGTTTCTTGCGCCGCTCTTCGTCGCCCAGATCCTGATCGGGATCTCGACCCTGATGTTCAACCGCAACGTGCTCGGGATTCCCGGCAACATTGAATCGGCGATCGTGGCCAACACGGCCTACAGCGTGTCCTTTGCGTTTCTGGTGATCCTGGCCCAGCTGGTGCGCTACGACTGGCGCTTCGACGAGGTCGCTCAGGTGTTCGGCGCGCGGCCGTTTCGCACCTTTCGGGAAGTCACGTTCCCCAACATCTGGCCGGCCGTGCTCGGCGCCTTCATCATCAGCTTCATTCTGGGCTTTAACAACTTCGAGATCACGTTCTACAACGTGGCCGCGATCCCGACGCTCCCCACCATCGCCTGGGGAACACTGCGTCACGGAATCGAGCCCGAGCTCTACGCGTTGGCGACCATCGTCAATGCGCTGGTGTTCCTTCTCCTTTTCATCATCTATCTGCTGATCCGCGTCGGCGCGCTCCGTCTCGGCGTGCCCGACGACTGAACATTGTTGCTGGCTTACGCCGGCAAGCGATAGTCGCGGATGACGTCCGGGTCGGGCTCGGCACCGAGGCCGGGGCCGGTGGGGATGCGGAAGTGGCCATTCTCGTCCGGTGAGACAAACCCCGGGTAGAGCGTCGCTTCGAGCCGCGTGTAGAAGCGCTCGGCCCAGCCCCCGCCGGGGCGCCCGGTGAGCGGCATCGCCCCGAAGAGCTGCAGGGTCGCGAGCCAGCCGGGGCCGAAGTAGGGCGAGTGCGGCATTACCGTCACGCTGTAACCCTCGGCCAGCGCGAGCACCTTGAGGAACTCGGTGATGCCGCCCACTTTGGTCACGCTGGGCTGCACGTAGCGCACCGCGCCGGCATCCAGCATCCGGCGAAACTCGAACGCGGTGCAGGCATTCTCGCCGCAGGCGAGATCGATGCCCGACTCCTGCTGCAGCCGCGCCAGCGCCCCAAAGTCCTCCGGCGGGAAGATGGGCTCCTCCAGCCAGTAGAGGTCGTAGGGCTTGAGTTGTTCCGCCATCGCGCGCGCCTCGGCCGGCGTCCACGGGCAGTTTGTGTCCGTGCAGAGCGGCATATCGTCGCCCATCGCCTCGCGCGCCACCGCGATCTCAGGCTCTCCCGTCTCGTGCAGCTTGATGGCGGGGTAGCCCTCGTCCAGCGCGTTGCGCACGGTCGCACCGACCAGTTCCCGGTCCCGGTACTTGAGCAGGCTGGCATAGCCGGGAACCAGCGGCGGTGTGGCCGGCCCGCCGAGGAGCTGTGAGATCGGCAGCCCCGCCCTCTTGCCCGCGAGATCCCAGAGCGCGATGTCGATAGCGGAGATCCCGAACATGGTGATGCCGTAGCGACCGAAGAGGTGCAGCGCCTGCTGCATCTCTCGGTTGAGCGAGGCGATGCCCGTGGCGTCGCGCCCAATCAGGATCGGTGCCACCGTCGAGTCGACGATTGCCTTGAGTGCCGGCAAGCAGTTGTAGCTGAAGCCTTCGCCCCAGCCGGTAGCCCCGTCCTCGGTCTCGATCCGCACCAGGAGGATGCTGAGCCCTTGCCACGCCTGCCCGCCCCACGCCGGCGGCGGGCCGCCGTGATCGTGGGGGATGGCGAGGGGAATGGTTTCGATGCGGGCGATCTTCATGGGGGCATTCCTAACTCGTCGCGTGGACCCAGCTTCAGGGGAAGTCGCCGATCAAGTCGCGGATGTGGCCCGGCGGCGGTGGCGGCAGCGCGATGCCGAAGCGGCGCTTGAGCGCGTCGGCGATGAGCTCGAAGCAGGCGCCGTAGCGCACGACCTCGAAGGTCTCCAGGTCCAGCAGAGTCGATGAGGCCCGATACAGGTGATAGAGGCGAAGCCCATGGTCGATGACGATGTCGGCGATCGCGATCAACTCGGGCTCGATGTCCTCGACCCGGAACTTCGTGCCGGAGAGCGAGAGGTTCGCGGACGAGCCGAACAGCGGATGCTGCGCCCCGCGACTGAGCCGCGTGATCGCGGCATGGAAGGGGCCTGCGTTGAGCAGCATCAGCACGGTGCCGGCGCTGGTGGAGGTGGCGAGCGCGTCGGGTTCCATCTTGCGCAGGATGGGATGGTCCATGCGCGCCGGTGCAATCGCGCCGAGCGGCAGGTCGAGGTCTTCGACCAAGGTGCTGGCGACGTCCCAGCCCCTCTGATCGAGCACGTGAAGCTCGCGGTGCAGGGCGATGTCATCGAGCATCGCGTTCAGCTTCGACGGCGTGCGCCGCTTGGTCTCGAAGATCGTCTTCAGCGCCGCGGCCGAACCACCGATGGCCGAATAGCCGACACTCATGGGCAGAATGGCGATCCCGCCCTGCTCCAGAACGGCGAAGGCCTGCTCGGCGTCGCGCTGAACGTCGGGTCTTCCCTCCAGGGCCGGCATTGGCTCGCGCGTCGCGCGTGTTCAGCTCCCGTGCGTGCCCATCTCGATCAGCTCGACCTTGTAGCCGTCCGGGTCCTCCACGAAGGCGATCACCGTGGTCCCGCCTTTCACCGGCCCCGCCTCGCGCGTGATGTTGCCGCCCGCCGCGCGGATCCGCTCGCAGGTCTCGGCGACATTGTCCACGCCGAGCGCGATATGACCGTAGGCGGAACCGAGATCGTAGTCCGAGACGCCGTGGTTGTAGGTCAGCTCCAGCTCGGCCTCGCCGTTCTTGTTGCCGCCGTTGAAGGCGACGAAGGCAAGCGAATACCCCTGGTCGGGGCGCTCGGTGGTGCGCAGCAGGTCCATGCCGACGACCTTGGTGTAGAAATCGACGGAGCGCTGCATGTCGCCCACGCGGAGCATGGTGTGTAGAAGCTGCATGGTCATTCTCCCTGGATGGCGGCGCGGCAGAGTATGCGATCCGGCCTGCAAACCGCCAGCCCGTTTCGTCCCGATGTGCTTGCCCGCTGTCGCGTTCCCTTAGTTTGCGTGCAGGACGGCATTCAGGAACTGCTGCGTCCGTTCCCGCTCGGGGTTCTCGAACAGCTTGGTCGGCGCTCCCTGCTCTTCAATGGCCCCGTCGAAGAAGAAGCAGACGCGGTCCGAGATCTCCTTGGCGAAGCCCATCTGGTGGGTGACCATCAGCATGGTGAGGTTGTGGGTGTCCACCAGGTGCTTGATCACGCTGGTCACCTCGCTGATGACCTCGGGGTCCAGCGCCGACGTCACCTCGTCGAAGAGCATGACCTTGGGTCGCATCGCGAGCGCCCGGGCAATGGCGACCCGCTGCTGCTGTCCGCCGGAGAGGCGCGAGGGGTGCTGATCGCGCTTCTCGATCATCCCGACCATGTCGAGCAGCTCGAGCGAGCGCTCCTCCGCCTCCTTGCGAGACAAACCCAAGACCTGCACAGGCCCCTCCATGCAATTGCCGAGCGCCGTCATGTGCGGGAACAGGTTGAAGTGCTGGAAGCACATGCCGATCTTGCTGCGCATGCGGCGGAGGTGCGCCGAACTTGCCGGTACGAGCCGCCCGTTGCGTTCCATGTGCGTCAGCGGCTCCCCCTCGACGTAGATAACGCCGTCGTCGATGGTCTCGAGAGTCATCAACATGCGTAGAACTGTCGTCTTGCCGGAGCCCGAGGGGCCGATGATCGTGACCATTTCGCCGGCGGAAACGTCGATGTCGAGCTGGTTCAGGACGACGAGTGAGCCGTATCTCTTGGTCACGTTCTGAAACCTGACCATCGGGATGCCGTCGCCTTCTAGGCTCAGCGGGTAGCTCTCCATGTTCTCGGTCATTTCGTCATTCCCAGCGTCCGCCGCACCCATTTCTCGAACACGTTAATCGCGAAGGCGGACGGCAACGAGACTGCGAGGAAGATCGCGCCGACCATGGTGTAAGGCTCCAGGTACCTGTAGCTCTCGGCGCCGACGGCCGTGGCCGTGTGCATCAGCTCGGCCACGCCGATCACCGACAGCATCGGCGTGTCTTTGAAGATGCCGACCAGATAGTTCCCCATGCCGGCCACCGCCGGCGGCAGCGCCTGCGGGATGACGATGCGGCGATAGGTGGTGACGATCGGCAGGTTGATCGCCTTCGCGGCTTCCCACTGGCCCTTGGGCACGCTCTCGATGCCGCCGCGGTAGACCTCGGAGAGATAGGCGCCGTAGTGCACCCCGATGGCGATTAGGCCCGCTGTCCAGGGCGAGAGCGTCAGCCCGAACTGCGGGCCGACGTAGTAGACGAAGAAGATTTGCAGGAGCAGTGGCGTCGAGCGAATGAGCTCGACGAATTCCCGGACCACCAGGGTCACGGGGAGAAGCGGCGTGCGCTGGGCCAGAACGAAGACCAGCCCCAGAATGATCGCGATCGTGTAGCCGCCGCCGGCGGCGATCAGGGTCTTCCCCGTCGCGTCGACGAAGCGCGGCGCGAGCTCCCACACCCAATCCCATCGCCACTCCACGGCGCTAAACCTTTCCGATCCGCCGGTTCATCAGACGCTCCAGTCCCCGCATACCGGGCGTCACGAAGAAGCGGGCAATCACGTAGTAGATGACGATGGCAGTGCCGAACGCTTCGGCCGAGAGGAAAGTGGTGATGTTGATCTGACGCACCTCGAACATCAGGTCGGCAACCGCAATCAGCGCCACCAGAGCCGTGCCCTTGAGGATTTCGATGATGAGGTTACCCCAGGGCGGCAGCATGATGATGAAGGCTTGGGGAAGGATGATTCGCCTCATCCGGTTATGGGGCGCCATGTTCAAGGCCAGTGCGGCCTCCCATTGGCCCTTGGGAACGGCGAGGACGGCGCCCCTGACGAGCTCAGCCCCATAGGCGCCCATGTTCAGCCCGACGGCGAGGAACCCGGCCGTGAATTTGTCCAGGGTGATGCCGAAGAGCGGCAGCACGAAGAAAATCCAGAAAAGCTGCACGAGCAGAGACGTGCCGCGAAAGAACTCGATGTAGGCGACCGCAACAGCGCGCAGCACGGGGCTCCGCGCGAGGCGCATCAGCCCGAAAGTGAGCGCGGCGACGACCGCGACGAACGTGGCCAGGAAGAACTGGTAGATCGTGACGATGGTGCCGTCGATCAGCCGGCCACCGTACACATCCAGGAATTCGATGTATGTCATTGCGACGGGTCTTCGTTGCCCAGCGTCGCGCGGAACGGGAGGGGGACCGGCGCGCTTGGGCGCGCACCGGTTTCCCCGAGTGGGTGGCTAGGAGTCGGTTACAGGGCGATTGACGCAGATCCACTCTGTCGCGACATCGCCGGGGACATTCGACCGCGTGTAGTCATAGGGCGCGACGTTGGCCAGCATCTCGTCGGAGCCGATATAGCCTTCCATCGCCGCGTTGAATGCTTCGCGGAAGTCGTCGTCATCCTGATGGAAGCCGATGCCGACCCAGTTGAAGGTCCACTGGGGCAGGGCATTGGTGTCGGTCGCATCGATGTCGTCGGCTTCGCGAGCGATCTTGTCCGCCTCCGCCGACGTCATGGCGCCGGCGTCCGCTCGCCCTGCGCGGACCGCGGCAAGGGCCTCGGTGATACCAGGCACCTGCATGATCTTATCCTCGGAGATGCCCTCGCTACGCGCCTCTTCGATATTGATGTAGCCGGTCACCCCGACCATCATGGCGCCGGCATTCTTGATGTCCTGGTAGGTTTGAATCCCCATGGGATTGCCGGCCGGCACGATGAAGGCGTTTCCGAACTGCCCGATCGGCTCGGAGAAGTCGATGTTCTCGCAGCGGGCCCTGAGGATATACATGCCGCCGGTGATGATATCGACGCGCTCGGCGACGAGGCTGGGAATGAGCCCGCTCCAGTCCGTCACCACCGGCTCGACATTGGTGTGGCCCATCCTCGCCAGCACATCGGTGGTGATGACGTTGACGAAGCCGAGCGGCGAGCCGTCCTCGCCCGGGTGCGCCCATGGCGGGGCGTTGGCGAAGCCCAGCCGAATGGGTTCGCCTGCGGCGACCCTGTCTTCAAGTGGGCCGGCTTGAACGGAGCCGGCGGCCAGAGCCAGCGCGACGGCGACGGCGCCTGCGGTAAGTTTCCATTTCATTTGAAGTCTCTCCCTCTGTTTTCTTGCCGGCCCGAGCTATCCAAGTTTGGATGGCCGGACCTGGCGGCTTATGCCCGCTGCGCGTTTGGCGTCTTTTCGGGGGCAATGGGACGTTTTGCGTCTTTCCTCCGTCTTGATGGCGAATTCAGAACTTCAAAGGCCGCGTGCGCGGTGTGGCACTGTCGGAAGCGGCGTGTCCTTTAGGCACGGCGAATTCGGTCCTGATCGCGACCCCGCGCTCATCGCAGGCTCTTCAGCACGAGCTCCTGGAAGCTTCGCACCGAGTCCTCCCACACCGGGGAAAGCACGCCGCCGTCGTCGGCGACGACGGACTCGCGTCCTTGCTGGAGCCGCTCGCAGATCACCTGGTCCTCCACGTGCACGTCGCGCCAGAGCGCCGCGAGTTGCTCCGCCTCTTCGGCCGATGGCGGCTCTGGCTTGAGGCTGTAGACGGCGCGGCGCTGGAGGGTACGGTCGGGCGCCAGCGGCACGTCCAGGTGCACGCCAACCTGGTCCGGGTGGTAAATCCCCAGCGAGAAGTTGGGGAAGATGGTGAGGTAGCGGGAATCCGCCGAGAGCGTGTCGTCCCGCTTCGCCGTGCTGGAGACATCCACGGCGCAGCCCAGGCAGCCCGGCTCGTTCAGGGTGTAGTGGTCGGTTAGCGGCTGCTCGGTGGTCGTCGCGTGCACGAAGGGCACGTGATAGGGCTCGATGAAGTTCTCCATCAGGAGCTTCCAGTTCGCGGCGATCTCGCCCAGATCGACCGTGACCACGTGCTGCATCCGGCCGAGGTCGAGCCCGTCGATCTGGCTCTGGAGCGGGGCGACGACGTCATCGAGCGGCGGTGCCGCGCCGTTCAGGTTGACGAAGATCCAGTCGTGCCAGGTCGCCACCCGCACCGGGACCAGCCCGTGCTGCGCCCGGTCGAAGCCGGCCGGCACCGCACGCGGGTCGTGCCCGCCGAAGTAGGGAGCGACGTGCAGCGCGCCGTCGAGCTTGTAGGTCCAGGAGTGATAGGGGCATTGAATGGTGGGCCCCACGTTGCCGGGCCCCTCGACGAGCTTGAGGCAGCGATGGCGGCACACGTTGTGGAACGCCCGCACTTCCCCATCCGCGTCGCGCACCAGCAGCACCGGCTTGCCCGCCACGGTAACCGGCACCACGTCGCCCGGCTGCGCCAGCTCGTGCGCCAGGCCGGTGAACACCCACGATTCAGTGAAAATCCGTTCGTTCTCGAGCGCGAAGACGGCCTCGCTCGTATAGGCCGCTGCCGGCAAGCCGCGCGCCACAGCCCCTGGAGCCTCGAACGCAGCAAGCGCCTCCTCTCCCAGGATCGATTGCAGCGACAGGCTCATGGCGACCTCCGTCAAAGCGCCGGGCTAGGGCACGTTGCGCTTGAGCAGGAACTGGTTCTTGAACATGCCGAGCCGGGTCATGACCTCGACGTGCGCGATGTCAGGCTGACCGTGTATGTGATCGTTCAGGAAGTTCGCGAGCTCGGTTTCCTCGTCGCAGACGACCTCGACCAGCAGGTCGAACCGGCCGCTGACCCACATGACGTAGACGACGACTTCGTGAGGATCGAGCCGCTCGGCGACTGCGGTGGGAGCCACGCCCGGCGCGGTCTTGATGCCGAGCATCGCGTCGGATTCGTAGTCGACAGCCACCGGGTCGACCACCGCCACGATGCGGAGCATGCCGGCGTCCCGCATCCGGGTGACGCGGTTGCGGACCGTCCCGCCCGACACGCCGAGCTTCTGCCCGATCTCGTCGTAGGTGGCCCGCCCGTCGTCCTGGAGCAGGCGAATGATCTGCTGATTGAGATCGTCGTGAGGAGACGAGAGCGGCGAGACATTGCCGCCGTCATTCGCTGCCTGAAACGCCTGCTGCGTAGGTCGGGACATGCGCTCTGCTCCTGGCGCCGCTGGCTGGGGAGCGCGGCGGACGTTGCCATATCCTCAACGTAGCGTTTATGATGTGATGAATCCGCAGTAATGGTCAACCATAATTCATGAAATTTAAATCATAGGGATCGGTGCGTCGGATTCGTCATCGCCATCGATCGCCATGCAGGGAGGTAAGCACCCGATGACTGCGATACCAGGAAGCCTGGCCGAGGCGCTGCCTGACGTCGAACGCGTCCGTGAGGAGCATGCGAGGCTCTTCGAGGCGGGGGTCCGCTACGTTTTCTCCTGTTGGATCGACATGCACGGCCTGCCCAAGACCAAGCCGGTGCCGATCAGCGACTTCGAGAACCTGTGCATGGGCAAGGGACCGCAGTTCGCCGTGCACTCGATCTCCTTCGTGCCCGAGCTCGGCGCGGCAGACTCCGACCAGATCCCGGTGCCGGACCTCGACTCCCTGGTCATCTGCCCGTGGGATCGCACCTGCGCCTGGATGTTCGCCGACCTCTGGTGGGAGGACGCGCCCTACAACCTCTGCCCTCGTCTGGCGCTCAAGCGCGTCATCGACGACACCGCGGCCAAGGGGTTCATGGGTTTCGCCGGCATCGAGCCCGAGTTCATCGTGATGCGCTGGCGCGACGGCCAGCCGGTCAAGGCATTCGACAACGACCCGCTCCCCGGCGAAGGCGTGCGGCCGAGACGCCAGGCGTTCGGCTACGACATCGAGTACACGATCGATTCCATGGGCTTCCTCGGCGCGGTCATCGACATCCTCGAGGACCTTGGCTGGGGGTTGAAGGACGTGGTTTGCGAGGGGGCGTATTCGCAGTTCGAGCTCGATTTCGGCTACACCGACCTCGTGGGCATGGCCGACCGGCTGGTGTTCCTGCGGGTGCTGCTGAAGGAGGTCGCCAAGCAACAGGGGCTCTTCGCCACCTACATGCCCAAGCCGACCACCGGCGACTGGCGCTCGGGCGCGCACATCAACTACTCGATGCAGCGGGTCGACAATCCGGGGGTGAACATCTTCGGGGATCACGACTCAGGTTGGTCGGATGCCGCGTACCACGCGATCGGTGGGCTGCTGCGCCACGGCGGCGCGCTCACCGCCCTCACCGCCACGACCGTCAACTCCTACAACGGGCTGGTGGCCCGGGTCGGCGGCTTCGAGGGCGGCACCGTGACCTGGGCGCCCACTCACATGACCTACGGCAACAACAATCGCTCCGCCATGTTGCGCATGCCGCAGAACCGCTTCTGCATCGAGAACCGTGCGTCCGACCTGTGCATGAACCCGTACCTCGCCCTCGGCATGACCACTGCGGCGGCCGTCAAGGGCGTGATGGAAAAGATCGACCCCGGCCCGCCGCTCAACAAGGACCTCTACGACCTCACCCACGAAGAAATTGTTGCAAGCGGCGGGCAGCGCCTGCCGCGGCATCTGCTGGAAGCGACCGAGATCCTGCGCGACGACCCGCTGGCGGCCGAAGTGCTCGGCTCCCAGATGATGACCTCCTGGCTGCGCTACAAGGTGGACGAGTGGGAGCGCTACCACCAGACGGTCACGGACTGGGAGGTGCAGGAGTATCTCCGGCTCTATTGAGGGCCATTCGTCGTGGCAGCGAACCACGAGATATTCGAGCTCGGCGACGTAACCCTGCAATCCGGCGTCACGCTGCCGGAAGCCAAGCTCGCTTACAGGACATACGGCTCGCTGAACGCCCGTGGCGACAACGCGATCGTCATGCCCACCTTTTACACGGGCACGCACGTCCGCAACGAGGGTTACGTCAGGGCGGTGCCCGCGCTCGATCCGGAGCGCTACTTCATCGTCTCGATCAACATGTTCGGCAACGGTCTCTCGTCCTCGCCGAGCAACACACCGTCACCCTTCGACGGCCTGCGCTTCCCCGCCGTCACTCTGCACGACAACGTGGCCTGCCAGCACCGGCTGCTCACCGAGGCGCTGGGTGTGACGCGCATCGCCCTCGTGATGGGGTGGTCCATGGCGGGCTGCCAGTCCTATCAGTGGGGCGCGCAGTATCCCGACATGGTGGACGCCATCCTGCCGTTCTGCGCTTCGGCGCGGACCTCTCCGCACAACAAGGTGTTTCTCGAAGGGGTGAAGGCGGCGCTCCTGGCCGATAGCACGTTCGCGGGCGGTGACTACACCGTGCCGCCCGAGACGGGCCTCAAGGCGTTCGCACGGGTCTACGCGGGTTGGGCGTACTCGCAGACCTTCTATCGCGAGCGGCTGCACCGCGAACTCGGTTTCGAGACCTGGGAAGACCTGCTTCTCGACTGGGAGAACGATCATCTGGCGTGGGACGCCAACGACCTGCTGGCCAAGCTCCGCACCTGGCAGCTGGGCGACATCAGCGCCAACGCACGCTATGAGGGCGACTTCGAACAGGCCCTCGGTGCCATCCAGGCACGGGCGATCCTGGTTCCCTGCACGACCGATCTCTACTTCCCGCCCGAGGACAACGCCATCGAGGCTCGGCACATGCCCAACGCCGATCTTCGTCCCTTCGAATCGGCCTGGGGCCATTGCGTGGCATCGCCGAGCCGCGAGGGCAGCGACTTCATGCGATTCCTCAACCAGTGCGTCAGGGAGTTGCTCGCCGGCTGAGCCCGTCCGCGTCGGCGACCGGATCGCGCGAGGCTTTCGTGGCCGGGTTTCCTTGCGGCACGTCGCGCGCTCTTGTAACTACCGCATCCGCCAACCGGGAGAGCCGCAATGACATCGCCCCCCGTCCGTATGGGCAAGAGCAAGCGCCGGTACGCATGAGCGCAGAGGTCCGGGTGGGGGTCGAGGTCGGCGGCACCTTCACCGATCTCGTCGCCTTCGAGAAAGACGGCGTGTGCATCACCAAGGTGCCGAGCACGCCGGCCGCGCCGCACCGCGGCGCCATCGCCGCGCTCGATGAGTCGGGTCTGGCACTGGCCGCCGCCGGCGATCTCGTGCACGGCTCGACCGTCGCCACCAACGCGGTGCTGGAGCGCAAGGGCGCCAGGGTCGCGTTTTTCGCCACCGAAGGCTTCCGCGACCTGCTCACGCTGCAACGGCAGAGCCGGCGCTCCATCTACGACATCCACTACCGCAAGCCCGAGCCGGTGGTGCCGCGCCGCGATACCTTCGAGATTCCCGAGCGCATCGGGCCGGGCGGCGAGGTTGTCACCGCACTCGATGAAGAGACGGCACGGCATCGCATCGCCCAGGCGTTGCAGGGCGACGGCTACGAGTCCGTCGCGATCTGCTTCCTCAACAGCTACGCCAACCCCGCCCACGAGCGGCGCGTGGCGGCGATGGTGGCCGAGCGCTTTCCCGACGTCGGGATCACCTGTTCCAGCGACGTGACCCGCGAGTTCCGCGAGTACGAGCGTGCTTCGACCACCACGCTCGCGGCCTACGTGCAGCCGGTCATCGACCACTACTTGAGCGCGTTCGAGCACGCGCTGGACGAGCGGGGTTTCGCGGGCCGCTTCAGCCTCATGCAGTCGAACGGGGGCAGGCTGCCGGCGCGCGGCATGGCCGGCAACGCGATCACCTCGCTCTATTCGGGGCCGGCGGCGGGCGTGATGGGCGCGATCCGCCAGGCCGGGCGCTCGGGCTACCGCGACCTCATCACCTTCGACATGGGCGGCACCAGCACCGACGTGTGCCTGGTGCGGGGCGGGATTCCGGTGCTGACCAGCGACGCCGAGATCGACGGTCTCCCCATCCGCATTCCGGTGCTCGACATCGTGACTGTCGGCGCGGGCGGTGGCTCGATCGTCTGGCGCGATGACGGCGGCATGCTGCGGGTGGGCCCCCGCTCGGCCGGCGCCGAGCCCGGCCCCGCCTGCTACCGGCGCGGCGGCGCGGACCCCACGATCACCGACGCGCACCTTGTCCGCGGCACCGTGCTCGCCGACACCTTCCTCGGCGGGCGCATGGATGTCGATCCCGAGCTCGCGCAGGGTGCCTTCGCGGCGTTGGCCGGGCAGTTCGGCCGCAGCGTGGAGCAGATCGCCGACGACGCGGTTCGGGTGGCCGAGCACAACATCGTCCGCGCCATCCAGCTGGTCTCGACCGAACGGGGCCGCGATCCGCGCGACTACGTTCTGGTTCCCTTCGGCGGCGCGGGGCCGCTGCATGCAGCGCGGGTCGCCGAGGTGCTCGGCATTTCCACCATCGTCATTCCGCCTGCGGCCGGCGTGCTCTCCGCCTTCGGCCTCGTCGCCTCGGACTTTGTGCGCTACGAGAGCCGCACGGTGCGCTTCGCCCTCGACGAGGTGGGCGTTGCGGCGCGCGTGCGCGAGCAGTTCGCCGCCATGCGGGCGGACGCGGAGGCGGCATTCGCGACGCTCGGGCTCACCAGCGGGCTCCGCTACACCCATACGCTGGAAATGCGCTACGTCGGGCAGGCCTTCGAGGTACCGATCCCGCTCGGCGAAGAGGAGATCGCGCGCCTCGACGCCGCGCTGCTGCGCGAGCGGTTCAACGAGGCCCACCACCGCATCTTCGAGTTCGACGATTCGCGCACCAACCGGCCTGAAATTGTTTCCTTCCGCCTCGGCATCGCGTCGCCGCCGCCTGCGGTCCCGGCGCTTGCCGGGACCGACGACGCCCCCCACGCAGCCACCGTCGCGCTCTTTGACGGCGGCGAGCGTAGAGAGGCCCGCCGGCTCAACCGCAGCGCCCTCAACGATGCCGGAGAGTGCGAAGGGCCGCTGCTCATCGCGGACGACACGTCGACCGCCTACGTGCCGCCGGGATGGCGCGCGGGGGTGGACACGCACCATAATGTCATCCTGACGCGCTGAGTTCGGGACGGCGCGCGAAGAGCCACGAGGGACGGGCCCATGGCGCTCGATCAGGTCGACCAGGCGATCATCTCCCAGGCGCTGATTGCCGCCGCGAAGGAAATGGGGATCAAGCTCGTACGCTCGGCCTATTCGCCGATCGTGCGCGAGGCCAATGACTGCTCCGCCGCGCTGCTCGATGCCGAGGGCAACGTGGTGAGCCAGGCGGAACTCATCCCGATGCAGCTCGGCCCCATCGGCACCACGTTCCGTCCCTGCGCCGAGCTCTATCCGCCCGAGACGCTGGAGCCCGGCGACTTCTACATCAACAACGACCCCTATAACGGCGGGCAGCATGTCCCCGATATCTTCATCTTCACGCCCATTTTCTTCGGCGACCGGCTGGTGGGTTTCAGCGCGACCGTCGCCCATCACCTTGACCTCGGCGGCGGCGCGCCGGGCCTTAACATGGCGGCCGGCGACGTCCACCAGGAGGGCCTGATCTTCCCGCCGAGCCGCTACAACGTGAACCGCGACTGGAACGGTGGCCCCTTCGAGCGCCTGGTGCGTGCCAATGTGCGCGTGCCCGAGAAGACCATCGGGGACTGTAACGCGCAGTTCGCCGCCAACGGGGTCGGCGCGCGGCGCGTGATCGAGCTCTGCGAGAAATTCGGCGCGGACATGGTCACCGAGGCGATGCAAGGGCTGCTCGACTACGCCGAGCAGCGCATGCGGGCGGCCATCGCCGCCGCGCCCGACGGTGTCTACGTGGGCGAGGACCAACTCGACAGCGACGGAGTGAACGATGAGCCGCTGGTGGTGCGCGCGCGGGTGGAGATCGCAGGCGATACCGTCTCGGTCGACTACGCAGGCACCTGTGACCAGGTGCGGACCAACGTGAACTGCCCCTTTGCATCGACCATTGCGGCGGGGCTCTCGTGCGTGAAGTCGGTGCTCACGAGCCCCGACATCCCCTTCAACGAGGGCGCGAAGCGGCCCATCGATATTACCGCGCCCTATGGCTCGCTGCTCAACCCGCGGCCCCCGGCCCCGGTGCGCGCGCGCATGCTCTCGGCCTATCGCGCCTACAACGCGGTGATGAAGGCGCTCGCGGACGCGGTGCCCGATCAGGTGATGGCGGCCGGCTTCGACACCACGCACGCGACCTGCATGTCGCACCTGGGTGAGGAGGGGTACGGCATCTATCTCGAAATCTTCGGCGGCGGCTACGGCGCGAGCGCCGTGGGCGACGGCTGCGACGCGGTGGACAGCCCGCTCTCCAACTGCTCGAACATCCCCATCGAGGCCATCGACATGGAGCACCCGTTCTTTCGAGTATCGGAGTACGCGCTGGTAGCGGGCTCGGGTGGCGGCGGCGAGCACCGGGGCGGGCTCGGGGTGCGGCGCGTCTATGAGGTGCTGGCCGACGACGTCGAGTACCAGTCCTACTCCGATCGCTTCACGATCCCGCCCGAGGGGCTTTTCGACGGCGACGACGGCGGCGCGGCGTCCGTCAGCGTGCTGCGCGGCAACGAGAAGTTCGTGCTCGGCTCGAAGACGAGCTTCCGGCTGATGAAGGGCGACCGCGTGGTGATGAGCACCGGCGGCGGCGCGGGCTACGGCGAGCCGGGCCGGCGCTCGGCCGAGCGGACCGCGCAGGATCGCGAGGGCGGCGCGCTCGCGGCGTCTTAGCAAAGAAATCTCTGAGGCGGAGTTTCGCGGATATCCCATAA
This sequence comes from Alphaproteobacteria bacterium, assembly GCA_022826665.1. Taxonomy (GTDB): domain Bacteria; phylum Pseudomonadota; class Alphaproteobacteria; order UBA828; family UBA828; genus WTGU01. The sequence continues at coordinate 141,978 of JAJDUK010000041.1, read as the reverse complement.
CTTAAATTGAGGCGGCCCATTCCGGCCCAAAGTGGCCCAAGGTGGCTCAAGGTGGTCCGCCCAGGCGGTTCAAGGTGGCTCAAGTCCCGCACGCAGCACATGGGGTCGCGCTCGCTCGTGCTGCTTGTCCCAACCTGTTGGTTCTTGCGCTGCATGGCGCGATGTTGGCGCAACCGCCGCGCGCCGTGCACCGCACCATGGTCCGGTGAGTTGACGCGTGTCGCTCGTCACCGACCGTCGCGAGAAACGCGGATTAGAGGGGATGCCGGCTCGCCTCGACGAAGGGGGCGATGTCCGCCTCCGGGCGGGCGCCGTAGTGACCCACGATCTCGCCGGCCGTGAGCGCCGCGAGCCGGCCGCAACGAGCGAGATCGAAGCCCCGCGCGAGCCCCAAGAGGAAGCCCGCGGCATAGAGGTCGCCGGCGCCGGTGGTATCCACGACATGGGCGACCGGCGCGGCCTCGATGGTGTGAACCGCGCCCTCCCCCGCAACCACCGAGCCCTTGGTGCTGCGGGTCAGCACGGCGATGGCGCAATCCGCGCGGGCGGCGGTGAGAGCCGTGTCGAAATCGCCCACCTCGTAGAGCGACATCGCCTCGTCCTCGTTCGCGAACAGGACATCGACGTGGTTCGCCACCAGATCGCGCAGCTCCGCCCGGTGGCGCTCGACGCAGAAGGAGTCCGAGAGCGAGAGGCAGACCCGCCCGCCTGCGGCATGGGCAATCCCGAGCGCCTTGCGAAAGGCGTCCTTGGCCGCCGGCGGGTCCCAGAGGTAGCCCTCCATGTAGAGCAGCCGCGCGCGCGCGATGAGGTCCGGGTCGATGTCGGCAGGACCCAACTCGACGCAGGCGCCCAGATACGTGTTCATCGTGCGCTGGGCGTCGGGGGTGACGAAGATCAGGCACTGCGCGGTGGCGGCACCGTCCGCCGCCGCCGGGGTAGGGAAGTCGACGCCCGCGGCCTCGATATCACGGCGGAACACGGCGCCGGCGTTATCGTCCCGCACCTTGCCCACGTAGCCGGCGGCCCCACCGAGCCTCGCCACGCCCACCATGGTGTTGGCGGCGGAGCCGCCGCAGACCTCGACCGCCCGGCCCATGCGCGGGCGGAGCGACCTGGCACGCTCGGCGTCGATCAGGGTCATCGAGCCCTTGTGGAGGCCTTCGTCAGCGAGCAGCGCGTCATCGGCCTCGGCGACGGCATCGACGATGGCGTTGCCGATCCCGACGACATCCAGCTGAGACCCCATTCGACTCTCCTTCACGCGACCATGCCGCCGGCGCAACGGCGGCGGGACTATAGGGCTGCGGTCACCGGCGGCAAAGCCAGGTGCGGAACTCGTCGGGGTGGCATGGCGCGGCAGCATCCGCGATAGTCGGCTGACCATGACGGCGAGCGGCGAGGCAGAAAGAATCGCAGCCGGTGCAGACTGTGCCGGTCTACCCAAGTTGCGCGCCGGCCCCGATGCGATGGCTGCCGCTCTCGAGCGCGTCGCGAGCGAAGACGCCGCCGTGGTGCCGCTGCTCACGCCGGCGGAGTGCCAGGAGTTCATCGACGCGGGCGCGGACCTCGCCTTCCGCTCCGCAAAGCCGGTCATCGGCGAAGGCGAGCGCGCGGTCTATCAGGACTTCGACATCTGCCTCTCGATCCCACAGGTGCATCGGCTCTGGCAGCTGACCCAGGCGGTCGAGCGCCTCATCGCCGCCGCGCTCGGCACCATGGCCGAACCGCCGCTGGAGACGCTGCCGCTGAACGACCTGGTGCTGCAGCGCTACCCGCCCGGTGCGCGCGGCATTACGCCGCACCGCGACCACGTGCGCTACGTTGGCCTGGTGGTGATCGTTCAGTTGAGCGGGGACGGTCGCTTCGGCCTCTGCGATGACCGCAGCGGCGCCGGCGCCCGCGCGCTGAACGCCGGTCCGGGAGACGGGATTCTGATGCGGGCGCCCGGTTTCGCCGGCCGCAAGGACCGGCCGTTCCACTTCCTGGACGGGATCACGGTCGAGCGCTACAGCCTCGGCATGCGCAGCGACAAGACGGCGGAGCCTGCGGCCGCTTGAGTACCAACCGCCCGGCGGGGCGGCAGGCAGGCCCGTGCTATAGTGAACGACTCGTCCCGCACCGTGGTCCATGAGTGAACCGTTCGATCCTGAGCCCGGCCTGCCCGCCGCGCCCGACACGCCGCCGGCTCGTCCGCCAGCGCCTGCGTCGACCTTTCTCGACGACCTGAACCCGGAGCAACGGCAAGCGGCGGAGGCGCTCGACGGCCCGCTGCTCGTGCTCGCGGGCGCCGGCACCGGCAAGACCCGCGTGCTCACCACGCGGCTCGCCCACATTCTCGCCACCGGCCGCGCCCGGCCCGGGCAGGTGCTCGCCGTCACCTTCACCAACAAGGCGGCGCGCGAGATGATCGGCCGGGTGGAGCGGCTGATGGGCCGTTCCGCCGCCGGCCTCTGGCTCGGCACCTTTCACGCCATCGCGGCGCGCATCCTGCGCCGCCATGCCGAGCTCGCCGGCCTCAAGCCGGACTTCACGATCCTCGACACCGACGACCAGATCCGCCTGCTTCGGCAGCTCATCCAGGCGGCGGACATCGACGAGAAGCGGTGGCCGGCGCGGACCCTCTCGATCATCATCCAGCGCTGGAAGGACCGGGGGCTCACGGTCGACAAGGTAGCGGGCGCGGACGGCGCCGACTACGCCAACGGGCGTGCGCCGGACCTCTACGCGGCCTATCAGGAGCGGCTCAAGACCGTTAACGCGGTCGATTTCGGCGACCTCCTGTTGCACAACCTGACCCTCTTCACGGGCCACAAGGACGTGCTGGCCGACTACCAGCAGCGCTTTCGCTACCTGCTGGTGGACGAGTATCAGGACACCAACGTCGCCCAGTATCTGTGGCTGCGGCTGCTAGTGCAGGCGCATCACAGCATCTGCTGCGTCGGCGACGACGATCAGTCGATCTACGGCTGGCGCGGCGCCGAGGTCGGCAACATCCTCCGTTTCGAGCAGGATTTCCCCGGCGCGCAGGTGGTCCGGCTGGAGCGCAACTACCGCTCCACCGGGCACATCCTCGCCGCCGCCTCGGGCCTGATCGCCCACAACGCCGGCCGGCTCGGCAAGACCCTCTGGACCGAAGGCGCGGACGGCGAGAAGGTCCGCATCACCGAGACCTGGGACGGCGACGAGGAGGCCCGCGCGGTCGGCGAGGCCATCGAGGCGATGCAGCGCGAGGGCGAGAGCCTGGACAGTATCGCCATCCTGGTCCGCGCCGGCTTCCAGACCCGCGCCTTCGAGGAGCGCTTCCTCGCCATCGGCCTGCCCTACCGCGTGATCGGGGGGCTCCGCTTCTACGAGCGGCAGGAGATCCGGGACGCCGTGGCCTACATCCGTGTGGTGGTGCGCCCCGACGACGATCTCGCCTTCGAGCGGATCGTGAACCTGCCAAAGCGCGGCCTGGGCGAGGTCTCGCTGCGACCGGTCCACGAGCTCGCGCGCGCGGCCGGCGTCTCCCTCCTTCGGGCGGCGGAACGGTTGATTGAGACCGATGAGCTAAGGCCCGGCGCCCGCTCGAGCCTCGCGGGGCTGATCGGCCGGCTTCGCGGCTGGCGCGGCGCGCTGGCCGAGACGCCCCATGCCGAGGTCGTGGGCATGATGCTCGACGAATCCGGCTACACCGAGATGTGGCAGAAGGACCGCTCGCCCGCCGCGCCCGGTCGGCTCGAAAACCTGAAGGAACTGGTCGATGCGCTCTCCGAGTTCGAGGACCTGGCCGGCTTCCTCGATCACGTGAGCCTCGTCATGGACCGGGAGGGCGAGGCGAGCGAGGAGATGGTCAACATCATGACCCTCCACGGCGCCAAGGGGCTGGAGTTCGACACGGTGTTCCTGCCGGGGTGGGAGGAAGGTCTGTTCCCCCACCAGCTCGCCCTCGACGAATCCGGCCACGCCGGCCTGGAGGAGGAGCGGCGCCTGGCTTACGTGGGGCTGACCCGTGCGCGCCTGCGTGCCCACATCCTTTTCGCGGCGAACCGGCACCGGCACGGGCAGTGGGTGAGCGCCATCCCCTCGCGCTTCGTCGACGAGCTGGCGCCGGACCATGTGGCCCTCTCCGACGACAGTCCCGTGCAGCCCGCGCCCGGCGGGCTCTACCGCGGCCACGGCGGGACCGGCGCCGCGCGGCGCCTCGTGGCCGAGCACGCGGCCTACCGCAGCCGGCGGATGCCACAGGTTATCGACGCAACACCCATGCCAGCCGGCGACGGCGCGGGGCCCGCAGGTTACGCAGCCGGCGACCGCATCTTTCACCAAAAATTCGGCTATGGGCGGATTCTGACGGTGGACGGCGACAAGCTGGAGATCGCCTTCGACAAGGCCGGCACCAAGAAGATCATCGACCGCTTCGTTCAGCCCGCCGACAGCGTCTGAGCGTCTGTCAGCCACGCAGGCGTTTGATGGTATCGGTGGTGCTGTAGCCGGGCTCGATCTCGGCGATGAGCACGTTGCCGCCGTAGCCTTGCACGATGTCGGCGCCCACCACCTCCGCCACCGTGTAGTCGGAGCCCTTGACCAGGCAATCCGGTCGCAGCGCCTTGATCAGCCGTTCCGGTGTGTTCTCGGCGAAGACCACGACCAGATCGACCGTCTCCAGCGACGCCAGCACCTGCGCCCGCGCCGCCTCACTTTGCACCGGGCGCTCCGCCCCCTTGAGTCGGCGCACCGAGGCATCGCTGTTGAGGCCGACGATGAGCCGGTCCGCAGCCTGCCGCGCCTGGCGCAGCAGCGAGACATGGCCGGGGTGGAGCAGGTCGAAGCAGCCGTTGGTGAAGCCGATGCGCTGCCTCTGCGCCCGCCAGCCGGCGACGGCGTCCAACGCCGCCGCCAGAGGCACGATCTTGGCTTGGGAGGGCGAGAGGTCGCCGGTGTGCACCGCGTGCAACAAATCGGCCGTGCTGACCGCGGCAGTCCCCGCCTTGCCGACCGCGACTCCCGCGGCAACGTTGGCAAGATGCGCGGCGGCGGCGAGGTCTACGCCTTGGCCAAGCGCGGCGGCGAGCGTCGCCACCACCGTGTCGCCGGCGCCGGAGACGTCGAACACCTCGCGCGCCTCCGCCTTCAGATGGGCGACGCAGCCACCCGCCGAGACCAGCGTCACGCCGTCGCGGCTGCGTGTGACCAGGATTGCGCCCAAGTCGTGGCGGGCGATGAGCCGCCGGCAGGCGTCGACGATGGCGTCGCCGGTCTCCATGCGCGCGCCGGCGGCGATCCCGAGTTCGGTGCGGTTGGGCGTCAGCACCGTTGCACCGGCATAGCGCCCGAAATCGGGTCCTCTGGGATCGACCACGACCGGCCGGCTGGCGCGTCGGGCGGCCTCGATCAGGCGAGGTACCAGATCGGCGGTGAGCACGCCCTTGGCGTAGTCGGAGAGCACGACCACGTCGCAGCCCGAAATAGCCTCCCGCGCGAAGCCGAGCAGGCGCTCTGCCGAGCCGGGCGCGATCGGCTCGGTGATCTCCCAATCGGCGCGCAAAAGCTGCTGGCCTTCGGCAACGAAGCGGGTCTTTTCGGTGGAAAGCCGTCCCCGCTCTACCAGCAGGCAAGGCTCGACCCGCTCCTCGCGCCCTACCAAGCCGGTAATCCTGCGCCCCGCTGCGTCGTCCCCGATCACCGAGAGCAGAGTGGCCCGCGCGCCGAGAGAGACGAGATTGCGCACCACGTTGCCGACGCCGCCCGGCATGTCGACTTCGTGGTCGGTTCGCAGGATCGGCACCGGCGCCTCCGGTGAGGTGCGCTCGACCCGCCCGTAGACGAAGCGATCCAGCATCAGATCGCCGACACAGGCGACCCGGCTTTGACCAAGCAAATTGATGGAGGCGACAGCGGAGGACGGGGCGACCATGACCCCAACATCAAGGCGTTCCAACAAAACCGGTCGCACGGTATACGATTCAAGATATGAATAATAGAATTTCGTGTTGCTGAATCTTCCTGCCACGTCTTGTCGCTGCGGCCTCAGCCACATGCGCTTGCCCGGCCCGCGAGCGCGCGCCAATATCGGCAGCACCGCCACCGACCGGAATCCGCCCATGACCAGCCGCTACGACGAGATCTATGCACGCTCGCTAGCAGAGCCTGAGGCCTTCTGGGCCGAGGCCGCCGAGGGCATCGACTGGGAGAAGCGGTGGGACCGCGTGCTGGACGATTCCCGGCCGCCCTTCCTCCGCTGGTTCGTGGGCGCCGAGGTCAATACCTGCCACAACGCCCTGGATCGCCACGTGGCCGCCGGCCGCGGCGCCCAGACGGCACTGATCTACGACAGCCCCGTTACCAACACCGTGCGGAGCTTCACCTACGCCGAGCTGCAGGCTCTCGCCGCGCGCTTTGCTGGCGCGCTTGCGGCGCGGGGCGTGGGCCGGGGCGACCGCGTGGTGCTTTACATGCCGATGGTCCCGGAGGCCGCCGTCGCCATGCTGGGCTGCGCCCGCATCGGTGCGGTCCATTCCGTGGTGTTCGGCGGCTTCGCAGCAAACGAGCTCGCGACCAGGATCGACGACGCCAAGCCCAAGGTCATCGTCTGCGGCTCATGTGGCATCGAGGTGGACCGCGTCATCGCTTACAAGCCCCTGCTCGACGCCGCGATCGACCTCGCGCGCCACAAGCCCGAGTGCTGCATCGTCCTGCAACGGCCCGAGCTGGAGGCGCCACTCACGGCTGGCCGCGACGAGACCTGGGCCGACGCGATGGCCGGTGCGGAGCCGGCGGACTGCGTGCCCGTCGCCGCCACCGACCCGCTCTATATCCTCTACACCTCCGGCACCACCGGCGATCCCAAGGGCATCGTCCGCGACAATGGCGGGCATCTGGTGGCGCTGCATTGGACCATGAGCGGCGTCTACAACCGGAAGCCCGGCCAGGTGTGGTGGGCGGCGTCGGATATTGGCTGGGTGGTCGGCCACTCCTACATCGTCTACGCGCCGCTGATCTATGGCTGCCCGTCGATCCTCTACGAGGGCAAGCCGGTGGGCACGCCCGACGCCGGGGCCTATTGGCGGGTGATCTCGCAGCACGGTGTGAGCGCCATGTTCACGGCACCGACGGCCTTCCGCGCGATCAAGCGGGACGATCCCGATGCGGCCCGGCTCGCGGACTATGACATCTCCTGCTTCGACACGCTCTACCTTGCCGGCGAGCGGACCGATCCCGACACCCTCGCCTGGGCCGAGAACCATCTGGAACGCCCGGTCTACGACCACTGGTGGCAGACCGAGTCCGGCTGGCCCATGGGCGCCAACTGCACGGGCCTCGGCGCACTGCCGGTAAAGCCCGGCTCACCCACCAAGCCGGTGCCGGGCTATCGCATCGAGGTGGTGGACGAGAGCGGCGAGCAGGTGCCGGCGGGCGGCATCGGCTCGATCGTGGTCAAGCTGCCGCTGCCCCCCGGCTTCACGCCGACGCTCTGGAACAACGACAAGCGCTTCGCGGAGGCCTACTTCACGCGCTTCCCCGGCTATTACCTGACCGGCGACGCCGGCGTTCTCGACGAGGACGGCTATCTCTGGATCATGAGCCGCACCGACGACATCATCAACGTCGCGGGCCATCGGCTTTCGACCGGGGCGATGGAAGAGGTGCTGGCAGCACACCAGGACGTGGCGGAATGCGCCGTGGTCGGTGTCGCCGACGCGCTCAAGGGGCAGCTGCCATTGGGTTTCGTCGTGCTCAAGGCGGGCGTCAACCGGCCGTCGGACGAGATCGTGGTGGAGCTCGTGCGCATGGTGCGCGAAACCATCGGCCCGGTGGCCGCTTTCAAGCAGGCGGTGGTGGTGGAGCGGCTGCCCAAGACCCGCTCAGGCAAGATTCTGCGCGGCACCATGGCGAAGATCGCCGACGGCGAAGAGTACAAGACCCCGGCGACCATCGACGATCCGGCGATCCTGGGCGAGATCGCCGACGCGGTGCGCCCGATCGGCTACGGCGGTGGCGCGCCGGCGAACGGCTAACTCAGTCAGCCGCCGGCGAGAGAAATGTGAGCGTGGTTCTGCCGTAGCGGCGCTGGTCGTGCACCGCGAGCGAATCCGGCGGCTCGAAGGGATCGTCCACCCCGTGCTCGACCACGACGGTCGCCTCATCGTCCAGCCAGCGGCCTTCCACCAGCGCGCCGAGCGCCGGCGTCGCGAGGCCGGAGCGATAGGGCGGGTCGACCAATGCCAAGTTGCAGGCCGAGGTTGCCGGCGGCAGGCGGGTCGCATCGCCGGCGACGACGGTGGCTCGGTCAGCGCAGCCCAGGGCCTCGATGTTGGCGCGGAGCACCCCGCGCACGTCGGCTTCGCTCTCCACGGCGGTGAGGGACGCGGCGCCGCGGGAGAGCGCCTCCAGGCCGAGCGCACCGGTGCCCGCGAAGAGATCGACGACATGGGCACCCTCGAGCGGCCTCGCCATTCCGCCGTGCAGCAGGATGTCGAAGAGGGACTCGCGCACTCTCTCCCCGGTCGGGCGCACGCGCACGCCGGCCGGCGCCCGCAGCCTGCGGCCGCGCAGGCTACCGCCGACGATCCGCACGCGCCGGCCCTCGCTTGCCGCCGAGCTGGTCGCGGAGCACGCGCGGTGGCACTTCGGCGATCTCTCCACGCGCAAGCCCGCCCAACTGGAAGGGCCCGTAGGCCGTGCGGATGAGGCGGCTCACGGGCAGGCCGAGGTGCGCGAGCACGATGCGGATTTCCCGGTTGCGGCCTTCGGTGAGCGCGACGGTGAGCCAGGCATTCTGCCGGTTCTGGCGATCGAAGCGCGCCTCGATGGGCCCGTAGCGGACGCCATCCACGGTGACACCCTTCCCGAGGGCGGCGAGCGCGCCCTCATCGGGCGCACCCCGCACCCGCACGCGATAGCGCCGCCGCCAGCCCCGCGACGGATGCTCCAGCTCGCGGGCGAGCGCACCGTCGTTGGTCAGCAGCAGCAGCCCCTCGGAGTTGAAGTCCAGCCTTCCGACGGAGACGACGTAGCCGAGCTGCGCGGTCACCTTCTCGAACACGGTCGGGCGGCCCTGCGGGTCGCGATGGCTGGTGATGAGGCCCGGCGGCTTGTGGTAGCGCCAGAGCCGGGCGGGTGCGGGCACCGGCAGGGGCGCGCCGTCGACGGTGATGACGCTGGCGTCATCGACGTTAGTCGCCGGATTGCGCACGACCGTGCCGCTGAGGGCCACACGACCGGCGGCGATCAGCCGCTCCGCGTCGCGGCGCGAGCAAACTCCGGCCCTGGCGATGCGCTTGGCGATGCGCTCGCCGGGTTGGGCCGCGCCCGGTTGCTGGCGCTCAGCTGCCATGCCGCCATCCTACGTCGTAGAGGGGTCGCGATTATGCCGCGCCTTGACCCCGCGCGCGGCGGAAATCTGCGCCCAAGGGCGGGTCACCGTGGCACGAGGTGCCTCGGCGAACCAGACCTGCGCGTAATCCTGTACGCGCAATATATGTGCCCCGTTCGCCACGTTAGTTGCGCGTGAACTTGAAAAATGCGCAAACTTGGCTATAGTTGCGCTTACTGTAGTGTGCGCAACTATAGGGGATCATCGTGGTCAGGCGCATTCGGGAGGAAGACCTTCAAGCGATCGAAGGAGCGGTGCGAATCCATCCGGAGGGTATGACCGCGCAACAGATTGCCGAAGCACTAGACGACGCGCCACCGCGCAGGACCCTGCAATACCGCATCAAGTCACTCGTCGACAGCAAGCGCCTCAATATGGAGGGCTCGGGCCGCTGGGCGCGGTACAGAATGCCCCAGTTCCGCACAATCAGGGCATATGCGCTAATCGCAGAGGACAAGGGCACCGGAAATCTCGTTGGGTTGCCTCTCTCTTCGGCTGGCGTCGAAATTCGGGCCCGCGTCCAGCAGCCAGCCACAGCGCGCATACCGGTCGGTTACGACCGGTCTTTTCTGGATTCCTACCGGCCCAACGCGACCTTCTACCTTTCGGAGGCGGAGCGGTCGCGACTTCGGGAAATCGGCAACGCGCCGATTGCGGATGAGCCCGCCGGCACCTACGCCAAACAAATCTTGAACAGGCTGCTAATCGATCTCTCGTGGAATTCGAGCCGCTTGGAGGGCAACACGTATTCCCTGCTCGACACCGCGCGCCTGATCGAAGCGGGGGAGGAAGCGGAAGGAAGGGATCGACGCGACGCGCAGATGATCATCAACCATAAGGAGGCTATCGCATTTCTCGTCGACACGGCGGGGGACATCGGGTTCGACCGCTACACCATCCTCAATCTTCACGCGGCGCTGGCGGATAACCTGCTTCCAGACCCAGATGCAGCGGGACGTCTCCGGCGCAGCGGCGTCGGTATCGCCTTCTCGGTCTTTCATCCGCTGGAGGTGCCGCAGCTCATCGAGGAGTGCTTCGACCAAATTCTTGCCAAGGCTTCCTTGATCGACGACCCCTTTGAGCAGGCTTTGTTTGCGATGGTGCAGTTTCCCTATCTGCAGCCGTTCGAGGACGTCAACAAGCGGGTGTCCCGGCTCGCCGCCAACATCCCACTCGTCAAAGCGAACTTGGCGCCGCTTTCCTTCGAGGACGTGCCGCGCGAGCTCTACACGGAAGCGGTGCTTGGCGTCTACGAGCTGAACCGGGTCGAGCTCCTTCGGGACGCATTCGTCTGGGCATACGAGCGGTCCGCACGCCGTTATGGCGCGATTCGGCAGTCGCTCGGCGAACCGGATCCTTTTCGGATGCGGCATCGGACGGAAATACGCACGCTAGTCTCCGACGTCGTTCGCGGAGGTATGGATAAAGGGGGGGCGAGCGACCATATCGCCGCGTGGGTGGAACAGCACGTCGATGAGCCGGAACGGGAGCGATTTTGCGAAGTCGCTGAGCGAGAGCTGTTGAGCCTTCACAGCGGCAACTTCGCTCGCTATCGCGTCACGCCCGGCGAGTTCGCCGCTTGGCATGAGGCTTGGCAACAGCGAAAAGCGTAGTCTCATCAAGCTCCCCGTGGTGCCGCGCGGGGCCCCTGCGCACGACGCCAGCCCACAAATCGACCGGCGCAAATTGATTGCGCAGGCCGGGGTCTCGCTCTACTGTCACCGTCCGGCCCCGAACCAGACGGCATCGCCAGCCTCTGCGGCCTCGACGGCGAGGGGAGCCGGCGTGCCGTCGCAAAGGAGCGGGCCGGAACCGCGAACAAGGCGCGGAGGGGAATATGTTCCGACGCAAGGGCGGGGATCAGGAAGAGGACAGTCGGGCTCAAGAGGGCGCCGAGGAGCGCCTCGCACCCAGCGTCGTCGTGGAATCGTCGCGACGCAATGTGCCGAACAAGACCGTCGTCTTTCACCCGGACGTGCCGCGCGGTGCGCCCGATCCCGTGCCGGCGGATGCGCCGGGACGTGTGGAGAGCGACCCCAAGCGGCTCACCGTCGGGCGGGAGACGACCATCAGCGGCGGTACGGTGCTCGATTGCGAGCGCCTGACGGTCGAGGGCACAGTCGAAGCCTCGATGCCCGACGGGCGCCTGCTCGAAATCGTGAAGGGCGGCACCTTCAAGGGCACCGTGACGGTGGACAATGCCGATATCGCCGGGGCGTTCGATGGTGAGCTCAAGGTGAAGAAGCGGCTCTTCATCAGGGCGTCGGGCCGCGTTTCGGGCAAGATTCGCTATGGCCAGTTCGAGGTCGAGCGCGGCGGCCGCCTCGACGGCCGCCTCGAATACGACCCGGCGGATCGCGAAGCGGACCTGCAGCCGGTGGCGATGCCGCCGGCCGCCGACGCCCAAGAGCCGTCGGAGGAGGCTTCCGAACCCGACCAGTTGGAGTTGAGTTCGAGCCCGGTCGAGCTTCCGTCCGTGGCCGCGTCCAAGCTGCGCGCTGACTAAAGCGTTTCCATTTCACACGGAAACGCTTTAGCAATTTGTCGCTCACGGCAGCCGGCCTTCGGCCGGTGCCTCCGCGAGGGCGCCGCATTAGCGGCGGGCCGCAGTCGCGGCCTGTCGCGCGTCCGTCCAAGACGGACGCGCTCTAAGCCGTCTTTCCCTTGTAGCGGCAGAGGTCCCGAACGACGCAGGCCGGGCAATCCGGCGTCCTTGCCTTGCAGACATAGCGGCCGTGCAGGATCAGCCAATGGTGCGCGTGCTGCTTGAAGCGGTCAGGCACGACTTTGTTCAGGCCGTCCTCCACCGCGCGCGGCGTCTTTCCCGGCGCGAGGCCGCTGCGGTTTGCGAGCCGAAAGATGTGGGTATCGACCGCGATGGTGGGCTCGCCGAAGACCGTGTTGAGCACCACGTTCGCGGTCTTGCGGCCGACCCCGGGGAGCGCCTCGAGCGCCGCCCGGTCGCTCGGCACTGCGCCCCCGTGTTCCTCGACCAGCGCCTGGCTTAGCGCGATCACGTTCTTGGCCTTCATGTTGTAGAGGCCGATGGTCTTGATGTGCTCCTTGAGCCGCGCTTCGCCGAGGGCGACCATCTCCGCCGGCGTCTCGACCTCCTCGAAGAGCGCCCTGGTGGCCTTGTTGACGCCCTTGTCGGTCGCCTGCGCAGACAGCACCACGGCGACCAGCAGCGTGTAGGGGTTTCGGTAGTCGAGCTCGGTGGTCGGCGCCTCGATACACGCGGCGAGGCGTTCGAAGAACTCGGCGACCGCTGCCTTTTTCATGGCGCACGGAGAGTAACCCGCCGCGCAGCCGGGGCAAGGGGGAGGGCCGATCGCGGAAATTCGCCGAACGCCCGGCATACCTCTTTCCAGCGACAGGCATAATCCCGTACTCTAGAGCGCGATAGGGGCCCCCTTGACAGGCGGCGCGAACCAAACTAGAACATATGCAGACGGTTTCCCTTTTGTTCGATTTCGCGGAGTTTGCCGATGCTGACCAGGAAACAAAAGGAACTCCTGCTTTTCATCGATTCCTATCTTGATCAACGCGGCATCGCTCCTTCGTTCGAGGAAATGAAGGAAGCGGTCAATCTCAAGTCCAAGTCCGGTATCCACAGGCTCGTCAAGGCGCTTGAGGAGCGCGGATTCCTGCGACGATTGCCGCATCGGGCGCGGGCGCTGGAAGTATTGAGGCCGCCACCCTCTCGCGTTGCCGAGGTGCCTGAGCGGCAGCCGAGCCGGCGCTTCCGGCCGAGTGTCATCAAGGGCGATTTCCGTTCCGGACGGGGCACCGAGCGGCCATCAGACGATCGGGCGATCGTTGCGCTGCCGCTCTATGGCCGCATTGCCGCCGGCACGCCGATCGAGGCATTGCGCGACGAGACCAACCAGATCGATGTTCCGGGCGGGATGCTGGGGGCAGGCGAGCATTACGCCCTCGAAGTCGACGGCGATTCGATGATCGACGCCGGAATTCTGGATGGCGACACCGCCGTGATCGAGCGCTGCGAGACCGCCGAGAGCGGCAACATCGTCGTGGCTCTGGTGGACGACAGCGAGGTGACGCTCAAACGGCTGCGGCGCAAGGGAGAATCGATCGCGCTGGAGCCCGCGAACACGCGCTACGAGACGCGTATTTTCGGCCCCGGCCGGGTCAAGGTGCAGGGGCGGCTCAAGGGCATCCTCCGCAACTACTGAGCCTTTAGCGCGCAGGCGCACGCCGAGCGGTCCACGGCCGCTCGCCACGCGCCCTCGCCACGCTTTCGACGCGGGCGCCGTCTTCATCGAGCCATATGGCGTGACTGCCGCTGCGCCAGAGGTCGAACCTGTCCACTACCGTCTCGGGACCTTCGCACAGATCCCAGGCAGGAACCGTGCTGACCACGAGGTCGGCGCGGCCGCAGTCCTCCTCGAACGCACGCGGGTCGCGCACGAACGCGATTATCTTTTCGCCGGGCCGCTGAATGCAGCCCAGCGTATCGCAGCGAATCCCAGCGGCTGGTACGCCCTTGCCGCCTCGCGGCCAGGTGGGCGACTCCGCCTGCCCGTCCCGCCTCAGCCACACGTCGCTCACGAAGCGCCCGCGCTGACGGGTCGAAATCCAGAGTCGTCCATCCTCGCCGCGCGTTGCCATCACGCGGGCGTCGCCATCAATCAGGATGTCCGGCCTCCGCTCCAGGCCGGCGAGCAGTATCCCGCCGCCGATTACGACGACCCCGAGAAAGCGCCAGCGGCTGCGCCAGAGGCAGAGCCACAATCCGCCGATCGAGATCGCGAGCAAGGCCGCTGCCGGCATTGCCGGAACGAGGCTGACCGCGCCCGGCTGCGCCGCGACTTGGCGCGCGATCCAGACCACCGCGTCGATCCCCCAGCCCATCGGCGCGAGGGCAATCCCTTCGAGCCCGAACGGCATCAAGATGAGCGCAACCAGCCCCCAAGGCATGATCCAGAAGCCGGTGATCGGCACCGCGCCGAGATTGGCGAGGAGCCCGTAATCCGCGATGCGGTTGAAGTGGTAGACCGCGAACGGGCCGGTGGCGATGCCAGCCACCAGGGAAGTGAGCGTGACGCCGGCCGCGTAGACCACGGGACGGAGCACGAGGCCGCCGCGTGCCGCCATTCGGGCGAAGAGGCCCCGCGCCGCTTCGTAGGTCGCAATCAGGGCGGTGGCCGCGGCGAAGGACATCTGGAAGCTCGGCCCGAGCATGCTTTCGGGCGCGATTGCGAGCACCAACAGCGCTGCCCAGGCGATCAGCCGCATGGAAAGGCTCGCCCGGTCCAGCATGATCGCGACCAGCACGACGCCCACCATGACGAAGGCCCGCTGGGTCGGCACGCTCATGCCGGAGAGCAGCAGGTAGGCCGCAGCGCCCACCAGGGCGCAGGCCGCAGCCCATTTCTTGATCGGCGCTCTGAGGGCCACCGGTTCGATCAGCGCCAGGAGTCCCCGCGTGGCGAAGAAAATGAATCCGGCGATTAGGCCGACGTGGAGCCCGGAAATCGCCAGCAGGTGCGCGAGGCCGGAATCCCGCATTGCCTTGAGCGCGGTCTTCTCGATGGCGCTGCGGTCGCCGGTGAGCAGCGCTGCCGCGAACGGCCCCGCCGAGGCCGACGTGTGCGCGAGGATTCGCGAGGAGACCCAATAGCGGACCCTCGACAGCAGCGAGAGCAGGCCGCCGCTTTCACCTTCAGGGGCGGCCGTCGGCTCGGGCGCGCCGTAGACGAAACCGACCGCGCCGATGCGCTGGAACCACGCCCGCCGCGCAAAGTCCCACGCACCCGGCTCCGCCGGCGTCGGCGGCGGCCGTAACGAGGCCAGCGCGCTCAGCCACGTCCCGGGCGAGGCCAGCCCGTCGGCGCCCGTGCGCCGCACGCTGAGGCGCACTTTCGCGGGCGTCTCCGCCGGGGCCAAGCCTTCGATCGTCACGCGATCGAGGAGATAGCGCTGCGGACCGTCGCCGGCGCCCACCCAGACCACGCGCCCGGAGACGTCGACCGGGCCTATGGGGCCCGCGAGCACCGGGGCGCTGACCTGGTCGGAACGCCAGTCGGCGCAGGCGACGCCGGCCGCGAGCAGCGCCAACGCCGCGAGACCGAGGGCCGGTGCCGCGTGCCGGCGCATGAGCAGCGCGGCGACGGCGAGGAGCCCGGCCGCCGCCGGCGCGATCCAGCCGATCGGCTCCACCGGCAGCGTAAGGTAGAGGCCGCTGCCCGCGCCGAAGAGGACCGGCACCCAGAGGAACACGCGGCGACGCTCGGCGGCCCACGCCGCATCGAGATGGATGCGCAGGCCCGCCGCGCGCCTCAACACGTGGGCGACATCCTGTGGCCATGCGGCCAGTGGCCGGCCGGTCGCCTGTCGCCGGGCGATATGCTAAACGCTCGACCGTTCAGACCCGTGGCGAACGGCCGGGTTGTCTGCCGGGGGTGAGACCGCACATGAGCGTCGTCACGCGCTTCGCGCCATCGCCGACCGGCATGTTGCACCTTGGCGGCGCGCGCACCGCCCTTTTCAACTGGCTTTACGCGCGCCATCACGGCGGCAGCTTCCGGCTGCGGCTGGAGGACACCGACCGCAAGCGCTCGACGCCCGAAGCCATCGCCGCGATTATCGACGGGCTCACCTGGCTCGGTCTCGACTGGGACGGCGAGATCGTGCGCCAGTCCGAACAGCGCCAGCGCCACGCCGACGTCGCGCATGACCTGCTCGCGACTGGCGGGGCCTACCGCTGCTACTGCACGCCGGAGGAGCTGGAGGCGATGCGCGCCGAGGCCCGTGCCGCCGGTCGCGCGGCGCTCTACGACGGGCGCTGGCGGGACCGCGACCCGGCGGAGGCGCCGCCCGGTATCGATCCCGTAATCCGCTTTCGGGCACCGCAGGAAGGGGAAACACTGATATCTGACTTAGTACAACGTGATATCAAAATAGATAACACGGCTCTCGACGACATGGTACTGCTACGCGCCGACGGCACGCCGACCTACATGCTCTCGGTAGTCGTGGACGACCACGACATGGGGATCACCCATGCCATCCGGGGCGACGACCACCTCACCAACGCCTTTCGCCAGACTCAGCTTTTCCGCGCTCTCGGCTGGGAGCCGCCCGCCTACGCTCACATTCCGCTGATCCACGGGCCGTCCGGCGCGAAGCTTTCCAAGCGGCACGGCGCCGTCGCCGTCGGCGCCTATGCCGAGCTCGGCATCCTGCCCGCTGCCATGCGCAATGCGCTGCTCAGGCTCGGCTGGAGTCACGGCGACGACGAGATCATCGACACCGGCCAGGCCATCGCCTGGTTCGACCTCGACGCAGTGAACCGAGGCGCGGCGCGCTTCGACATGGAGAAGCTGCAGAGCCTCAATGGCCACTACATCCGCGAGAGCGCCGACGCGGCGTTGCTGGCGGATGTCGAGCAGAGGCTTGCCGCGACGTACTCGTTGGCCGCCAAGGACGAAGGGCGCCGGTGCATCATGGCCCTGCTGCCGGAGGCCAAGGCGCGAGCGAAGACGCTGGTCGAGCTCGCCGACAACCTGGCGTTCCTGGTTTGCGACCGGCCCCTGCAGATGACGTCCAAGGCGGCGCGGCTCCTCGGCGACGAGGGCAGCGAGGCGCGGAGACGCCTCGGCCGCCTGCAGGCCGCCCTGCAGGATATTGCGGCCTGGAGCGAGGCGGACCTCGAAGCCGCCGTGCGCGGCTTTGCCGAGGACGAAGGTGTCGGGCTCGGCGCCATTGCGCAGCCGCTCAGGGCGGCCTTGACGGGCGCGCACGCGTCACCCGGCATCTTCGCCGTGATGGCCGCGCTCGGCCGGGAGGAGACCCTGGCCCGCCTTGCGGACGCCGGGGGCCAAGGGAGGAGCGATCGATGACGGAAGACCGGGTCGACCTCGCGATCACGAACGCCCATCTCTGGCGGGAGGACGCGCCGCGCGATCTCTTCGTCAAGGGCGGCCGCTTCGTGCCCGCACCCTCCGGCGGCGCGGCCGCGGCCGAGCGCACCATCGATGCCGGCGGTCGCCTCTGCGTGGCGGGCTTCCTGGAGCCTCATATCCATCTCGACAAGGCGCAGATCAACGACGATGTCCGGCCCAACCGCTCCGGCACCCTGGATGAGGCCATCGAGATCATCTGGGCACGCAAGCGCGCCTACACGGTGGAGGAAATCACCGCGCGTGCGGTGCGCACCATCCGCACGGCGGTCGCCTGCGGGGTCACGCGCTTCCGCAGCCATGTCGATGTGGACAGCATCGGCGGCCTCCGCCCGCTCCAGGGCGTGCTCGAAGCGCGCGAGCGCACCCGCGACGTCGCGGACGTGCAGATCGTCGCCTTCCCGCAGGAGGGCATCTTCAAGGACAAGGGCACCGATGATCTCATGTGGAAGGCGATGGAGGCGGGCGCCGATCTGGTCGGTGGCATGCCCTTCAACGAGAAATCACCCGCCAACAGCGCCCGCCACATCGCGCTCGCGTTCGAGATCGCCGCGCACCATGACGCCGACATCGACATGCACGTGGACGAAACTGACGACCCAAACGCCAGGACTCTGGAAATTCTGGCTGAGCAGACAGTGGAGAACGGCTGGCAGGGGCGCGTCACTGCCGGTCACACCTGCGCGCTGGCGGGCTACGAGGAGGACTACGCCAACCGTGTCATCGGGCTGGTGCGCGAGGCTGGCATCCACATGATCGTGAACCCGGCGACCAACCTCATGCTCCAGGGGCGGGGCGATGCGCAGCCGAAGCGGCGCGGCATCACCCGCGTGAAGGAGCTTCTGGAGGCCGGCGTCAACGTCTCCTGCGGGCAGGACTGCATCCGCGATACCTTTTACCCTTACGGGCGGGGGGATCCTCTGGAGGTGATGTTCCTCGCGAGCCACGCCGCGCACATGAGCCGCCCGCACGAGATCGAGACGGTCTTCGACATGCAGACCGGGGCCGCGGCGCGCACCATGGGGCTCGACGACTACGGCGCGGAACCCGGCTGCGTCGCCGATCTGGTGATCATCGACGCGGCCGATCCGCTGGAGGCGCTGACTAGGCGGGCGGACCGCACCCACGTCATCAAGCGCGGCCGAGTGGTCGCCGAAACCGTGACACAACGCCGCACGGCCTGGGCCTGAGAGCTGCGAGGGAGTGAGATATGGCTATCGACGTTGCGAAGGTCGAGATCAAGTCGGTCTCGGACGCCTCCGGCCTGGAGGAGCTGATCGCGTCGGGCCGCATGGCGGCGGATGAGGTCGTGGCCGTGATCGGCAAGACGGAAGGCAACGGCGGGGTCAACGATTTCACGCGCATCCTGTCGGACACCGCCTTCCGCGGCGTCCTGCTCAAGCACGGCACGCGCAGCGAGGCCGAGGTCGGCGAGATCCCCATGGTCTGGTCGGGCGGCTGCGACGGCGTGCTCACCCCCCACGCGACCATCTTCGCCAGCAACGACGAGACCGGGCCCGAGGGCGCGGCTCGCCTCGCCATGGGCACCGCCATGAGCGCGCCGATCTTGCCCGAGGACATCGGCCGGCCCGCGATGGTGGAGAAGATCGCGGACGGCGTCCGCGCGGCGATGGCCGACGCCGGGATCAGCGACCCGGCGGACGTCCACTACGTGCAGACCAAGACTCCGCTGCTCACCATCGACACCGTGCGCGAGGCCCACGGGCGCAGCGAGACCGTGGCCTGCGAGGTCCATGAATCGATGGGGGTCTCCAACGGCACCACCGGGCTCGGCATCGCCGTCGCGCTCGGCGAGGTGAGCATGCCCAAGGCCGACGAAATCTGCCGCAATCTGGAGCTCTACTCTTCGGTCGCCTCGTGCTCGTCCGGCGTGGAGCTCGAACGCGGGCAAATCGTCCTCTTCGGTAATGCGCCGGGGGCCGGCGGGCGCTTCCGCATCGGCCACGGCGTGATGCGGGACGCGCTCGACATCGACGGCATCTACGACGGCATTCGCAATGCCGGCTTCAACCTGCCGGAGCGCCCACGCGCCGCCGACCTCGGCGGCAAGCTGGTGAACTGCTTCATCAAGTGCGAGGCCGACCGCACCGCGCGGCTGCGTGGGCGCCGCCAGATCATGCTGGACGATTCCGACGTTCACCATCACCGCCATTCCAAGGGCGCGGTGGGCGGTGTCGCCGCGGCAGCGATTGGCGATCCCGCCGTGTTCGTCTCGGTCGATGCGATGCACCAGGGGCCGCAGGGCGGCGGCCCGGTGGTGGCGATCGTGGACGTAGGAGCCTAGACCCGTTTAATTCGCGTCGGCCTCGACCGGCGGCGCCCAGTGGCGCAGGGCGGCCGATTCGATGGTGCCGTCGGGCATCACGGTGCCGTCGAGATTGGCCTGGCCGAAGAAGGCGTCGGCAACTTCGGCCCCACGAAAGTCCGCGCGGATCAGGTCGGCCTCGCGAAAGTTCGCCTCGCGCAGATTGGCGCCGCCTAGGTCCGCCGTGGCGAGCCGCGCGCGCTTGAAGCTCGCGCCCGAAAAATTCGCTTCGCGCAGGTTGGCGCCGATCAGCACCGCCTCCTCCAGCTTGGCGAGGCGCCCGTCGGCGCGGCCGAGATTGGCGTCCTCCAGGTCGGCGAGACGAAGGTCGGCGCAGTAGAGCTCGGCACGGCTGAAGTCGGCCCCCTGGCACTTGGCGCCCGCGAGCTCGGCTTGCGCAAGATTGCATTCGGAGAGAACGGCCCCGCTGAGGTCCGCGACCTTGAGATCGGCGCTCCAGAGGTCGGCACCGGCGAGCCGCGCGCCGCGCATGATGGCGCCCTTGAACGTCGCAAGGCGCAGGTTCGCTCCGGTGAGATCGGCGTCGGTGAGGTCGGCGTTCCACAAGTCGACCTCGCGCAGGATGCTGCCGGCAAAGCTTGCCCCGCGAAGGTCGGCCTGGCGAAAGTGGAAGCCCTGCAGGTCGAAGCGCGTGAGATCGGCACCGGCGAGCTTGCCGGCACGAATCTGATCCCCGTTCGGCCGCCAGCCCGTCATTCCACCCTACCCGCCGTTTCGATACGGACCGGTGTTCCCACGCGGAGCCCGAGCAGACAGTCCGCGCGGCCCCGGTTGACCGCGATTTCGGCGAGGCCGTTCGCGTTCTCGTACCAGAAGGCCGCGCCCGGCTCCGCGTCGGAGAACGTGCGTAGCCGGGCGAACCGCCGGGCACCGGCGGCAAGCGTCGCGTCCCCCGGAAGGCGGGCCGCGCGTAGCCCCGTCATCGCGTTGCCGTAAGGGTCGATGTAGACGATCGCGGCGCGATCGGCAGGCCAGTCGGCGCCGACCGTCGCCGCGCCGTCGAGCGGCGTGCCGGGCACCGCCTCGCCGCGGGCGATCCGCGCCGCCACCGGCGCGAAGAGGTCGCGGCCGTGGAAGGAGGCGGAGAGGGCCGGCGGTTGCCAGGTGATCGTGAACCAGCGCGCATCGTCGGCATGACGCGCGGCGATCGCGAGCAAGCCGTTGTCAGGGCCCACATACCAGCGCTCATCGGCGTTGAGGGCGACCGGTGCCCGGTCGCTGCCGACACCCGGATCGACCACGCAGACGAAGACCGCACCCGATGGAAACGCAGGCGCAAACGCCGCGAGCAGATAAGCCGCAGGCTCCGGGTCGCAGGCCGGCAGGTCATCCGCGAGGTCGATTACGGGAATTCCCGGCGCCTCGCGCGCGAGCACGGCCTTCATCTGGCCCGTGTAAGGCCCACCCGGCCCGAAATCGGTGAAGAGGACGATCACGCGCCGCCTGCGCCGGGCGGTGGGTCGTCGAGGTTGTCCATCCCCATGTAAGTGTCGAAGGCGCCGTCGACGCCCAGCAGCTGGCCCGAGATGTGGCGGCCTGAGTCGGAGCAAAGGTAGAGCGCGAGGTCCGCGATTTCCTGCTCGGCGATGCCGGTGCGCATGGCGATGTTGCTGAGGATCGCCGCCTCCATCTCCTCCACCGTGCGGCCTGCCGCTTCGGCTTTGGCGCGGATCACGCGTCTGCCCCGCTCGTTGAGGATGTAGCCCGGCAGGATGGCGTTGACGCTGATGTTGGCGGGGCCCAGCTCGATCGCCAGCGTCTTGGTCAGGCCGGTGATCGCGAACTTGGAGGTGGCGTAGGGCAGCCTGAGCGGAAAGCCGAGCCTGCCGGCGGTGGACGAGATATTGACGATGGCACCGCGGCCGGCCTGGCGCATGAGCGGGACCGCGCGGCGGGCGCAATAGAACTGGCCGGAGATGTTGACCGCAATCGTGCGGTCCCAGTCGGCAGGCTCGATCTGCTCCACCCGCGCGGTTGGGCCGGCGATTCCTGCGTTGTTGACCAGGACATCGACGCCGCCCATGGCTTCCGCTGCGACTTCAAACAACCGGTCGACCTGCACCGGATCGCCGACATCGGCCTCGATCGCACCGATCCCTCTGCCCCGCACGTCTTCGACTAGGCCGGGCTGGATGTCGCAGGTGAAGACCGCTGCGCCGTTGGCCGCCAGTGTCTCCGCAATGACGCGGCCAATGCCCGAGCCGCCGGCGGTCACAACCGCGCGGCGCCCCTCACATGATATCTCCATGATCCGCTCCTGCTGCCGAAGAGGGCGCAAGAGTAGCGGGCCGGGCTCGGCTTGCCGAGAGTGGCGAACACACATCCGCAGATGCGGTGCTGGGCCATTTCGGCTGCAGGGCGCGCTGCATAGAATGCGCGCCATGGAACGCTATGATTTCCTGGTCATCGGCGCCGGCATGGCCGGTGCTTCGGCAGCCTATTGGCTTGCCGAGCGGGGCCGCGTCGTCGTGCTCGAACAGGAGGACGCGGCCGGCTATCACTCCACCGGGCGCTCGGCCGCCATGTACATGGAGACCTACGGCAGCCCGCTGACGCGGGGGCTGACCACCGCAGGCCGGGCCTTCCTCGCCGACCCGCCGTCGGGGTTTGCCGAGGCGCCGCTGCTCAGCCCGCAGCAGGTGCTCTACATTGGCCGCGCCGATCAACTCGAGGCCCTCGACCGGCTCTACGACGAGAACAGCCCGCGCGTGCCGAGCCTCGCCCGCCTCGACGCCGCCGAGGCTCTTGGGCAGCCCGTGCCGTTGCGCGAGGACTATGTCGCCGGCGGGGTGCTGGAGCCGGAGTCGCTGGAGATCGATGTCGCCGCGCTGCATCAGGGCTATCTGCGTGGGCTACGGGCCCGAGGCGGCAGGTTGTTGACGGAGGCGGGAGTGTGCGCGCTCGCCCGCAACGGCGATCTCTGGCACGCGGAGACGCCGGTGGGCGCATTTGCCGCGCCGGTCGTGATCAATGCCGCCGGTGCCTGGTGCGACGCCGTTGCCGCGCTTGCCGGTGTCGCGCCGATCGGCCTTGAACCGAAGCGCAGGACCGCGTTCATCTTCGACGGGCCGGCGGATGGCGGTGTCGACCGATGGCCGATGGTGCACGACATCGACGATGCCTTTTACCTCAAGCCTGACGCCGGCCGGCTTCTGGCGTCGCCGGCCGACGAGACGCCCTCGGATCCCTGCGACGCGTATCCAGAAGAACTCGACATCGCCGTCGGCGCCGACCGCATCATGCAGGCCATGACCCTGGAAATCCGCCACATCCGCAACAAGTGGGCGGGCCTCAGGAGCTTCGTGCGCGATCGCCAGCCGGTCGCGGGCTTCGACGTCGCTGCCGAGGGCTTCTTCTGGCTGGCAGGCCAGGGTGGCGCCGGCATCATGACCGCGCCGGCGCTCGGTGCCATAACGGCGGCAGTTGCTGCTGGAGACCCTGTGCCCGAGGAAGCCGCCGCACGCGGCATCACCGCCGCGCAGCTCAGCCCCGGCCGCCTACTCTGACGAGGAGACGGGCTCCGCGATCACGCGGATTTCGTCGCCCTGCACGGCGTTGTAGAAGCAGGCCGGGCGGTTGGTGTGGCAGGCGGGGCCGGTCTGATCCACCAGGAGCAGCAGCGCGTCGCTGTCGCAGTCGAAGCGCAGCTCGACCAGCCGCTGCGTGTGGCCCGAGCTTTCGCCCTTGCGCCAGAGTTTCTGGCGCGAGCGCGACCAGTAGCAGACGCGGCCGGTTGTCAGCGTCTCACGCACCGCATCGGCGTTCATCCACGCGAGCATCAGGACGTCGCGGGTCTCATGCGATTGCGCGATCGCCGGGATGAGGCCCGCGTCGTCGAAACGCAGCCGCTCGATCACCTGTCTGGCCAGGTCGGCGCTCGCCGTCATCCACGTTCTCCTTGCGCGAACGTGCGAGGCTAGTGCTCTGCCCGCGCCGAATCAACGACCCGTCCGAAGAACACCGAGGCCAGCGCCGCGCCGCCGTGGCAGAGCGTGAAGAGTGCGAGCGCCGCGACCACGATCGACGGGCCGGACGGCGTATCCCAGGCGAGCGAGCCGTGCAGTCCCCCGGCCACCGCCACCGCTCCGATTGTGCTTGCGAGCAGCGCCATCTGTTCGGGCGAGCGGGCCAGTCTGCGCGCCGTCGCCGCCGGGATGATCAGCAGCGACACGATCAGGATCAGCCCGATGATTTTCATGGCGATGGCGACCGCGAGGGCGATCAGGAGGGTGAAGACGATGCGGACGAGACCGGCCCGCACGCCTTCGGCACGCGCGAGCTCTTCGTGGACCGTGACGGCCAGCAGGGGCCGCCAGATCAGCGCCGTCGCCACGAGCACTGCGCCGCCGCCGCCGTAGATCCAGATCAGGTCGCGGCCGGTGATGGCCAGAATGTCGCCAAACAGGTAAGTCATCAGGTCCACGCGCACACTCTGGAGGAAGCTGATTCCGACGAGACCGAGAGCCAGCGTGCCGTGCGCGAGGATGCCGAGGAGCGTGTCGGTGGCCAGTCGACGCTGCTGCTGGAGCAGGAGCAGCAGCAGGGCCAGCGCGACACACATGAGGATGATGCCGCCATTGAGGTCGATGCCGAGGACGACGCCGAGCAAAACACCGAGCAGCGCGCTGTGCGCGATCGAATCGCCGAAATAGGCCATGCGCCGCCACACCATGAAGCAGCCGAGGGGCCCGGTGGCGAGTGCCACGCCGATGCCGCCCGCGAGCGCGCGCGCGAAGAAGTCGTCAAACATTGTGCGGTCAGTCGGCCCGGTCGGGCTCGAAACCGGCGTCGGGTGAGCCGTCCTTGACCGGTGCCACCGCGATGGGGTGGTCGTGGCGGTGGGCGGGGTCGTGGGTGTAGACCGCGAGCGCGGCGGCTACACCGGGGCCGAACAGCGAGATGTACTCGGGGTGCCGGCTCACCGCTTCGGGCTCGCCGGCGCAACAGACATGCCCGTTGATGCACACAACGCGGTCGGTCGCGCCCAACACCAGGTGGAGGTCATGGGAGATGACCAGCACGCCGCAGCCGCGCCGATTCCGCAGGCGGGCGATCAATTGGTGCATGGCAAACTGGCCCGCGAAATCGACCTGCTGGATCGGCTCGTCCAGCACCAGCAGGTCGGGGTTTCGTAGCAGGGCGCGGGCGAGCAGGACACGCCTGAACTCGCCGCCGGAAACGTCGCTGAGCTGACGGTCGATCAGGGGCGCCGCTCCCACTTCGTCCAACACCGCGACGATATCGGCGCGGGCGCGCCGCCCCGCCATCGCGAGGAAGCGGCGGGCGGTGAGTGGCAGGAGCTCCTGCGGCTCGATACGCTGAGGGACGTAGCCCACCACGACGCCGGGCGCGTGATGGACGACGCCCGCATCCGGCTTGATGAGGCCGAGCAGGGCGCGCACGGCCGTGGTCTTGCCGGCCCCGTTCGGCCCGATCAGGCTCACTACCTCGCGGCGGCGAACCTCGATCGAGACCCGATCCAGCACCGTGCGGCCGCCGTAGCGCACGACCAGGTCGCGAGCCGAGGCGAGCGGCGCTCCCTCAACGACGTCCTGCGGCGGGCGGGTCAGGGGGTCGGTGGAAGCGTCGCGCAGCGCGGACATCTGCCGTGAAGCTCGATAATCGAGCGTGAGAGCGCAAAGTCGGAGTCTGCCGCCTGATCGGCAACGGCACGGTCGATACTCGCCGCATTCAGCTCCGATACGTCGCCGCAGCCTCCGCATATGAGGAATTGCGCGCTGTGGCGGTGGTCGGGCTGCGGGCAGCCGACGAAGGCGTTGAGGCTGTCGATTCGATGGACCAGACCCTGGGCCATAAGGAACTCGAGGGCGCGGTACACAGTCGGCGGCTTTGCTGCGCCCACCGCATCGCCGAGCGCCGCGAGCAGATCATAGGCCTTGACCGCCCGATGGCTGCTCCAGACCAGCTCCAGCACCCTGCGCCGCAACGGGGTGAGACGAACGCCGCGCTCTCTGCACACGTCATCGGCGCGGGCGAGCGCGTCCTCGATACAGGACTGATGCTCGTGCCCGCCATCGTGGAAGGCCGGCTTGTCGCCCCGCGTGGTGTTCATTCCTACCTCGATCGCGCCGCCCGCGGCCGTGACGCGCGGGGCCGGCAGGACGTTACACTATAGCAGAGCCGTCGTGGATTGTTCAGCGACCAAGGGCGTTGCGGACGCCGTCAGCGCGCCCAGATCGAAACGGTGCTGAGATAAGTGCGATTGTCGCGGTCGAGCGGATAAAAGATCGTGCTGTCGCGCCCGAACCAGCGCTCATAGATCTCGTCGTAGCGGCTGTTCGCGTCCTTGACGCCGGAGAACATGTCTATGATGACCCGGTTGACCGTGTCGCGCCACGGGCTGTCGTCTTGCGGCAGGACGCAGGCCAGCGTTTCCATGGCAAGCGCGAAGGTGCGCGGCAGTAGGACCACGCTGCGACGCGGTTCCTGCTTGGCTGCTAGCCCCAGCAGAGTGATGCCGATATTGGCGACTCCGCTCACCTCGCCTGCCGCAAGCGCGGTCATGGCGTCCTTCATGGTGGGGAAGAGATGCAGGTTAGCCGTGGGTAGCTGGTCCTGGACGATCGTTACTGTGGTGGTGCCCTCGACCACCCCGATATCGAGCATTCCGAGGTCCACGCCGCCCATGGTCTTTTCCCGATAAATCAGGATGCGCGTGCCGTCGCGGAAGAACGGCACGGAAAAGTCGACCAGCGCTTCCCGATCCCAGGTGGGCGTCGTGATGCCGCACACGATGTCGAGCTCGCCCGCAGCGACTCGCTCGAGCCGGTCAGCGGGCGTTACCTCGTGCAGTTCCAGCGCAACGCTTCGCCCCACCTTCTTCTCTGCGGCGGCGCGAATGGCCTCCAGCAAGTCGACTGAGAAGCCCTCGAAACTGCCTGTTTCCAGCTTCCGGGCGAAGGGCGGTGCGCTCGCCCTGGTACCGGCGCGAATGACGCCCTCGGCCTCGATCTTGGCAAGTACGCCATCGGCGGCGGCGTGCGCCGGCGGTGCGAGTTGCGGCACGGCCAACGTCAGGAGAGCAAGCACAAGGCCAACGTATCGAACGGGCGACCAAGGGCGAGGCCGAGCGAGATATCGACGTTCACCGAAGCCGGTCATCACTACCCCCGAAGGTCTGTTGCCGCTCGCGAAGGTTCTTGGTGCACACACTGGTACCGCGTGCAGGGCGAGCACTGGTAGAGCGACAGCAGAAACTGACTCCTCGCTGCTACTACGATACTCTATTTCGTGATTTAGCCATATCGGATAGGCTTTCGACTCGTTGCGGCAAGGGAGCACCGCGGCAACGGCCCGGAAGGCCATCGGCATGATCCGCCGATCTTTCCTGGGCCACGTCAAATCGAGTTGGCACGATGATTCACGCGACGATCATCGACATCCGACGCGCTGCAGCCAAGGCTTCTCGCCGGGCCTCCATGGTGAATACGGCCTCGGCGCGGACAAGGTGATGCGATCGCGCGCTCGAGTCTCTCGCTCTGACAGGGAGGTCGCCGAGGACGGCGGCCACTCCAACGACATTCCCATTCCCGAATCGGCAAATTTGCACCTGCGGGTTGGCGCATGAGCCGGCGTCTTTCCAAGTGGTGGCTTCTTCTCGCGGTCTTGCTCACCGCCTGGGCAGGTCTGGCCGTTCCCGCGCTCGCCGACCGGCTGCAGGAAATTCAGGACCGAGGCCACGTCATCGTGGGCGTCAAGGAGGACTACGCGCCCTTCGGCTTCCGCGACGCAGAGGGAACGCTGGTTGGCTACGACGTGGACGTGGCGCGCGGCTTCGCAGAGGCCATCGGTGTCGACGTCGAGCTGGTGCCGGTGACCAGCGCCAATCGCCTGCAAAAGGTAGGGCGGGGCGAGATCGACATCGTCGCCGCCACCATGGGGGATACCCGCAGCCGCCGCGAGTTGGTCACCATGATCGAGCCGCAATACTACGGCGATGGCGCCAACGTGCTGCTGCGGGACAGCGCCAAGATCGGCACCTGGGCCGACCTGCGCGGCCAGACCGTTTGCGGGCTTCAGGGCTCGCTCTGGAACCGGCTGGCCAAGCAGCGGCTGCTGCTCGACGTGACAGCGTTCAACAGCACCCGCGAAGCCGCCCAAGCGTTGCGCAACGAGCATTGCGTCGGCTGGATCTACGACGAGGTCCTCCTTCTTCACGAGCTGGAGACCGGCGATTGGGAGGGCTATTCCGTCTCCCTGCCGACTCGCTTCGTGCTGCCCTGGGCCGTCGCCATCGCCAAGGAGGAGGGCGGTGGATCGCTCGATCAGCTGATGGGCGACACGCTGGCGCAGTGGCATCGCGACGGATTCCTGCAATCACTGGAAAAGAAGTGGGGCCTGCCGCCGTCTCCGTTCATCCGAGACGCGCGCACCACCTGGCAGGAGGTCGATGAGGCCGGCGAGTTGAAATGCCGGCGCAACGAGCAGGGTCAGTGGCCGCTGGAATGCCGCGAGGTTGCTCTCGTCACCGGCAGCGGCATCGGCGGCCTCTCCGGCTTCTCGCTGACCATCATGGAGGTGACGGGTCTCGACATCAGCATTCTGTACGACCCGCTCGACCGAGACGTATTCCTCTACGGCTTGGGTCTCACGGCGCTTCTGTCAGTGATCACGGTGGTCGGCAGCATCGTCCTCGGCGTGCTGTTCGGCTGGCTGATGCACCGGCGAGTGCCGGGCGTGAGCCACTTCCTGCGGGGGTTCAGCGAGTTCATGCGCATGACGCCCCCGCTGCTCCAGCTCTATATCGTGTTCTTCGGCCTGGGCGGCGTCCTGCTGGCTCTGGGATTCACCCTCGACGCCTTCCTCGTCGCCGCCGTGGTGCTGTCGCTCTACGCGGCGTCGAGCAATGCCATCGCGTTCTCGCTGGCGGCCGATGTTGCCGCTGCAGGCGGCCGCCGGCTCCGCCTCACGCCCAGGGATATTCAGCGGGGATTCGCGCTCTGCTACGCCGCGGTCATGGGCAACTCCGCCAACATCGTGAAAGCCACAGGGATGGCCAGTACCCTCGCGCTGCCCGAGCTCGTCCACGCCAGCACCTCCATCGTGGCCGAAAAGGGCAACGCCGACGTGATGATGAATCTACTTCTGATCTGTTACTTCGTTCTGGTCATCATCACGGTGCAGCTCTTCCGGCGTTTCGAGCGGGGCAAGGCCGTCACGCGATGACCGCGCAGGAGACCGTCGACGTCCTGTGGGCCTGGTCGCCTTACCTGGCGGAGGGATTTGGCTGGAACATCATTGTTTCCTTGGTTGCCATGGCCGTCGGTACCATCGTCGGCCTGGGGCTGGCGCTGCTGCGGGGTGGCGCCCACTGGAGTGTGAGGCATAGCGGCAGCGCGGTGACGACGCTCGCGCGCAATGCGCCGACCTTCGTCATGTTGTTCTATCTCGCCTACATCATCCCCACCGAGTTCACTCTCTTCGGCGCTGCCGTGACATTCCCGGCGTGGATCAAGGCGTCGCTCGCGTTGGGCATCGCCGTCGCCGGTTACGTCTCCGACAACGCGCTCGCCGCCATACGGCATCTGCGCCGCCACGAGATCGCGGAGGCGCTGCTGTTCGTGCCGGCTTGGACCAGCTACTTTCTGATCATCGTCATGGCCTCCAGCACCGCCTCGGTAATCGGTGTGCCTGAGCTCGTACGCCGGGCGGATACGGTGATCGGCGCGGTCGACAAGGTGGGGCTCGCGCTCTGGGTTTATCTTTGGGCCATGATCTGGTTCCTCGGGTTTAGCCTCCTTTTGACGTTCGGCATGAATCGGCTGAGTGGCTATCTCAGGCGGCGGGCACACCGACCGGAGACGGAGACCACGGACCTCACTGGGAGTCCGCTGCCATGACGGCGTCCCCCGCCCGGCGTCGGCAGTCGCTGGGCACCGTTGCCGATCGCTCCCTGTGACCCTTTCCAGGCGACTGATCATCACGGTCGCCGCGTCCGTCGGCGTCGCGATCATCGGCGTCGCGCTGGCGATGGGCTTGCTCGCGCGCGATGCCTTGATCGAGCAGGCCGAAGATCAGGCGCGGCTCGTCGCCGGGCTGATCGCGAGCGAAGCCAACCGTGCGGAGCACACCGCCGACGAGATCGACCGAATGATCGTCGGGCAGATGGAAGCGCAGGCGCTGGCCATCGCCCGCCATCTCGATAACCGCGCGCATGAGCCGGAAGACGAGGACGCCCTCGGCATCTATTTCGCAAAGCTGACGGCGGACAGCGTTGTTGATGATGTCTGGCTGCTGGACGAGGCCGGTACGCCGCTGGTCCGCGCGGTCGAAGGCCTGAGCCAGAGCGATGCGCCGGATCTGGCGTCCGCCGGGATCGATCCCCGTGTCGTGGAGGCCTTAGTCTCGGGGCGGCGTTTTTCCATCGCCTTCCAGTCGATGCCGCCGAAGGGGCTGGAAAAGCCTATCAGGTACGTCGGCGTTCGCGCAGGCACTCGCGAATCCGTGCTGGTCGGGACGCTGGCGGCGGACACCGGCGGTCCCGGCGAGGTCATCGGCATCGATGCTGCTCTGGATTCGCTGGCCGGGCGGGAAGCCGTCCAGGCGATCTGGGTGGTCAACGACTTGCTTCACCTCATCGGCATGGCCACCTTCGGGGGCAGAGACGTCTCCGAAGCCGAGGCGGCGTTGTCGGCGGAGGACCAGGACCTTGCCACCCGCGCCCTCGGCATCGACGGCGCCGTCTCGTATCTCGGCGAGCATGCCCTCCATGTGGCGGCGCCGATCCTCGATCGCGGCGGGGTCGCCACGGGCGCCGCCGTAATCCACATGCAGCGAGACCATCTGGATCAGCTGTTCGCGGACCACATCAAGTACGGATTGATCGTGGCTGCGGCAGCCTTCGCCATCGGCTCGCTCATCGCGGCATTCTCCGCGCGCCGTATCGTGCAGCCGGTCACCGCGTTGACCACGGCGGCAGCGGAGGTGGATACCGATACGCTCAGTTTCGCCCCGGAAACGCTGGACCCGGTGGCCGTTCGGCGGGACGAGCTCGGGACGCTGGTCCGCGTCTTTCAAAACATGGTGCGCCAGGTCCAGGCGCGCGAGGAATACCTGGAAAGCATGGTCCGTGCCCGCACGCGCGAGCTGGAGGCATCGAACGCGCAGCTCGAAAAGGCCAAGCAGCGGATGGAATCCGAACTCATGATCGCGCACGCCTTGCAGGGAGCGATCCTACCCAAGACGTTGCCGGAGAGTTCGAGCTTTTCGGGGCACGCAGTCATGACGCCTGCGCGCGAAATGGGTGGCGACTTCTACGACTTCTTCACCCTCGACGACGGTCGCCTCAGCGTGGTCATGGCGGACGTTTCCGGCAAGGGCGTGCCGGCCGCGTTCTTCATGGCGATCGCGCGGACCGTCATGCGGGCCGCCGCGGCCCGGCACCCCACCCCGGGCCCATGCCTGGAGGAAGTCAACGACGCAATATGCGAGCAGAACCCACAGGACCTGTTCGTGACGCTCTTCTACGGCATCCTGAATCCCGAGACTGGAGAGTTCGTGTACGCCAACGCCGGGCACAACCCGCCCTACGTGGTTCAGCGTCCTGGCGCAGTTTCGGCGTTGCCAATGACCGGGGGCATGGCCGTCGGTGTCATGCCCGGATTGCCCTACGCCGAGGACGCGGTAAATCTGGCTCCGGGAGACACGATGTTCCTCTACACCGACGGCATCACCGAGGCCATGAACGTGGACGACGAGGAGTTCACCGAGGCACGCCTGGAGGAGGTCTTGGCCGAAGGTCGCGATCTGCCTGTCGATTCCATCCTTGAGAATGTCACCAGCGCGGTGGTTAACTTCGCTGCCGGAGCAGAGCAGTCCGACGACATCACCTGCATCGTGCTGCGCTATGACGGTACGGCAGATCACGGCGCCTCCGGCTGAGGGCGACTGGTTGTGCCATCGCGCAGCAACGTATCAAATGAGCGAAGACCATCTGAGGGTGAAGAAATCGGTAGCGGAAATTGCTCTTCCACGCTGTCATAAGAGAACACGTGTGGTGTGGAACCAGCGCAAACGACGTCAGTTCGAGGTTTGGCGTCAGAAAATGAGTTTCCGAAGCGGCGAAACAGGGAGGCGATGATCATGAGCGGATACGAGAAAGTGCCCCCGTAAGAGCAGCTAAGGTGAAGGCGGCCGGCGATACCGAGGCGAAAGGGGTCGTCGGCGGGACCAGGCAAGGGAGCCCAAATCACGCCAGCCGACGGAAGGAGAGTTCACAAATTCCGCCGGCTGCCGAAGCCCCGACTTCCCGTCGCGAAACCGCCGAGTTGGTCCGCTAGAACCGAAGTTGCACAGCCAATCCCACGCGTCCCAGCGGGCCACTGGATTTTGCCAGAGGCCCGGGCGGGGGCAGCTACAACAAGCTCGACCAGGCGAGATGGGTTCCCTGTCGCCTGGACGGGGCCAAACCTTACGGTCGAACGTTCGACGCCTCGACCTGGGACGGATGGGAGGTATCGGTGGATCCACCCCGGCCCCTATCGGTGGGCCGGCACAGCGCGACTCAAACAATTTCGACGTTGCGGTCGCGCCCTTAGGGATAGGCCATGCCCGTTACGTTGCGCCAGCTAAGATACTTTCAAGCACTGATCGAGCACGGCTCCTTCAGTCGCGCGGCAGAGAGCGTTCACGTCTCGCAACCGGCGCTTTCGCTCCAAATTCGCGAACTGGAGGCCTCGCTCGGCGGGCCGCTGGTCGAGCGCGAGAGCCGCGGCATCCTCCTTACCCCCCTCGGGCGGGAGGCGCATGAGCAGACACTCCGGATCCTGGACGAAACGCTGCTTCTCGAAACCATGGGGCAGCGATTCGAAGCGGGGCCGCTCAGAGTCGCCGTTGGAGTCGTCTCTACGCTCGCGCCCTACCTGCTTCCAGGAATGCTGAGCCATCTGCCCGACGCTTCACCCCGTATAGAAATCGACATCCTGGAAGCACCGGGTCAGGACCTCGTGTCCGGGCTCCTCGCCGGACGTCTCGACGCCGCCATCGTCTCGCTTCCGCTGGGAATGCTGGAGCTGCCCGAGCGCGAGCTGTTCGAGGACCGCCTCGTCCTCGCCGGCCGCGCCGAGCGCCTCGCCTCGATTCGCCGCTCCCTCGGCGACGACTTGCGTCCGGAGGACCTGGCCCGCGCCGACATAGGGCCGCTCCTTACGCTCGGCGACGGTCATTGCCTGGCCGACCAAGTTTTGGGCGCCTGCCTGATGTGGCGCATGCAAGAGGTGCGCCGCGGAGCACAATCGCTCGCCACACTGTCGCGGCTCGTCGCCAGCGGTGCGGGATTGACGCTTCTGCCCGAGACGGCCGCGCTCGCCGAGAGCACGGCCACCCCGGAGCTGAGTTTTCTTCGCTTCGCTGCGCCTGAGCCCTTGCGGCGGATCGGCCTCACCCATCGCGTCGCCGCTCACGGCCAACGCTGGATCGATCTGCTGGCCGAGGCTGCGACGAGAGCCGGTCAGGCTCTCACGGAGGAGGCACAGAAAGAAATCGGATCGTGAGCATAGCCGCGCCTCTTGCGCGGAGGGGCGATTGGGCTTCAGGCAGTCAGCCGTCTACAGAAGCGAGTGCTTCGTCTCGCGACGCGTGGACCGGGATGATGGTGTCGAAGCCGCTCGTCTCGAAGACGACCCGGACCTGATCCGAAAGCGAGTGCAGCGCGAACCGCGTGTCGCGATTCGAAAGGCTCTTGGCGATGTTGAGTATCGTGCGGAGACCCGCGCTGCCCAGGTACTCGAGCCTCTCGCAGTCCACGATCACGGCGCGGTCGCTGTCGGCGATCGCAGTTTCGATCGCCTCTCGGAACTCGAGCACGGTGGAGCCGTCAATGCGGCCTTCCACCCGCACCGATAGCACGCCGTCCTTCCGATCCATCGTTACGTCCATGGCGCCTGACCCCGCCACGAGTGCCCCTGTTGCGGCTCGACCCGGTTCCGCCTGGTGCGGCGCTCGCTTCGCTCGACTGGCGTCATACGACAGCGAGCCGCTCAAGCGCAGGCGGGCGCGGCCCTCCGGTCGCCCAGTCGAGCAACTCGACCGTATGCACCACCGGCAACGTGGTGTGGCCGGCGATCTGGACCATGCAGCCGATATTGCCTGCAGCCACAAGCGCGGCACCGGTGCCCTCGATTGCCGCTGCCTTGCGAGCGCCGAGTTCACCGGCCAAGTCGGGCTGAAGCATATTGTATGTGCCTGCCGAGCCGCAGCAGAAATGCCCGTCCGGGACCGTTCGCACAGTAAAGCCGGCGGCGGCAAGGAGCGCCATCGGCTGTCGGTCGAGCTTCTGGCCGTGCTGGAGCGAGCAGGCCGAGTGATAGGCGACGGGTGCATTCGTCGGCGGCGTCGCGGAGCCCGAGACGCCCAGTTCGTCGAGCACCTCGCTGACGTCGCGAGCGAGCCCTGCCACCTGCGCCCCGGCTTCGGCGTGGGTCTCGTCGTCCTTGAGCAGGTGGCCGTAGTCCTTGAGCATCGTCCCGCAGCCGGACGCCGTGGCGACGATCGCATCGAGACCGCCCTGGGCTGCCTCGCGCGCGAATGTCGCCGCCGTGCGCCCGGCCTGCGCGCGGCCCCGCTGCTCGTCCCCCAAGTGGTGCGAGAGAGCACCGCAACAGCCCGCGCCGCGCGGCACCACCACTTCGCAGCCGTGGCGGGTGAGCACGCGCACCGCCGCTTCGTTGATCTCCGGCGCGAGCACGCATTGGACGCAGCCGGTGAGCAGCGCCACCCGCTTGCGCCGCCGGCCCTGGGCCGGGATGACCTGTGGCCTCTCGACCCAGCTCGGCCCGTGCGAAGGACGGCCCGCAAGCCTGAGCAGGGCGCCGAGCCTTCCGCCGACGAGCGGCGCCAGCAGCGCCGGCCCCCGCGCGGCCAGGAGCGCGAGGCGCGCCAAACCAGGGCGGGGTAGCACGACGCTGAGCAACGTGCGAATCGCGCGCTCGACGAGCGGTCGTTTCCAGGTGCGCTCGATGTGACCGCGCGCATGGTCGACCAGATGCATGTAGTCGACCCCCGCAGGGCAGGTCGTCATGCAGGAGAGGCAGGAGAGACAGCGGTCGATGTGGCGGGTGACCGTGGCGTCGGCGGGTGCGTCCTGCTCCAGCATGTCCTTGATCAGGTAGATGCGCCCGCGCGGACTGTCCCGCTCGTCGCCAAGGATCGCGTAAGTCGGGCAGGTGGCGAGGCAGAGCCCGCAATGGACGCAGGTGCGAAGCACCTCGTTGGCTTGCGCCAGTGCCGGGAGCGCCAGCTGGCTCTCGGTGAACTGGGTCTGCATCGCCGCTAGACGCCCGCGTGCATGCGCCCGGGATTGAGCACGCCTGCCGGGTCGAAGGCGCGTTTGATGCGCTCGGTCAGAGCCGCGAGGCCCGCCGCCTGGGGCTGGAATACCGCGCGCGCCGACCGTATCGGCGCATCGGCGCGGACCAGAGTCGCATGCCCCCCCACTGCCGCAACGGCTTCGCGCACCGCAGCTTCGCCCGCATCCTCCGCCCCGTCGACCGCGAGCCAGACGAGCCCGCCGCCCCAGTCGAAGAGGGTACGCACGTCTGCCGCGTCCGCGACGCGGGTGGCTGCTGCTGCACCCGATGCCGGCGGCACCGAGAGGCGCCAAAGCGGCCCGCTGTCCCCGGCGAAGGCCCGGACGTCCCGAATTTCGCGCCAGAGCGTCGCCGAGTTCTTCGAGTGAAGCTCCTCGACCGCGCCGAAGCGCCCGAGCAGCTCACGCAACGCCTCGCAGCGCGCCTCCACCGAGGCGGGAAAGCCCTCGACCCGGACCGCACTGACCGAAGCACCGGCGCCCGCGACGTAGGAGACGGCCGAGCACGCCGCCACTTCGGCCGGCATGTGGGCCGCGCCCGAGACCTCGTGCGCGCTCCCAAGCGCCGCACCAAGGGCCTCCATGGCCGCGGCCAGCTCCAGCCCATAGACCAGGACCGTGCGTGTCCGCTCCGGCGCAGGCAGGACCTTGACCGTCACCTCGTGCATGAGTGCGAGCGTGCCGTAGGAACCAGCGAGCAGCTTGCAGACATCGTAGCCAGTCACGTTCTTGACCACGCGGCCGCCGGCCTTGAAGCGCTCGCCCCGGCCGCTGACCGCGTGCACGCCAAGAAAGTGATCGCGTGCCGCGCCCGCCTTGATTCGACGCGGGCCCGAGAGGTTGCAGGCGAGCGCACCGCCGAGCGTCGCGCTGTCGTTCGTGCCCAACAGGGGCGCATAATCGGCGGGCTCGAACGCCAGCATCTGCCGCTCGGCCCTGATCGCGGCTTCAATAGTGGCGAGCGGCGTTGCCGCCTTGGCAGTCAGCACGAGCTCGGAAGGCTGATAGTCCACGATGCCGTTGAACGCGGCGAGCGAGAGGGTGGCCGCGCTCTGCACCGGCCGGCCAAAGTCCCGCTTGGAGCCGCCGGCGATGACCTCAAGCGGTTGTTCGCCTGCAACGGCCCAGCGCACGGCATCCGCGAGGCCGTCCGCGTCCGTCGGCGCCAGAGTGTCGGCCATCAGAAGCGGGGCAGGTCGGGGAACGGCGTCTCGCCGCGGTGGACGTGCATCTGGCCGAGCTCGGCGCAGCGATGCAGCGTCGGGAAAACCTTTCCGGGGTTGAGCAGCTGGTCCGGATCGAAGGCGCACTTGATCCGCTGTTGCTGCTTGAGATCGTCCTCGCTGAACATCGTGCCCATCAGGTCGCGCTTCTCGACGCCGACGCCGTGCTCGCCGGTGAGCACGCCGCCCACCTCGACACAGAGCTTGAGAATTTCCGACCCCATCTCCTCAGTGCGCTGGAGGGCGCCGGGGATGCTGGAATCGTACATGATCAACGGATGCAGATTGCCGTCGCCCGCGTGGAAGACGTTGGCGACCGGCAGGTCGTATTCGCGGGAGAGCTCGCCGATGCGGGTCAGGACCTCGGGCAGGCGCGCGCGCGGAATGGTGCCGTCCATGACGTAGTAGTCAGGCGCCATGCGGCCTGCGGCGCCAAAAGCGGACTTGCGGCCGAGCCAGAAGCGCTCGCGCTCCTCCTCGCTCGTGCTCGCGCGGATCGTCGTCGCTCCCGACTTCCGGGCGAGGTCGCCGACGAGCGCGACAAGCTCGTCGACCTCGACCTCGGGCCCGTCCAGCTCGCAGATCAGGATCGCCGCGACGTCCATGGGATAGCCGGGCTGACAGAAGCTTTCCGCCGCCTCGATCGCCGGCTTGTCCATCATTTCCAGGCCGGCCGGGATGATTCCGGCGGCGATGATCTCGCCCACGCAGGCGCCGGCCGATGCGTTGTCGGGGAAGCCGAGCAAGAGCGCGCGCACCGTGGCGGGCTTGGGCAGCAGCCGCACCGTCACCTCGGTGACGACCCCGAGCAGTCCCTCCGAGCCGGTCACCACGCCGAGCAGGTCATAGCCCTCGGCATCGAACTGCTTGCCGCCGAGGCGCAAGACCTCGCCGTCCATCAGCACCAACTCAACGCCGAGCAAGTTGTTGGTGGTGAGCCCGTACTTGAGGCAGTGCACGCCGCCGGAATTCTCGGCCACGTTGCCGCCGATGGAGCAGGCGATTTGGCTGGAGGGATCCGGCGCATAATAGAAGCCGTAAGGGCTGACTGCCGTGCTGATGGCAAGATTGGCGACGCCCGGTTGGACCACGGCGCAGCGGTTGGCGGTATCGATTTCGAGGACCCGGTTGAGCTTGCCGAAGCCCACGGTGACCCCGTCGGCGAGCGGTAGGGCCCCGCCGGAAAGGCCGGTGCCGGCGCCGCGCGGCACGATCTTGACGCCGCGCTCGTGGCAGAGCGCCAGCACGCGGCTGACTTCCTGCGTATCGCGCGGCAGGACGACGACCATCGGCAGCGAGCGGTAGGCGCTTAGGCCGTCGCACTCGAAGGGGCGCAAGCCCCGTTCGTCGTCGATCACGCAGTCCTCGGGCAGCAGCTTGCGCAGCGCGGCAACCAGGGACTGGCGCTGGCTGATGACGCCCGCGTCGGGCTCAGGCATGGCGATCACGGCAGCACCTTTCGGAGCCCGGCGAGGACCCTCCCTTGTGAGCGTGACGGATTGTCGGTGCGCACGTGCCGCCCGTCAATGCGAGGCGGCGGTGAGCCGGAGCAGCCCGGTGCGGTCAGCCCTGGCGCGCCTTGAAGCGCGGGTTGCGCTTGTTGATGACCAGCACGCGCCCCTTGCGCCGCACGATCTGGCAATCCTTGTGGCGCTTCTTGGCGGCGCGCAACGAGTTGAAGACCTTCATCTCATCCTCTCCCGGCAGGGCGGCGCACCATAGGGAGCGCCTTCGCCCCTGTCAATCGGTCCGGCCTACGCCTGGCGGACCGTCTGACGCTGGCGGCCGAGGCCCTCGATCTCCAGTTCCATCACGTCACCGGGCTCGAGATAGACCGGCGGCTTCATGCCCATGCCGACGCCGGGCGGGGTGCCGGTCGAGATCAGATCGCCGGCATCCAGCACCATGAACTGGCTGAGATAGTGGACGAGGTGGGCCACGCCGAAGATCATCGTGGCCGTGCTGCCGGTCTGGCGCACCTCGCCGTTCACCGTGAGCGACATGGCGAGGCTCTGCGGATCGGCGATCTCGTCGGGCGTGACCAGCCACGGCCCGGTCGGGCAGAAGGTCCGGGCCGACTTGCCCTTGATCCAGGTGGGGCCGCGTTGGAGCTGGAAGTCGCGCTCGGAGACATCGTTGCAGATGCAGTACCCGGCGACATGGTCGAGCGCCGCCGCCTCGTCGGGCAGATACTCGCAGGTGCGGCCGATTACCACGCCGAGTTCGACCTCCCAGTCGGTCTTCGTGCTGCCGCGCGGGATCAGCACATCGTCGTCCGGCCCGCTGTAGGAGCTCGGTGCCTTGGAGAAGACCACCGGCTCGGTCGGAATATCCATCCCCGCCTCCTTGGCGTGGTCGGCGAAGTTGAGGCCGATGGCGATGATGTGGCCGGGCCGCGCCACCGGCGGGCCGATCCGTATGCCGGGCTCGACGCTCGGGAAGCGATCGGTGCCGTTTGCCAGAGCTTTCGCCAGCCGGTCGACGCCGCCGCCTTCGAGCCAGGCGCCGTCGATTTCGCCGACCGCGCTCGATGCGTCGATGATGGTTCCGTCATCCAGCATCACGGCCGGCCGCTCGGCGCCCGCCTCGCCAACACGCAACAGCTTCATCGGTCTTCTCCCGGGTCTGAAACCGCGCGCACTATACCAATGCCCCCAGGCTGTACCAGCCCGGTGGAACGGTTGCGTTCGACGCGCTCTTCTTCTAATTTCCGCCGCGCCGGCGGGCCGCCCCGGCGTGCGCACTCGCGTGCACAAGTGCCTTCCTCCCCATCGCTCAACGAGGTTGCCACCATGTCAGCAATCCTTTGGTTTGCCGTGGCCAGCGGACTGGTCGCGCTCGCCTACGGTCTCTACGCCACCCGGTCGGTCTTGAGCGCGAGCGCCGGCACCGAGCGCATGCAGGAGATCGCCGGTGCCGTGCAGGAAGGCGCGCGGGCCTACCTCAACCGCCAGTACCTGACGATTTCGCTCGTCGGCCTGGTGCTGTTCGGCATTCTGACCGGCCTGCTCGGCTACCTGGTGGGCATCGGCTTCCTCATTGGCGCGGTTCTGTCCGGCGCGGCCGGCTATATCGGCATGCACGTCTCGGTGCGGGCCAACGTACGGACCGCCGATGCGGCCAGGACCGGCGGGCTCAAGCCGGCGCTCGGCGTCGCTTTCCGCTCCGGCGCCATCACCGGCCTCCTGGTGGTGGGCCTCGGCCTGCTTGGTGTCGCGGTCTATTACGCGATCCTTCTGATCGCGGATGTCGAGACCAAGACCGTGCTGGAGGCGCTGGTGGCGCTCGGCTTCGGCGGCTCGCTGATCTCGATCTTCGCGCGGCTGGGCGGCGGCATCTTCACCAAGGGCGCTGATGTCGGCGCCGATCTGGTCGGCAAGGTGGAAGCCGGCATCCCCGAGGACGACCCGCGCAACCCGGCCGTGATCGCTGACAATGTGGGCGACAACGTGGGCGACTGCGCCGGCATGGCGGCGGACCTCTTCGAGACCTACGCCGTCACCATCGTCGCCACGATGCTGCTGGCGGCTGTGTTCTTCACCGGAGAATTGCAGCAATCGCTCATGCTCTATCCGCTGGCCATCGGCGGCGCCTGCATCCTGGCCTCCGTGATCGGCACGTTCTTCGTCCGCCTCGGCAAGAGCCAGAAGATCATGCCTGCGCTCTATCGCGGCTTCCTGGTCTCGGCGGTGCTGTCCGCCGTCGCGTTCTATCCAATTACCGACTGGGTGGTGGGCTGGAGCACCGAGTTCACCGTGAGCGGTGTGACGGCCTCGGGCCTCGATCTCTTCCTCTGCGGGCTGATCGGGCTGGTGGTGACCGGGCTCATGATCTGGGTCACCGAGTACTACACGTCGACCGAGTTCGGACCGGTGCGTGGCATCGCCAAGGCATCGACCACGGGCGATGCCACCAACATCATACAGGGGCTTGCGGTCTCCATGCAGGCAACGGCGATCCCCGCGATCATCATCGCGGCGGGAATCATCCTCGCCTTCCTCGCCGCCGGCCTCTTCGGCATCGCGGTGGCGGTCACGGCGATGTTGGCGCTCGCCGGCATGGTGGTGGCGCTCGATGCCTACGGCCCGGTGACCGACAACGCCGGCGGCATCGCCGAAATGGCGGAGCTGGACGAGGACGTGCGCAAGACGACCGACGCGCTGGATGCGGTCGGCAACACCACGAAGGCGGTGACCAAGGGCTATGCCATCGCGTCTGCGGGTCTCGCCGCGCTTGTGCTCTTCGCCGCGTACACCGAAGACGTGGTGCGATACTTCCCAGGGGTGGAGCTCGACTTCTCCCTGAGCAATCCCTATGTGGTCGTCGGTCTCTTCTTCGGCGGCCTCCTGCCTTTCCTCTTCGGCTCCATGGCGATGCTTGCGGTGGGCCGCGCCGCGGGTTCCGTGGTGCTCGAGGTGCGCCGGCAGTTCAGGGAGATCCCCGGCATCATGGAAGGGACCGGCAAGCCGGAGTACGGCCGCGCGGTCGATCTGCTCACCAAGTCGGCCATCCGCGAGATGATTCTGCCTTCGCTGCTGCCGATCCTGGCGCCAATCCTGCTCTACATCGTGATCTGGGCGATCGCGGGCCAGTCAGCGGGCTTCTCGGCGCTGGGCGCCGCGCTCATGGGCACGATCGTGACCGGGCTCTTCCTCGCCATCGCGATGACCGCCGGCGGCGGCGCCTGGGACAACGCCAAGAAGTACATCGAGGACGGCAACCACGGCGGCAAGGGCTCGGACAGCCACAAAGCGGCGGTCACGGGCGATACCGTGGGCGATCCCTACAAGGACACCGCCGGACCCGCCATCAACCCGATGATCAAGATCACCAACATCGTGGCGATCTTGCTGCTGGCCATCATCGCGAAGTTCGTCGCCGGTTGATGCACCGAAGCGCGGGAGGGGAAGCGACGGGGGAAGCCGCCCTACTGGC
The DNA here is from genome assembly GCA_022826665.1 of Alphaproteobacteria bacterium. GTDB lineage: Bacteria > Pseudomonadota > Alphaproteobacteria > UBA828 > UBA828 > WTGU01. The sequence continues at coordinate 100,865 of JAJDUK010000041.1, read as the reverse complement.
TTCTCGGAGCCGGCCGGCCGATGTTGCCGAAAAGCTGCTCCAGCAGGCCGAGCTCGCGGCCGCGCGTCGCGGTCTCCTCGTCGACCGGCACGACTGCGCGCGCCTCTTCGGTCGATACCGACGTGACCTCGGCCACGACGCCGCTCTCGTCGAAGGCGATCACGATGACGCTTTGGTCGACCAATTCGGGCGCGTTGAACGCCTCCGTCTCCGTGCGGCGGCTGATGTAGTACCAGCGCGCGTCGTCGAAGGTCCCCACCGCCGACGGCGTGCCCAGCAGGCGCGCGACCTCCGCGCGGGTCTGCACGCCGGGCTTGATCGCGGCCAAGGCTTCGGAATCGCTGACATGGCCTTGCTGATGGACGATCGGCGTGCAGCCGGCGACAAGCGCCGCCGCCAACGCGCAGCCCAGCAAGGCGCGTTTGCCGCGCCAGCCTGGCGCGCGCGCTGCGGCACTCACTGCGTGTCTGCGCCGGAGCCTCATGGGAACCACCTCCGCTCGCCGAGCCGCGCCAACCTGCGCGCGTTGTCTGGGCGTGTCAACGGCACGCGCGGGGTATGGCGGAACGGGCCGTCATGGCGGTCGGGCGCGTCTGGCGCCATCTGAAGGGGCGCAAGCGCCGGCGTGAGGCGGCCCGCCGCCTCTACACGGTAGCAGTACGTCAGGCGCGCGATCCGATCCTCTACACCGAGGGCGGGGTTGCCGACACGCTCGATGGCCGCTTCGATCTGATCGTGCTGCACGTGGTGCCGGTGATGCGCAGGCTGCGCCAGTGCGAGGAGGCCGGCCGGCAACTGAGCCAGGCGCTCTTCGACGTGATGTTCGACGACATGGACCAAAGCCTGCGGGAGATGGGCGTCGGCGACCTGCGCGTCGGCAAGCGGGTGAAGCAGATGGCGCGCGCCTTCTACGGGCGCGCCAAGGCCTACGACCAGGCATTCGAGCAGGCGCCGGGGGCGGAACGCCGCCAAGCCATCGCCGAGGCGCTGGAGCGCAACGTCTTCAACAACGAACCGCCGCCCGCCGCCCGCGTGCTCGCGATGGCCGCCTATGTCGAGACGATTCTGGACGCACTCGATGGCCAAAGCGCAGAGACGCTGCTCGGCGGCGAGGTTGGGCTGCCGCCGGTACCGCCGCTCGCGGCTGCTGCGGAAGGCGGCCAATGAGCGCCGATGCGTCTACCGGCACCGGAGGTCGGCGCCTGGTCACGGCAGACGAGGTGGGCCGCTCCGGCCTCACTGTTGCGTTCGAGGCCGGCGAGGCTGAGAGGGAGGCGCTCGCGTGCCGCCTGGACCTGCTAGCGTTGGACGTGCTTACGGCGGAGCTCCGCTTCGCGCCGGCCGACGAGACCGACGGTGCCATCCGTGTGAGCGGGGCGATCGACGCGCTGCTGGTTCAGCGTTGCGTCGTGACGCTCGAGCCCGTGCCGCGCTCGGTGAACGAGCCTGTCTCCGCCCTCTACGCGCCACCGCCCGCCGAGCAGCCCGAGCACGAGGTCGAAGTCTTGGCGGAAGGCGACGAGGCCGAACCACTACCCGAGGACGGCATCGATGTAGGCGCGCTGGTGTCGGAGCATCTCGCCCTTATCCTGGACCCCTATCCGCGCCACCCCGATGCGCCGGACGGGCCGCTCACCTACGCGGTGGGCGAGGATGGACCCAAAAAGGGTGTGCCGGACGACGATGGAGACGCCAGACCCTTCGCGGCGCTTGGCCAACTCAAAAGCAAGTTGTAATGTGCGACTCTATTGTGTAGTGCCGGCGCAATTGGTGCGCTGCCGTTGAAGCGGCGGCGCGGTGCCCGTGCAGTCAAGCGATGAGAACCTGTCCATGGCCGTCCCAAAAAAGAAAGTGTCCCGCGCACGCCGCGGCAACCGTCGTTCCCACGACGCGTTGGCCAAGGTCAACCCGACGGAATGCCCCAATTGCGGCGAGCACAAGCTGCCCCACCACGTGTGTCGGGCCTGCGGCTACTACAGAGGCCGCGAGGTGATCGAGGGCGAGGTCTAGCCCCATACCAGGCCGACACGAAGGCCCGCAGATGAGCAACTCGGAGATCGTAATCGCCCTCGACGCAATGGGTGGCGATGGTGCTCCCGACGTGGTGATCAGGGGCGCCAACATCGCCCGCGTGCGCCATCCGCAACTCCGCTTCAAGTTCTTCGGCAAGGAGTCGGCCATCACTGCGGGCTTGGCGAAATTCAAGCGCCTGAAGTCCGTCAGCACCGTCCACCATGCCGAGAAGGTGATCGCCGACAACGACAAGCTCGTCCAGGTGTTGCGCCAGCGCCAGGCATCGAGCATGCGGCTCGCCATCGACGCCGTCGGGGAGAATACGGCGGACGGCGTGGTTTCGGCGGGCAACACCGGCGCACTCATGGCGCTCGCCAAGGTCACGCTCAAGACCCTGCCGGGGATCGGGCGTCCCGCGATGGGATCGGTCTTCCCTACGGTGCGGGGCGAGAGCGTGATGCTCGACCTCGGCGCCAATATTGATTGCGATTCGGCAACGCTCGCGCAGTTCGCCGTGATGGGGGAGGTCTTCGCGCGCAACGTTCTCGGCGTGCGCGAGCCCACGGTGGGCCTGCTCAACATCGGCACCGAGGAGCTGAAGGGCTCGGAGACGATACGCACGGCGGCCGCGACGCTGCGGGATTCCGGGCTGCCGATCAAATTCCACGGCTTCGTCGAGGCTGACGACATCGCCGCCGGCACCGTCGACGTGATCGCCACCGACGGCTTCGCCGGCAACATCGCGCTCAAGTCGGCGGAGGGCACGGCGCGCCTCTACACCGAGTATCTCAAGAGCGCCTTCCGGCGCTCACTGTTCTCGCGGCTCGGCTATTTGCTGGCGCGGCCTGCGCTCCGGTTGCTCCGGGAGCGGGTCGACCCCCGCGCCTACAACGGTGCCATGTTCCTGGGCGTGAACGGGGTCGTGGTGAAGAGCCACGGCGGCACCGATCACAAGGGCTTCGCCAATGCCATCGGCGTCGCCTTCGACATGGTGAGCCAGGGGATCAATCCCAAGATCATCGACGAGCTGTCGCGCCTCCAGCTTGCCGCCCTGCCGGAGCCGAAGAGGGCCGCGCTCTAGCCATGCGCCGCTCCCGGCTGGTCGGCTGCGGCGCCTATCTTCCCGAGCGCGTGCTCAGCAACGACGAGCTCAGCACGCGCATCGACACCAGCGACGAGTGGATCAAGACCCGCACCGGCATCAGGCAGCGGCACGTGGCGGCCGATGACCAGCTGACCTCCGATCTCGCTTGCGAGGCGAGCCGGGCAGCGCTTGAAGCAGCAGGCGTCAGCGCGGACTCTCTCGACCTCGTGGTGTTGGCGACGTCCACACCGGACAACACCTTTCCCGCTACCGCGACCAAGGTGCAGGCCAGGCTCGGCATGACCGGCGGCATCGCCTTCGATGTCCAGGCCGTGTGCGCGGGCTTCGTTTGCGCGCTATCAGTGGCCGACAGCATGGTCCGAAGCGGCGCGGCCGACACGGCGCTCATCATCGGCGCCGAAACCTATTCACGCATCCTCGACTGGGACGACCGCCAGACCTGCGTGCTCTTCGGCGATGGCGCGGGCGCCGCCGTGCTGCGCGCGGATACCGGCACCGGGACCACGGCTGACCGGGGCGTGCTTGCGGTCCGCATGCGCTCCGACGGGCGCCATTACCAGGCGCTCTATGTGGACGGCGGTGTCTCCTCCACCCAGACCTCCGGTTACCTGCGAATGCAGGGACGCGAGGTCTTTCGCCATGCCGTGGCGAACCTTGCGGAAATCGCGGGCGAGGCGCTGGATGCCGCAGGCGTCGGCGCAGACGACGTCGACTGGCTGGTTCCCCATCAGGCCAACCGTCGGATCATCGACGCGACCGGCAAGAAGCTCGGAATTCCGGCGGAAAAGACGATCGTGACCGTGGACCGCCACGCCAATACCTCGTCTGCCTCCATCCCGCTCGCGCTCAAGGCCGGCATCGACGACGGGCGAATTGAGCCGGGCGATCTGCTGGTTGTGGAGGCGATTGGCGGCGGTCTGGTCTGGGGCGCCGGCGTCATTCGCCTCTAAACCGCTGTACCGGCCCAACAATTGTGCATAGGCCCCGGTTTGGCGTGCGCACGACGGTTGACGCTTGGGCGCCGAGGCAGTACCGTGGTGCGGACATAAAGGGAGGCGGGAGACAATGGCCGGGCGAACGGTCACCCGCGCCGATCTCGCCGAGGCTGTCTTCCGCGAAATCGGCCTGTCACGGAAGGAATCTGCTGATCTGGTCGAATCGGTCCTCGGCCTGATCGCCGACGCGCTCGCGCGCGGCGAGCCGGTGAAGATTTCTTCCTTCGGCAGCTTCAGCGCGCGCATGAAGGGCCAGCGTATCGGTCGCAACCCCAAGACCGGTGAAGAGGTGCCCATCCTGCCGCGGCGCGTGCTGGTCTTCCGCGCCTCACACGTGTTGAAGGACCGCATCAATGGCTCGCTCGCGCCCCTCGAGGAGGGCGAGGGCCTGGAGATAGTTCTGGATAGCGAACGGCCCGACGGGCCGGCCTCTTCCTAGGCGATGCCAGGCGCCGAGCCCGCAAGCGCGGGTGTTCCGAAATCGCCGGATGCGTTCCGCACCATCGGCGAGGTCTCCGAAGAGCTTGCCGTACCGCAGCATGTCCTGCGCTTCTGGGAGACCAAGTTCCCGCAGGTCAGGCCACTGAAGCGGGGCGGCGGACGCCGCTACTACCGGCCCGAGGATGTGGCACTGCTGCGCCATATCCGGCACTTGCTTCACGCCGAGGGATATACCGTGCGCGGCGTGCAGAAGCTGCTGCGCGAGCGGGCCTCGAGACCGGGCGCCCCACCTCTATTGCCCGATGGGATCGAGGAGGAAAGCCCTCTCGCTCCCGAAGATCGCGCCAAAGCCGCCCAAGTGCTGGACGAGCTTTGCGTTCTTCGCGACCTGCTGCGCGGCCGCACCCGGTCCTGACACACTCTCCGCGCCGACGCCCGGCTAGGCGGGGCGTCCGGTATTCCCGATTACCCGATCGCGGCGAGACCGGGGAAGGCTTCGAGCAGCCAGAAGGCGAAGGAGCTGAGGTAGCCGGTAATCAAGGCTGCCCCCATGGCCACCAGAATGACTCCGGCGCCGATCTGCAGTGGCCTGCTGATCCTGCGGATGCGCCTCATGTGGCGGAGGAAGAAGCCGGTGAACGCCGCCGCGATCAGGAACGGCACCCCGAGCCCCAGCGAATAGACCGCCAGCAGGCCGACGCCGAGGCCGACATCGGCGGAGGTCGCTGTGAGGGTGAGGATGCCGCCCAGCACCGGGCCGATGCAGGGAGTCCAGCCGAAGGCGAATGCAGCGCCCAGCAGGAACGCGCTCGCCGGCTTGCCGCCCGCGAGACGGCCGACGAAGCGCGCCTCACGTTCGAAGAACGGGATTCTGATCAGGCCCGTGAGGTAGACGCCGAAGACGATGATTACGGCGCCTGCAACATATTCGAAAATTGTCTTGTGCTGGAGCAGGAAGCCGCCCACCGCGCTCGCGCTCGCCCCGAGGGCCACGAAGACCGTCGTGAAGCCGAGGACGAAGAACGCACTCAGCATCAGCGCCGCAAGTCGCCTGCGGGAGAGTCCCTCCTCGTCCCTCAGCTCCTCGAGCGAGCCGCCAGCGACGTAGGAGACGTACCCCGGCACCAGCGGCAGGACGCAGGGCGAGAGGAAGGAGATCAGCCCGGCGACGAAGACCGAGACGATGCCGATGGCGGAAAGTTCCATGATCGCCGACCCCGCGAGGGGTGTCCCCGTGCCTGCGCCGCTACTCGACGATGTGGCGCACCAGCTCGATCACGTCCGGGTCGTCCCAGTGTCGATCGCCGAGCACGCGCGCGACCTCCGCGCCCTCGCCGTCGAAGAAGACAGTGGCGGGGATGCCGTGCACCCGGAGCGCACGCCCCGCCTTCATCTTCTCGTCGATGAAGATCGGCAGCGTGGTGAGGTCGTGGTCGTTGTAATACCTGCGCACGAGCTCGGCACCGCCGCGGTCGAGCGAGAGCGGAAGGATCACCAGGTCGTCCCCAAGCTCCCGCTGCAGGGCGTCCATCGTTGGCATCTCGGCGCGGCAGGGGAAGCACCATGTGGCCCAGAAATGAACGGCGACAGGCGTGCCGCGATAGTCGGCGAGGCTCTTCTCTTCGCCGGCCTCGTCGATGAAGGCGATGGGCGGCGGCTCCATCGGCCCGTCGGTCACGACCAGATTGAGGATGGGGCTCCCGTCAACGCGCTTGTCGAGGGAGCGTAGCGTCTCCCCGTCGGCGGCAAGCAGGGCGCCGCCGTAAAGCACTGCGCCGAGCACGGCGACGGCGGCGGTGAGGCGCACCAAAATTCCAATTTTCTTCATGGCTGTCGCTCCATCTCTGCCAGCCGTCTGCTCGGGCATAGATAGTAACCTCAGAGCGCCCTGCCTAGCGCGGTCACGCGCACTCACCATGATTTGAAGCGGCACTTGCTCCGGCGATTCCCTCCACAGCGGCGGTAAGCCGGGCTAGATCCTCGTCGCGCGAGAGGCGGTGGTCGCCGTCCTTCACCAGCTCGACCGTGACGCGCTCGCTTTCGACCAACTCGGCGATTTGGAGCGCGGTGCGCCAGGGCACATCGTCGTCACGCATGCCCTGCAGCAGGTGAATGGGGCAGCCGATCGCGATTGGCGCGCGCAGCAGCAGGTGATCGCGCCCCTCCTCGATCAGGCCTATCGTGATGGGATAGGGGTCTTCGCCATAGTCGCAGGGCATCACGATTTCGCCGGCCTCGGCGAGGGTCCGCCGCCCTTCGTCGTCAAGCGCGGACCAGATGAGGTCTTCGGTGAAATCGGGTGCCGCCGCGACTCCGACGAGTCCGGCGACGCGCTCGGGCCGCACCAGCGCGAGCAGCAGCACGATCCAGCCGCCCATGCTGGAGCCGACCAGGACCTGCGGGCCGCTGGCCACGCGGTCGAGCACCGCCAGCGCGTCGTCCCGCCAGCCGCCGATGGTGCCGTCCCGAAACGCGCCGCCCGATTCACCGTGGCCGGCGTAGTCGAAGCGCACGTAGGCGCGGCCCGTGCGACGGCAATGGGCCTCCAGCGCCGTGGCCTTGGTGCCCGTCATGTCCGACATGAAGCCGCCGCAGAACATCACGCCCGGCGTGCTGCCTGCCATCGCCCGGTAGGCGATGGTCTCGTGGCCCTCGCGCCTCAGCAGCGTTGGCGGTGGGGGTTCTTGCATGGGTCTCTCGCTCGATCCCACCGTCGGCCAGATGGCTTTCCCTAGTGAAATTCGACGTAGCGATAGTCGAGGGGCTGGCCGTGGATGCCGCGCTTCGGTGGGGCGATCCAGCCGGCCATCGCACCGGGCTCGCTCACCGGGTGCATCAGGGATTCGACGAAGGCGCGGTCGGCTGCGCTCGGCAGCCACTCGTCCCGCTTCGCGGCCCACGTCTTCTCGTCGATGAGTGTGCCGTCGGGCGCCGCATGGATGCCGGCGAAGGCCCCGATGTTGCGGTGGAAGGCGCGGTGCGGCAGGCGCAGCTCGAAGTCGATATCGAACGAGCGGATCACCTTGTTGAAGCGGTTGAGGCCGCGCTGGCTGTCCTCGACGTAGGAATCGCGCAGGGTTTCGTTCATCGCTTTGAGCGCCGTCACCTCCCTGAACCCCACCTTGCCGCCCTCCATGGCGGGCACGGTGACGGTACGGTCCGCGAGCACGTGGTCGTCGTCGATCTTGGTCTCCTGGTAGCGGCCCTTCAGCCCCATCGAGTAGTAGTTGGCCGCGTTGGTGGACTCCTCTGCGCCGAACAGATCGAGGCAGATCGAGTAGTGGAGGTTGACCCACTTCTGCAGCAGCGCGAGCGGCACGGCGCCATGGGGGCCGACATCGTCGGTGTCGTGCTCGCGCATCTTCTCGCAGGTGCGCTGGACGATGCGCATGACACCGGATTCGCCCACGAACATGTGGTGGGCTTCCTCGGTCAGCATGAAGCGGCAGGTGCGCGACAGGGGATCGAAGCCCGATTCCGCCAGCGCGCAGAGCTGGAACTTGCCGTCGCGGTCCTGGAAAAAGGTGTACATGAAGAATGAGAGCCAATCGTCGGTGGGCTCGTTGAAGGCCTCCAACGTGCGCGGCTTGTCGGCATCGCCGGCGTGGCGGGCCAGCAATTCCTCGGCCTCCTCGCGCCCGTCGCGGCCGAAGAAGGCGTGCAGCAGATAGACCATCGCCCAGAGGTGCCGGCCTTCCTCGACATTGACCTGGTAGAGGTTGCGCAGGTCGTAGAGCGAAGGCGCCGTGAGGCCAAGCCGGCACTGCTGCTCCACCGACGCGGGCTCCGTATCGCCCTGAATGACGATGAGGCGGCGCAGCTCCGCGCGGTACTCGCCGGGTAGCTCCTGCCACGCGGGCTCGCCCTTGTGGATGCCGAAGTTGATGCGCCGGTCGGGCTCGGGCTCGGCCAGGAAGATGCCCCAGCGGTAGTCGGGCATCTTGACGTAGTCGAAGTGCGCCCAGCCTTGCGCATCGACGCCGATGGCGGTGCGCAGGTAAACGTCGTGCTGCAGCGCGCCGACCGGGCCGAGCTCGCGCCACCAGTCCAGGTAGGCCGGCTGCCAGCGCTCCAGCGCACGCAGCAGGCGGCGGTCGTCGGCGAGGCTCACGTTGTTGGGGATGCGTTCGTTGTAGTCGACCTGCATCGGGCTCCTCTCCCCGCGCTAGACGCGGTTGCGGTCGAAGGTCGGCTGCACGCCCGACCCATAGAGCTTGAGCGCGCCTTCGGGTCCGACGGTATTGGGGCGCTGGAATATCCAGTTCTGCCAAGCGGATAGCCGCCCGAAAATCTTGGTCTCCAGGGTCTCCGGCCCAGCGAAGCGGAGCGAGGCTTCCATGCCGCTGAGCGCATCGGGCGAAAACGCCGCACGTGCCTCGATGGCGATACGCACCTCGTCCTCCCAGTCGATGTCGTCGGGGATGAAGGTGACGAGCCCGAGCGCGTCCGCCATCCCGGCGTCGAGGTCGGCGCCCACGGCGTCGTGCGCTGCCGCGAGCGCTTCATCATCGTCGAGGAAACGGCTGGCCAGCCGCGAGAGCCCGTTCGCCATCGGCAGCGGGCCGGTGTTCATCGCCGTGAGCCGCACCGTCGCTGGCGCCTCGTTCGAGCCTTCGAAGGTGCCGTCCAACATGAAGCTGCGATCGGCCGCGAGCGCGAGTTCCAGCAGTGTGCCGGCGAAGCAGGAGCCCGGCTCGATCAGCGCAACCAGGCTGCGCGCGCTCACGTCGAGGCGCTTCAGGGTGCGCTTCAGATAGAGGGTGATCTCGCGCACCAGCCAATCGTCCGCGTTGGCCGCGAGCGCGGCATCCGCCGCTGCGACGTGCGCCGCCGCTCCCGTCGTCTTGAGAACCCAGGTGCCGAGCGCCGGCTCGTTGAAGCGCAGGTGCAGGATCGCGTCGTCGAGCTCGCGCGCGAGCGCCAGCGGCCAGAAGTCGGCGCCGGCGGCGTGGATCGCCTCGGGCTCGGCAGGCGGCGGTGTGTCCGGCGCAGACACCGTGAGCGTCGCCGTGCCCTGCGCCCGGTCGAGCGCGACGCGCACGTGGCGGTAGACCAGGGCGTCTTCGCTCACCGTGCGCTCCAGCGGGGGCAATTTGATCCCGCGCGCGTCGGCCGGCCGGTCCGATGCACCCGTCAAGGCTGCGGCGCGGGCCGCCACGGCATCGTCGAGCCGCGAGCGCGGCACCAATTCGTCCACCAGCTTCCACTCCAGCGCACGGCGCCCGCGCACGCCCTCGCCCGTGGTGCAGAAATAATCGGCACGGTCGCGCCTGACGCATCGCTTGTCGACGACGCGGGTGAGCCCGCCGGTGCCCGGCAACACCGCCAGCAGCGGCACCTCGGGCAGCGACACGGCGGTGGAGCCGTCATCGACCAGGAGGATGTGGTCGGTCGCGAGCGCGAGCTCGTAGCCGCCGCCTGCAGCGGTGCCGGCGATCACGGTCATCCAGCGCTGGCCCGCGTTGGCCGAGGCGTCCTCGATGGCGTTGCGAGTCTCGTTGGTGAACTTGCAGAAGTTGACCTTGTCGATGTGCGAGGAGCGGGAGAGCATCGGAATGTTCGCGCCGGCAGAGAAGACGCGCTCCTTCGCCGAGGTCAGCACCACCGCCCGCACCTGCGGGTGCTCGAAACGGAGCCGCTGGGCGGCATCCGCGAGCTCGATATCGACGCCGAGGTCGTAGGAGTTGAGCTTCAGCGCATAGTCGCCGCCGATGCCGCCATCCTCGTCCACGTCGAGCGCCAGCCTGGCGACATCGCCGTCGATGGAGAGCCGCCAGTGGCGGTATTGGTCCGGATGGGTCCGGAAGTCGATCATCGTATCCGCCGTCTATCGGGCAGCGGCCAACGCGCCCCGACATCGATTGTTCCTTGCGGACTATATGGCGGGCCGCTCTCCGCCATCCATGGGAATCTTTGTGGCGTCGTCAGTCTTTGGGCCGAAGATCGACGATGCGCTTGGCCTTGCCGGCCGAGCGTTCGATCGAGCCAGGCTCTCCGACCGTGACTTTGCTGCTGATGCCGATCAGAGACCGAATTCGGCCGGCGAGATCGCGCCCCGCCGCTCGTCGCGTCTCGTCATCGGCAGCACTAGGCTTGGCTTCGACGACCACCGTCAACTCATCGAGACGGCCCGGCCGCCGCACTTCAAGGTAGTAGTGCGGCGAGAGACGCTCGTCTTCGAGCACGATCTCCTCGATGAACGGCGGGAACAGGTTGACGCCGCGGATGATGAGCATGTCGTCGTTGCGTCCCGTGACCCGCTGCATGCGCCGCATGGAGCGCGCGGTGCCCGGCAGCAGCCGGGAGAGGTCGCGGGTGCGGTAGCGGATGATCGGGCACGCTTCCTTGGTGAGAGACGTGATGACCATTTCTCCCGGCTCGCCGTCGGGCAGCACGGCGCCGGTCTCGGGATCGATGATCTCGGGATGGAAGTGGTCTTCCCAGATGTGGAGACCGTCCTTGCTCTCCACGCACTCGATGGAGACGCCGGGCCCGATCGCCTCGGAGCAGCCATAGATGTCGATCGCCTGCATGGCGAAGCGGGTCTCGATCTCCTCGCGCATCGCTTCGGTCCAGGGCTCCGCGCCGTGAATGCCGATCTGCAGAGAGCAGCGCCGCGGGTCCAGCCCCAGGCGCTCGAACTCGTCGCCGATCGCCAGCATGTAGGACGGCGTGACGGCGATGACCCTTGGCTCGAAGTCGTAGATCATCCCCACCTGTCGCTCGGTGAACCCGCCCGACGCCGGGATCACGGTGCAGCCGAGCTTCTCGGCGCCGGCGTGGAGGCCGAGGCCGCCGGTGAAGAGCCCGTAGCCGTAGGCGATGTGCACCATGTCGCCGGGGCGGGCGCCGGCGGCGCGCAGGCAGCGGGCCACCAGGCCGGCCCAGGTATCGAGGTCGTTCCTCGTGTAACCCACGACGGTCGGAATGCCGGTGGTGCCGCTCGAGGCATGGATGCGAATGATCTGTTCCCGCGGCACCGCGAACATGTCGAAGGGGTAGTTGAGGCGGAGGTCGTCCTTGACCGTGAACGGGAACTTGGCGAGGTCGTCGATGGACGTGAGATCGGCCGGGCTCACGCCCGCTTCGTCGAAACACCTCTTGTAGTGAGGCACGTTGTCGTAGGCGCGCCGCAGGGTCGCTTGCAGCCGCGTGAGCTGCAATGCCGCGATCTCGTCGCGGCTCGCGGTCTCGATGGGGTCGAGCTCGTCCGGGCGCGGGGGGCGAACGGGGTCGTTCATGGCATCCCTCTTGCGGTGCCGCACCATAGCGCATCCCGCGCCGGCGGCATCGCCTGCGTTGACACGCCCGCGCCCTGCGCGGATAGTCCGGCGCCTGTCGAAAGGGCGCCCGCACCGGCCGCCCGCACCCGTCAGGCGCCTGCTCATGTCTCCATCGAATGTCTCAACCGACAGCGCCGGGCCGACCGAGGACCCGGCGGGCGTAATCGCCTTCCAGGGGGCGCCGGGCGCCTTCTCCGAGGCTGCGTGCATGGCCCGCTATCCGGCGATGACCACGCTCCCCTGCAAGACCTTCAGCGATACCTTCGCTGCCGTCGCCCAGGGTCGCGCCGGGCTTGCCATGATCCCGATCGAGAACTCTGCGGCGGGCCGCGTTGCCGACATTCACCAGCTCCTGCCGGAATCCGACCTCCACATCGTCGAGGAACACTTCGAGCGCGTGCGCCACAACCTCCTAGCCTGCGACGGCGCCGACCCGTCGAAGCTCGAGACCGTGCGTTCCCACGTGCACGCGCTCTCCCAGTGTCGCAAGCTCATCGCGCGGCGCGGTCTCGTGCCGATCGTGCACGCCGATACGGCAGGCGCTGCCGCCGAGGTGGCGGCGACGGGCGACCCGACCCGGGCCGCGATCGCTTCCCAGCTCGCCGCCGAAACCTATGGGCTAGCGATCGTCGAGGCGAACATTGAGGACGACGCCCACAACACGACGCGCTTCGTGGTGCTGTCGCGGCAGCCGACCGATCCCGGCGCGGACGCCGGGCCAGTGATCACCTCCTTCATGTTCCAGTGCCGCAACGTGCCGGCGGCGCTCTACAAGTGCCTCGGCGGCTTCGCCACCAACAGCGTCAATATGACCAAGCTGGAGAGCTACATGGTTGACGGCAGCTTTTCGGCGACGGTCTTCTTCGCCGAGGTCGAGGGGCATCCGTCCGAAACCGCATTGGCGCGCGCTCTGAGCGAGCTTGACTACTTCTCGCGCGAGGTGCGGATCATGGGCGTCTACCCGGCCCATCCCTACCGCCGCGAGGCCGCCGCCATCAGGCGCTGATCGGGGCGCCCAGCAGAGGGATACTGGAGCCAAGCCGACATGCACGATCCCGCCCTGACGCCGCTGCGCTGGACCTTCTCCTGGCCCGTGATCCGCAACTCGCTGATTGTCGGCGCCATCGTCGGCACGGTCCTCAACATGATCAATCAGGGCGACCACATCACCGGCGACGGCGCGATCAACTGGTTCAAGCTCGGGCTGACCTATTGCGTGCCGTTCTGCGTCGCCACCTATGGCGCCTTCGCCGCGGCGCGGCTATTCGCGAAGCAGATGCGGGCGAAGAGAGAGGGCAGCGGCGCCAGCTGATGCGGGCGCGCGCTTACTCCCAGCGCGGATCGCGGCCCGCGCGGTAGGCCTCCATCGCCTCGGCGAAGTCCGGCGCGGCCACGGCGTCACCTTGCAGCACCAGGTACTTGTGGAAGAAGGCCTCCCACCCGAGGTCGAAGCAATCCAGCAGCATCTGCTTGGAGGCCCGGCAACCGGCCGAGTTGGTGCTGGCGTACTCGCCGATTAGGGCTTCGAATTCCTCCAGTGCCGTATCCTCGGCGACGAGGTGATCGACCATGCCGATGCGCTCGGCCTCGGCACCGTCGATCATGTTGCCGCGGATAATCAGCGACTTGGCACGGCCGAGCCCGATATAGCGCGCTAGGCGGAAGGTGCCTAAGCCGGGAATCAGCCCCTCCTTGATCGCCGGCAGGCCGAGTTGGGCCGAGGGTGTGCAGGCGCGGATGTCGCAGGCCAGCGCCAGTTGCAGGCCGCCGCCGACGGCATAGCCGTGAATCAGGCAGAGGACGAGCTTGTCCATCGTCTCGAACACCCGGAGCGCCCTGTCCCACATGTCGAAGTAGCTCGGCTCGATCTGTCCGGCTGCGAGATCCTTGAGGTCGATTCCGGTGGAGAACGCCCGTCCCGAGCCGGTGATCGACACCATGCGGACATCCTCGTCAGCGGCGAGGCGATTGGCCGCGTCGAGCAGCTCGCGGGTGCCGGTCATGGCGAAGGCGTTGAGTCGTTCGGGTCGCGTCAGCTCCATGCGGACGAGCCGGCCTTCGCGCGAAAGCGTCATGGTCTCGTAGTCTGTGGTCATCGTGGGCCCCTGGACTCTGTGCCTGCCAAACGGCCCGCAGTTTATCCGATCGGCAGCGTGACGCGTGGCGGTGGGCCGCCTGTTCGTTCCTCGTTGTGAGCGCTATCGTATCCGCCGGCAGCCGTTATAAGGCGAGCGATGCGCAAGAACGCAGCGAGCCGGAGCCTGCACGAGCTCTATCGGGAGGATCCCGACAAGGCCGACCGCCGGCTGTTCGGCCGCGTCGCTCATCCCGACCGGCGCGGGTTTCTTAAGGGTGCCGGGCTTGCCGCCATGGCGGCGCTGGTCGGCGGCACCATCCCCTTCCACCGCAATATGTCGGCGCACTTCATTCCCGTCGCGCTCGCAGACGAGCCCGTCATTCAGGGCAAGGACGGCCTGGTCGTGCTCAACGACCGGCCGCTCAGCGCGGAGACCCCGGCGCACTTGCTCGACGACGCCATCACCCCGACCGAGAGGCACTTCATCCGCAACAACGGCATTCCGCCCCAGACTGTGGACGCCTCTTCCTGGACGCTCACCATCGACGGCCTGGTTGAGACTCCGCTGACGCTCGGCATCGCCGATCTGAAGCGCAGATTCGATGTCGTCACCCGCGCGCTCACGCTGGAGTGTGCGGGCAACGGCCGCGCCTTCTTCGACCCGCCGGCCGGCGGCGCGCAGTGGACCTACGGCGCCGTCGCCTGCTCGGAATGGACCGGCGTCCGCCTCGCCGACGTGCTCAAGGCGGCAGGATTGAAGAGCGACGCCCTCTACACCGCGCACGAGGGTGCCGACACGCACCCCTCCGGCGCAGCGAGCGGGCTCCCAATCTCGCGCGGCGTGCCCATCGCCAAAGCTTTGGACCCCGACTCTCTCATCGCCTTCGCCCAGAACGGCCGGCCGATCCACCCCATGAACGGCGCGCCGCTGCGTCTGGTCTTCCCCGGATGGCCGGGGTCGTGCTCCCAAAAATGGCTTACGCGCGTCTGGCTGCGCGACCGGGTCCACGACGGGGCGAAGATGACCGGCACGTCCTACCGCGTTCCGGGCCGCCCTCTGGCACCGGGCGAGCGGCTGGACGAGACGGAGTTCGTCATCATCGAGGCGATGCCGGTCAAGTCGCTGATCACGCACCCGGCCACCGGGCACAGGGCAGCGGCGCGGGCGCTGGAGGTGCGCGGGCACGCTTGGGCCGGCGAGCGGACCATCGACGCGGTCAGGCTCTCCATCGACTTCGGCGCGACCTGGAGCGGCGCGACGCTCGATGAGCCGGTCAACGCGCACGCCTGGCAGAACTGGCGCGCTGCGGTCGAGTTTCCGGGACCCGGCTACTACGAGGTCTGGGCCAGGGCGACGGATTCCGAGGGCGTAAGCCAGCCCCACGCCGTCGCCTGGAACCCCAAGGGCTATCTCAACAACGCGATGCACCGGGTGGCCGTCACCGTCGTCTGAGGACGTATTCGCCGCCCGTTAAATTCTTCCCGTGGCAGGCACAATTGTGTTGTTCACGTGGGCCCGCCTCCCCATGTCCGCATCGCCATGACCGCGACGCTTCGACAGCTCGCCGCGCTGCTGCTCGGCACGGCGATCCTCTTCACCGGCAACGGGCTGATCAACACGCTGCTGCCCGTGCGGGCCGAGATCGAGGCCTTCTCGACGCTCGAGATCGGCCTGCTCGGTACGGTCTACTTCGCGGGCTTCATCCTGGGCTGCCTCAACGTGCCCTTTGTGGTGCGCCGCGTCGGCCACATCAGGACCTTCGCGACGCTCTCCAGCATCATCGCCGCCACGGCACTGGCCCATGTCTTCCTGATCGACCCCATCGCCTGGGGCGTGCTGCGCTTGTTTGTCGGGTTCGCCTTCGCCGGTCTCTACGTGGTGATCGAGAGCTGGCTGAACGACCGCGCGACCACAGCCAACCGCGGCGCGGTCATGTCGGCGTACACCTTCATCAGCCTCTGTGTGCTGATGGCAGGGCAGTTCCTGCTGACGACTTACGACCCCGCGGGCTTCGAGCTGTTCGCACTCATCGCCATCCTGATCGCAATCGCGCTGGTCCCGGTGTCGCTGACCAGAGCGCCGGAGCCGCCCCGGCCCGCGACCATCAGCCTCGACATCGCAGGGCTCTGGCGCCTCTCGCCTGTCGGATTCATCGGCTGCCTGAGCGTGGGCCTCGTCAACGGCTCCTTCTGGACGCTCGGGCCGATCTTCGCGAGCCGCAGCGGCCTCGACATCGACAATCTGGTCTACTTCATCGCAGGCGCCACGCTCGCAGGCGCCGTCGCGCAATGGCCTCTCGGCCTGGTCTCCGACCGCATCGACCGGCGCTTCGTGATCGTCGGAGCAACGCTCTGCGCGGCGGCGAGCGGCGTTCTGCTCAGCACCTGGGTGGAGCCATCGACCACCCTGCTCATTGGGCTCTCCGCTGCGTTTGGCGGCTTCGCCATGCCGCTCTATGCAGTCTCGGTGGCGCATGCGAACGACCACGCCGAAGACACACGCTTCGTGGCGACCGCTGGCGGGCTCCTGCTGGTCTACGGGCTCGGTGCGTCGCTTGGGCCGCTCATCGCGTCGGCCCTGATGGACTATTATGGTAACGGCGGCCTGTTCATGTTCACGACCTCGGTCCACGCGGCGCTCGCGCTCTTCACCATTGTCCGCCTCGTGCTGCGCCCACGGCCGAAGCAGGACGATCGCGCCGGGTTCGTGGCGGTGCCGCGCACCTCGCCCACCCTCTACGAGCTGGACCCGCGTTCCGAGACCGAATCGGACGGCGACAAGTCGCCCTAATCCGGGCATTCTTGCGCGCGATTCAGGCGGACGTCCCAGCGCGTCCCGGCCGATCTCGCAGGTCGTGAGGAGGCCTCTTGACCACGATCCTGGGTTCCGGGCCCGATCGCGGCCGCGTCACGGGCCGCCTCTGGGTGCTCTCGGCCGGGCTCTGCATGAGCCTCGGCGGGCCGATCATCCGGCTCGCCGACGAGAGCACGCCGTGGCAGTTCCTGTTCTACCGCTCCCTCGGCGCGGCGCTGGCGATTCTCGTCTACTTGCTCGTCACGGGCCGTCCTGTGCTTCCGACGATCCGCCGCGCAGGAGCGACCGGTGCGGTGGCGGGCCTGGGCCTCGCGGTCGCCTTCACCGGCTACGTGTGGGGCGTGATGCACTCCACCGTGGCGAATGCGCTTCTCCTGATCAGCGCGTCGCCGCTGTTCGCGGCGTTCATCGGCTGGATGGTGCTGCGCGAGCGCGTCGCGCGCTCGATGTGGTTCGCCATGGCCGGCGTGATCGCGGGTGTCGTGATCATGATCGGGGAGGGACTCGCGGAGGCCGACATCCTCGGCGACCTGGCATCGCTCGCATCTGCGGTCGGCTTTGCCGGCTTCTCGGTCGCCATCCGGCGCGGCCGGCACACCGACATGAGCCCGTCGATCCTGATCGCCGCCGCCATCACCATCGTGTTCAGCGGGATTATGGCGGCGGCCAGCGGCACCGGCCTCGCGCCGCCGCTCGTGGATGTGGGCCTCGCCACCATGTACGGCGTGCTGGTGATCGGGGCCGGCATCTTCATGCTGACCATCGGCGCGCGTAACGTCCCCGCCGCCGAGCTGCTCGTCCTCTCGCTGACCGAGGTGGTGTTCGCGTCGCTCTGGGTGGCGCTCGCGTTCGGCGAGGTGCCGAGCATCCTCACCCTCGTCGGCGGGCTGATCATCCTCGGCAGCATCGGCGGCCAGGCCTTCGCCGGGATGCGCAGGTAGCTTTGCCCGCTCACTCCACCTTGGAGGGGCCCTGACGCACCAGCTTGGTGCCGAAGCCGCGGCCCCTGACGATGGCGTCCTCTCCGAACTTTTCGCGCACCGCATCCAGTGCCTTGTCGATCTTCTCTTCCCCAGGTGCGGCACCGCTGAAGAGGTCGCCTTGGGCGGCTTCGGCGGCCGGGGCGAGGTCATGGGCGCCGATACCGATGAGGCGGAAGGCACGGCCGTCGGCCTCGCGCGCGAGCAGCGGCTCGGCCGCGCGAAACATCTCGTCCGCCGATTGGGTGACGGCGCCGAGGCGGCGTGCACGGGTGAGGATGCGGAAATCGGCGGTCTTGAGCTTGAGCGTGACGCCACCGCCGGCGAGGCCGGCCTTCTTCAAGCGCCGCGCCACCGTCTCGGTCAAGCGCCAGAGGATCGGGCGCAGCGCCTCCGGATTGGACAGGTCTTCATCGAGGGTGATCTCCGAGGAGATGCTCTTGGTCTCGCGCTCGGGATTGACCGGGCGGTCGTCCTCGCCGCGGGCGCACATGTGGAGCCGCTTGCCGATCTTGCCGTAACGCGCGGTGAGCGTCGCCTCTTCGAGGCGGGCAAGCTCGCCGATCAGCGTGATGCCGTCGCGGGCGAGGCGCCGCTGCATGGCCGCGCCCACGCCCCATAGCAGCCCCACCGGCTTGTCGGCGAGGAAGGCGCGGGCCTCGGCCCGTCCGATCACGGCGAAGCCGCGCGGCTTGTCGAGATCGGAGGCGATCTTGGCCAGGAACTTGTTGTAACTGAGGCCGATGGAGACGGTGATGAAGAGCGCCTCCTCCACCCGGCGCGCGAGGTCTGCGAGGGTCTCGGCGGCGCTCGCGCGGTGAAGCGTTTCGGTGCCGGAGAGGTCCATGAACGCCTCGTCGATGGAGAGCGGCTCCACCAGCGGCGTGCATTCCAGCATCATCGCCCGAACCTCGCGGCCGACGCCCGCGTACTTCTTCATGTCGGGCTTGATGACCTCGGCGTCCGGGCAGGCCTTCAGCGCCTTGAACATGGGCATGGCAGAGCGCACGCCATAGGTCCGGGCGATATAGCAGCAGGCTGCGACCACGCCCCGGTGGCGGCCGCCGACGATCACCGGGCGGTCGCGGAGCTCCGGGCGGTCGCGCTTCTCGATCGCGGCGTAGAACGCGTCGCAGTCGAGGTGGGCGATGGTGAGATCGTGAAGCTCAGCGTGACTCAGGAGGCGCGCCGACCCGCAGGCCGGGCAGGCGCCGGCTGAGCCGAGCGGCCGGTGGCCGCAATCGCGGCACAATGTCTCCACGGGGCAATCATAGGACCCGATCTGTGCCGTGCGAAGGCATATGGCGCGCGCGGCGTGCGTCGTCCGGCTGATCGTTATTCGAAGCCGCAGGCCGCCGCCGTCGTCCCGATCGAGGCCCACTGGCCGGTGCGCTCGCCGAAGCAGCCGTCGCGCCACGCGCCCTTGAAGATGGTGCCGTCGGCTTGCGTGTATGTGCCTTGGCCGTGCGGCCTGCCCTCGCGCCATCCACCCACGTAGCGCGCGCCGTTGGCCTGGGTAAGTGTCCCATGCCCGTGCTGCTTGCCGTCCCGAAGCTCGCCCTCGTAGCGGAAGCCGTTGGCCCAGTTCAGGACCCCGCGTCCGTGCATCTTGCCGTCCCGCATGGCGCCGTCGTACACGCCCTCGCCACCGCGAAAGACCAGGCGGCCACTGCCGGAGGCCTTGCTATCCGTGCACGCGCCCGACCAGGTGAGCGGCTCGTAGTCCGTGTTGCCGTAGTTCCACACCTCGCAGGGCTGGTTCTCCGCGATCGACCAGCTCGGGCCCGAGGGCTGGGGAGAGGCTGGTGTATCGGGGGCCGGCGTGGACGGCGTGCTTGGCGTCGAGCGCGGCCGTTCCGCCACCAGTCTCAACAGCGGTCCGTAGATGTACGCCTCATCGCCGCTGCGCGGGTATTCCACCCGCAACCAGTCTCGCCCTCGGACCTCGCCGGTCACCAGCAGCTCGTCGCCGGCCATCACGGTCCCCACGATGTCGTAGTCAGGGCTGGGGCCGGTCCTGATATTGGCCGCCTCTCTCGCCGACATCAGGCGATCCACAGGCTTGACCCTGTGGCGTCCCCCCAGTGTAGTTTCCAAGACGGGCTCTTCGTCCTGTTCGCTTGCGGCGTCATCGACCCGGAGAGGATCCTCGGCCCCGCACTTGGACCGCTCGAACGAGAAGTGCCCGACGCACGCGCGCGCCTGGTCTCGGAACTTGGGCAGACAGTCGGCAAACTCCTGATTTTCGACCTCGGTCGCGAACCGGGTGTTCTCCCAGCAGAGCGCGATCTTGCGGTCGATGGTGCCGAGGCACTGCGCGCGCTGCGCGGGGAGATCCGTGTACGTGTCGCCTTCGATATCGCCGTGCAGGGGCTTGACGATGCGCCCGTCGGCCGTCTCGCAATCGAAAGAAAAGCTCCGGATTTCCGCTTCCACCGCTTCGGCCTGCGACCAGAGCATCAGCGCGGCAAGCCCGGCTGCGACCGCTGCCAAGACCCTCATGCCGTTGCGGTGCCGCATGTCCTGCACCACCCCTTCAGCCCGCTCCAATCGCGCCATGCCTAAGATGCACGTCTCTGTGCGCCGAGTATAGTACAGGAGGCGGCCGCTATGAATTTCGGTGGGGCGGCCGCCTGACCCCATGGCGAAGAGAGTCGCCGATGGATGCCGACGATATCATCGCCCGCTACGGGCTGACACCGCACCCGGAGGGTGGCCACTATCGCGAAATCTACCGCGCACAGGCGGAAGACGGCCGCCGCGGCGCGGTGACCTCCATCTATTACCTCCTGCGGGATGGCGAGGTCTCGGCCTGGCACCGGGTCGACGCGGTGGAGATCTGGCACTACCACGCCGGCGACGCGCTCAGGCTCGAGCTATCGCTCGATGGCGTGACGACCACGAGCCATCGGCTTGGCCTGGGCGAGGGGGCCTGGCCCCAATTGGTGGTTCCCGTCGGCGCCTGGCAGAGCGCGCGTCCGGAGGGCGCCTGGACACTGGTCGGCTGTACGGTGGCACCCGCCTTCGAGTTCGCCGGCTTCGAGCTCGCTCCGCCCGGCTGGCACCCGGGGGGCGCGTAGCGCTCGCGTAGGGGCGCCGGGTTAATTCCGCTCTGCGGCGAAGGCCGCCAGCCGATCCACGACAAAGCGGAGTGACTCCTCCGTCGTCCTGCGGCTGATGATGCCGAGGCGGACGGCCTCGGGCTCGTCGGGTCTCAGCGCCTCGGCCCAAGCCAGCACGCCTTCGTTCCGCAGATGTTGGACTGCGTCCGCCGCGCTGAAGGCGCCGGCCCGCATCGCCGGGTGAACCGTGCAGACGACCGGCAACGGCGTCCGGTTCACGATTTCCCAACCCGCCTCGCGCAGCATGCCGCGCAGCGTATCGCCCAGCGCCGCCTCCCCCTCGATCCGCTGCGCCAGCGCCGCCGGCTGAAGAACGGACGTGAGCACCCGGAGCCCGCTGTTGGCGCGCGAGCCTTGGAGCGACATGGAGGAGAACTCATGCTGCTCCGCCGGCCGGTCATAGATGTTGAACGCGCGCTCCACCGCCTCACGGTGGCGGCAAAGGAACATGCCGCACCCGCCGGCGCCGAGCGGCACAAGCGTCTTGTGGGGGTCGAAGATGAGCGAGTCCGCGGCATCGAGCCCGGCGAGGCAGTCCTCTCGCAGCCGTGGTGAGAACGCCGCGATGGCGCCCCACGGCGCATCGACGTGGAACCATGCCCCGTGCTCGCGGCACACCGCGCCGATCTCGGCGAGCGGATCGACGATCCCGGACGGCGTCGCGCCCACCGAGCCGACGGCCATGAACGGCAGGAACGCCCCCGATGCGGCGTCCGCCGCCATCGTGTCTGCGAGCGCACCCACGTCCATGCGGAGGTCGCCGTCCACGGGCACCGTGCGAATTGAGGCGGTGCCGATCAGGTTGCGGGCGTTCTTCTCGATGGAGAAGTGCGTCTGGGGCGAGACGTAGAGCGCCGGCCGCACCCGGAGCGGCAGCGCGCCGTGGCGCCAATATTCGTAAGGCTCCTCCAGCCCGGTCCCGTCCGTGCAAAGCGCCTGGTCGTAGGCGGTGCAGCGTGGGTTGCGGTGGGAGAGCCGGTCGGTAAGCGCGACGATCATGGCGGTTTGGTTCGCCTCGGTGCCGCAAGCGGTGAAGTGACCGGCCCCGCTCTCTGGATCGATGCCGAAGGTCGCCATGATCAGGTCGACGGCGTACTGCTCGATGGCGGCGGAGGCCGGATGCTGGCCCCTGACCACGATGTTCGCGCCGCGCCGGTTGGTCTCGTCCATGGCGGCGATCGAGGCCGCATCGGCGTCGATGCAGAAGTAGCCCATGTTCAGCGGGCTGCTCACATCGGTGTCGTAGAGATCGGCCAGGCGACGGAAGACCTGCATGAGTCGGTCTACCGGTATATCACCGGCGCCGGGGTCGAGGTTCTCGCGCACGAGCGCATAGACCGACTCGAAGGCCGGGGCGTCGCGGGTCGCGGGCGCTTGCATCATGGCTGAGGCTCCGTAAGGGCGGGCCGCTGGCGCACGCGGAACAGCCCTCTTCTTGTAGCATCCAAGAGTAGAAATGAAGATTCGCGTTTGACACTTCAAGCATATATTCAATATACTCGCGTAGACTATCGTGTCACCTATGGTAAAGAATTTGAAATGAGCGATCAGACAGAAAATCCCGGCTCGGACCATGACCTGTTACGCATGACTGCTGACGTGGTCACGGCATATGTCGGTAATAATACAGTGGCGCCGTCCGAGCTTGCGGAGGTCATTCGCACGGTCCATGCCTCGCTGCGAGAGGCACAGGCCGGCGCGACAGCCGTTGCGGCACCGCCGAAGCCTGCCGTCCCGATCAAGAAATCGATCACGCCCGACTATCTGATCTGCCTCGAAGACGGCCGCGAGCTGAAGATGCTGAAGCGGCATCTGCGCACGACCTATAACATGACCCCCGACGAGTACCGGGCGAAGTGGGGCCTCGATGCCGACTATCCGATGGTCGCGCCCAACTACGCGCGGCGGCGCTCGGAGTTTGCCAAGCAGATCGGCCTCGGCCAGAAGCGACGGAAGGCCGAGACTTCCGAGAGCGACATGGCCTCGGTCGAAGGCGGCGCGTCATCCACGGCAGGCGGCGGCACCTATTAGGGGGCCCGTCGAGCCTCGCTCTAGTCTTCTTTGTCTTCCCGCCGGCCGGTCGTGGTCACGAGGAAGAGCCCGGCGAACATCAGCACCACCGCGCCCCAGATATAGGCAGACGGTGCATCGCCGAAGAACCACATGCCGAAGCCCATACCCGACAGCGTGGCCACGTAGTTGACGGTCGAAAAGATCACCGGGCCGGCGCGGCGAATTACCTCGAAGACCAGATAGAACGACACGCAGTTGTTGGCCATCGCGGCAATCGTAGCCCAGTGGCCGATGTCGAATGAACCGCCGAAGGCCCACCAGTCCTCGCCGGTCGCGGCCATCACGATCAGCACGTAGCCGGCCGATGCCAGCATGAGGCCGCCAGCGAGCGGTAGCGAGCCGGTCTCCTGCGGGCGCCAGCGCGCGACCAGCACCGCGTTGACCGCATAGGAGAGCGACGGCAACAGGCCGAGCGCAACCCAGCCGGCCATGCCGGGCGCCGGCAGGCTCGCCTGCGGCACCAGTACCAGAAGAATGCCGGCCAGCCCCAGAAGGATTCCGCCGAAACGGAGCGAGTGGAAGCGCTCCTGCCTCAGGGTCAACGCCAGCGCGTAAATCATCACCGGCACCAGCGCGAGGCCCAGAGTAAGCAGGCTCGCCGGCACCTTGTGAGCGAGGTAGGCAAGCAGCATGTAGGGAAACGAGAGATTCAGCGCCCCGGTGGAAAGGAAGATTCGTATGTGGGGGAAGTCGATGGGCGGCAAACGGCGCAACGCCGCGGCCAGGAGCAGAAGCGCGCCGCCGCCGCCCAGCGACTGCCAGAAGACATAGGGCAGGAAGGGTACGCCGCCGTCCGCCGCGAAGCGGTTGAGCGATATCGCCAGCGCGAAGGAGACGCCGAGGGCAAACAGCATCCCGATCAGGAGCGGGCTCGGTCGGGTGGCGGGCATGGACGGAGCCTCCCACGGGTCGCGGCATCGCCGCCGGGTGCGGGCAGGCTTGGTACGCCTATGCCCGAATGCTAGAAAAACGCGTCGTCCAGGAGGGAATCATGGTCCAAACCGCAGCGGCCGCCAAGGCCGCACCGTCCCGCACGAAGCCCACGTTCCAGTGGGACGATCCGTTCCTGCTCGACGACCAGCTCGGCGAGGACGAGCGGCTAGTGCGCGACACCACCCGCGCCTACGCCCAAGAGCAGTTGATGCCGCGCATCCTCGAGGCGAACCGGCACGAACGCTTCGACCGTGAGATTCTGAACGAGATGGGCGCCCTCGGCCTCTTGGGCTCGACCATCCAGGGCTACGGCTGCGCCGGCGTGAGCTACGTTTGCTACGGCCTCGCCGCGCGTGAGGTGGAGGCGGTCGATTCCGGCTATCGCTCCGCGATGAGCGTGCAGTCGAGCCTGGTGATGTATCCCATCGATGCCTACGGCACCGAGGCGCAGAAGCAGCAGTGGCTGCCGCGCCTCGCAACGGGCGAGGCCGTCGGCTGCTTCGGGCTCACCGAGCCGGACTCCGGCTCCGACCCCGGTAGCATGACGACGCGCGCACGCGCGGTCGACGGGGGATTCCTGCTTTCCGGCGCGAAGAACTGGATCTCCAACTCGCCCATCGCCGATGTCTTCCTGGTCTGGGCCAAGAATGACGAAGGCACGATCCGAGGCTACCTGCTCGAGAAGGATATGAAGAGGCTGGCGGCGCCCAAGATCGAGGGCAAGTTCTCGCTGCGCGCCTCCGTCACCGGCATGATCCAGATGGACGAGGTGTTCGTGCCGGCGGAGAACGAGCTTCCCGGTGCGAGCGGTCTCTCGGGACCCTTCCGCTGCCTCAACCGGGCCCGCTACGGCATCGGCTGGGGCGCGCTCGGCGCCGCCGAGTTCTGCTGGCGCGCCGCCCGCGACTACACGATGGACCGGCGACAGTTCGGCAAGCCGCTCGCGGCCAACCAGCTCATCCAGAAGAAGCTCGCCGACATGCAGAGCGAGATCGCCATCGGCCTGCAGGCTTGCCTCCGCGTCGGCCGGCTCTTCGACGAGGGCAGGGCGACGCCGGAGATGATCTCGCTGATCAAGCGCAACTCCTGCGGCAAGGCGATCGAAATCGCCCGCGAGGCCCGCGACATGCACGGCGGCAACGGCATCAGCGATGAGTTTCACGTGATCCGCCACGTCATGAACCTGGAGGCGGTCAACACCTACGAGGGCACCCACGACATTCATGCCCTGATCCTTGGCCGGTCGCAGACCGGCATCCAGGCCTTCGCCTGACGGCCATGGCGCGGCGCGGCGGGAGGGGGAGCAAAGCGGGCCTCCTGCTCGGCGCGATCGCCGACGACCTCACCGGCGCGACCGATCTCTGCAACACGCTGGTGGCGGAGGGCATGCGCACGGTCCAGGTGATCGGCGTTCCCCGTGCAGAGACCGCGGTGCCCGATGCCGATGCCGTGGTGGTCGCGCTCAAGTCGCGCACGGTGCCGCCCGGGAAGGCGGTTCGTGAGTCCCGCGCGGCGCTCGCTTGGCTCAGGGAGGGTGGTGCGCGTCAGATATTCTTCAAGTACTGCTCGACCTTCGATTCCACGCCGCGCGGCAACATCGGGCCGGTGGCCGATGCGTTGCTGGACGATCTGGGGGCCGATCTCACCATCGCCTGCCCGGCCTTCCCCACCAACGGGCGCACCGTCTACAGGGGGCACCTCTTTGTCGGCGACGTGCTGCTCGAGAACTCGGGCATGCGCAACCATCCGCTGACCCCGATGCGGGACTCCAATCTCGTGGCGGTGCTCGGCGCCCAGACGCCGCGCCCGGTGGGGCTGGTCGGACACGAGACCGTGCGCAAGGGCGCCGGCGCCATCCGCAGGGCGTTCGAGGGGCTTCGGCAGGCGGGTACGCGTCACGCCATCGTCGATGCCGTCGCTGATAAGGATTTGATGGCGATCGGAGCGGCCTGCGCAGATCTGCCGCTGATCACCGGTGGCTCCGGCGTCGCCATGGGGCTGCCGGCGAACTTCCGGGAGAGCGGCTTGCTGGGAGAGGCGGAGGAGGCGGCCGCGCTGCCGGCTGCCTCTGGCCACGCGGCAGTGATCGCCGGCAGCTGCTCGACCGCGACGCTCGGGCAGATCGAGCACATGGCGGCCACGTGCCCGGCGTTCTTCGTCGATGCCGAGGCGCTCGCCGCGCGCCGGCGGGTGGCGGTCGAGGCGCTGGCCTGGGCGCGGCCCAGGCTCGCCGACGGGCCGGTGCTGATCTACGCCAGCGCCGCGCCGGCGCGGGTCAGGCGGATTCAGAAGAAGCTCGGCGCAGGGAAGGCGGGCGCGATGATCGAGCGTTGCCTCGCGCGCATCGCCGCCGGCCTCGTCGATGCCGGCACAGGCCGGTTGGTGGTGGCCGGCGGCGAGACCGCAGGCGCCGTGGTCGGCGCGTTGGGGGTTCAGGCACTCCGCATCGGGGCCGAGATCGACCCCGGCGTGCCGTGGACCATGAGCGTCGGCGAGCCCCGGCTCCATCTCGCGCTTAAGTCCGGTAATTTCGGCGCGCCCGACTTCTTCACCCGCGCATTCGAGGTCTTGCCGTGAACGAAACCGCGCTGCGCGAGCAGATCGCCCTTCACGGCGAATCCCTGTTCACGCGCGGCTACGGCTGCGGCGCGTCGGGCAATATCAGCGTGCTGCTGGACGACGGCATGCTGGTGACGCCGACCAACTCCTGCCTCGGCCGGCTCGACCCGGCGCGGATCGCGAAGCTCGGGCCGGACGGCACCCTGCTCTCCGGCGATCCGCCGTCGAAGGAGGCCTTTCTGCACCAGTCCATGTACCGGGCCAGGCCTGATGCGCGCGCCATCGTGCACCTGCACAGCACGTGCTCGGTCGCGGTCTCCTGCCTCGCCGACGTCGACCCCGCCGACGTGCTGCCGCCGATCACCGCCTACTACGTGATGCGTGTGGGCCGGCTGCCGCTCATCCCCTACTACCGGCCAGGCGATCGCGCGCTTGCCGACGCCGTGCACGACGCAGCCCGCACGCACCACGCGGTTCTGCTGGCCAATCACGGCCCGGTGGTGGCAGGGAAGGCGCTGGATGCTGCGGTCTATGCCGCCGAAGAGCTGGAAGAGACGGCGAAGCTGCACCTGCTGCTGCGCGGTGCGCCGGTGCGTCTGCTCACGGACGAGCAGGTCGCCGAGTTGAGAGAGGTGTTCCCGACCTGAGCCGGGATTCGGTGGGATAAGCGCGCCGTCTACGCGGCCTCGCTCTCCTCTTCCTCCTCCTCGTCGTCGCCCGGAACGGGGCCCGAATCCTTGCCCTTCTCGTCCTCGTCCCGATCGACCAGCTCGATGATCGCCATGGGCGCCGCGTCGCCGTAGCGGTGACCGGCCTTCAGCACGCGGGTGTAGCCGCCCGGGCGCTCGGCATAGCGGGGGCCCAGCGTGTCGAAGAGCTTGCGCACGACCGCATCGTCGACGAGATAGCTCAACGCCTGCCGGCGGGCGTGGAGGTCACCGCGCTTGCCGAGCGTGATCATGCGCTCGACGACGCCGCGCAGCTCCTTCGCCTTCGGCAGCGTGGTCTCGATCTGCTCGTGCTTGAGCAGCGACGTCGCCATGTTGCGGAACATCGCGCGGCGGTGGCTGGATGTCCGGTTCAGCTTGCGGCGGCCATGTCGATGGCGCATGGCGTATCCCCCTGTAACGTGGCCTGTTCCGGTCCGGCCCTAGTAGGGCTCGTCCAGCCTCTTGGCCAGCTCTTCGATGTTCTCGGGCGGCCAGTCGGTGAGTTCCATGCCGAGATAGAGGCCCATGGCGGCCAGCACGTCCTTGATCTCGTTGAGCGACTTGCGGCCGAAGTTGGGCGTCCGCAGCATCTCGGCTTCGGAGTACTGCACCAGGTCGCCGATGTAGATGATGTTGTCGTTCTTGAGGCAGTTGGCGGAGCGGACGGAAAGCTCCAGCTCGTCCACCTTGCGCAGCAGGTTCGGGTTGAACTCCGGCTCGACCGCCTCCTCGGCGCGCGGCAGCTCGCGCGGCTCCTCGAAGTTGATGAAG
This sequence comes from Alphaproteobacteria bacterium, assembly GCA_022826665.1. Lineage (GTDB taxonomy): Bacteria > Pseudomonadota > Alphaproteobacteria > UBA828 > UBA828 > WTGU01. Next base: position 72,988 of record JAJDUK010000041.1, on the reverse strand, counting down.
AGCTGGAGCTGATCCTGGAGGATACGCGCGGCGAGCGCGATCGCGTCCTCAGGCGAGACGGTGCCGTTGGTCTCGACCCGCATGGTCAGCTTGTCGTAGTCGGTCACCTGGCCCACGCGGGTGTTGTCCACCTTGTAGGCGACCTTGCGCACCGGGCTGTAGAGCGCATCGACCGGGATCAGGCCGATGGGCGCATCTTCGGGCCGGTTCTGGGCGGCAGGCACGTAGCCCTTGCCGGTCTCGACCGTGAACTCCATGTCGATCTTGGTGTTCTCGTCGAGGGTGCAGATCACCACGTCGGGGTCGACGATCTGGATGCCGTGACCGGCCTGGATCTGCGCCGCCGTGACCTCGCCCGGCCCAGTCGCGCTCAGCGCCATCCGCCGGGGCCCTTCGCCGTGCATGCGAAGCGCGAGCAGCTTCACGTTGAGCACGAGATCAGTGATGTCCTCGCGCACGCCTTGGAGCGAGGAGAACTCGTGCAGCACGCCGTTGATCTGCATCGACGTGACCGCGGCACCCTGCAACGACGACAGCAGGATGCGCCTAAGCGCGTTGCCGAGCGTCATGCCGTAGCCGCGCTCCAGCGGCTCGGCCACGATGCGGGCGAAGCGGGAGCCGTCGCCCTCGGGCGTCACTTCGAGCTTGTGCGGCTTGATGAGTTCCTGCCAGTTCTTCTTCATGACACAGACTGTCCCGTGTGATGGGTTGTACGCCCGTTGAATGAACGAGGTGGCGCGCCGCGGCGCGCCGGTTAAGGTGCCGTCAGACGCGCCGCCGTTTCGGCGGCCGGCAGCCATTGTGCGGGATCGGGGTCACGTCCCGGATCGCGGTGATCACGAAGCCCGCGCTCTGCAGCGCGCGTAGCGCGGATTCGCGCCCTGAGCCCGGCCCCTTGATCTCGACCTCGAGGGATTTGACGCCGTGCTCCGCAGCCTTGCGGCCGGCTTCCTCGGCCGCCATCTGGGCAGCGTAGGGGGTCGACTTCCGCGAGCCACGAAAGCCCATGCTGCCGGCCGACGACCAGGCGATCGCATTGCCCTGGACATCGGTGATGGTAATCATCGTACTGTTGAAGGTGGCGCTGACGTGGGCGATGCCGGAGGAAATGTTCTTCCGCTCGCGGCGCCGTGTGCGTGTCGGCTTCGCCATCCTCGCTACCCTCTACTTCTTCTTGCCCGCGATCGGGCGTGCCGGACCCTTGCGCGTACGTGCGTTGGTGTGGGTGCGCTGGCCGCGCACGGGCAAGCCGCGCCTGTGCCGGAGGCCCCGATAGGTGCCGAGGTCCATGAGGCGCTTGATGTTCATCGCGACCTCGCGGCGGAGGTCACCCTCGACCACGTAGCTCTGGTCGATCACCTCGCGGATGCGGATGACCTCCGCATCGCTCAGCTGGCTCACCCGCTTCTCCGCCGGCAGGCCCACCGTCTCGCGAATTTGCCGGGCCTTGGTGCGCCCGATCCCGTGAATGTAAGTCAACGAAATCTCGACCCGCTTGTTGGTCGGGATGTTGACGCCGGCAATACGCGCCACGCTGGAGCCTCCTCATAGGGAAAGGGCGCGCGGCGATGCCTGCTGCGCGCGCCCTGAGTGGCACGTCGATTACACCGCGCGTGCGCCTGAGTCAAATGCCGCGTGCCGGCTCGCCGTCCCGATGCGTTTCCACTAGCATGCGCGCGCCTGCGAGGGGAGGCTCTGTCCATGGCGCACTATCGAATTGCGGTGATTCCGGGCGATGGCATCGGCAACGAGGTCATGCCCGAGGCCGTGCGGGTGCTGGAAGCCGCCGGCCGGCGCTTCGATATAGGCTTCGATTGGAAGCACTTCGGCTGGAACTGCGAAACCTACGGCAAGACCGGCCGGATGATGCCCGAGGACGGGATCGAGGTGCTGCGCCCGTTCGACGCTATCCTGCTGGGCGCCGTGGGCTTCCCCGGCGTGCCGGACCACGTGTCGCTCTGGGGTCTCCTGATCCCGCTGCGCCGGGCCTTCCGTCAGTACGTCAACCTGCGTCCGATCAAGCTGCTCAAGGGCGTCACCTCGCCGCTCGCGAACCGCACCCCGGCCGACATCGACTTCGTCATCGTGCGCGAGAACAACGAGGGCGAGTATTCAGAGATGGGCGGGCGCATCTACGCCGGCACCGAGCAGGAGGCGGTGGTGCAGGAGAGCGTCTTCACCCGACAGGGCGTCGACCGGGTGATGCGCTACGCCTTCGAGCTCGCGCGCACCCGGCAGGGCCGCGTGGCCTCGGCCACCAAGTCCAACGGCATCATCCACACCATGCCCTATTGGGACGAGCGCTTCGCGGCACATGCCGCAGAGTTCCCGGACGTGGAGACCGACAGCTTCCATATCGACATCCTGAGCGCCCACTTCGTGCAGCATCCGGACTGGTTCGACGTGGTGGTGGGCAGCAACCTGTTCGGCGACATCCTCTCAGACCTGGGCGCCGCCGTGGCAGGCGGCATGGGGCTCGCGCCCGCCGCCAACCTCAACCCCGATCGCGACCATCCCTCCATGTTCGAGCCGGTGCACGGCTCAGCGCCGGACATCGCCGGACGCGCCATCGCCAACCCGGTGGCGATGATCTGGACCGGCGCGATGATGGTGGACCATCTCGGCCACGGCGACGCCGCGCGCGCCATCGAGGGTGCGATCGAGACCGTGCTCGGCGAAGGCGCTCCACTCACTCCCGACCTCGGCGGCAGCGCCTCCACCTCGGATGTCGGTGAGGCTATCGCCCAAGTGCTCTGAGGCCGGCACCGTCCCGCGTGCCTCCGCCCGAACCAAGCCCTGTCACGCTTGTGCTAGAGCACAGAATTGACTAGGTTACATGTAACCTAGGAGTGACGATCCATGGCAAGCACGCCGAAGAGTTCGAAGGCAACGAACGAGAAGGTTCGCCGGCATCGTGCGCGCTTGCGTGAGCAGGGGCTTCGCCCGCTGCAAGTCTGGGTGCCCGACACCCGGACACCGGGATTTGCGGAGGAGGCGAGCAGACAGTCGCTCGCCGTGGCCGCGAGCGTGCATGCCGAGTCCGACCAGCGGTTCGTCGACGCCATCAGCGAAATTGATATCGCGTGAAGCGGGGCGAGTTGTGGGTCGCTGCGGGGGGCGGCGACTATACGGGCAAGCCGAGACCCGTCGTGATCGTTCAGGACAACCGTTTCGAGCATTCCAACTCGGTAACGGTCTGTGCATTGACCAGCGACCCGACCGATGCGCCACTGTTTCGCGTCGCTCTCTCCCCGAGCTCCGAGAACGGCCTGCACGAGACTTGCCGGGTCATGGTCGACAAGATCACCACCGTTCGCCGGGAGCGTCTGGGTCGACGGATCGGCGCCCTCTCCGCCAGGGATATGCGACGGATCAATCAGGCAATTCTCGTCTTCCTCGGCATTGCCTGATGGGATGTTCGCCCGACGGGCCGCTCGTAGACGTCCACGCGTTTGCTTGACAGCCTTGCGGCGGGTGCTAGGGTCGGCGGCCTTAGAGAGGGGCAGGGAGCGGCACGATTGGCGGGCCGCGCGACCTCCAGCGAAGCCCCGACACACGGCGAGGCCGTGGCGAAAAAGCTCTACGTCAAGACCTTCGGCTGCCAGATGAACGTCTACGATTCCGCCCGCATGGCGGATGTCCTGGCGCCGCTCGGCTATCGCTCGACGACGGAGATCGAGGACGCCGATCTGGTGGTCCTCAACACCTGTCACATCCGTGAGAAGGCGGCGGAGAAGGTCTATTCCGAGCTCGGACGGTTGCGCGCGCTGAAACAGGCGCGCGAGCGGCGCGGCGCGGCGATGTTGCTCGCCGTCGCCGGTTGCGTCGCGCAGGCCGAAGGCGAGGAAGTCGCCACCCGCGCCCCCTTCGTCGATATCGTCGTCGGTCCCCAAGCCTATCATCGCCTTCCGGACATGGTGGCGCGCGCCAGGCGCGAGCGCCGCGCCGCCGTCGATACCTCCATGCCGGCGGACTCGCGCTTCGACCACCTGCCGGAGGAGCTGGCCGGCCCGCAGCCGGGGAGGGGCGTTTCGTCCTTCCTCACGATTCAGGAAGGCTGCGACCGTTTCTGCACGTTCTGCGTCGTGCCCTATACCCGAGGCGCGGAGGATTCTCGCCCCGCTGCTGATGTCGAAGCCGAGGCACGCCGCCTCGTCGGCGCCGGCGCTCGCGAGATCGTGCTGCTGGGCCAGAACGTCAACGCCTATCACGGTGCCGACGACACCAACGGGGGCGAGACGGACTTGGCGGGGTTGATCGCGCGCTTGGCTGCCATCGAAGGGCTGGAGCGGCTGCGCTACACCACGTCGCATCCGCGTGACATGACGCCGGCACTGATCGAGGCGCACGGCTCGGAGCCGAAGCTGATGCCCTTCCTGCACTTGCCGGTGCAGTCGGGCTCGGACCGCATCCTCGATGCCATGAACCGGGGTCACGGCGCCGAACATTATCTGCGTCTGGTGGCCGCACTCCGCGCCGCACAGCCCGAGATCGCGCTCTCCAGCGACTTCATCGTGGGCTTTCCCGGCGAGACTGAGGCGGATTTCGAGGAGACGATGGCGCTCGTGCGCGAGGTCGAGTACGCGCAGGCCTTCTCCTTCAAGTACAGCCCGCGTCCGGGCACGCCGGCGGCCGAGCGCGACGACCGCGTGCCGGGTGAGGTCGCGGCCGAGCGTCTGAGCCGTCTCCAGCGCCTGCTCGACGAGCAGAAGCGGCGCTTCAACGCGAGCATGGTGGGGCGGACGCTCCCGGTGCTCTTCGAGAGGCACGGCCGCCACCCCGGTCAGGTCGCAGGCCGCACGCCATACATGCAGTGGCTCCATGTGGAGGGCGATGAGACGTTGATCGGCACCATTGCGAACACAACCGTGACTGACGCCTCGCCTAACGGCCTCGCAGGCGTGCTGGCGGGTGGCATGGGCGCGAGCACCCAGGGTCACGACAGCGCTGCCGCCTTGGGTGTTGTAGGAGGCGTTCCCGCGTGAGCCGCCCTGCATCCGGGGCGCCGGGCGAGGCCGGCGCGCAGATTAGCTTCGACGACAACACGTTGCTGCCGCTGCTCTTCGGCGACCACGACCGCCATCTAGTGCGGATCGAGCACGCGTTGGGGGTTGTGCTGCGCTCGCGCGGCAACGAGGTCGCGATCAGCGGTCCGCCCTCTTCGGTCGCGGCCACGGAAGAGGTGCTGCGCACGCTCTACGACAAGCTGAAGCAGGGCCTGCCCATGGGCGGCGGCGAGGTCGAAGGCGCGATCCGCATGGCTAAGGGGCCGGGTGCCGGCGCAACGGGGGCGGCAAGCCCGCGAGCCGAGCCCGAGCCCGCGCTCACGCTCCGCACCCGCAAGCGCCCGGTCAGCCCGCGCTCGCCACGCCAGGCCGACTATGTGCGCGCCATGCAGAACAACGATCTGGTGTTCGGGCTCGGCCCCGCCGGCACCGGCAAGACCTATCTCGCCGTGGCGATGGCGGTCTCGCTCTATCTCACCGGCCGGGTCGAGCGCATCGTGCTCTCGCGCCCGGCGGTCGAGGCGGGCGAGCGCCTCGGCTTCCTGCCCGGCGACTTGAAGGACAAGGTGGACCCCTACCTCCGCCCGCTCTACGACGCACTCTACGACATGCTGCCGGCGGATCTGGTGGCGCGGCGCATCGACTCGGCGGAGATCGAAATCGCCCCGCTCGCTTTCATGCGCGGGCGCACGCTCTCCCAAGCGTTCATCATCCTGGACGAAGCGCAGAACACGACGCCGCTGCAGATGAAAATGTTCCTCACCCGCCTCGGCGAGGGCTCGCGCATGGTCGTCACCGGAGACCTCACCCAGGTGGACCTCCCGGCCGGCGCGCAATCGGGCCTGCGCCATGCCGTCAAGACTCTAGAGGGATTGAGCGGGGTTTCCTTCGTCCGCTTCGGTACCGCCGACGTCATGCGCCACTCGCTCGTGACGCGCATCCTCGAGGCCTACGACGCCGAAACCCCCGGCGATGACCGAGATCGAGATCAGCCTCCGCGATTCGGCGTGGTCGACCGCTCTTCCTGACGCTGCTGCCGTGGTCCGACGCGCTGCCGCTGCGGCCCTTGAGGCTGCGCCCGAGTTGCGCGATCAGGTCGAGCTCGGCGTGGTGCTGGCGGACGATGCCTTCGTGCGAACCCTCAACAGGGACTACCGGGGACAGGACCGCGCGACGGACGTGCTCTCCTTCCCCGTCCACGAGCTGCCGCACCTCGACCCGCCACCCGGCGAAATGCCGCTCATGCTGGGCGACGTGGTGCTCGCTCGCGAGACCGTGCAGCGCGACAGCGCATCCACCGGCATTGGCCTTGCTGATCGGGTGAGTCACCTGGTGGTCCACGGCGTGTTTCACCTGCTCGGCCACGACCACGACGAGCCGGATGCCGAGCGACGCATGCGCGCGCTCGAATCCCGAACGCTATTGGCACTTGGCTTATCCGATCCCTACGTTAACCTGTGAGAGTGAGAGTTGCCCCGCGGTCACGGGCCGCGGAGCGGAACGATGAGCGAAGACGACAAACCTCCATCTAGCAGCGACAGTGTAGGCGGCGACCGAAGCGGGCGGGCTCGCGCGTCGGTTGTTGGGCTGATCGGCAATTGGCTGCGCAAGGGGCTCGGCCGCGGCAACGGCGGCTCCTGGCGCGAGTCCCTCGGCGAGATCCTCGAAGAAGAGGAAATCGCCGATCAGATCAGCCCGGACGAGCGCGACCTGCTGCTCAACCTGCTGCGCTTCGGCAGCCTGACCGCCGAGGACGCGATGGTGCCCCGCAACGACATCACGGCGGTCGAGATTACGGCGCCCTTGGATGAGGTCGTCGGCATCATCAAGGAGGAGGGCCATTCGCGGATGCCGCTCTACCGCGGCGATCTCGACGAGATCGTCGGCATGATTCACATCCGCGATGTCATGGGCCATTGGGGCGGAGACGGTCCCTTCGACCTGGAGGCGATCCAGCGCGAAATTCTGTACGTGCCCGAATCCATGCCGATCCCGGCCCTGCTGAAGGAGATGCGCGAGACCCGGCTGCACATGGCGGTGATCGTCGACGAGTACGGCGGCACACACGGCCTGGTCACGATCGAGGACGTGGTGGAGGAGATCGTCGGCGAGATCGAGGACGAGCACGACGAGATCGAGGCCCCGGCCCTGATCCGCCTGGATGACGGCGCGATGGAGGCGGATGCCCGCGTTCGGGTGGACGAGCTGGAGCGCCAGCTCTCGGTCCCGCTGCTCGACGGAGACGAGGAGGACGCGGTCGATACCCTCGGCGGGCTCGTGTTCACCCTTGCTGAGCGGGTACCTCGCGTGGGCGAGCGAATCAGCCACCCGGCGGGCTTCACCTTCGACGTGCTGGAGGCCGACCCGCGGCGAATCAAGAGGCTGCGAGTCAGCCGCACCGAGTCACACCCGGCGCACGGTCGTCCGTGACCGACTACGGGCGCCTCGCCGCCACGCGGTATGTGGCGCTGGCGCATTGGGTCGGCGCTGCGTCCGGTTGGCGCCGGTCGGGGATCGCTGCCGGCCTCGGCGCCGTCTCGGCGACCGCACTGCCGCCGGGGCACGCGCTCCCCCTGCTGGTGGTCTCGTTCACGGGCCTGGTCTGGTTGGTCCACGCAAGCCGCTCGCCGTGGCGGGCCGCCGTCGCGGGTTGGTGGTTCGGCTTCGCTCACTTTCTCTTCAGCATCTACTGGATCGGCGCCGCCATGCTGACCGATCCCTCGCGCTTCGGCTGGATGGTGGCGCCGGCGGTGATCGGGCTTTCCGCTGGCTTCGCGCTCTTCCCGGCGCTGGCGGCTTTCGCGGCGCGGCTACCCACGTTGCCCATCGCTGGCCGCGTGCTCGCACTCGCCGTCACCTGGACAGCGGCCGAGTGGCTGCGCGGCAACATCCTGACCGGCTTCCCCATGAACCTGATGGGCACGGTCTGGATGCCATCTGTGGGCATGATCCAGTCCGTGGCGGTGGTCGGGGTCTACGGGCTGAGCTTCGTGACCGTGCTCGCTGCGGCGGCACCGGCGGTGCTGGCGACACCCGGCACGGACGAGCGCTTCCGCCGTCGGCGCTGGCTTTTGCCCGCCGTCGCGTTCGGGTTGCTGGCGGCGATCTGGGTCGGCGGGCAGGCACGCCTCGCTTTGGCACCCGATCTGGCGCCGACCGAAGTCACGCTCCGCTTGGTTCAGGCCAATATCGATCAATCACGGAAGTGGGAGGAGGGGGCGCGCGAGGCGGGGCTCGCGCACCACGTCGTGCTCTCGCACGAGCCGGGGCTCGACGAGACGGACATCGTGATCTGGCCGGAGACGGCCGTGCCCTTTTTCATGGACGAAAGCGCGACGATCCAGGCATTCGTCTCGCGGGCCGCTCCCCCTGGCGGCTATGTGATCACCGGCGCGCCCCGGCGCACGCGCTCGGCAGGGCGCACGATCGCCGTCTGGAACAGCCTGCATGCGCTAGGCCCGGCGGAAGCCATCACGGCGTCCTACGACAAGCACCACCTGGTGCCGTTCGGCGAGTACATGCCGCTGCGCGGGATCATCAATCTGCGGGCGATTGCGGCGGCCGGAACGGTCGACAGCTCCCCCGGGCCGGGGCCGCGCACGCTCAGGTTACCGGGCGTGCCGCCCTTCAGCCCGCTGATCTGCTACGAGGCGATCTTTCCCGGCGAGGTGGTGGCCGACGGCGCGCCACTTGGCGATCGGCCGCAATGGCTGCTTAACATCACCAACGACGCCTGGTTCGGGCACACGGCCGGGCCCTATCAGCATTTTCAAGCGGCGCGCCTCAGGGCCGTGGAAGAGGGCATGCCGCTGGTGCGGGCGGCGAACACCGGCATCTCCGCCGTCGTCGATTCCTACGGTCGCGTGGTGGGTCGGCTCGGGCTCGGAGAGATCGGCGTCCTCGACGTGCCGCTGCCGCCCGCGCTCGTGACGCTCACGCCGACGGCCCGGTTAGGGGGGTGGATCCTCGCCATTCTCCTGCTCCTCGCCGCGGCTACGACTCTCGCCATCGGCCTCCGGCATTGGCTGGGTGCCAGACGGTCCGGTCAGGGCGAGTAAGACCAGGGTGGCACTCCCCCACTAATCGCGGTCGCGAGGATCAACGCGAAGGCGGCGGCGGCGAACGAGTCGCCCCGGTCCAGAATGCCGCCGTGGCCGGGGATCAAACGGCCCGAGTCATCGGCGCCGACGCGCCGCTTGAGGGCGGACTCGGCGAGGTCGCCCATCTGCCCAACGATCGAGCCAAGCACGCCGGCAACTGCCAGCACGGCGAGGCTCGGGCGTTCCGCCACCCAGCCGGCGAACGGCATCAGCCAGCCGAGCAGGATGCTCGCGCCCAACGCCGCCGCCACGCCGCCCGCGACACCGGCCCAGGTCTTGGCCGGGCTGATGCGCGGCGCGAGACGCGGGCCGCCAATCGTTCGCCCGGCCAGATACGCGCCGGTGTCGCTTGCCCAGACCACGGCAAAGAGCCAGAAGACGGTCGCCCGGCCCGCTGGATCGTCCCCGCGCAGCGTGAGCGAGGCGACGACGAGAAGGAGGATGATGCCGGCTCCCGCCAATCCCGCCGCGCGCACGCGCAGCCCGCCGCGTTCTGCGCCTGCGACCACGAGAGCGGCCGCCGCAGCGGCGCCGGCGGCGGCAGCCGTTCCGATCACCGCGAAAAGCGCGCAGACCGCGGCCAGGCCCGCGATGCCGACCGCCGCGGCGACATCAATCGCCGGCCGGCCGAGCAGCCTGCGCCATTCGAGCCAGGCGAGCACGCCTGCCGCTCCCACTGCTGCGATGAAGACGGGACCGCCGAGATAGGCCGTGCCAAGCGCAACGGGCACGAGCACCGCAGCCGACGCTGCGCGCAGGCCTAGACTGGCCGCGCCGCCTCCCACTTGCGGGTCCGTCATGCCCAATTCTGCCACATCAATGCCACATTCGACGGCCATATCGTCTTGCGGGTGACGGCGAAGCGCTTCGTCCCTCCCGCTGTCTCCCAAACGACTGGTCGGTCCTCCAGCTGGGGCGGTCCTCGCGACCGCCCCAGTTTCTTGTCGGCATGGGCCGCCCATGCGTCTTGCGCCGGCGCCTCGGCTGGGGCTCGTGCGCGCCGTTCCGGCCATGCGGATGATGGGATAGCATGGCGCCCCTTTGCCGACCACGGGACATCGCCATGCCGATCACGCCGATCCACCATATCCCCCTCAAGCCGGAATACCGCAGCCCCTTCAGCGCCGCCTTCGCGGTCGAGGACGCGAGGCTGTTGCTATTCTCCGGGTGCGGTCCGATCCCGATCTATCACGCGCACCCGCACGACCCGGTGGCCGAGGCCGAGTGGTTGGCAGGCGGCATCCGCGTGCAGACTGAGAAGACCTTCGCCAACATCGGCACCATTCTGGAGGTGGCGGGGGCCGACTTCTCCCAGATCGTCAAGCTCAACATCTATCTCACCGACATGTCGGGGCAGAACGTCGTGAACGAGGTCTCCGCCCGGCACTTCGATCCGGCGAATCCGCCGCCGCGCACCCTCGTCGGCGTGACCGAGCTCGCCCACCCCGGAATGCTGATCGAGATCGAGGGCATGGTAGCGACGCCGCTCGAAAACTGAGAAATAGTCCGGCCGTTTGATCGGGTCTACGGGCAGCGTCACAATAAGCGACAAGAAAAGCGAACAACGGCGGAAATTGCGCACCGCCCGGTGGGCGGACGGAGAACGGGAGGCGGTCATGCAGAACGGAGCAATCAAGGTGCTCGTGGTGGGGGTCGGCAACATGGGGCTCAGCCACGCGCTCGCTTACGACAAGATCGAGGGCTTCGAGCTCGTCGGGCTGTGCAGCCGCAGCATTCGCGGGCGCAACGACCTGCCCGCCGAGCTCGCGTCGCTGCCGCGCTACGAGAACGTCGACGAGGCGCTCGCCGAGTCCCGGCCCGATGCGGTCTCGATCAACACGTATCCGAACACCCACGAGGAATTCTGCCTCAAGGCGTTCGATGCGGGCTGCCACGTCTTCGTCGAGAAGCCGCTCGCCACCACCGTGGAGGGTGCCCAGAGGGTGGTGGACAAGGCGCGCGCCACCGGCAAGAAGCTGGTCATCGGCTACATCCTGCGGGTTCACCCTGCCTGGACGGAGTTCATCGCGCGCGCGCAGACTCTCGGCAAGCCACTGGTCATGCGCATGAACCTCAATCAGCAGAGCCGGGGGCCGGCCTGGAACTGGCACCGCAATCTGATGGAGTCGTTGACACCGATCGTCGATTGCGGGGTCCACTACGTCGATGTCATGTGCCAGATGACCGGCGCCCAGCCGGTGCGCGTACACGGCGTCGGCGCCCAGCTTACCGACCAGACCAAGGTGCAGAACTACGGCCACCTCCACGTCGAGTTCGACGACGGCTCGGTGGGGTGGTACGAGGCCGGCTGGGGCCCGATGATGAGCGAGGTCGCGTTCTTCGTGAAGGATGTGGTCGGGCCCAAGGGCTGCGTCAGCATCGTCATGCCGCAGGAAGGGCAGGATCACGCGGCCTCCGACGATATCGACTCGCACACCAAGACCAACGCGCTGCTCTGTCATTCGAGCGAGATCGACGAGGCCAACAACTTCGTGCACGAGGACGAGTGGGTCGACATGGCCGACGAGCCCACGCATCAGGAGCTGTGCGACCGCGAACAGGAGTTCCTACTCAAGGCGATCCGCGAGGACCTCGATCTTTCCGAGCACATGGATAGCGCGGTCAACAGCCTGCGCATCGTCATTGCCGCCGACGAGAGCATCAAGCGGCGGGAGGTCGTGCATCTCAGCTGACGAACATATCGTTGCGAGCGGGCATTTAATGGGAGGCCTTGAGAGGCCAAGGGGAGGCACAACATGGCATCGGCAGATCTCGAGCTTTGCTATCTGACGGCGACCGAGGCGCTGGAGCGCTTCAAGGCGCGCACGCTCTCACCGGTCGAGCTGCTGGACGCGCAGATCGCACGTACGCAGGAAGTCAATCCCAAGCTCAACGCCATCACTTACGACTATTTCGACCGCGCGCGCGAGCAGGCGCAGAAGGCCGAGGCGAAGTACGCGAAGACCGATGGCCGGCTCCGCGCGCTCGAAGGGGTGACGGTGGGCATCAAGGACTTCCACCCGGTCAAGGGCGAGATCACGACCATGGGCTCGAAGATCTTCGAGGATTTTCGGCCCGACTACTCGGCGGCGACGGTGGACCGGCTGCTGCGCGCCGGCGGCATCATGCACTTGCGCACCACGACGCCGGAGTTCGCCTATTCCGGCAACACCCACAGTCCGCTCTGGGGCGTTACGCACAACCCGTGGAACCTGGACTACACCCCCGGCGGCTCCTCCGGCGGTGCGGGCGCGGCGGTCGCCGGCGGCATGACCACGCTTGCCGACGGGACGGACGGCGGCGGCTCGATCCGCATCCCGTCATCCGCCTGCGGCATCTTCGGCTACAAGCCTCCCTTCGGCCGCAATCCGCTGGATCGCGACCATCCGCTGGAGACGATCCTGCATTACGGCCCCATGGTCCGGAGCGTCGCCGACGCCGCACTGATGCAGAACGTCATGTCCGGCCCGCATCCGGACGACCTGTGCAGCCTGCCGAACAAGATTCGGCTGCCCATGACGTACGATGACATCCGCGGCTGGAAGGTCGCCTTCTCCATGAACCTCGGCTATTTCGAGGTCGACCCGGAAGTGCAGACGAACATGCGGCACGCGGCGGACGTGCTGCGCGACCTCGGCTGCGAGGTCGATGAGGTCGATGTCGGCTTCAACTGGGGCGTCCAAGATTGCTGGATGACCTGGTGGGAGGGTCTTTTTGCCGGGATCGCGGGCCACCTGCTGCCCCGCTGGCAGTACGAGATGGACCCCTTCGTGGTCAGGCTGCTGGAGAAGGGCATGACCCACAGCGCCGCGCGCCTTTACCAGTGCCAGGTGTTCCGCGGCTGGATGTGGGAACAGTTGCAGCCGATCCTCAAGCGCTACAACTTCCTGATCTGCCCGACGCTGGCGGTGCCGTCGGTCAAGGCCGACCAGAACGACGCGGACCCCAATTTCCAGATCAACGGGGTGCGCGTGATGGCCTATGTCGGCTGGATCTGCACCAACCCCTTCAACCTGCTGAGCCAGTGCCCGGTGATGAGCGTGCCGACCGGCTTCTCCTCATTCGGGGTGCCGACCGGCATGCAGGTCGTGGGCCGGCCCTACGACGATCACTCCGTGTTCCGCGCGGCCGCCGCCTTCGAAGGCGCGACCCAGCCCTGGCAGAGCAAGCGGCCCGCGATCTAGGGCGCGCGCAACACGGCCGCCGGCGGCGGGAAAGGTCGCGTACCGCGCGTAAGCGGCAGAGCCACAAGGCCGAGGACGGCGCGCGGCGGTCCTGCGGCGGGAGGTGAGTCTTGGCATCGGCGGACCTAGAGCTTTGCTATCTCTCGGCGAGCGAGGCGCTGGCGCGCTTCAAGGCGCGCACGCTCTCGCCCGTCGAGCTGCTGGACGCGCAGATCGCGCGCACGCAGGCGGTCAACCCCAAGCTCAACGCCATCACCTACGACTACTTCGACCGGGCACGCGAGCAGGCGCACAAGGCCGAGACGAAGTACGGCAAGGCCGACGGCCGGCTGCGCGCTCTCGAAGGCGTGCCAGTCGCGATCAAGGACTTCCACGCGGTCAAGGGCGAGATCACCACCCTCGGCTCGAAGATTTTCGAGGAATCTAGGCCGGACTACACGGCGCCCACGGTGGACCGGCTGCTGCGTGCGGGCGCCATCATGCACATGCGCTCCACATCGCCGGAGTTCGCCCACTCGGGCGCCACTCACAGTCCGCTCTGGGGAGTCACGCGCAACCCGTGGAACCCGGAGTACACCCCCGGCGGCTCCTCCGGCGGCGCAGGCGCGGTGGTCGCCGCCGGCATGGCGACGCTTGCCGATGGCACCGACGGCGGCGGCTCCATCCGCATTCCGGCCGCAGCCTGCGGCCTCTTCGGCTACAAGCCGCCCTTCGGCCGCAACCCGCTGGACCGCGACCATCCCTTCGAGACCATCCTGCACTACGGCCCGATCGTCCGCAGCGTCGCCGATGCCGCGCTGATGCAGAACGTCATGTCCGGCCAACACCCGGAGGATCACCGCTCCCTGCCGGGCCGGGTCCGGCTGCCGGCCACCTACGAGGGAATCCGCGGCTTCAAGGTGGCCCTCAGCATGGATCTCGGCTACCTCCAGGTCGATCCGGAGGTGGAGGAGGCAACGCGGCGCGCGGCCGCCCTCTTCCGCGAGCTCGGCTGCGAGGTGGAGGAGGTTGAGCTCGGCTGGGACTACGGCGCCCTCGACATCTGCGTGACCTGGTGGGAGGGCATCTTCGCAGGCCTCGTCGGCCAATACCTGCCCCGCTGGCAGTACGAGATGGATCCCTTCGTCGTGAAGCTGGTAGAGCGGGGCCTCGGGCTCAGCGCCGCCCGCCTCTATCAGTGTTACGAAGCACGTGGCCGGATGTGGCAACAGCTGCAGCCGATCCTCAAGTCCCACGACATCTTGATCTGCCCGACGAATACGGTGCCGGCGGTCAAGGCCGACCATGACAATGCGAACCCGGATTTTCGGATCAACGGGGTACGGGTCATGGCTTACGGCGGCTGGATCGCGACCTACGGCTTCAATCAGGTGAGCCAATGCCCGGTGATGAGCGTGCCGACCGGGTTCTCCGCCAGCGGCGTGCCGATCGGGATGCAGATCGTGGGGAGGCCCTACGACGACCATTCCGTGTTCCGCGCATCTGCCGCCTTCGAGTCCGCGACCCGGCCCTGGCAGAGCAAGCGGCCCGCGATCGGGGCGTGAGGCGCCGCAGGACGCACCGAGGAGGAACGACGATGAAGCTTTACAGTTGGGGGGCTGCGCCCAATCCGCGCCGGGTGCTGATCTACATGGCCGAGAAGGGCATCGAGATCCCGGTGGTGGAGGCCGGCGAGGGCGCGCATCTCACCGACGAGTACCTCGCCCGCTACGACGGGCGCATCGTGCCGATGCTGGAGCTCGACGACGGCACGCAGATCGGCGAGGCGATGGTGATCTGCCGCTATCTGGAAGAGGCGTATCCGGCGCCGCCGCTCTTCGGCGTGAACCGGCGGGACCGCGCGATGGTCGACATGTGGGAGCGCCGCGCCGAGACCGAGGGCTTCGCCGGCGTGGCCGAGGTGTTCCGCAACTCCACCCCGGCGTTCGCGGGCCGTGGCCTGCCGGGCTTCGCCGAGCCGATCGAGCAGATCCCCGACCTAGTGGAGCGCGGCAAGAAGCGGCTCACCCGCTTCTACGGCCGCATCGAGCGCCAGCTTGCGGACAACCGGTTCATCGCGGGCTCCCGCTTCAGCGTCGCCGACATCACCGCGCTCTGCATCGTCGACTTCGCGACCAGGGGAGCCAAGGTCGGGCTGCCGGAAGATCACACCAACGCCCGGCGCTGGCACGCCGAGGTCTCCGCCCGTCCCAGCGTCGCGGGCTAACCCGGCGGCGTCGGAACCAGAGAGGGAATTTTGCCATGGCCGACGAGAAGAGACCGTCTATCCCGGTGAAGGTGCCGAACGCTACCACCGTCAAGGCCATGAAGGAGCTGGAAGCAGGCAAGGGCAAATCCTTCGCCGACGTGGACGAGTTGTTCGAGGATATCGGCGCCTTGCGTGCTGATCCTGAGCCGGGCAACTGAGTTGCCGCGCCTCGGGGCACCACTTAGACTCCTTCCATGGGCGAGAGCGGCGATAAGGACGGCGAGGCGCAGACCTTCGAGAGCGCGATGCGCGAGCTCGAAGGGATCGTGCACGAGCTGGAGGCCGGCGAGACCGGCCTCGAAGCGGCCATCGCGGCTTATGAGCGCGGCGTCAAGCTGAAGACGTTCTGCGAGGAGAAGCTCAGGCAGGCCGAGCTTCGCGTCGAGAAGATCGACAGCGATGCGGCCGGCGCCGCCCGCACGGAGCCGTTCGAGACTGGCTGAGGGCGCCGGGTGAGGTCGCTGGAGGATGCGCTCCGCGAGTCCGCGGAGGCCGTAGAAGAAGCCCTTGAATCGCTGGTTCCCGCGCCTGACGGCGCCGACGGGCGGCTCTTCGAGGCGATGCGCTATTCCCTCTTCGCCGGCGGAAAGCGGCTCAGGCCCTTCCTGGTGCTGTCCGGCGCCGACCTCTTTGAGGTGCCGCGCGCCTGGTCCGTCAACACCGCCGCCGCCATCGAGATGGTGCACACTTACTCGCTGGTCCACGATGACCTGCCGGCGATGGACGACGACGATCTCCGCCGCGGCAAGCCCACCTGCCACGTCGCCTTCGACGAGGCGACCGCGATCCTGGTAGGCGATTCTCTGCTCACGCTTGCCTTCGAGGCGGTAACGACGCCGGCCGGCCACCCGGACGCGGCGGTGCGCGCCGAGATCGCCTGCGCGCTGGCGCGGGCCGCCGGGGCGGACGGCATGGCGGGCGGCCAGGCGATCGACCTCGCGGCGGAAGGCCGGGACCTCAACCTCGACGAGGTGATCCGGCTGCAACGGCTCAAGACCGGCGCGCTGTTCGGCTTTTCCTGCGAGGCCGGCGCCATTCTCGCGGGCGAAGACGGTGCGGCCCGCAAGGCGCTCCGCGACTATGCCGCCTGCATCGGGCTCGCGTTCCAGATCGCGGACGACCTGCTTGACCACGAGGGCACAGAGGCCGACCTCGGCAAGGCCGTGGGCAAGGACGCTGCTGCCGGCAAGGCCACCTTCGTGGGCCTCTTGGGCGCGGACGAAGCACGCCGGCGGGCCGGGGCGTTGGTGGATGATGCCATCGCGGCGCTCAGCGCCTTCGACCAGAAGGCAGCACCGCTCCGCGCCGTCGCCCGCTATATCGTGGAGCGGCGCCACTGAGCCGCCGACTGCCCGGCAAGGAGAGGCTCGACACCCTGCTGGTCGCCCGCGGGCTCGCCGAGACCAGGGCCAAGGCGCAGGCGCTGCTGTTGGCGGGCCGGGTGTATTCCGGCGAGCGCCGGCTCGAGAAGCCCGGCATGCAGGTCGACCGCGAACTTGCGCTTACGGTCAGGGGCGCGGACCACCCTTGGGTCTCGCGCGGCGGCATCAAGCTGGATCACGCGCTCACGCATTTCGGGATCGACCCGAGCGGGCTGATCGCGCTGGATATCGGGGCCTCCACCGGGGGCTTCACCGATGTGCTCTGTCAGCGCGGCGCGCGGCGAGTCTACGCGGTCGATGTTGGCTACGGCCAGCTTGACGCACGCCTACGCGGCGAGCCCCGCGTCACGGTGCTGGAGCGGACGAACGCGCGCTACCTCACGCGGGAGCAGGTGCCGGAGCCGGTCGACCTCATCGTCTGCGACGCGAGCTTCATCGGCCTGCGCACGATCCTGCCGGCGCCGCTTGCACTCGCGGCCGCCGGCGCGCGCCTCGTCGCCCTGATCAAGCCGCAGTTTGAGGCGGGGCGCGGGCGCGTCGGCAAGGGCGGTATCGTCCGCGACCCCGCGGTTCACGCAGAAGTCTGCGAAACGATCCGGGACTGGCTCACGGCCGAATGCTGGCCGGTGCTGGGTCTGGTCGAAAGCCCGATCAAGGGCCGCGACGGCAACACCGAGTTCCTAGTTGCCGCGCGTAGGCGGTGATCGGTCAGTCGAGGGGCAGGAGCTCGACGATCTCGCGCTTGAAGGGAACGTCGTCGTCCTTCGTTTCCGGGCCGTCCAGCTCTTCCGCATAGCGGCGCCCCGCATAGACCGCGTGGGCGATGGTCGCCGGTGCGAGCGCGTCGCCGATCGTCGTGACCGTCTCGATGCCTGCGTCCTTCCAGTCGTCGGCGCGTGCCGCAAGCTCCTTGGCGAGCCGGTCCTCCGGCGCGCGCGAGGTGACCAGCACCACCGCGTCGGCTTCGATCTCCTCCGTGCGTCCGGTGAAGACGCAAGAGGTGGTGACCGAACCCTCCGAGACGGCGTCGAGGTTGGTAAAGCTGCGGATCGTTACGCCTTTCTCCAGAAGCCGTGCCTGGATGAAGTGCTGCTCCATGGTGTTCTGGGTCCATGTCGAGGCTTCGGAGGCCGGCGTCAGGTAGTGAGTCTCGCAGCCATGGTCGGCGAGCAGTTCGGCGATCACGCCGCCCATGTAGTAGTGGTCGTCATCCCAGACCACGACCCGCGTCCCTTCCGGCGGCATGGTGCCATCCATGATGTCGTCGGGAGTCAGCGCCCGCGCGTCCGCGGCGATCGGCATGGGCCGCGCCCAGCTTCGGCCGATGCCGTCCGCCCGCCAGCGCGCGCCGGTGGCGACCACGACACGGGGCACGCCGAATTCCAGCACGGAGTCCGCGTCGAGGTCGGAATCGAAGTAGACCGCCACGTTGGGCAGCTGATGAAGCTGCTGCTCGCGGTAGTCGCGGACCCGGCCCCAGGCGGCGAGGCCCGGCAGCCGGCATTCACGTGCGACGCGGCCGCCGAGCGCCGTGCCCTTCTCCGCCAGCGTCACCTCGTAGCCCCGCTTGCCGAGCGCTTGCGCCGCTTCGAGGCCTGCAGGGCCGGCGCCCACGATCAGGACGGGTTTGTCCGACTCGCGCGGCCGGATGCGCTCCGGATGCCAGCCCTTGCGCCACTCCTCGCCCATTGTCGGGTTCTGGGTGCAGCGGATCGGCGACATGGTGAAATCGCCCGAGACGCAGATGTTGCAGCCGATGCACTCGCGAATGTCGTCGAGGCGCCCTTCCTCGATCTTCCTGGGCAGGAACGGGTCGGCGATGGAGGGCCGGGCGCAGCCGATAAAATCGGCGATGCCCTTGTTGACGACCGAGACCATTCGGTCCGGCGAGGTATAGCGCCCGACGACGACGACCGGCTTGGTGGTGAGCGTCTTCACGCCCTGGACGAAGGGCTCCTGCCCGCCTTCGGCGCCGAACCGCGATGTGCGGGAATCGTTGGGCCAAGCCGCCAGCGACAGGTCCCAGAGGTCCGGCAGCTCGGCGACGAGGCCGATCAGCTCCTCCACCTCCGCCTTTTCCAGGCCGCCCGCGCCCAGCAGCTCGTCGAGGGCGATCCGGCACGGCACGGCGCAGGTGTCGCCCACGGCGTCCTTGGTGTCGCTGATGATCTCTTCCAGCAGGCGCACGCGGTTGCGCGTTGACCCGCCGTACTCGTCGCTCCGCCGGTTGTGATGGCGGGAGAGGAAGTGGTGCAGGATGGTGAGCGCGTGGCCGGCGTAGACGTAGATGAGGTCGAAGCCGGCCTGCCGCGCCCGCAGCGCCGCCGCCCGATGCCAGCGGCGGAGGTCGCGGATGTCCTGCTTGTCCATGGCACGGGCCTGTAGCGGCTCCCAGCCGGCAGTCGTGACCGGTATTGCGGAGGCCGCCAGCGGCACCTCTCGCGCATAGTGGTTGGCGGCGTGCGGGCCGTTGTGGGCAAGCTCGATTCCCGCCAGCGCGCCGAACTCGTGGATGCGGTCTGCGGACCGCGCCAGTATCGGGATGTCGCGGTCGTCCCAGAGCCGGAGCTCGATGAAGGGGGCGACGTCCGAAGTAGGGTGGATTTCCACCTCCTCGGTGCAGACCACGGCCCAGCCGCCCTCCGCCTTGACCCCGCGCATCCAGGCGAGCGCGGTGGGGTCGCGGTGGCCCATGCCGTTGCAGTGCGGCACCTGGAAGAAGCGGTTCTTCGCGGTTACCGGGCCGATCACGACCGGCTCGAAGAGCACATCGAAGCGGGGGTCGCGCTGTGCGCCACTGTTCATGCCGATCCTCCGTGAGTCGTCGGGTGCAGCTTACGCCATCGCGGCCCATGCCGCGCAGAGCATTACCCGCGTGAGGACGACCGGTTACCCGCCGGCCTCGGCGAGCAGCGACGCGTTGCCACCGGCCGCCGTGGTGTCGACACAGAGGTGGCGCTCCAGCACGTAGCGCTCGGGCGCTGACGCCTCCGCGATCAGCGGCAGGATGAGGCCGGGGCGCCGTGCGAGCGCGGTGCGCATCGCGGCGAGCACGTCGCGATCCGCGGCGCAGGCGACAGCGGCGATGCCCGACAGGGTAGTGAGTGCCCCTGGCACGACCTGGCCGTCGAGCACGACCACGCACGGATCGATGGCGTGACCGGTGAGCGCCGCGCTCGCGCCGTCGGCGACCGCCACCACAGCGTTGCCCGCGTCGCGGGCTGCTGCGACCTGCGCGCGGACCGCGTCGGCGCCGGGGCCGAGGCAGAGCACCACGCCGCGCGGCGCGAACGAGAGCCGGTTGGATTCGCCGGTTGGGCCGGGGAGGTCCAGCGGCGCGAAGCGGCCGCCGTCCCCGCGATGCGCCCTGGCTGCGAGCGCGCGCCCGGCGTCGGCGATGGCGGTGGCGAGCAATGCCTCGTTGATCACCGCGCCCGAGGGCCGGCCCCCGGCGGGGGCGGCACCCGCCGTGAGGCGCGGCACGTAGTGGGGGCCACCGGCCTTGGGTCCGGTGCCGCTCAGGCCCTCGCCGCCGAAGGGCTGCGAGCCCACCACCGCGCCGATCTGGTTGCGATTGACGTAGATATTGCCCGCGCGCACGCGATCGACGACGTGCTGCACGCGGTCATCGATGCGGGTGTGCAGGCCGAAGGTGAGGCCGTAGCCGGCCCGGTTGACGGCATCGACCACGGCGTCGATCTGGTCGGCCCCAAACGTGGCGACATGCAGCACTGGCCCGAATACTTCCTCTTCGAGCGCTTCGATCCCTTGGACGCGCAGCACCGTCGGCGGTACGAAGCGACCCCGGTCCGGAGCAGCGAGCCGCTTGAGCACGCGCCTCTCCTGTTCGGCCCGCGCGCAGTGCGCCTCGATGCGGGACTGAGCCTCGCCGTCGATCACCGGGCCGATGTCGGCGGCAAGGTCCCACGGGTCGCCGATGCGGAGCGCGTCCATGGCGCCGAACAGCATCTCCAGAATCCGCTCCTCGACCTCGCGCTGGATGTAGAGGATGCGCAGCGCCGAGCAACGTTGGCCGGCACTCTGGAAGGCTGAGGCGACGATATCGCGCACCGCCTGCTCGGGTAGCGCAGTGGAATCGACGATCATCGCGTTGAGGCCGCCGGTCTCCGCGATCAGCGGTGCCTCGGGCGCGAGGTTGTCGGCCATCGCACGGTTGATGAGCCGGGCAGTCTCGGTCGAGCCGGTGAAGCACACGCCGTCGATGCGGGGATCGGCGACAAGTGCCGCGCCCACCGAGGCGCCGTCGCCCGGCAATAGCTGCAAGGTGTCGCGCGGGATGCCCGCCTCGTGCATCAGCGCGACCGCGCGCGCCGCAATCAGCATCGTCTGTTCGGCCGGCTTGGCAATCACCGCGTTGCCTGCGGCGAGCGCCCCGAGTATCTGGCCCGAGAAGATGGCGAGCGGGAAGTTCCAGGGCGAGATGCAGGCGACCACGCCGCGGGGAGTGCATCGGCGCTCGCGGTGCAAGCTCAGAGCCTCGCCCGCGTAGAAGCGCGCAAAGTCGCAGGCCTCGCGCACCTCCGCCACGCAGTCTGGCAAGGTCTTGCCGGCCTCGCGTGCGGCGAGGGCAAAGAGTTCCGCCGCGTGCCCCTCGTAGAGATCGGCCACGCGACAGAGCCGGCTTGCGCGTTCCTCGCCGCTTAGCGCCACCCACGCCACCGCCCCGTCTCGCGCCGCCTCCAGCGCTGCTTCGATGTCCTCTGGCGCAGCGTCGGTCACGGTGCCTAAGATCTCGTCCGGCCGCGCCGGGTTCCGTACCGCCGCACGCCCGGCGCCAACGGCGTCACCGGCGATCATCGGCCCGGCTTCCCAAACCTCGGTACGGAAGGGCTGGCGCGCGGCCTCGATCTCGGCCACGGTGAGCGGATCGGTGAGGTCCCACCCCTTCGCATTGCGGCGGGCGGGCATGAAGATGTCGGGGGGTGCCGCGATGGCCGGGTTTGCGACTTCTGTGCCGGGCCCTTCCACCTCCGCGATGGGATCGCGCGCGATCTCCTCCGCCGTCACGCCTTCGTCCACGATCTGGTTCACGAAGGAGCTGTTGGCGCCGTTCTCCAGCAGGCGGCGGACGAGATAGGCGAGCAGGTCGTGATGCGCGCCCACCGGCGCGTAGATGCGGCAGCGGAGCCCGTGCGCCGCGCGCACCGCCGCGTGCAGGGCCTCGCCCATGCCGTGCAGGCGCTGGAACTCGAAGTCCGTTCCGTCGCCCGCCATGTGCAGCACCGCCGCCACCGTGTGTGCGTTGTGGGTCGCGAACTGTGGATAGAGGCGGTCCGTCATCCCGAGCAGCTTCCGCGCGCACGCAAGGTAGGCGACATCGGTGCTCGCCTTGCGGGTGAACACCGGGAAGCTGGCGATGCCCTGCATCTGGGCGCGCTTGATCTCCGTGTCCCAGTAGGCGCCCTTGACCAGCCGCACCATCATGCGGCGCCCGTGCGCCTCGGCGAGCGCATGGACCCAATCGATGACGTGCGCCGCCCGCTTGCCGTAGGCCTGGACCACGACGCCGAAGCCATCCCACCCTGCGAGCGCGGGATCGGCGAGCACCGCCTCGATGACATCGAGGGAGAGGTCGAGGCGGTCCGCTTCCTCGGCATCCACGTTGAGACCGATGCCAGCGGATTTGGCGAGCAATGCCAGCGCACCAAGGCGGGCTGTGACCTCCGTCAGCACCCGGTCACGCTGCGCAAACTCATAGCGCGGGTGCAGGGCCGAGAGCTTGACCGAAACCCCTGGCCGGTCGCGGATGGGTGCGCCCCGGCCGACATCCGCAAGCGCGGTGATGGAATCGGAATAGGCGAGGTGGTAGCGGCGGGCATCCGCCTCGGTGCGGGCCGCCTCGCCCAGCATGTCGTATGAGAAGCTGTAGCCCTGCGCCTCCAGCTCGGCGGCACGGGCCATGGCCTCGCCCATGTCGCGCCCGAGCACGAACTGGTGCCCGAGCTCGCGCATCGCCTGGGCGACCGCCGCGCGGATGACCGGCTCGCCGAGCCGCTTGACCGCGCCGTGCAGCGCCCCGGCGAGGCCCTCCTCCGTATCGCCCAGCACTTTGCCGGTGAGCAGCAGCGCCCAGGTGGAGGCATTGACCAGCGGCGAGCTCGACTGCCCCAGGTGCGCCGCCCAGTCAGACGCCGCGATCTTGTCCTCGATCAGCGCATCGATGGTCTCGGTGTCGGGCACGCGCAGCAGCGCCTCGGCGAGGCACATGAGCGCTACACCCTCTCGGGAGGAGAGCCCGTATTCGGCGAGGAAGCCCTGCATGATCGAGGCGCTGCCGCCCGCCCGCACGGTGCGGACCAGATCGGCCGCCCGCACGGAGATGGACTCCCGGTCCGCCCGCGTGAGCGCCGCGGCCTCCACCATGCGGCGCACCGCCGGGACCTCGTCTTCGAGGATGGCGGCGCGCATTGCCGCCCGAATGTCGGAGAGACGCTGTGACTGCCGGCAGGCGCGGCTCACCGCCGTTGGCCGCCCGCGCTGATCCCGATTGCGGCGAGGATGACCAGCCCGGTGGTGAGGTCACGGTAAAAGGGATCGGCGTTCAGGATGTTGAAGCCGTTGCTGATGAGCGCCAGCAGGAAGACGCCGCCGAGGCTGCGCCACACCGCGCCTGCGCCGCCGTAGATGCTGGTGCCGCCCAGGATCACGGCGGCGATGGCCTGCAGCTCCATGCCCTGCCCGGCCGCCGCCTGTCCCAGCGCCACGCGGGATGTCGCGATGATCGAGGCGAGCCCTGCCGCGAAGCCCGCGATGGCGAAGGTGGCGGTCTTCACGCGATCCGTGCGGATGCCGGAGAGCACCGCCGCCTCCTCGTTGCCGCCGACGGCGAAGACCCGCCGCCCGAAGGCAGTCCGGGTTAGCGCGAAGGTCAGGATTATGGCGAAGACCGCCATGATCCAGACGGCGATGAAGACGCCGCCCGCCTTGTCGCGCCCGAGCCAGGTGAATGTGTCCAGGCGGACGGAGATCAGCCGCCCGTCGGAGATGACGATGGCCACGCCCTTGAAGATCAGGCTCGTGGCGATGGTGGCGAGGAAGGAATGCACCCGGAGCGCATTGATCACCACGCCGTTCATGGTGCCGAGGATGAGGCCGATGAAGGGCGCCAGGAAGAGACCGAGATAGGGATCCACATGGAGCGCGATCCAGGCCGACATGACCGAGCCCATGGAGAAGATCGCCGCCACCGAGAGGTCGAACCCGCCTGCGATGATCACCAGCGTCATCGCCGAGGCCATGATCGCGAGCGGCGCGTTCTGGTTGAGTATGTTCAGCAGGTTGCGGGGCGTCAGGAAGTTCTCCGACAGCATGCTGAGCGCGATGACCAGGAACACGATCATGATCAGGACCGCGTAGGTCTGCAGGAAGCGACCGATATGGAAGCTTCCGATCATCACGCGGCCCCGCGCCGTTGGCTCTGGTGCTGGAAGAGCAGCGCGAGAAGGTCCGCTTCGCTGGACTCCTCCGGGATCACCTCTTCCACGATGCGGCCGCCATCGGCCAGATAGGCGCGATGGGCGAGACCCAGCACCTCCTCGATTTCGCTGGAGATGAGCAGGACGGCGGTCCCGCTCGCCGCGAGCTCCGCGATCGCGAAGTGAATTCGCTCACGGGCGCCCACGTCCACGCCGCGGCTTGGCTCGTCGAGGATCACGATGTCGGGATTCTCCATGAGCCACTTGCCGATCAGGACCTTCTGCTGATTGCCGCCGGAGAAGGTCGCGACGTTGCCGTTGGGGTCCGCCGGGCGCACGCGGAAGTGCTCGATCAGGCTCAGGGTGCGCGTGCGCTCGGCGCGGCGACGCATGACCCCGAGGTGCGTGAAGCGGCCGAGGTGAGGCAAGGTCATGTTGGGGGAAACACGCATGGTCATGACCAGGCCCTGCTTGCGGCGGTCCTCCGGCGACATCACCATGCCGAGCCCGGCGGAGCGCCGGATGGAGCGCTTGCGGTAGCTCTCGCCCCGGAGCCGGACCTCGCCGCCCGTCGCCGGGTCCGCGCCGACGATCGCGCGGGCGATCTCGCTCCTGCCGCTGCCCACAAGGCCGGTGAGGCCCACGATTTCCCCGCGCCCCACCCAGAGGCTCGCGCCGTTGGCGCCTCGCTCGCTCTCGAGGTGCTCGACTTCCAGCACGGGCTCGGGATTCTCGGGGCGGACCTTCGGCGGGAACGGAGTTTCGCTCTTGCCGCCGCCCAGCATTGCCGCCACCAGGCTCGACCGGGTCTCGCCTGCGGCCGGCGCCGTCTTCACGTGCTTGCCGTCGCGCAGCACGGTGATCCGGTCGGAGACCTCGAGAATGTCGTGGAGAAAATGCGAGACGTAGATGATCGAGCGTCCTTCGTCCCTGAGCGCCCGCATCGCCGAGTGAAGCTGTGTCACTTCATCCCGCGAGAGAGAAGACGTGGGTTCGTCCATCACGATGATTCGCGCCTCGCGCGCGAGCGCCCGGAGGATCTCGATCTTCTGCTGGTCGGCGATCGGGAGGCGGGAGACGATGGCGTTGGGGTCGAGCTGAAAGCCGCTCGCTTCCATCAGGTCGGAGAGGCGCTCCGCCTCGGTCCGGCGCAACACGCCCCAGCGCTGGTCCTCCAGGCCGAGGAAGACGTTCTCGGCCACGGTCAACGCGGGCACGAGCTGGAGCTCCTGGTGCATGATCGCGACGCCCTTGGAGAGCGCCGAGAGGGGGTCCCACGCGCTCGCCCGCTCGCCGAAGACATCGAGCGTGCCCGCGCTCGCGGCGTAGTAGCCGCCGAAGACCTTGCCGAGCGTCGACTTGCCGGCACCGTTCTCGCCGATCAGCCCGTGGATTTCGCCCGGCAGAATGTCCACCGAGACGTCGCTGAGGACCCAGACGCCTGCGAAGGCGACGCCGATCCCGTTGGCTCGTAGCGCCGGCTCGTCAGCCATAACCGTGGTCAGGCGCGCAGCTGCGATCCCTCTTCGTCCACGACGAGGTCCGAGGTGATCCGGACGCCATAGTCCCTCCAGGCTCCTTCAGGAGAAACGTAACCCCGAAGCACGTCGCGCTGCACCTCCTCGAACGGGCGCGCCCTGGGATCGCCGTTGCCGCCGCCGCCGCCCGTCCAGGTCTCGACCACCGTGCCGGCGGCGACCGGTCGCGCCCGCATCTTGAGCGGCCCTTCGGCCGACCCGTCGGGATGGGTGATCTCGACCTTCGGGCCCCTTGCGTCTTTGCCCCCGTTCAGCCCCCAGGCCGGCGTGAGCGAGCGCTCGAACCAGAGCGCGCAGTAGCAATCCTCCAGCGTCTTGTAGCGGCGCAGGACGCCGCAGCCGCCGCGGTGCCGGCCCGGTCCGCCGGAGTCGGGGCGGATGGCGAACTCCTCCAGCCGGACGGGGAACTTCGTCTCCATCACCTCGGCGGGGATGTTGCGGAAGCTGCCGTTCACCAGATTGATCAGCGCGCTCTCGCCGTCGCCGTCGTTGCGACCGCCCCAGCCGCCGGCGGTGGCCTCGATGGACATCCACTGGCCCCGCCTGCGGTCGACCGAGAAGAAGAGAGACACCATCGAATCCCCGTAGTGGGCGGCGGTCGAGCGCTCGGGGATCGCTTCGGAGAGGCAGGAGATGAAGAGGTCTGCGAGCAAGCCCAAGCCGGTGAAGTACCATTCGCAGGCCGCAGGCTCCTTGGCGTTGAACAGGCAATCGTCCGGGATGCGGACGGTCATCGTCTCGAACGAGCCGCCAGTGATGGCGCGCTCCGGGTTGATCATCGTCTTGTAGGCGAGGCGGAGCAGGGACACGGTCTGGCTCGCGCCGCAGTTGACCGAGCCGGGGACGATGCCCGAGGAGCCTTCTAGGTCGACGATCAGCTCCTCACCCTCGACCGTGAGCGTCAGCGCGACCTTCACAGGGTCGTCGCCCGCGCCGTCGCTGTCCAAGAAACCTTCCCGGTACCAGGTGCCGTCCTTGATCGCCGCGATCGCCTCGCGGTCCATGCGCCGTGCCTGCTCGAAGATGTTTTCGCAGGCGGCCCGGTAGGTCTCGATGCCGATGCGGTCGAGCAGCTGTGAGAGCCTGCGCTCGCCGGTGCGAACGGCGGCGATCTGGGCGTCCAGGTCGCCGATGCTGGTGTCCGGCATGCGGGTGTTGAGCCGCAGCAGGTCAAACCACTCGCGGATGGGCTTGCCCTGCGCGACGATGCGGGTGGGCCCGAGACGCAGCCCCTCCTGGTATATGTTCGTGGAGCCCATGACCGTGCCGGGGTCGATGGCACCGATGTCGTTCCAGTGCGCGCGCGCGGCGCCGAAGCCGATCAGCTCGCCGCCGAAGAAGATGGGCCCGACCACCGACACGTCATGCAGGTGCGAGCCCTGCATGTAGCTGTCGTTCATGATGAAGACATCGCCTGGGGCGATGTCTTCGCCGTAATACTCCATCACGTGGTGGACGTTGGCATCGATGGCGCCGATGAAGAGCGGCACGCCGCTCGACTGGCCCAGCATGTTGCCGTCCGCGTCGAGCAGCCCCACGGCGCTGTCCCGGCCCTCGTAAATCACCGCCGAGTGGGCGGAACGCCAGAGCGAGGCGTTCATGTCCTCCGCGCAGGAGACGACGAAGTTGCGCACGATCTCGGTCGTGACCGGGTCTGCGATGTTGCGCAGCATCGGATCGTTCATGATCCCGCCTCCTTCGTCATGGAGAGGTGGCCGCCCTCGATCACCGTGGCGCTCCAGCCCGGCGGCACCAGCGTCGTCGCGGTCGATTCCTCGATGATCGCAGGGCCCGCCACGGCATTGCCGATTTCGAGCCCGTTGCGGTCGAGGACGGGTGTCTTCAGCGGCCGGCCGGCGAAGATGACATCCCGCTCGCGCGTGGGCCGTGCGGCCTCGCGCGCGGGCGGCGCGGAAGCCGGTCGCGCCAGCCGGCCGAGCGCGGCTAGGCGGATGTTCGCCATCTCGACGCGGTTCTCCGGGCTGGAGTGGCCGTACTGCCGGTCGTACGCCACATCGAAGCTCTTGCGCACGGCATCCATGTCGATGGTCCCGCTGGGCACCGGGATGGTGAGGACATATTCCTGCCCGTAGTAGCGGAAGTCGATGGCCCGCTCGAAGGCGATGGCGTCCTCGGCGATCCCCTCAGCCAGCAGGTGTTGGCGGCCGTTTTCCTCGAGACCCGCGAACGCGGCTTCGAGGACCGCGAGGTCCATGAGGTCCCAGAAGGAATAGAGCGTTTCCTTGTAGTCGCGGCGCACGTCCGTCTGCAGCATGCCCCAGGCGGAGAACGCGCCGGGGTGCACCGGCACGATCACCTCGCGAATCTGCAGCTCTTCGGCGAGCGCGCCCGCCTGTGCCGGGCCGGCGCCACCGAAGGCGACCAGGGAGAAGTCGCGTGGGTCGATGCCGCGCTGGACGGTAATGGTCCTGATCGCATCTGCCATCTTGGCGTTCACGACATCCACGACGCCCTGCGCCATGGCCTCGGTCGTGAGCCCGAACGTCTCGCCGACCGTCGTGAGCGCCGCGCCCGCCGCGCCCCGGTCCAGCGCCATCGCCCCGCCGGAGAAGTTGGCGCCGTCAAGCCGGCCGAGCACCAAGTTGGCGTCGGAGACCGTGGGCTCGGTCCCGCCCAGCCCGTAGCAGGCCGGCCCCGGCATCGAGCCGGCGGATTGGGGGCCGACACGCATGGCGCCCGCCTCCTCCCACGCGATGGAGCCGCCGCCGGCGCCGATGACGTGGATATCCACCACCGACATCTGCACCGGCAGCCCCTCCAGTTTGGCGTGGTTGGAGCCGGAGGGCAGCCCGTCGATGATCAGGCTGGCGTCGAAGGAGGTCCCGCCCATGTCGATGCAGATGAGATTGGGCCGGCCGGTCGCAGCGGAGAGCGCCCTGCCGCCAATGGCGCCACCGACGGGGCCCGAGAGCAGCGTCTGCAGCGGCGTCTCGCTGGCGGATTCCGCGGTCATCACCCCGCCGTTGGACTGCATGACGTGCAGCCCCCGGCCCTCGGGCAGGCGGTCGCCGAGGCCGCCGATCAGCGTCTCCAGGTAACCCCGCACCACCGGCGCGAGGTAGCTGTCCATCACCGCGGTCGAGGTCCGCTCGAACTCCCGCCACTCGGGCGAGACCCGGTGCGAGAGCCCGATGGGAATGTCGGGCAGGCGGGCGCGCAAGTACTCGGCGGCCTCCAGCTCATGCGCGGGGTTCTTGAAGGAGAAGAGGAAGGCGATGGCGATCGCCTCGAAACCCTCCTCCTTCACCGCAGCGACGAGGCGGTCGAGATCGCTCGTCTCCAGAGGCGTCACGGCCTCGCCGGTGGCCGCGATCCGCTCCCGCGCCGTGAACGTGTGCTCCAGCGGCGTGAGCGGCTCGGGTTTGTTCCAGCGGATCGAGAAGATCTCGCCGCGGTCGTTGCCCTGGATCGTGTAGATGTCCCGAAAGTTCTCGGTGGTGAGCAGCGCCACCTTGGCGCCCCGCCGGGTGAGCAGCGCGTTGAGCCCAACCGTCGTGCCGTGGACGAAGAAATCGATTGCGGCTTCGGTCGGGATCGCCGCCTCGATGCCCCGGAGCACCGCAAGCGCCGGGTCGTCCGGTGTGGAAAGAACCTTCGCAGCGCCGCAGGCGCCGGTTGAACAGTCCTGATAGACGATATCCGTAAACGTGCCGCCGATATCGGCGGACACCCGGTAGTGACGGGTCAAATTACCACCTCCCGGCGCCAAGCGACCGCCGGGGCCCGAAGGCCCCGGCGGGTAACGTCGGTTACTGCTCCCACTCGCCCCTGAAGTCGGGGTTGGCGTCGAGAATGGCCTTGTCGATCATGGCCTGGAGCGGACCCGAGACGTCCATGTTGATGGCGTTGTCCACGGGCTTGCCCTCGATGGCGTTGGCGATCTGCTCCATCGCGAGCGCCCCCATGGTCTTGGGGAAGTAGGCAAGGGTGGCATCCCAGCGCCCTTCGCGGATCGCCTCGATCGAGATCGCCGCAGCACCGCCGCCGATGAGGTAGAGGTCGGCCACGTTGTAGCCCTCGGCCTCCAGCGCGATCTCCGCACCTACCAAGTGCTGGTCGGCATTCGACAGCACCACGTGCACGTCCCGCGCCGCCTGCAGCATGTCCTGCATCGCCTTCAGCGAGGTATCCGGCGAATACCAGCCCTCGCCAACCCCCACCACCTTGATGTTGGGGTACTGGGCCAGAACCTTCTCGAAGGTCTCAAGCCGCAGATTGTCGAAGGGGAAGGTCTTGAAGCCGATGATGATGATGACGTTGCAGGGGTCCTTGTCCGCGCAATACGCCGCCGCGGCCTCGGCCTGCCAGGTGGCGCCGTCGACGGGCGGCGATGCGACGGTCGACGTGATGCCGGGCACCTGCGGCTCCAGGGTGGTGAGGTCCGGCCCGATCGGGAAGAGCACGGTAGCGATCGGCACGCCTGCCTCGATCACCTGCTCGAACGCGCCGGAGATGCCGACGGGGTCGTTGGGCGCCACAATCATGCCCTCGAAGCGGCCGCTGGCGAGCACGTCCTCGATCTGGCTGTACTGGTGGATGGCGTCGAACTTGCCGTCATAGATCTCGGCCTCGTACCCGAGCTTGATGGCCATTTCCTCGACACCTTCGTACGTCGCCTGGTTGAAGCCGTTCTGCGAAGAGGCGGCGAAGAAGGCGACCCTCTTCGATTGCGCCATTGCCGGCGTGGCCAGTGCAACGGCGAAGGCAAGGGCTACGGCCCCAAGCAGCAGCGTGATGGATCGCGTCATGTCGATGTCTCCCTTCTGCGTCTTGACCCACACGTAGTTTATCACCTTGACTCACCCGTAGCATATTATTATGCAAACATAATGCAATCGTTCAAGGCGAGAATTTTAGCAGTCTGAGCCACGGCGCATGGCAGCGGAAATCAAGGCACGCCCCCGAAAGCGCGGGCGCCGCGGCGCTCTGCAGGTGTACGACGTGCTGCGCGAGGAAATCCTCTGGGTGCGGATCGCGCCGGGCTCCGCTCTGGACGAGACCGCCCTAGCCGCCCGCTTCGAGGTCTCGCGCACACCCATCCGGGAGGCCCTGCTCCTGCTCGCGGGCGAACGGCTGGTCCAGTTCCTGCCGAACCGGACCAGCATCGTGGCGCACTTCTCGCTCGATAACACCGGCGACTATCTGGATACCGCGCTGATCATCTCCCGAGCCATGGCACGGGCGGCGGCGCTCTCCGGCCGGGCCGAGGCGGCGCCGTTGAACGATCACGTGCACCGCTTCGTCCAGGCGGTGGAGGACGATGACTGGGAGGCGTCGCTCAAGAGCGAGCTGGTGGCGCTTCGCCATCTGGCGGGGCTGTCCCGCAATATCTTCCTGATCAAGTTCTTCGATGAGGTGATCGATGCCGGTATGCGCATGCGGGTGCTCCATTACTATCCCAATGCGACCAGCGAGGAGCGCCGCGCCTCGGTCGGTCGCATGAAGGCGCTGGTCGACGCGGTGCTCGCCGGGGACGCTGCCGCGGGCGACCGCGCGATCGAGCGCATGATTCTGGCGGACTTGGCGATCATCGTCCGCTCGCTAGAGCCCCGCTTCGGCGGGGAGATGCGGCTGGAGCGCTTCGGCCAGGGGCTCAGCGCGCTATGACGGGCCACGACCTGCGCCGCGACCGCGCGGCCGCGCTGATCCGGGGTGCGGGCCTGGATGCTGCCGCTTTCGTGCCGGGGCCGAGCTTTCAATACCTCACTGGCCTCGACTTCCCGCTGATGGAGCGCCCGACGCTGCTCTTCGTTACCGGGAAGGCCCAGATGCTCGCCATCATGCCCGAGCTTGAGCGCCTCAAGTGGTCGACCACCTTCCCCGACGCCGAGACCTTCTACTGGCAGGACAGCGACGGCTTCGAGGCCGCTTTCGAGGCCGCGCTGCGCGCGCTGGGGGCTGCGGCCCTCGGCGTCGAAGGCGGGCGGATGCGCATGTTCGAGTACGATGCGCTGCGCCGGCACATGGGGAACGGCGAGGTGCGGAATGCCGACGCGGCGCTGCAGCCGCTTCGCATCGCCAAGGACGAGGACGAGATCGCGAGCCTCTCCCGCGCCATCGAGATCAGCCAGCTCGCGCTGGGCGAAACCCTCGACGAGGTCCGGGCCGGCGATACCGAGCGGGCCATCGCCGCGCTGTTGAAGACCCGGATGCTGGCGCATGGCTCGGACGGGTTCGGCTTCGAGCCCATCGTGCTGGCGGGCGCGAAGGCGGCGAACCCGCACGGCACGCCGGACGATGCGCCGCTCAGGCCCGGCGATGCGCTGCTGATCGATTTCGGCGCGAAGATCGACGGGTTCAGCGCGGACATCACGCGCACCTTCTTCTGCGAGCATGTGGACGACCGCCATGCGGAGGTCTACGAGACCGTGCGCGCGGCGAACGCGCTGGGGCGTCGCATGGCCGCACCCGGCGTCACCGCGCACGATCTGGATACCGCCGTGACCGACGTGCTGCGCGCCTCGCCCTTCGCCGACATGATCGTGCACAAGACCGGCCACGGCCTCGGGCTCGACGTGCACGAGGCGCCGCAGGTCATGGTCGGCAATCGCCAGCGGCTGGAGCCCGGCTTCGTCATCACCATCGAGCCCGGCCTCTACGGCGCCGGCGATGTCGGGGTCCGCATCGAGGACGACGTGACCATCACCGAGGATGGTGCGCGCTCGCTCACGTCGTTCCCGCGCGAACTACGCCTGATCGGTTAGCTCGGATTGTCCGCCGGGGCCGGAGCGTCCCCGCGATTCCCCGGACCATGGTGCGATGCAAGGCGGGCGGCGAGCGCGTCAGGATCGCGCTATGCCATGTGAGAGCGCGCCGCCCCCAGTCACCGCCGTCATCCCCGCCTGTCCCCGTGACTTCCCACCCATCCCGCCTAATCCCGGCGTGTCCCGCATGAAAATTGTTTATCGGACGTGGGACGCGGAACCGGATCGCGAATGCCGTGAGAGGTGCGGACGATCAGTCCTCGCGCCGCCGACGCTTGAGCCTTTCGGCGCCGGCGCTGAGGCGAGCCTGCGCCTCGTCGCCGGACCAAATCTCGACCTGGCGGGCGATGCGGGTGGGCATCTGCTCCCGCAAGTCGGCGCAGAACTTGCCGAGCCTCATGCGCTTGGATTCCACGAAGGCCTCCGGCGCGAGGTCGCGCAGGAACAGCAGGCGCCCCCACGCCGTCTTCTCGATGTCTTCCTTGGGCCCGGTTTCGTGCACGAGGTTGAGGGCGCGGCCCTCGTCGGCGCGGACGAGCTTGCCGGTGTAGATCATGTCGGAAGCGACGAAATCGCCGGCAACGAAGCGCAGGAGTTGGTCGCCGTAATAGGGGTTGGGCACGCCCAGCAGGATTTCGGGCTTGCCGATCAGCACGCGTCCCGTGGCGGCGTAGCGATAGTCGCAGGCCAGATAGATGGCCATGCCGCCGCCGATGGCGTGGCCCTTGATGGCGCCCACGATGGGGAGCGGCGATTCCAGCATGGCGAGGATCAGCCCCGCCAGCGCGTGAAACATCTCGCTGATCTCGGCGCGCGAGCACGCGAGCGCCCAGTCCAGGTCCAGGCCGTTGCAGAAGAATTTTTCGCCGCCGCAGAGCATGGCGCCGCGGGCGTCGCGGTTGGCGTCCGCGACCGCCTGCGCGAGGTCTTGGATAACCGCCGTCGTCAGCGCGTTGGTGGTACCGCTGCTAAGGCGGATGCGCAGGCAGTCGTCCTCGCGCTCGCACAGGATGTTGGCCACGACCCTCTCCTTCCGTCTGCCGCTCAATCCCGGTGCGGGCGGAAGCGCGGCAGCGTG
Source organism: Alphaproteobacteria bacterium (assembly GCA_022826665.1). Lineage (GTDB taxonomy): Bacteria > Pseudomonadota > Alphaproteobacteria > UBA828 > UBA828 > WTGU01. The sequence goes on along the minus strand of JAJDUK010000041.1, from coordinate 39,291 downwards.
AGCGTCTCCGTGACGCGGTCGAACACCACCTCGACCGGGAGCCCCACCCGCAGCTCATCCGCTGGGCAGTCGACGATGTTCGCGGTCAGCCGCACGCCCTCCGCAAGCTCGATCTGCGCCACCGCGTAGGGGATATCGGCCCTGAACGCGGGGAACCAGTCCTGGTGGACCACCGTCCAGGTGGAGACCGTGCCGTGGCCCTGCGCCTCCTCCCAGCCGATCCGCTCGGAGAAACAGGCGGGGCAGACCGGGCCGGGCGGCCAGTGCCACGCCGCGCAATCGCCGCAGCGGGGCAGGCGGAGCACGCCCTCGTGCGCGCTTTCCCAGAAGCGCGCGTTGTCCGGGTTGATGCGCGGCGTGGGCTTCTCGTAGGCGCTCATTGTCCGGCCCCGGTCCCGTCAGTTCCGCAGGATCACGGAATCGCCCCAGGTCGTCGCCCATTGCAGGGCGCGAGCGTCGGCGATCTGGCCCGGCCCGGCCTCGCCCCGCAACTGGCGCACCATCTCGCAGAGCGAGTTCCAGCCGGCGACATGAGCCTCCGAGAGAAGACCGCCGGAGGTGTTGACCGGCAGCGTGCCGCCGGGGCCGATGCGGCCCTCCTGCACGAAGGCCGCCGCCTCGCCCGGCGCACAGAAGCCGAAGCGCTCGAGCACGAACAGCACCAGTGGCGAGAAGGCATCGTAGGTGTAGAGGCCCTGGATCGCCTCGCGCGGGATGTCGGCCGAACGGTAGACTGCGAGATCGCGTTCGGCGGTCCGGTCCGGGCGCTCCCCGCTCTGCTGATTGATGCCCAAACCGGGCGGCGCGAAGATGAACTCGTTGCGGCCCGCCGCCATCCCCTGCATCCCGGCGATGAAGACCGGGCGTTGCCTGAGGTCGCGGGCGCGTTCGGCCGCCGCCACCAGCACCACGGCAGCGCCATCGCTCACGATGCAGCAATCGAAGAGCCGGAGCGGGTCCACCACCATGCGCGAGGCCTGGTGGTCGGCGACGCTCATGGGCTTTCGCATCACTGCCTTCGGGTTGAGTCGCGCGTGGGCACGCAGCGCCACCGGCACTGCGGCAAGCTCAGCGCTGGTCGCGCCGTAGAGCGCCATGTAGCGCTGCATGGCCAGCGCGGCGCCGCCGGCCGGTGCGGTCAGCCCGTAATGCGGCGTCTCCGCGTGGGTGCCGCCGGTCTCGCGGTAGCCCTCGAAGTCGTGCGGCCCGCCGAGGATATCGCGCTCGCGGGTGAAGCTCAGCACGTTCACGCAGGCGACGACGTTCGCCATGCCGGTTGCCACCGCCATCGCCGCCGTTTGCAGGCTGCCGGTGACGAAGCGGCCGTGGGCCCAGGCCTGGTTGACGAAGTCGATTTCGAGGCCGAAGGCCTGGGCGACCTGGTCGTAGTCGACGCCGAGCGGCCAGCCGATGTGGATGGAGAGGCCATCGATGTCGCTCCGCTCGAGGCCAGCATCTGCGAGCGCCGCCTTGAAGGCCTGGGTGGCGAGCGCGAGCTGGCTCTCGGGCAGGTGGCGGCCGAACCTGCTGGCGCCAATGCCGACGATCGCCGCCTTGTCGCGCAGCGCCTCCGACACTACGCCGGGTCCGTGTCGAAGAACTCGACGAGGCGGGCTTTTTGGAGCTTGCCGGTGGTGGTGAGGGGCAGCGCTCCGGCGGTGACGAAGCGAATTTCCCGCGGCACCTTGTAGGCGGCGAGGTGGGCGGAACAATGAGCGGTGAGCGCATCGGCCGTCGGCTGGGCGCCGTCGCGCGGCACGATGATGGCGGCGACCCGCTGGTCGCGCTCCGGGTCCGGCAGGCCGATCACGTAGGCGAGCTCGACCTCCGGCACTTCGGTCAGCACCGCCTCGACCTCCGCCGGCGAGACGTTGATGCCGCCGGTCTTGATCATCTCCTTGAGCCGCCCGCGGAAGTGCAGGAAGCCATCTTCATCGAGCAGCCCGAGGTCGCCGGTGCGGAAGTAGCCGTCGTGAAAGCTCCGCTCGTCCAGCGCCGGGTCCTTGTAGTAGCCGCAGGTGACGTAACCCTTGACCAGGATCTCGCCGACCGAGCCGGACGGCAGCGGCGCGAGGCTTTCGGGATCGGCGATCACGATATCGACGCCCGGCAGCGCCCGGCCGACCGTGTTGAGCCGCTTCTCCAGCGGGTCGTCCACGTCGGTGACGTTGGAATTACCGTAGGTCTCGGTGAGCCCGTAGATGTTGCAGGTCTCGGTGACGCCGAGGTCGATCAGCCGCTTGATCTGTTCCCGCGAGCCCAGGGTGGCGCCCGCACGCAGCGAAGAGATGTCGCGCGCCGGCCGCTCCGGGTGCTGCTCCAGCGCGTGCACCATGTTGGGCGTGCCGTAGAAGACGGTGCAGCGCTCGGCCTCGATCAGGCGCAGCGCCTCGCCGGCGTCGAAGTGCTCCTGCAGCACGATGCAGCCGGCGTGGGTCATGACCGCGAAGAGCGCGTTCTCGCAGCCGAGGCCCCAGAACAGCGAGACCGCGAGCCAGAGCCGGTCTCCGGGGCGGAGGTGCAGGCGCTCGCCGATATTCCACATGTTCTCGATCAGGGCGTAGTGCTGCAGTTGCACGCCCTTGGGTAGCGCCGTGGTGCCCGATGTGTAGAGCAGGTAGGCCACGTCGTCTCCGCGCACGGCGGCCTGGGCGCTCTCGATCGCCGCATCGTCGACGGTCTCCGCGAGCTCCCACAGGGTCTCGAAGCGCCGCGCCGGGTGATCGGCCGGGCCGCCGACGCGCACGATCTCTCGCACGCCCGCAAGCGCATCGCCGTCGCGCACGAGCGTGTCCAGGGTCTCCAGGTAGTCGTACTTGAGGAAGCGGTCGACCGTGATCAGGAACTTGGTATCAGAATGGCTGAGCACATGGGCAAGCTCGCGCGCCGTCGCCCAAGTGTTGATGGCGACCATGGTGCCGCCAAGGAGCGTGATGGCGAAATCAGCAAGGAGCCACTCGGGCCGGTTGCCCATCAGCAGGCCGACCTTGTCGCCCCGGCGGACGCCCAGCGCGAAGAGCCCCTTGGCGAGCCGGCGCACTTCGTCCCGCAGCCCGCGATAGCTGAGCCGGGTCTCGCCGCCGACCAGCGCCTCCTGGTCGGGGTAGCGTGCCGCCAGCTCGTCGAGCAGGTCAGGGATGGTCTTCGCGTCGGGCGGTTGCATGGTGCCGATGTCGCCAAGGGGTCCGGTCGCCGGAGAATAGTCCGCGCGCGGGGGCGGGTGAACCGTCCCGCCCGAAGTTGTAGGTTAGCGGCGGCGTGCGCCTCTCGGCTTCTCCAGCCTGAGGGGCGCCCGCTGCCCGAACACAAGCTCTCCCGCCCCCGTCAAATCTCCTCTCCGCAAGGCAGGACGCACGAAACGATGGCCCCCGACGTATCCACCATGCACCCCGACGACGCAGCCGAATGGCGCGCGCGCAACGTGCCGGTCTTCAACGAGAACCGCTTCAAGCTCGGCGTCTTCGGGCAGAACTGCTCCAACGGCTGCACGATCACGCACGCCGAGACGACCTTCGAGCCCACCTACGAGCACAGCGTGAAGATCAGCCAGCTCGCCGATCGGCTCGGCTTCGAGTTGCTGGTCCCGGTCGGGCGGTGGCGGCACTTCGGCGGAACGACGCAGTTCAACGGCAACAACCTGGAGGTCTACACCTGGGCCGCCGCGATGGCCTGCCACACGACGGACATCATGGTCTTTGCCACCTCGCACGTGCCGACGGTGCATCCCATCTTCGCTGCCAAGCAGGCCGCCACCATCGACAACATTTCGAGCGGGCGCTTCGGCCTCAACGTCGTCTGCGGCTGGTTCAAGCCGGAGATCGAGATGTTCGGCATGGACCAGCTTGACCACGACGAGCGCTACGTCATGGCCGACGAATGGCTCTCCATCGTGAAGCGGCTCTGGGCCGAGGACGATTTCGACCACGAGGGCGTGTACTACAGGGTCAACCAGGGTTTCCTGGCGCCGAAGCCGATCCAGCGGCCTCATCCGGTGGTGATCAACGCGGGCTCCTCGCCCGCCGGCCGCGAGTTCTCCGCGAAGCTCGCCGATTTCAATTTCCTCTCGATCACCACGATGGAGAAGGCGCAAGAGATCGTGACGGACATTCACGCCCGCGCCGCGAAGCACGGGCGCCGCTGCGGCGTGATGAGCTACGGCCTGGTGTGCTGCCGCGATACCGAAGCCGAGGCCCAGGCGCTCTACCGGCGCATCGTCGACGAGGGCGACTGGGGCGCGACCAACACGATCATCGAGCTGATGCTCGGCGAGAACTACTCCTACGGTTCGAACAAGGAGCAGCTTCGCGCCATGGGCGAGCGCTTCATCGCCGGCTGGGGCGGCTACCCGCTGGTCGGCACGCCGGAGCAGGTGGTCGAAAAGATGCTCGCCATCGCCGACATCGGCGTCGAAGGATTCATCCTCTCGTGGCTCGACTATTACGAAGAGTTGAAATACTTCGGCGAGAAGGTGATGCCGCTGATGCGGCAGGCGGGGCTGCGCGTGTAGTCGCATAACTCTTGCCGCGCCTGGACCCCGCGGCACGGGCGACACCGGAACTTGTTCAGGTTCCGCAGTCGCGGCGGTATGGGATAGAGTAGCCGCCGCAAGCTGAACGGAGGGCAGAGGACGGGGCCCATGTCCGACTACACGACCGAGCTCGGATCGCTCGACGACTACCGCAAGGGCGGGGTCCACATCATCAACGACGATCCGCGCAACTACGTCTTCTCCAACGTGTTCGAGGTGGCCGGCAAGTCGGCGCCGTTCGAGCGCGTGTGCGTCGCCAAGAACCTGGAGTACGCGATCGAGATCATGCGCGTCGAAGGCGCCTCGCCCTGGTTCACGGCGGGCCACGACGAGTTCGCGCTCTGCCTCGACGGCCGGATCGAGGTCGAGCTGATGAAGCATGGCGGCGACGCGCCGGAGGGTGACGGCGCGCACGCGCTCGACGCCGAGCCCGACGGCCCCCGCATGGGGCGTATCCGGGCCGGACGCGGCCACCTGACCCTGCTGCCGGCACAAGCCGCCTACCGCTTCTCGGCCGAGGCGCCGAGCGTGGTCCTGTTCCAGACGATCGACGGCCCGCTTACCATCGAGCGCTGGGCCGAGATCTGCCAGACCGGCGAGGAGTGAGAGCGATGTCCGCACAGACCGCACAGGCCGCCTACTCGGCCTCCGATCCCGACAACTACACCGGCTATCGCACCTTCCAGATCGGCGGCTTCGGCTTCCGCCGGGACGAGTATTTCGCTTACGTCACCTGGCCGGACGGCTCGCATCTCATGCCGGTGGACGCCTTCCTGCGCGCGCTGGTGCGCGAAGTGGCGTGGAACTTCTTCTACGGCACCCTCAACTTCGACGACGTGTTCGGCACCACCAACCTCTACGGCCAGGTCGAGCTCTACATCGGGCGCTTCAACGACGCCTACCGCGACAACGACCGCGACTATTCGGAGACGATCGATTCCGACGACCTGAGGGCGACTTTCCAGGCGATGCTCGACGACTGGACCAACGCCGGCTACGACCCCTTCACGGCACCGCAGGAGACGGCGCAGCCCTTCGGTCGCAAGAGCGGGCGCAACCCCGAGGCCCTCGGCCGCGTCCGGGTCACGGCGAAGCGCATGGTGGGCTTGCCCGACGATGCGCCGCTCAGGACCGACGAGAGCGGCTACCCGGTCAACCGCATGTTCGCCGACGTGGAGCAGGACGAGCCAGAGGTCGAGATCGAGCCCGGCTTCGAGAACGAGGTGCAGTCCTTCAACCTCTTCGCCTATCTCTCGCGCTCGGACGTGACCTGGAACCCGTCCGTCTGCTCCGTGGTGAAGGACAGCCTGTTCTGCCCGACGTCGGAGGAGTTCATCCTGCCGGTGGAGCATGGCAACGACCGGGTGGAGTGGTTCATCCAGCTCTCGGACGAGATCGTCTGGGAGGTGAAGGACAAGCATTCGGGCGACCCCCGCGCGGTGGTGACCATGCGGGCCGGTGATGTCGCCTGCATGCCGGCCGACATCCGCCACCAGGGCTTCTCGCCCAAGCGCTCGATGCTGCTGGTGTGGGAGAACGCCTCGCCGGCGATTCCCGAGATGATTGCCAAGGGCGAGGCGCCGATCGTGCCCGTGCGCTTCTAGCCGCCCGGCGCCGTCCTCTCACCCTTACCCGCACGTTCGCGTCCCAGCACGTCCCCCGTATGACCGAGATCGTCCCGCTCGCGGACGCGGTGTCGTCGCTCATCCACGACGGCGATACTGTCGCCATGGAAGGCTTCACCCACCTGATCCCCCACGCCGCGGGCCACGCCGTGATCCGCGCGGGCCTGAAGGACCTCACGGCGGTGCGGATGACGCCGGACCTGATCTACGACCAGCTCATCGGCATGGGCTGCGTCAGGAAGCTGGTGTTCTCCTGGGGCGGCAATCCGGGGGTGGGCTCGCTGCACCGCTTCCGCGACGCGGTGGAGAAGGGCTGGCCCCGGCCGCTCGAGATCGAAGAGCGGAGCCACGCCGACCTCGCCAATGCCTATGTCGCGGGCGCGAGCGGGCTGCCCTTCTCGGTGATCCGGGGCTATGTCGGCTCGGACCTGCCGGCGCACAACCCGATCATCAAGTTCATCACCTGCCCTTTCACCGGCGAAAAGCTCGCGGCGAGCCCCGCCATCTGCCCCGACATCGCGGTGATTCACGCCCAGCAGGCCGACCGCAAGGGCAACGTCATGCTCTGGGGCATCTCCGGCGTGCAGAAGGAGGTGGCGCTTGCGAGCAAGACGGTGCTCGTCACGGTGGAAGAGGTCGTGGACGAGTTGGAGCCCAGGCCCGGCGCGGTGCACCTGCCGCACTGGGTGGTGAGCGCGGTCTCGCCTGCGCCCGGCGGCGCCAGGCCCTCCTACGCGCTCGGCTACTACAAGCGGGACAACACGTTCTACGAAGCCTGGGACGGGATCGCGCGGTCGCGCGAGACCTTCACGGCCTGGATGGAGCGCCACGTGCTCGGCACCGAGGATTTCGCGGGCTACGAGCGGAGCGTGGCGGCCGCGGCGGTTGCCGAGGGCGCCCGGCAGGCGTAGATAGAGGCCGCGCTGCCCATCGGGCGGCGGACCGCGGAGGGGTGCCGGAGTGGTCGAACGGGGCGGTCTCGAAAACCGTTGTACGTGTGAGCGTACCGTGGGTTCGAATCCCACCCCCTCCGCCACCTCATTTATCATAAGATATTGATTCATATTGATTATTTATGATTTTTTAGAAATGGTGCCCCTCAATTTGCCGCGAGAATTCACGGCATGGTAGCCATTTGGTCTCCAGCTCGCTGCTGCTCTCCAGTACCGTTCGGTGTCGTCGTCCGACCCCTCAGAATCGAAGTGAATCAGAACATTGCGTCACCGATCGGCGTCCAACCCGCATGTCGAGCAACGCGCTGGCGTTCGCACGCCAGGAGCGGGTGCTTCGCTCAATGGCGCTACGCGCGGCCACGGCACCGCTTCCGCCTGCACCGGGGCGTCCTCAGCCCTTTCCCAACAGATCCTTCAGCGCAGCGTTGTCCAGCATCGCATTGGCCAGGAGCCTTTTCAGCCGCGTGTTCTCCGTCTTCAGGCTGTCAATTGGGGGGCGATTTTCCACTCCAAACAACAGTCGAGAAGTGGCGCATCTGGTGGACCTCCTCATCGTCGATCGCATCGAGACAGAGCCGTTGCTCGAGGTTCCGATCTACGGAGTCGAAGACGCGTTCGACGCAGCGGAACGGGCTTGCGGCGGCTTAAGCGGGGAAATGATTATCACCCTGGGCGCTGACGGCTTCGTCCATCGCGATCGCCGGGGAAGGCGCGGCATCACGCAGGCCACCCCGTGCCCGTGGTTTCCGCGCACGGCGCGGACGATGTCTTCGTGGGCACTCTCGCAGCCCGCATGGCCGCGCCCGCTCAGATGGAAACGCCATCGCTTACGCCCGGGCCACCGCCGCCCGCTTCGTGTCGACCCCCCTCGAAGAGCGGGGGAATTCGGTCGCTGCCGGCGACGGTCAGTCGCGGGTGCGCCGGATATAGACGGCCGCCGCAAGCAGTATCAGCGCACCCTTCACCACCATCTGGAACTCGATGGAGAGGCCCAGGATGACGACGATGTTGAAGAGCGAGACCAGGATCAGCGCCGCCAGCAGGGCGCCGATCACGCTGCCCTTGCCGCCGCGCAGGGATGCGCCGCCGATCACCGCCGCCGCGATGCTGTCGAGTTCGTAGCCCTGGCCGGTCCAGTTGTCGACGATCCCCACGTAGCCGACCAGAAATAGGCCGGCGATCGCGGCGAGAACGCCGGAGATCACGTAGGCCGAGATCACGATGCGCTTGGCCGGCAGGCCGCTCATGTGGGCGGCTTCGGGATTGTCGCCGTAGAGCAGGAGCTGCCGGCCTGGAACGCTGCGCTCCAGCATCCAGTGCGCCACGCATGCGACCCCGATCAGCACGATCAGGATCACGGGCACGCCGCCGACGTCGCCCGTCGCCAGGTACCGGAAGGTATCCGGCAGCGAGCCGCTCGGCGCCCCCTTGGTGTAGGCGAAGCGGATGCCCTGCAGCACGATCATCGTCGCCAGCGTTGCGAGGAACGGAGTCACCCGCCGGTAGCTCACGAGATAGCCGTTGACGCCGCCCACCAGGGCGCCGAGCAGCAAGGCGGCGACGAACGCGGTCGCGGTGTTGTCGAAGACGCCGATGGAGAGCACCGCCGCGGTCGCCATGATCGAGGCCACCGAGAGGTCCAGGCCGCGCACCACGATCACGATCATCTGGCCGATGACCACGAAGCCGAGCGGCGCGGCCTGGATCAGAATATCGGTGATGTTCTTGACGCTCAGGAAGCGCGGCGAGAGCACCGTCGTGATTCCCCAGATCAGGATGAGGAACGCCAGCAGCAGCAGGATTTCGCGGGTCTTCCGGCCCCTGACCGTCCCCGTGCCGCCGAGAAGCCGCGCCATCATGACCGCGCCCTCACGACGAACAGCGAGACGGCGACGACGATGATCACGCCCTCGACGATCCACAGGTAGAAATTCGAGACGTTCAGGAAGTTCAGGACGTTCGCCAGAAGGGCGAGCAGGATGACGGCCAGGAACGTGCCCAGCACGCCGCCGCGCCCGCCGGCGAGCAGGGTGCCGCCCACGATGACCGGCGTTATCGACCGCAGATCGAACCCGATTCCGGCGCGCGGATCGCCCACGCCGAACCGACCTACCAGGTAGATCGCGGCCAGCGCGACGATGAAGCCGGAGAGTGCATAGATCAGCACCTTGGTCAGCCTGACCGGGACGCCGGAGATCGTCGCCGCCCGCTCGTCATCGCCGATGGCGTAGACCCGGATGCCGAAGCGGGTGCGCCAGAGCACGAAGCCGACGATCACGTAAGCCGCGATGACGAAGAGCGTTCCCCACGGCAGGAAGCCGAAGAACCGGGCATAGACGATGTCTTCGAAGAAGAGCGGCACGGAGCCAGAGGGTTGCTTCGTATGGAGCAGCGCGGCGCCGGCCATGATGGTCGATGTCGCGAGCGTCACGATCAGGGGATGAATGCCGCTGAAGGCGACGATCCCGCCGGTAAGCGCACCGATCGCCGTGCCGAGCGCGAGGATGCAGATATAGGCTGCAGAGAAGGTCGCCGGATCGGAGCCGGCGAAGGTGGCGAACAAGACCGAGAGGAGGCCGAGCAGCCCGGCGAAGGAGAGGTCGATGCCGCCCGACAGGATCACCACCGTCTGGGCCAGCGCAACCAGCGCCAGCGCGACCAGCTGGTCCTGCACGTTTGCGATGTTGAGCACGGTGACGAAGCGGTCCGACGAGAACACGCCGACGATGAAGACCGCCGCGATCAGCCCGACGATCGCGAGATGGACGTTCTGAAAGCGGACCGCGCGCGCGAGGTCAGACATTCGGTCGGGGCGCAACGCCACCCGTCGCGGCGGCGGCCACCGCCATGATTCCGTCCTCGGTGATGGCGTTGCCAATCAGTTCCGCGACCAGCGCACCGTCGCGCATGACGTGGACGCGGTCGCACAGCCCGACGACCTCGATCAGCTCGGAGGAGATGACCAGGACGGCCACGCCCTCTTCGGCCAAGCGACGCAGGGTGCGGTAGATCTCCGCCTTCGTGGCAACATCCACGCCGCGGGTCGGCTCGTCGAGAAGCAGAACCTTCGGGGTATTTTCCAGCAGGCGACCGATCAGCACCTTCTGCTGGTTGCCGCCGGAAAGCGCCGAGATGGGCTGCCCGACATGATCGACGACGACCTTGAAGCGCTCGACCACGGAGCGGGAGCGCTCCTCTTCGCTCCGCGGCGCGAGCGCGAGCGCCCGGGCACCCTTGCCCAGCGTCGACGCCGCGAAGTTCCAGGCGACCGAGGTTTCGGGGAAGAGGCCGTTGGCTTTGCGGTCCTCCGTTAGCATGGCGAGACCGCCGGCGAGGCTGCGGCCCGGCGCGCGCCTGTTATAGGCCTTGCCGGAGAGCTCGACGGCGCCGCTGCCGCGCGCCGCGCCGAAGATCGCGAGCGCGAGCTCGGTCCGTCCGGAGCCGACCAGGCCCGCCAGCCCCACGATCTCGCCAGGGCGGAGGTCCAGATCGATCGGCGCCGCGCTGCCCTCTGCGATGAGGCCGCGCAGCGAGAGCGCCGGTCCCGCGTCGCTCGCCGGCCCACTCTTAGGCGGGAACAGCTCGCCCAGGCTGCGGCCGACCATCGCGGCGACGACCCTGTCGTGGTCGTAATCGGCGATCGGCCCCGCGGACGTGACGTCGCCGTCCTTCAGGACGCAGATATCGGTGCAGACTTCGAAGATCTCGTCCAAGCGGTGCGAGACGTAAACGAGCCCCATTCCTTGCCCGCGCAGGTCGCGCAGAATCCGGAACAGATGATCGATCTCCCGGTGCGAGAGCACCGCCGTCGGCTCATCCAGAATCAGCACGTGGGCCCTGGAGCGCAGCGCCTTGGCAATCTCCACCATCTGCGCCTCGGCAACGCTGAGCCGGTCGAGAGTCGTGTCGGGGTCAAGATCGATGCCGAGTTGCCGCAGCAGGTCGATACAGTCTCGGCGAAGCGTGCGCCGGTCGACCAGGCCGAGCCGGTTACGCGGCTCCTTCTCCAGAAACACGTTCTCGGCCACCGTGAGCGCCGAGATGGTCGAGAACTCCTGGTGGACGACGGCGATACCGGCAGCAATCGACTCCTTCGGTCCGGCGAAGGCCACCGGTTCGCCGTCCAGTAGGACCTGCCCGGCCGACGGCGTGTAGACGCCGGTCATGAGCTTGATGAGGGTCGACTTGCCGGCGCCGTTCTCACCGCAGAGCGCGATGTTGCGCCCGGCTAAGACCTCGAAATCGACGTTGCGGAGGACCTCGTTGCTGCCGAAGGATTTCGTCAAGCCCCGTGCGGCAAGCACCGGATCAGCCATGTCGCCTTTCCTCCGGGGGGCGCCATCCGGCCGCTGTGGCGAACGGCCCCGCAGCGGGTGCGGCGGGGCCGTCTACCATTTGTCGGCGCTTTACCTCGGATAGTCGGCCGAGAAGGTCTCCGGATCGTAGTCGGGGCCCACGCCGCTTGACATGATGACCGAGCCCGGCTTGTCCATCAGGGCGTAGTCCTTGACGTAGACATCCGCCTGGACCGACGCGGTCTCCGCGCCCTCGGAGACGACGATCTGCTGGTTTACCTCGATCCGGCGCGGAATGCCCTTGCCTGCCAGCACATCGAACAGCAGCTCGAACGACACCGCGCCCATGGCCGGTGGGTAGTCGATGCCCACCATCGGCACCTGGTTCTGCACGCTCAGCTGGTACATCGCGTTGAAGTCTCCGCCGGTGTGCGGCGGAATCGTGCCGGCCTCGTAGCCGGCGGCGAGGAAGGCCTCGATGGAGCCCGAGCCCTGCAGGCCGGAATCGGCCCAGACGCCGGCGATGTCCTGGCCGTACTTCTGAATCAGGGCCGACATGATCGTCTTGCCGTTGGCTGGCGACCAGGAGGTGTACTGGACCTCCAGCACCTCGATGCCGGGATACTGGTTGAAGACCTCGTGTGCCGCCTTGATCCGGTTCTCAGCCGGCGACGCTCCGGCCAGACCGCCCAGCATCACGACCTTGCCCTTGAAGTTCAGCGTCTCGGCCAGCCACTGGGCGGAGATGCGCCCCAGCGCCTGGTCGGAGGCGGTGACGAAGGTGATGTAGCTGTCCTTCGACGTGACCTCGCGGTCGACTAGGACGATCGGGACACCGCTCTTGTTTGCTCTGCGCAGCGCGGGATCGAGCGCCTCGGCAGTTGCCGGGCTGACGAGCAGGATGTCGACGCCCTGAGCGAGCAGGTCCTGGATGTCCGCGGCCTGCTTCGAGGGGTTGTCGTTGGCATCGGTGATGATGAAGCGCTCCAGCTTATCCTTGTTGCGCTCGGCGGCGGCCTCGATGCCGTGCAGCATGGCCACGCGCCAGGGATTGGACAGGCTCGCGTTCGAGAAGCCGATGACGTAGGGGCCGTCCTTCTTGTGCTCGGCCGCGTCGTAGATGTCGACGCTGCCGGGGTTCCACAGGAAGGTGCGGGGAACGCCCTCGTAGTCGGCGCTCGCCGACACGGCGAAAAACAGCCCGGCGACGGCCAGGGCGCATATCTTGAGCAGTCTCATGGTCTTCTCTCCCTCTCTTGCGAAGTTTGCTCGTCGGTCATGTCGAAGCGGGTATGGCGGTTCCCGCTGGGTTGTCAGGCGCGAATGTTAGTTGAGCGCTGCAGGTGAGGCCACGTCTGAAGTGGCCGGTTGCTGCGGCGTTCGACGCGAGGGAATGACTCGCCGACTCACGCCTCGACCCTGTAAAGGCGAAGGAACCAACGCATGCGTGCGACGGCGCGTTCGGGGTCGCGCAGCAGGCCGGCGGCATCGGCCAAGCGGAACAGGTCGATGAAGTAGGGTAGCGGCCGCATTGCCTGCGCGCCGCCGATCATCACGAAATGATCTTGGAAGCCGTTGAGGTAGGCCAGGAATACGACTCCCGTCTTGTAGTGCTGGGTCGGCGCCCGAAAGATCAGGCGCGACAGCGGGGCGGTCGGCGCCAGCAACCGGTGGTATGTCGCCGGGTCGTTCTCCGCCAGCGCGGAGAGGGCCGCCGAGGCGGCCGGTGCGATCGGATCGAAGATGCCCAGCAGCGCGTCGCTGTGCCCCTGGTCGTCGCCTTCGATCAGGGCCGGGTAGTTGAAGTCGTCGCCCGTGTACATCCTGACGCCATCGGGCAGGCGACGGCGCATCTCGATTTCCTTGCGGTCGTCCAGCAGGGAAAGCTTGATCCCGTCGATCCTGGCGGCGTTGGCATGGATCACGGCCAGCGCGGTCTCAAGCGCAGGCGGGAACTCCGCTGCGCCCCAGTAGCCCGCGAGCGCCGGGTCGAACATCTCGCCCAGCCAGTGCAGGATCACCGGCGCGTCGGCCTCGGCCAACACGCGGGCGTAGACAGCCTCGTAGTCGGCGGGGCTTGACGCAATTCGGGCTAGCGCTCGGCTCGCCATGAGCACGATCCGCCCGCCCGCTTTCTGCACGGCGGCGAGCTGCTCGAGGTAGGCGGTGACCACATCGTTGAGCGAACGGGCCTCCGCCGGGTCAAGGTGGTCCGTACCGACGCCGGAGACGATGCGCGTCCGTTCGTCCGGGGCCACCCCAGCAAGGGTACGCTCGATCAGCTGCCGCGCGGCGGGCCAATCGAGGCCCATGCCGCGCTGGGCCGTGTCCATCGCCTCCGCGACACCAAGCCCGAGGTCCAGGATATGGCGGCGGAAGGCCAGCGTCGCCTCCCAGTCGATGGCGGGACCGAGACCGGGCTCCCGCGCAGCGAACGGGTCGGCGACCACGTGCACCGCCGCGTAAGCCATGCGGTTGAACCGGTGCGGGCCGGCCGGCATCTCGATCGGATTGCCCTTCAACGCATAGGCGGCCAAGCGGCCGGTCTCGTCGGGCAGAGCGATCGCGAGAGCGGTCATCGGATCACGTTCGCCGTTAGATCAGGCCGCGCACATGGTCGGCGCCTTTCTCGGCCACCATGATCGTCGGCGCATTGGTATTGCTGCTGGGCAGGAACGGCATGACGGATGAGTCGATGACACGCAGGCCGTCGAGACCGCGCACCCTCAAGGCCGGGTCCACCACCGCCAAGTCGTCGGGGCCCATCTTGCAGGTGCCGACCGGGTGGTAGTCGGTCTTGCCCACCCTGCGGGCATAGGCGGCAATGTCGGCGCCGCTCTGGACATCGGGACCGGGATAGCGCTCGCACAGGATGAAGGGCCGGAAGGCCTCCTGCGCCATGATCTCGCGCGCGAGCTTGAATCCCCGCAGCGAGATCTCCCGATCGTAAGGGTCGCCCCAGTAGTTGGGGTCGATGACGGGCGGCGTGCCCGGGTCGGCATCGCGGAGCGTCACCGTGCCCCGCGAGCGCGGTCGGGAGAAGCAAGAGTTGAGCGTGACGCCGGCATTCCTCAGCTTGGCGAGCCCGTGCTCTAGGCCTGAGCCCGGCACAAAGTGCATCTGGATGTCGGGCGACCTGGCGTCGGGATCGGCGTACCAGAACCCGCCCGCGTCGATCAGGGTGGATGCGAGCGGACCCTGCCGGAACAGCACGTATTGCAGGACCGCCCCGAGAGTGCGGTGGGGCTGCTTGACCTTGTCGTAGCTGAAGTCGCCGCGGCATTCGCTCACCACGTAGACGTCGAAGTGGTCCTGCAGGTTCTGACCGACGCCCGGCAGGTCGTGAACCGCGTCGATGCCGAGTGCTTGCAGATCGCCGGCGCGGCCGATGCCGGACAGCATGAGCAGCTTGGGCGAGCCGATGGCGCCGGCGCTGACGATAATCTCGCGCGCAGCCCGCACGTGCGCGGCCCTTCCGGGCCGGCCAAAATCTACCCCGACAGCCCGCCCGTTCTCGATGGCCACGCGGGTCGCCATCGTGCGGGTCTTCACCGTCAAATTTCGCCGCGCCATCGCTGGCCGAAGAAAGGCGTCGACACCGCTGCAGCGCCGGGCATCGCGGTTGGTCACCTGGTAGTAGCCGCAGCCTTCCTGCGCTGCGCCGTTGAAGTCTGGGTTGTAGGGCAGTCCTGCCTGCTGCGCCGCGCGCAGGAAGGCCGCCGATACCGGCAAGGGGCGGACGGGATCGCTCACACCCAGGGGGCCGCCGGAGTCGTGATAGCCGTTGTGAAAGCGCTCGTTGTCCTCCGGCCGCTTGAAGTAGGGCAGCACGTCGGCATAGGACCAGCCAGGGCAGCCTGCCTCGGCCCAGGCGTCGTAGTCCTTGGCGTTGCCGCGCGCGTAGATCATGGCGTTGATCGGGCTGCCGCCGCCCAGCACCCGGCCCTGCGGGTACCACATCGCGCGCCGGTCGATCTCGCCCTGGGGCGCCGTGGAGTAACCCCAGGCGTGCGACCTGCCGGTGAGCTTGGCGAAACCGGCGGGGACGCGAATGTAGGGGTGTCCGTCCCTGCCGCCGGCTTCCAGCAGCAAGACCGAGACATCGGGGTCCTCGGAGAGCCGCGCCGCGAGACAGCATCCCGCCGGTCCGGCGCCCACGATGACGTAGTCGTATTCGCGCACGAGCTAGAGCCGCTGAATGGAGAGGCCGCCGTCGACGTGGACGACGGAACCGGTGGCGAAGGCGAAGTCGCCCCGCACCAGGGCGGCGGTCGCGCGCGCCACATCCACCGGCTCGCCCCAGCGGCGGACGGGGCTCAGTCCGTCCGCCAAAGCACGGCTGTATTTCTCCCTGACGGTCGCGGTCATGTCGGTGCGAATGATGCCGGGTCGAATCTCAAAACCGAGACGCTTTCGTCGGCGAGGCGCAGCGCGAGCAGCTTGGTGACCATGGCGAGCCCCGACTTGGAGATGCAGTACTCGCTGCGCTCTGGCGTCGCCATCTCGGCGCTGACCGAGCCGATGCTGACGATGGAACGGCGGAAGCCGTCGCCGCGCGGGTGCGCCACCATCCAAGCGGCGGCGCGCTGGCTGAGGAAGAACGTGCCGCGGAGGTTGACCCCGATGACCCGGTCGAAGGCCTCAGGCGTCGTCGCCAGCATGTCTCCCCGCCGGGGCCACACGATGCCTGCGTTGTTGACGAGAACATCCAGCCCACCACCCCAGTCGGCCACGCTCTCGACTAAAGGCCTGTGGGCGTCGAGATCCGCGAGGTCGCTTTCGACGTAGAGCGC
Organism: Alphaproteobacteria bacterium; assembly: GCA_022826665.1. Taxonomy (GTDB): domain Bacteria; phylum Pseudomonadota; class Alphaproteobacteria; order UBA828; family UBA828; genus WTGU01. The sequence continues at coordinate 23,097 of JAJDUK010000041.1, read as the reverse complement.
TCGGCCTCCGGTCGCCTCGATGCCAGCCCGTACCGGATCGTCGTCCTTTGCCGGCAGGAGGTCTGTGTAAGCCACGTTGCAGCCGGTTGCCGCCAGCTCGACGGCGATGGCAGCGCCGATGCCCCGCCGGCCGCCGGTGACGAGCGCGACGGGGCGGCTTTCAAGCATGGCGATCGGAGTATCGGTCACTGGAGCCCGCTAGTGCAGCCCGGTCGACGCGATGTGCTCGCCGGCGCGCAGCGCTTGGGCGGCGACGGTGAGCGCGGGATTGACGGCGGCCGACGAGGGAAAGAACGAGGCATCGACGACGTAGAGATTGTCCAGGTCGAACGCCTTGCAGAAGGGGTCGAGCGGCGCCTCGGCCGGGTCGTGGCCGAAGAGCACGGTGCCGCACTGGTGCGACGGCGTCTCCTTGGAGAACGCCTTGCTCAGCACGACGGGAAAGCCCGCTGCGCGCAGCATCCGGCGCGCCCTGGCCACCAGCGTCTTGTGCGCGGCCATGTTGGTCCGGTGCCAGTCGAGGACAATGGTGCCGTCATCGCGCAGCCTCATCCGGCTCTCGGGATGCGGCAGGTCTTCCGACATGGCGTACCAGTCGACGCTGTGGGTTGCGAGCCACGCCCGCGCCCAGCGCGGCACGCGGCGAATTTCGTTGCGCAGCATCGGCTCCATGATCTTGCCAAGAAGCTGCACGTTGCCGAGCGGCGGGCCGCCCTCTCCATCGCCGAGGTAGAAGTCGTTGAGCGTCAGCGTCTTCTGGAACGGTTCCCGGTTGGCGCGGAACGGCCTGATGGCCATCACCGCCGTGCAGTTGTGATTCATGTAGTGGCGCCCGACCATGCCGGACGCGTTGGCGAGGCCGTTGGGGTGCTTCGCGTGCACCGAGCGAAGCAGGATCGCGGCGCTGTTGACCGCGCCCGCCGCCAGCACGAAAAGATCGCCCTGGACCTCCGAGCCGTCGCGCATCTCGGCTGCGACGACGCGCCGGCCGCCCGCGTCCGCGCGCAGGCGGACCACCTGCGCCTCGGTTCGCAGCGCCACGTTCTCATGCTGCAACACCGGGTCGATCAGCCGGGTCTCCGCGTCGCCCTTGGCACCGAGGCGACATGGGAATCCGTCGCAGGTGTTGCAGCGCACGCAGGCGCCACCCTCGTGGTCCTGCACAGAAGACGGCATCGAAAACGGATGCAGGCCCTGAGCGCGCAATCGTTCTGCCACCTTGGTGATCACCGGATTGTGGCGGAGCGGCGGAAGCGGATAAGGGCCCGAGCGCTGCGGCTCCGTCGGGTCGGCGCCCGCTTCGCCGTGCACGCCGAAGAGGCGCTCGGCGCGGGCGTAGTAGGGCTCGAGCGTGTCGTAGTCGATGGGCCAGGCCGGCGACAGCCCGCCGGGGTGATCCGTGGCCCCAAAATCCTCGCGCCGGAAGCGGAACATGGTGGCGCCGAACACCTTCGTGTGGCCGCCGACGTAGTAGAACTGCCCCGGCCGGAAGGTGCGGCCGCTGCCGTCGACCCAGCGCTCGTCCGACTTGTATACGGCGTCGGAGTAGACCGCCTCGGGGTCCCAGTTGCGATCCTCGCGCGGCAGCCGCGAGCCGCGCTCGAGGATCACGATGCGGGCGCCGGTGGGCGCCAGGACGTGTGCGATGCAGCCGCCGCCCACGCCGGACCCGATGATGACGACATCGAAACCCTCGGACACCGGCTCAGAGTCTCTCCTCGGTCTCCGGGTCGAACAGCACCGCCTTGGACATGTCGACCATGAACCTGCGGCGCTCCCCGGCGCGGGCGCCGGTTTCGGCCCGAAGCCGGGCGACCACTTCGCGGCCGCCCAGTCGGATCATCGCCAGCGTATCGGCACCCGTGGGCTGCGTGACTTCCACATGGGCTTCCAGCGGATGGCGTTGGGCTCCGTCGGCGTCGGCGACGGGGGCATCGTCGATGCTCTCGGGCCGGAGACCCAGGATCACCTCGCGGCCGATGAAGGCCTCAGCTGCGGCAGAAGGCTCGTGGAGAGGCAGCATCGTGGTCGAGCCGTCGGCGCGCTTTAGGCTCACGACCAGCGCCCCGTTGGCCCGGTCGAGACGCGCCGGCACCAGATTCATGGACGGCGAGCCCATGAAGTCGGCCACGAAGATGTTGGCCGGCGTGTTGTATATCTCGGCCGGCGAGCCGACCTGCTGCAGCACGCCGTCCTTCAGCACCGCGATCACGGTGGCCAGCGTCATCGCCTCGATCTGGTCGTGGGTCACGTAGACGACGGTGGTTCCCAGCCGCTGGTGCAGCTTCTGAATCTCGGTGCGCATCTCGACGCGGAGCTTGGCATCCAGGTTGGAGAGCGGCTCGTCGAACAGGAAGATCTTCGGGTCGCGCACCAGGGCGCGCCCCATGGCGACGCGCTGGCGCTGGCCGCCGGATAACTGGCTCGGCTTGCGATGAAGCAGGTCCTCGATCTGCAGCATGGCCGCTACCCTGGCCACGACCTGCTGGCGCTCCGCCTTGGGCACGCCCCGCATCTCCATGCCAAACGACATGTTCTTCGCGACGTTCATGTTGGGGTAGAGCGCGTAGGACTGGAACACCATGGCGATGTCGCGCTTCGAGGGGTGAAGCTCGTTCACCCGCACGCCGTCGATCAGAATCTCACCGGCGGTCACGGTCTCCAGGCCCGCGATCGTGTTGAGCAGCGTCGACTTGCCGCAGCCCGAGGGTCCGACCAGAACGAGGAAGCCGCCGCGCGGCACGCTGATGTCGATGCCCTTGAGCACCTCGACCGCGCCGAAGCGCTTCTCGAGATCGTTGACCACCAGAAATGACATCCGCCTATCCCTTGACCGCGCCGGCCATGAGGCCGCGCACGAAGTAGCGGCCGGCGACGATGTAGACCAGCAGCGTGGGGATTGCCGCCAGGATCGCGCCGGCGAAGTGTACGTTGTATTCCTTCACGCCGGTCGACGAGCTCACTAGGTTATTGAGCGCCACCGTCATCGGCTGCGAATCGAAGTCGCTGAACGATGCGCCGAACAGGAAATCGTTCCAGATGTTGGTGAACTGCCAGATCACCGTGACCACGATGATGGGGCCCGAGCTCGGCAACAGAATGCGATAGAAGATGCGGAGGAAGCTGGCCCCGTCGATCTGCGCGGCCTTCACCAGCTCGGTCGGGAACGCCGCGTAGTAATTGCGGAAGAAGAGCGTGGTGAAGCCCAGGCCATAGACCACGTGCACCAGCACCAGGCCCCAGGTGGTGCCGGCGATGCCGAGGAAGCCTAGCACGCGGGCCATCGGGATGAGCACGATCTGGAACGGTATGAAGCACGCGAACAGCATCAGCGCGAAGACGAGGGTATCGCCCCTGAAGCGCCACTTGGTGAGGACATAGCCGTTGAGCGCCCCGAGCAGCGTGGAGATGACCACCGCCGGCACGACCATCTTGATCGAGTTCAGGAAGTAGGGGGCTAGCCCGGTGGGCTGGACACCGATCTGGGCCTGGTTCCAGGCCTTGATCCAAGGCGCAAGGGTCACGAGCTCGGGCAGGGCCAGCATGTTGCCACCGCGGATCTCGTCAAGCTCCTTGAACGAGTTCACCATCATGACGAAGAGCGGCAGCAGGTAGTAGACGGCGAAGACCAAGAGCGCAGCGTAGATCAGCGCCCGCGTCAGGCGCCCCGTGCGGACCGCGGTCTCGATCGGGTTAGCGGCCATGACGGGGCTCCCGCAGCTCGGCATAGAGGTAGGGCACGATGACAGCTGCGATCATCATCAGCATGATCACCGCCGAGCCGGCGCCGATACCCATCTGGTTGCGGGTGAAGGTATAGGAATACATGAAGGTCGCCGGCATCTCCGTCGCCCGTCCGGGGCCGCCGCCGGTCAGCGCCACCACCAGGTCGTAGGACTTGATCGCCATGTGGGCGAGGACGACGAAGGCCGAGAGAAAGGCGGGTCGGAGCTGCGGGATGATGATCCGCGCGTAGAGCCGGAGGTTCGACGCGCCGTCGATCTGCGCCGCCTTGATGATCTCGTTGTCGATCCCGCGCAGTCCGGCCAGGAAAATGGCCATGACGAAGCCCGAGGTCTGCCAGACCGCGGCGATCACGATGGTGTAGATCGCCATCTGGCGGTTCTTGATCCAGTCGAACTCAAAGCTGGCCCAGCCCCAGCTTTGCAGGGTCTGCTCGAGCCCGATGCCGGGGTCGAGGAACCACTTCCAGGCGGTGCCGGTGACGATGAAGCTGAGCGCCATGGGGTAGAGATAGAGGGGGCGCAGCACGCCTTCGGCGCGAATCTTCTGGTCGAGGAGGATCGCGAGCGTGAGCCCGATCGCGGTGCAGATGGCGATATAGAGCCCGCCGAAGATCACCAGGTTCTCAATCGCTGTCGACCAATGGCGCAGCCCGAACAGCTTCTCGTAATTCTCGAAGCCGATCAGGTTGAACTTGGGCAGGATGCGAGAATTCGTGAACGAGAGGTACGCGGTGAAGACGATAAAGCCGTAAACGAAGAGAACGATCGTCGCGAAGCTTGGTGCCAGGACCAGCCGCGGCAGCGCCTGCTGCGCCCAGCCGCGAAGATAACGGCCATATTCCATTACGACGGATACACCCGCATGCCCCGCTATCCCGGGAGAACGACCGACCGGCCCCAGCTTACATGCCGGGGCCGGCCAGCCTAGTCTGCTACATCGCCGCTTCGACGGCGTTCACCAGCTCCTCGACGGCGGTCGCGGAATCGAACTCGCCGTTGAAGTGGGCAGTGACGACGTCGTAGATGGCGTTCTTCACCGATGCCGGCGACGCGTGGCCGTGGGCGAACGAGCCGTAGAGCGTGCCGTTGGCGTTGGCCTCCGCCAAGTCCTTCATGCCCTTCTTGCCGCAGTCGTCGAAGGCCTCGTCCGAGACGTCCGTGCGCGCGGGAACCGACCCCTTTACCACGTTGAAGGCGGACTGGAACGAGGGCGACATGATCGCAGACGCCAGCTTCTCCTGCGCGGAGCGACCCTCCTCGCCGACCGCGAACATGGCGAACTGGTCGGAGTTGAAGGTCACCATGCCCTGCGTGCCGGGATGACGGAAGCAGACGAAGTCGACGCCCGGCTGCTTGCCGGCGTTCAGGAACTCGCCCTTGGCCCAGTCACCCATCATCTGCATGCCGGCCTTGCCTTCGATGACCATGGCGGTGGCGAGGTTCCAGTCGCGGCCTGAGAAATTGTCGTCCACGTAGGAGCGCAGCGTCGCCATGCGATCGAACACCGTCTTCATGGTATCGGAGCCGAGAGCAGCCGGGTCAAGATCGATCATGGACTGCTGATAGAACTCGGTCCCGCCCGTGGACATCAGGACGCCGTCGAAGATCGTGGCCTCCTGCCAAGCCTGACCGCCGTGGGCGATGGCCACGTAGCCCGCAGCCTGGATCGCGTCGAGCGCGGCCACCAGCTCATCCCAGGTGCCGGGCGCGGCGATGCCGAGCTCGTCCAGGATCGCCTTGTTGGCCCACACCCAGTTGGTCGAATGCACGTTGACCGGGGCCGAGATCCACTTGCCGTCATACTTGGCGAAGCGCTGGAGCGCCGCCGGCACGACGCCGTCCCAGCCTTCGTTCGCGGCGACGGCGTTGAGGTCGGCGAGCGCGCCCTCGGCGGCCCAGTCCTGAATGTCGAAGCCGAGCATCTGCACCGCGGTCGGCGGGTTGCCGGCGGTGACGCGGGCGCGCAGCACGGTCATCGCCTCCGATCCGCCGCCGCCGGCGACGGGCATGTCTTGCCAGGTGACGCCCTGGCCTTCGAGGTCTTCTTTGAGGACGTTGAGGGCGGCCGCCTCGCCGCCCGAGGTCCACCAGTGCAGGACCTCGACTTCTTCGGCGGCCTGGGCGGAAGGTGCCAGCCCCACCGCAAGGATCATCGCGGCGCTGGCGACGCCTGCCGCCAGGAAAGATTTGAGTCTCATGTCAGGTCTCCCATCGGTTGGTTTGAATGCGCTTCTCACACTCTGAACGGCCGGCTCGCCCGCGCATTCCGTTGCGAGCCAGTCCGAATTCTGGGTGGTGCTTGATCCGGTGTACCGCCATGGTCGCCTCGTCGCTCATCGGTTTGAGAAGACAGGCGCCCGCTTCTCGCGGAAGCTCGCCACCCCTTCGCGTACGTCCTGCGTGCCACCGACGACGCCCGCCGCAAGGGCCTCAAGCGTCGCCCCCGTGTCCTCTCCCGTGGCGGCGTTGATGAGTTGCTTGCTGAGCTGGACGGCGACCGGGGCACGGACGGCGATGCGGGTGGCCATTTCCAGTGCCGCATCGAGCGCCGTCCCGGCCGGCACGACGCGGTGCAACACGCCAGCGCGTTCGGCAGCGTGAGCGTCCAACCGCTCGCCGGCCAGCGCCATCAGCTTGACCGGCGCGGGCCCGACGGTACGGACGAGGCGCTGCGTGCCGGACCAGCCGGGTGCCGTACCCAGGTCGGCTTCGGGCAGGCCGAAGGCGGCATCCGTGCCAGCGATGCGCAGGTCCGCCGTGGCCGCAAGCTCGAGCCCGCCGCCCAGGGCCAGACCTTCGATCGCGACGATCAGCGGCGGCCGCATGCGCGCCATGCGGTCGAAGACGGCGTGGCCGTCGCGCACCCAGTGGCGCCACATGTCGAGCGGGCCAGAGTCGGCCCAGGCCTCGATGTCGGCGCCGACGCAGAAGGCGCGGTGGCCCGAGGCGTTCAAGACGATGACGCGGATGTCGTCGTCGTCGTCGATGCGGCCTGCGATATCACCCAACTCCGCCAACATCGCCGGCGTCAGCGCGTTGAGCTTGGCCGGGCGGTCAAGAGTGATGCGGGCGATAGCGCGGTCGAGCGCGAAGATGACGCGTCCTTCGCTCATGCCGCACGGGCCTGCAGAGCCAGGCCCATGGGCTCGGGCCGGAACAGACGTGCCGGCATTGGCTTCACGTCGTCGGCGATGCCTAGCGGGAATCCGGACTGGGCCAGCACGTCGCGCTCCAGGTCGGTGCCGGGGGCGATCTCGACCACCTCCGGCCCGTTCTCGCCCAGGCGTAGAACGCAGCGCTCGGTCACATACAGGACATCCTGGCCCAGCTCGCGGGCACGGCGGCCGCTAATGGTGACGTGCTCCACCTCCTCGACCAGCTTTCGCGCTCGTCCCTCGGCTTCGATCCTTACGCCGCCACTGGTGATGCTCAGCTTGGCGCCGGCAGTGACCTGCGGGCGTGCTACCAGCTTGGAGACGTTGACGTTGCCCTCCCGGTCGATCTGGAGGAACGACAGCAGGGAGGCATCGAAGCCGCCGCCCTGCAGATAGGTGAACTGGTGCGGCGAGGGGATGATGGCCTCGGCGTTGGCCGCGCACCCGAATTCGAATCCCAGGAGAGGAATTCCGCCGACCGCGCCCTGCTCAAGGACCCAGGTGACGGCGCCATGCGATCCTTCCTCCACCAGGATGCGGGGGACGTTGGCGGCGATGCCGAAGCCGATATTGACCGCCATGCCGTGGCCGAGCTCCATGGCAACGCGGCGGGCGATGACCTTCTCCGGCCCGAACGCGGGGACCTCGAAGTCGTCCTGGGGCCGCACGGTCTCGCCGCAGATGGCGGGGTCGAACGGGGTCTGCGTCGTCTGCCACTGATCCGGCTCGACGACCACGTAGTCGACCAACACGCCTGGCACGTGAACGGCCATCGGCTTCTGCGCGCCGGCGTCGGCAAGCCGCTTGACCTGGGCGATGACGATGCCGCCGTTGTTGCGCGCGGCCAGCGCCTGGTCGAGCGCGCCGAGGTAGGCGCCTTCGTGTTCCCAGGAAATGTTGCCGCGATCGTCGGCGGTGGTGCCGCGTATGATGGTGACATCGGGCACGATGGCCGGGAAATAGAGCCAGGTGTCACCGTCGAATTCGGTGCGGCGGACGACCGGCTCGGCTGCAGCCGCGTGGTTCATGGCGCAGCCTTGCAGCTCCGGGTCGACAAAGGTGCCTAGCCCGACCTTGGTGAGCACGCCCGGCCGCTTGGCCGCGGCCTCGCGGGTCATGTCGAAGAGGATACCGCTCGGCACGTTGTAGGCCGGGATCGCGTTGTCGGTGATCAGGCGCCAGATGGCCGGCATCGGCAGGGAGGACGGGCCTGAGGGAAAGGAGCCTGCGATCACGCGGGCGAGAAGGCCGAGTTTGGCAAGGTGGTCAATCCCCTTGATCCCATACATATCGCCGGCGGCGATGGGGTGGATCGTCGTCAGTCCGCGCGGGCTGCCGACGCCCTCGAACCTCTCGCCGATGGCGCGCAGCACGCGATCGGGGCAGCCCAGGCCGCTGGAGGCGCTGACCGTGACCACGGCGCCATCGGGGATCAGCGCCGCCGCCTCGTCCGGTGTAATCACACGGGCCACGAGGTCATGCCTCTATCGGCACAGGACCGCAGGTGCCGCGCACGATCAGCGAGGGCGCCAGGATTTCTTCCTCCGGCGGGTCGTTCGGGTCGGCGATACAACGCAACAGCGCTGCAGCAGCGCGCCGTCCCAGTTCCTGCGGATACACCGCGACGGTGGTGAGCGGCGGCAGGGTGTGGCGAGCACCGGCAATATCGTCGAAGCCGATGACGCTGAAATCGCGCCTCACCTTCAAACCCGCCGCGGCCGACGCATCCAGCACGCCGAAGGCGACCACGTCGCTGAAGCAGAGGGCGGCGGTCGGCGGCCGCTGGAGGGCGAGAGAGGCCCGCAACGCCTCGATGCCACCACCAGGGTTGACTGCTGCCGGCACAATCAGGCTGGGGTCTGGCGCAATACCGGCGGCGTCGAGCGCGGCCCTGTAGCCGCGGATGCGCTCGGTCGTGACGACGTTACCTTCAATGCCGCCGAGAAAGGCGATGCGCCGATGGCCGAGTGTCACAAGATGTTCCGCAGCCATGCGCATACCGAGCGCATAGTCGGGAACGACCGCACCCAGCCGAGCGCCCGGCAGCCAACGCATGACCTGGATCACGGGGACGTTCCAATCGCTCATGGCAGCGACCAACCGGGCCTCGGTGCCGGTGGCCGGACACAGAATGAAGCCGGCCGCGCCGTGCTCGCGCATGGTCTCCATGACCCGCCGCTGGCGTTCCGGGTCCTCGCCGGTGTTGGCCATGAGCGAGACGAAGCCGGCGGCCTCCAGCGCCTCCTCCAGACCGACCGCCAGTTCTGCGAAGAACGGGTTGGTCAGGTCATTGATGATCATGGCGACCATGTCGCTGGTCCTGCGGCGCAGATTCGCGGCGTTGCGGTTGTAGACGTAGCCCAGGTGATCGATCGCCTCCTCGACCCGGCGCCGGGTCTCGCGCTTGACCAGAGGGCTGTCGCGCAGCACCAGCGAGACAGTCGACCGGGACACGCCGGCGGCACGGGCGAGATCGGTCACCGTGACCCGCCGGCTTTTCCGGTTCGGGTCCCGTGCCCCCTCGTGTTTGCCTCGCGCCGGCTCCATCGATCATTCCGCTCTCGGATATTGGATCGATACAATTGTGAAGCCCGAATGACGGACCATCATTGATGATCACTGAACGATCTGGATATTAGATCGATCTAATATGGATTGGTGGATGTAGCGTCAAGGCCTTCGCAATGATCACGCTCAGTCAACCGCCCCAGGCACTGCTGTTTGGAGACGATCGCCCCGACTCCGCTCCGCTACACCGGCCACCGAGCCTGGCCGAGAAGCCGTGACCCGCCACCTGGATTCTGGACCAATCCGATGGGGGAGGACCAGCACAGCTTCGGCGCGCCCGCCCGCGCCTACTTGTCGGCGAGCCAGGGGTAGCGCGCGTTGTCGCCGCCGGCGTAATCGGGGTCGAGATAGATGAAGCAGCGCTGGATCTTCCAGTCGCGGATCTCGAACACGTCGCACCAGCGGCCGGCGCCGTGCTCGGGCACGCCGGCGCGCCAGGGGCCGTCACGGTGCTCGCCGTGGCTGGTGCCCTCGACCACGAGATAGTCGCTGCCGGAGAAGATGTAGTTGAAGTGCGAGTAGTGGTGCAGGATCGACTTGATGGTGCCGCCCACGTCGGTGAAGAGCTGGCCGATCTCCTCCTTGCCGGTAGCGACGCCCCATTTCGGGAAGTAGACCTGCGCGTCGTCAGCGAACAGGTCCATGATGCTTCCCCCCGTGGACGTCACGCCGCCGTTGTCGAAGGCCTTGAGGTACTCGAGGGCAACCGACTTGCGCTGCTCATCGGTCATCGTCTGCGTGCAAAGCGCCATGTTGATTCTCCTTGTGCGTTCAGTCTCTTTCAGGTGTTCGGGCGGGAGCCTTAGTTTGTGAGCTTCGGCGTTTCGCGGTCGGCCTCGTTCGCAGCCAGATAGGCGAAGGCCAGAATCGGCCCGAGGGTGGCGCCGCCGGCCCAGTAGGCGCGGGCCGAAGCGGACGCGACGCAGTTGCCGACGCCGTAGAGCCCCGTAATCGGCGTATCGGTGTCGTCGAGAATCTTGCCGGTGGGCGCAGCCTTGGCTCCACCCTTGGTGTCGAGAGTCCCGCCGGAGAGCAGCGTCGCGTAGTAGGGCCCCTCGCCGCTGATCGGATACATCGTTGGGTTGGGCGCGGACGGCTCCTCCGCCACCGGCCCGTTAAACAGCTGCTCGACCTGGCGCTCGCCACGACGAAAATCCAGATCCTTGCCGGTCTCGGCGAAGCCGTTGAAGCGCGCGACCGCCGCCTCGAGGTTGGCCTCAAAATCCGCCGAGAGCCGGATGCCGCCGGTCTCGGCCTCGTAGCGTGCGAGCCGCTCGCTGATGGCCTGGCTCAGCGCGCCCAGGGTCTCACCCTTGATGACATGGGCATCGTCCACACCCGGCGGCACGATGAAGCGACCGTACTCGTCGCTCGCGCAGTGGTCCTGGCTGCGTTGGTCCCAGACCGCGATCAACACGAGGTTGGGGTATTCCCCGGCCGTCGGGCTCCACTCGAAGAACTTCTGCGCCATCTCATTGTAGGCGAGCTTCTCGTTGGCGACCCGGTGGCCCTGCTTGCTCACGTAGATCATGGAATCGCCCGAGGGCGAAAAGGTGCCGATCAACGTGGGGTCGCCGGCAATCGCCTTCTCCAGCACGACCGGGCACATCCAGGCGTAATTCATGTTGCGCAACTGAGCGCCCACGCTGCCGGCAATCGGAATGAAGTCGCCCTCATTGGTCTTCGCGGCGCAGCCGCCGTAGATCGGCACGTTGAGGAAGTTCTTGCGGATCTCGACGTTGTGGGTGAAGCCGCCGGTGCAGAAGACCACGGCCTTGCGGGCGTGGAAGCGGCGCGCCGCGCCGTTGCCGGCGCTGGCCTCGACACCGACGACATCCCCCGCGAGGTTGCGGATGACGCGCTGCACCCGATGCCCGGTGCGGATATCGACGCCGGCCTCGGCAGCCGCACGCGACATCGATTCCACCGCACGAAGGCCACCGTCCGACATGGTGTCCCTGGCGTCCACCGGGACCAGGACGCGACCCGTGGGCGCCTTGTCCTCGGGCAACTCGGCCCAGTAGTCCGGCACGAAGTCGCAATGCCGGTAGTCGAGCGCGCCCTTCTCCTTCAAGAGCTCGGTCGCCGTTGAGGCGTTGTCGTAGATCGCCTCGAACATCGCGTACTCCCATTCGGGCATGCCGAGGTGGGGGTCCGCGGGGTCGTAGCACTCGGGCCGCGAGAGGCGCGCCATGTAGCGCAGGCAATCCTCGCGCGGATCCTCCATGCCCTTGTCCCGCATCGCCTGGTTGTTGGGCACCCAGTACCAGAAAGCGGCCTTGCGCGTCGTGCCGCCGACCTCCGGTGCCTTCTCCAGGATCAGCACACTGTTGCCGAGCCAGCGCGAGAAGAGGGCTGTCGCTAGGCCGCCGGCGCCTGCGCCGACGCAGACGATGTCGAAGGCGCCGTCATAAGGGCCACGCGCGGCGGCCGGGCGGGCTGATTCGCGTTGCGGGATCGGCGAAAGCTCTGTCATGACCTCATACCCGTTGCGTTGGGGTGGAGCGGCGACTGGCAAGGACACGCAGGAGGTGACCCACGCGGCCGGTCGGCAGGCGTCCGGAATAGAGAAGGACCGCAAGCAGAGTCAATGCACCGCTGACGATGACGCCGAGCGCGGTGTTGACCGCGAGGAACGGCATGATGTTGACGATCAGCGTGAAGAAGATCGCGCCCAGCAACGCGCCGGAAAAGGATCCGCGCCCGCCGGAGAGCGCGGCCCCGCCCAGCACTGCAGCGGCGATGCTGGTGAGCGTGTAGGTCGCGCCCACCGTAGGGTGGCCGACGCCCACCTCGGTGCTGAGAAAAAGCCCGGCGAGCGCCGCGATGCCGCCCGAAATCACGTAGGCGCGGAAGTGCACGAAGCCGGTCCTGATGCCGTTGCGGCGCGCTGCTTCTTCGTGGAAGCCTACGGCCCTGAGCCTGAGCCCGCTCTTGGTGCGGTAGAGCCAGAGATCGCCAAGCACGGCGAGCGCGATAAGCCCGAGGAAGGAAACCGGCAGAAAGTCGATGCGGGTGCGCAGCGCCGACATGAAGTCTGGCTCCACCAGACCGGTCGGCACCGGCCTGAAATGAAGCGCGACGCCCTGCAGCACGCTCAGCATGGCGATGGTCGTGATGACCGGGTTGATGTGGAGCCGCCGCACCATCGTGCCGTTGATGACCCCGATCGCGAGACCGACGGCCAGGCAGGCGAGCGTGCCGCCGAACAGCACCGGAATGTCCACCCCCATGCCGAGCAGGAAGGAGGCGGCAACCACCGTCATGCTCATGAGCGAGCCGACCGACATGTCGAAGCCGCCGACCAGCAGCACGTTCAACTGGGCCATCGCCACCAGGGCGAGCGGCGCGGTCGCCAACAGCAAGTGCCGCCCGTTGAGCGGCGAAAGGAAGGCATCGGATTGGCTGGAGGCATAGGCGCCGACCAGGACGATCAGCAGCAGTAGGAAGCCGAGCGGCGTCCACCACTGATCGCGGGCGAGCGCCAGGCGCCCGACATCCCTTGCGAGAGCGAATCCCGTGGGCGTAGCGGACGCGGTCGGCCCAGCGGCCACGGTTTCGCTGGTGCGCGCCACTCGTGAGGTCAGGAACGACGAGACGATGCTCTCCTCGCTCACCTCATCGCCCACCAGCTCCTTGATGAGGCGCCCGCGCGAGAACACCAGCACCCGGTCGCAAAGGCCGGCGAGTTCCAGCGCATCCGACGACTTGATGACGAAGGTGGTGCCGCTGTCGGCCTTGGCTCTCACCGCCTGATAAATGTCAAAACGCGCGGCGGCGTCCACGCCCTGGGTTGGCTCGTCGATCAGCACTACCCTGGCACCGTGCAGGAAGCTCCGCGCCAACATGCTCTTTTGCTGATTGCCGCCGGAGAGCGAGACGATGGACTGATTGAGGCTCGTGGTGACGATGTCGAGCTCCTCGATCATACCGCGCGTGCGCGCGCGCTCCTTGCGGCCGGAGATCACGCTCGCGGTCGCGAAGTCCTTGAGGACCTGGAGCGTGATGTTCTCGCGCACGCTCAAAGCCGGATAGATGGATTCGACGGCTCGGTCTCCGCTCAGCATCATCACGCCCGCGCCGAGCGCGCGCTGCGGTGCTGCAAGCGGGATGCGCCGGCCCTCGCAAGAGAGGGCACCGGACCCGTCCTCGAAGCCGCCGATGGCGCGGAGCACCTCGCGTTGCCCGTTACCCTCGGCACCGGCAAGGCCGAGGATCTCACCCCGATGCACCTCGAAGGCGACGTCGCTGAACGCGTCGCCGTAGAGCGTCTGTACCGACAGGCAGACGTCGCTCGATAGAACCTCGGCGCCTCGCTTGGGCGGGAACTCCGCCTCAATCGGCCGGCCCACCATGAGCGCGATGAGGTCGTCCTCGGAGAGCGCGTGCGTCTCGAAGGTGCCCTGTCCCTCGCCGTCGCGCAGCACGGTCACGCGCTGGGCGAGGTCGAGGATCTCGGGCAAACGGTGGCTGACGTAGACGACCGTCGTGCCCTCGGCGACGATCCGACGGACGATGCGGTGCAAAGTCTCCACGTCGTTGACGTCGAGCGACGCGGTCGGCTCGTCGAGCAGAAGCACCTTCGGCTTGGAGACCAGCGCCTTCACCATCTCCAGAAATTGTCGCTGAGCCGGGGAGAGATCGGCGACGCGGGCGGTGCTGGCCAGCGCGAGATCGTAGGGCGCAAGCTGCTCCTCGGCCCAAGCCTCCAGCCTGCGATAGGCCAGCGCTTCGCCCATCGTGCCGAGATAGAGATTCTGGGCGACAGTAAGCTCCGGCACGAGGGAGTTGTCCTGGTAAACGGTGGCGAGTCCAAAGTGATGGGCCTGCGACGTGTCGGCCGAGGTCAGCCGATTGCCCAAGATTTCCACCGTGCCGTCGTCCGCCGTCAGCGCGCCGCTCGCGATCTTGAGCAGCGTACTCTTGCCCGAGCCGTTCTCGCCAAGCACCGCATGTACCTCGCCGGCCACGCATTCCAGGCTCACGTCGCGGAGCGCCTGGACACCGGGGAAGCGCTTGGAGATCCCTGTGAGGCGGAGCGACGGGTCGGTCATTCTCTCGGCGGCGATCTGCGGTCGTTCAAATGAAACCGCCGGGCGGGGTGCGGCGTCTTCCGCTCCGCCCGGCGGTCAAGCCGTTCGCTTCGGCTACTACTCCTTGAACATCGCGTTCAGCATGTCGGTGTCCACGAGCGTGGAAACCGGCATCTGATCCGGCAACGCCTTATCGCACATGCCCTGCTGCACTTCCTTCATCTTGAAGGGCACGTCGACATGGGCGCCGATCTCGGCACCGCCTCTTGCCTCCATGGCGGCGGTCAGCGCGATGCGCACCTGGAAGGTGCCGCCCGAGGAAAAGAAGATGCGGAAGTTCGGGTTGCCCACTTCTTCCCAATCGCAGAACAGGCCCTGCTCGTCGGTGCGCAGCGTGACGATTACGTCCATGGCGCGATCGGCTGCAGCATAGGCGCGCACGCCCCCGCGGAAGCCGTCGGCATACTCATAGAGCACCGCGTCGATATCGGGGTTCTGCGAAAGGAAGCCCGACATCGCCTCGAAGGTTCCCTGCTGGGTCCAGTTGGTGTCCGCCTTGCCGAGCAGCGTCATTGCCGCGTTGTTCTCCATCTCGGCCTCGGAGCAGGCCTGCCAGGCGGCGCTCAGCTGGTTGCCGGGCGTGCCGCCCAGCTCGACGATCTCGATGCTCTCCTCGCTGTTGGCGCCGGCCACGAACTGGACGAACTGGCGGCCCAGCTCGCACAGGTCCTCAGCGACGAAGGTGAGATAGTCCTCGCCCGCCGTGCCGCCGAGACCGGCGATGTAGGGGACTACGGTGATGCCGGACTCAGTTGCCTCCTGGGCGGTCGGCAGCAGCGCGGGGCCCGCATCGGGGAAGGTCACGATGATGTCGACGCCTTGCGCGATCAGGCTCCGCATGTCGGAGATCGCCTTGCTGGCGTCGCCCCGGGCCGAAGTATAGATGATCTTGCTGACCTCGGGATAGCTCAGCGCCTGCATGACGAACTCCATGTGCGTCACGCGGCGCCAGACGTTCTCGCCGAAGCCGTCGGCGAGCGCCACGGTGAGATCGCCGCGGCCGGTCTCGCACACCTGCTCGCTCCAGCACGTCAGCGCCAGCGCACGGTCTTCCTCGCTGAGCGCCGCGCTCGCGCGCTCGAAGGTCGCCGTGACGATCGGGCCGATCCCTTCGGTGGTGCCGAGCGCCTTGAGCATCAGTTCGGGATTGGCCTCGGCGCGCGCGCCACTGTGGGCGCCCAGCGCCAAGGCGCCGGCGACCACCGCCGAGACGGCCGTCTTTCTCATCCAGTGCATACGACTCATGTTCGTTTCTCCCTTTGCTGTGTGTCGTTGATGTTGATGGCGGGCTGGTCCTGTTCCCGCAAACGGGTTGATCGTGCGTAAGTCCTATAGATACCAGACCCTCGACTTTGGCATAAGCGTTCTACGGTGATTCGGCTCCGCGCGCGGCGGTGCGACCGAGCCAACGATCCCACGCATCGCGCAGGTCGGAGAAGCGGACGCCGGCGAGCGCCATTCCGACGGCGATGGCGCCGCCGTAGACCATGAACTGGATCGCCGTGGTCAGCCCCATCATTTTCAGAATCTGCCCGAGATGGGTCAGGAAGAGCGCCGCGCCGGCCACCGCGATCATGCTGCCGACCCCGCCTCCAATAGCCGTGCCGCCGAGCACGGCGGCGGCGATGGGCGCAAGCAGATAGGCGGCGCCGACGTCGAGGGTCGGATTGCGGATGAAGGCCGCGAGCAGAATTCCCGCGATGCCGTAGAGCAACCCGGCCGCGGCGTAGGCTGCAACCCTGTAGCGGTTCACGCCGATGCCGCTGATCCAGGCGGCGACGGGGTTGGCGCCGACGGCGATAAAGCGCCGCCCGTAGAGGGTGAAGCGCAGCAGAAAAGTGGAGGCGAGCACGAGCGCCATCGCCACCCATACCGAGAAGTTGATCGAGAGAAAGCGGGTCTCGCCCCAGTCCGCGAGGATCGGCGGCACCCGCGCCTCCTGGGCGATGCCTTCTCGGTACCATATCGCCGCGCCCATCATGATGGTCCCGACGGCGAGCGTGACGACCAGGGGATTCAACCGAAAGTTCGAGACCAGAACGCCGTTGATCAGGCCAACACCGGCCGAGACCGCGAGCGCAACGACGATCGCCTGGCCGAGCGCGGCGTCCTGGCCGCCGGAGATGCCCAGAATCAGGCTGCTGGAGAGCGTGATGACGGCCGGAATAGAGAGGTCGATGCCGCGCGCCATGAGCACCAGGGCCTCGCCCATGGACGCGATGCAGAGGAACGCCGCGAAGGGGATGATGGCGAGAATCGAGGTGGCCATCAGGCTCCGCGGCACGAAGATCGCGCTGATGACGATGAGCACAGCCAGAGCGATCCAGATTGCCAGAAACCGCGGCTGCGGCTGTAACCCTTCAAGGATGCCGGGCGCCGAAATCTTCATCTCTCGCGTCGAACTCGTTACTCTTAAGAGTCGTGTAGAGTTGTCGCGCGCGGCGCGCGCGAGCGGCCTTCCCTCAACAGAATACTCGAATTGCGAACCCCGTCATCCGGGCTAAATCCGAAGGAGCTCCCTTTTCGAGGCCGGATTCGTGGTGCCTGAACCATCGAGCGCCGAAGCTGAGAACGGCCGCACCGCTACGCTGGCCTGGCGACCTCGCCCTCCCCGCTGGCCGCCCGGACGGTCCCTGACAGCGTGCGCCCATTGGGACCGTATGACGATGTCGAATTGAACAGTCAGCACTCGCACAGACGAAGATGAATCTTGCGCGATAGCCTCTGTTGTGTAAGCTTAAACTGCCGCCAAGGTACAAATGTATTTGAAGCGCAATTGTGCAAGGGGAGGGGGTAAACAATGGCGCGAAATCCAGAACACGACGTTTTGTTTGAGTCGGTCAAAGTCGGCCCAAAAGCAACGAAGAATCGGTTCTGGCAGACGCCTCATTGCAACAGCGCGGGCTCGGATCGCCCCGGCACCCAGGCCGCGTTTCGCGGCATGAAGGCCGAAGGCGGTTGGGGGACCGTCTTCATTGAGTACACCGCGATCCACCCGGAATCGGATGATTCACCGCATTGGTCCGCGCGGCTCTGGGACGAAGGCGACGTGATCAGCCTGCGGCACGTGACCGACAGCATTCACGCGCACGGCGCGCTGGCCGGCGTCGAACTCTACTACGCCGGTTTGCACTCTCAGAGCGGTGAATCCCGCGCGATCAGCCGTGCGCCCAGTCAAGCGCCGTCGGAGGCGATTCCTCTGGCAAGCACCTGCGAGATGGACGAAGACGATATCCGCGCCGTCATCCAGATGCACGTCGATGCAGCGAAGCGGGCGCGGGATGCGGGCTTCGACATCATCGAGAACCTGGTTTCGGACTCAATGATCATGAACCAGTTCCTGCAGCCCTATTACAACAAGAGGACGGACAAGTACGGCGGCTCGATGAAGAATCGCGCCCGCTTTGCGCTCGAAGTCTCGGAGGCGACCAAAAAGGCCGTCGGCGACGAGTGTGCGGTCGGCTATCGCTATTCGGTCGATACCATGGACGGGCCGGACGGGCTCGAGGTCTGGGAGGACGGCATTCGCTTCATCGAGCTCCATGAGAGAGAAGGCCTGTGCGACGTCTGGGACATGAAGGTCGGCCGCTACTCCGAGCTCGCGCTGGAAATTGCCGCCTCGCGCTCCACGGCCTCCAACTACATGGCGCCCTGGATCAGGGAAGCCAAGAAGGCCTGCAGCGTGCCGGTGGTCAGCGCCGGCCGTGTCACCAGCCCCGACGAGATGGTGCAGATTATCAAGTCCGGGCAGGCCGATCTGATCGGCGCGGCACGCCCCTCCATCGCCGATCCCTTCCTCCCCAACAAGATCGACGAAGGCCGGACCGACGATATCCGCGAATGCATCGGCTGCAACATGTGCCTCTCCAAGTGGTGGCAGACGACGCCCCTGATCTGCACGCAGAACGCCACGTCGATGGAGGAATACCGGCGCGGCTGGCACCCCGAGAAGTTCGAGCGGGCGGAGGATCCGTGCTCGGTTCTCGTCGTCGGCGCCGGCCCTGCAGGGATGGAGTGCGCGCGTGTCCTCGGCGAGCGGGGCTACGACGTCCACCTGCGCGAAGCGTCGGACGAAATCGGCGGCTGCATGAAGGACATTATGCGCTACCCCCATCTCGCCGAATGGGGCCGCGTCATCAGCTACAGACAGGGCCAGCTGGACAAGCTCAAGAACGTCGAAGTGCACACCGGGGTCGGCGAGATGAGCGCCGACAGCGTTCTGGAATACGGCGCCGACAAGGTGGTCTTCGCCACCGGTGCGCGTTGGTCGACGAACGGTCTCGGCGGCGTGACCCAGGCCCCGCTCGACGGCGCCGATGCGTTGCTACCGGAAATTAGTACCCCCGAGCAGATCATGGCCGGCAAGGAGACTGGCGAGCGCGTCGTCGTGCTTGACTACGAGGGCTATTATACCGGCGTGAGCATGGCCGAGCTGCTTGCCGATCAAGGCAAAGACGTCAGCATCGTCACCAACTTCGATAACGTCGCGTCTCACTGTATCTATACCGAGGAGATTCACGATATTCGCCGCATGATGCACGAAAAGAACATCGAGCAACATACGCTGCATTGGGCCGAAAAGTTGGAGATAGGAAATGCAGTTAATCTGACGATCTTCTACCTTTATCGGGACGGTTATGTTCGGACGTTGACGCCAAAGAAGGGCGAGTATTCGCGCCGTGCTGGCACCGAGGTGACCGAACTCGAGTGTGACAGTGTCGTCCTGTGCACGTCACGGCTGAGCACTGACAAGGTGTTCCGCGAGGTCAAGGCGCGCGGCGCGGAGTGGGCCGGCCAAGGCATCCAGGCGGTCTATCGGGTCGGCGATTGTCACGCCCCGCGCATCGTCGCTAACGCCATCTTCGACGGCCACAGGCTCGCGCGCGAGTTCGAATCGGAGGACCCGCAACAGCCGCTGCCGTGGATCCGCGAGCGCCAAGTCTGGGGGCACGAGACGTTTCCCAAGCGGGTCGCCTGATCGGCGTAGAATGTCCTAGTATCGCGCCGACAGGCTTCTGCGATGTCAACAATGGCTCAACTCACTGGCCGATAAGGGAGAGGAGAACGAGGATGCTCGACTATGTGACGCTGAAGGACGAGGGCGGGCTTGAGCCGTGGCCGCCGCTGGAGGAGCTGCCGTTCGTGAACGTGCTCGACGGCAACCCCGTGCACGAGGGGCGTTTCGATCTGGGCGGGTTCGGCATGCGCACGATGGCAGGTGTCTGGCAGTGCACGCCGGGCAGTTTCGAATACACCTACCCCGGCGACGAGATCTGCACCCTGCTTCAGGGCAAGATCCACGTGACCGAACAGGACGGCACCACCCACACCTATACCGCCGGCGACATCTTCTACACGAACAAAGGCGAGAAGGTGACCTGGGTCATCGAGGAGACCGTCCGCAAGGTCTTCTTCATTCACGATCCCGAGTCCGAGCAGCTCGCCGCCTAGGCGAGGGTCTCACATCCCGGCGGCGCCGCGCCGTGCGCTCACGCGCGTGGCGCGCCCGTCGTTGCGGTCGTTTGGTGCATGCATGAGGGCGCGCCACCGAGGCGCTGCCCCATATACGGTGCAGGGAGGCAGAAATGGCCCGCGATCCCCGTTACGACATCCTGTTCACGCCGATCAAGATCGGCCCGAAGATCGCCAAGAACCGCTTCTATCAAGTGCCTCACTGCAATGCGATGGGGTACGGCGAGCACCACGGCGATGTCGCGCATCGGCGCATGAAGGCCGAAGGCGGCTGGGCCGTCATTTGCACGGAGCAATGCAGCATCCATCCAAGCTCCTGCGCCGCCCCTTATGGCGAGCGCCGGCTCTGGAACGACGAGTACGCGGAACAGCTGCGCGGCTGGGTGGAGACCATGCACGAACACGGCGCGCTCGCTGCCGTGGAGCTGGTCCATAACGGGCTCGGCTTCTCCAACCGAAAGACGAAGGAGTTCCCGCTGGGCCCCTCGCCAAACATGGTGCACTACAACTGGGATCCCATCATGGGCCGCGAGATGGACAAGGCCGATATCCGCGAGTTCCGGCGCTGGCAGGTGGAGGCGGCGAAGCGCGCGGTCAACGTGGGCTACGACATCGTCTACATCTATGCGGGCCACGATATCGCGTTGCCGCAGCACTTCCTCTCGCCCCACACCAATCACCGCACCGACGAATATGGCGGCAGCGTCGAGAATCGCGCCCGCCTGATCGGCGAGCTGCTGGAGGACACCAAGGAGGCCGTCGGCGACCGGGCGGCGGTCGCATTGAGATTCGCGGTCGACGAGAACCGGGGCGAGCACGGCATTACCTGGCAGGAGGAAGGACAGGCGGTGGTCGAGATGTTCTCCGACCTGCCCGATCTCTGGGACGTGAACATCAGCGACTGGGCCTACGATTCCGCCACGTCGCGATTCACCGACGAAGCCTTCCAGGAGCCCTACGTCGCCTTCGTCAAGCAGAAGACCGACAGGCCGGTGGTGACGGTGGGGCGCTACACCTCGCCGGATACGATGATCTCCCAGATCGGGCGCGGGATTACGGATTTCATCGGCGCGGCGCGGCCCTCGATCGCCGATCCCTTCCTGCCCAAGAAGATCGAAGAGGGGCGGAACGACGACATCCGCGAGTGTATCGGCTGCAACATGTGCGTGGCCTCGGAGAACACGACGAGCCTGTTCCGCTGCACGCAGAACCCGACCGCAGGCGAGGAGTGGCGGCGTGGCTGGCACCCGGAGACGATCGAGGCGAAGGGGTCCGACAACGGCGTGCTCATCGTCGGCGCCGGCCCGGCTGGGCTGGAATGCGCGCGCGCGCTCGGGCAGCGGGGCTACACGGTTCATCTCGTCGAAGCGGAGCAGGACGTCGGTGGCCGGGTGGTTCGCGAAAGCGCGCTGCCTGGTCTCGCCGCATGGGGCCGCGTGCGCGATTACCGCGTCGGCCAGATCGCGAAGATGAAGAATGTCGAGGTGCACACGGGATCGCGCCTGTCGGCGCAGGATGTGCTCGACTACGGCGCCGAGACCGTGGTCATCGCGACTGGCTCGCATTGGCGCGGCGATGGCGCCGCCTACACCAACACGCATTCGATCCCGGGGAGCGACGGCAAGAAGGTCTTCACCCCCGATGACGTGATGGACGGGAAAGCGCTAGAGGGTCCCATCGTCGTGTTCGACGACGATCACTACTACATGGGCGGCGTCATTGCCGAGAAGCTCCGGGCTGCGGGTCACGAGGTGACCATCGTCACTCCACTGATGGAGCTCTCGCGCTGGTCGGAGTACACCCTGGAGATGGAGAAGATCATGAGCCAGGTCCTCTCTATGGGCATCGAGCTGATCACCGATCACAACATCGCCCACATCGGCGACAACAGCATCGAGATCTACAACGTCTATCACGAGGAGAAGCGGCAGCATCTCGGCTATCAGTCTCTCGTGCTCGCCACCTCGCGCCTGCCGAACGACACGCTTTACCGGGAGCTTGCGGCGGAACCGGAGAAGCTGGCGAAGGCCGGGATTACCACGCTCGCCCGCGTCGGCGACTGCGTGGCGGCCGGCACGATCCAGCACGCGGTCTACGAGGGTCACCGGTTCGCCCGTGAGCTCGATGCAGGCGCCATCGCCGACGTGCCCTACAAGGTGGAGTACGTTCGTCTCGAAAGCGCGGTCGCTTGATCGAGAGGGGAATTTGCTGGCGCGGTCCGCCCGATAGCTCGATCCAGGTGTTCTTGTATTCGCAGAACCTCTCCGGCGCGTGGTGCGCCTTGCCCTTGCCGTAGCCCGACTGCCTGAACCCGCCGCGCGCCCTCGAGCGCCGATCCGGCAGGCCGTGACCGTGGCAAATGTTCCAGGCTAGAATCGTCCAACCGAGCAGAGCGAGGCAACCATGAACGAAGTGCGTTCCATCGACCGGCATGCGTCGGCCGACGAGGCGATGGCGATCCTGGAAGAGGACGGCGCCGTCATCTACCGCCAGGTTGTCGATGACGAGGTGGTCGACAGGGTCAACGCCGAGCTCGAGCCCTTCCTGTCACGCGCCTACTACGGCGAAGGCGAGTTCTGGGGGAACAAGACCAAGCGGGTCAGCTCCCTGGTCGCGAAGTCCAAGAGCTACGGCGAGGAGCTTGCCACGTGCCCGCAGATCCTTGGCGTGATGGACCGCCTTCTGCTGCCGCGCTGCGAACGCTACCAGCTTCATGTCACCCAGGCGGTGCGGATCGGCCCCGGTCAGGGACTGCAGATCATCCACCGCGACGACGCACTGATGCCCTTCCGCCATCCTGGGCCGCAATGCCTGTGCAACACGATGTGGGCGCTCACCGACTTCACGTACGAGAACGGCGCCACCAACGTGGTTCTGGGAAGCCATGTCTGGGACGACGACACCTATCCCGACGACGACACTCCGAGGGCCTATGCCGTCATGCCGCGCGGCTCGTGCCTGATCTACCTGGGCTCGGTCTATCACGGCGGTGGCCGGAACAATACCGAGGACGAGTGGCGCACCGGCGCGATTACCGGCTACAGCCTGGGATGGCTGCGTCAG
>JAJDUK010000093.1 GCA_022826665.1 Alphaproteobacteria bacterium | reverse complement strand
GCTTGCCGTCGCGGAGCCGGAACTCGCCCGCCGTGCGGTCCACGTCGTCCCATTGCAGGGTGAGGATCTCCGACTTCCGGCAGCCGGTCAGCATCAGCAGCCGGATCGCCGCGATCGCCGGCGGCCACAGCGAGCCGTCGGCCTCGGCTTTCCTGAGCGCCGCGCCGAGGCCGCGGTACTCGTCCGGCGACAGGAAGCGCTCGCGGGGCTCCTCGCGGTAGTGCCTGACCCGCTTGCAGGGATTGCGGCCGTGGGGCACGAGTTCCCAGGTCGCGGCCAACGAATACATCTTCGAGAGCATGCTGACGACGTGGTTGGCCATCGACGGCGTGTCGCGCATGCGGTCGTGGAGCTCGATGACATGACTGGACCGCACGTCCTTCACCAGCATGGCTCCGAGCGCGGGAACGATGTGCCTGTCGATGGCGGTGCGGGAGAGCGCCTGGGTCTTCGGCTTGCAGTGGACCGTCACGTAGGCGCGCATGCACCGCGCCGCGAGATCGGCGACGGTGGGGTCCGGCTCGGGCTTTGGCGGGATGGGGTCGAGGCCGCGCTTGATGCGGTCGATGATGCCGGCCGCCTCGCGCCGGCGCTGGTCGAGCGCCTCGCCTGCGACGGGTCCGAGGGTCACCCGCTTCAGGCCGGCGGGTCCTCTCGACTGCACGACATAGACCTTGCGGCCGTTGCGCTGGACGCGCACGCCGAAGCCGGCGAGGTGGCGGTCCCAATGGAAGGCGTCGCTGCCGGTGGCCGGCAGGGCGGCGATGCTGCGGATGGTGAGGCGGAGGGTGCTTCTCTTCGGCATGGCGTTCCCCGGCGACGATTCCGGGCCCGGCGGAGAGGCCCGATTTGTGGTATCAAGGCGCACCCAAGTGGCATCACCTCGACGGGATATCCTAGAGCCCGCGTGTCCCCGATGCAAGGGGTCGGGAACACCGAAGAACTGAAAAACTCTAAGATATACGGTCAGTTAGGAACCGCATGGCCCCTCACGGACCCGACTGGCATGGGAGGGAATAATCGCCTGTCTTTCTGTCCGCGAGCCGCATCTCGCCGGTCTCGAAGTTGAGATCGTCCCAGCGCAGGCCGAGGATTTCGTTGCGCCGGCACCCGGTGAGCACGAGGAGACGGATGGCGGCCGCCGCGTGGGCAGTGGCGAGACCCTCGCCCGGCGCGGCCCTGATCGCTTCGCCAAGCCGGAACAGTTCCTCGCGGGTGAGAACGCGCTCGCGGCGTTGTTCGATCTTGAAGCGGGGCACGCCCTTGCAGGGGTTCCGCTCGGAAGGACGCCAACCCCACTGGTCGGCAAGATTGAACATCTTCGACAGAATCTCGATCGCCCGGTTGGCCACCGCCGGTGTGCGGTACAGTGCGGTGTGAAAGGCCATGATGTCCCTGTGGTCGACGCGCTTGACAGGGAGCTCCCCGAGCGCCGGCACGATGTGCTTGCGAAGCATGATCCGGTAGTGGGAGACGGTCGCTGGTCTGCAGTGCAGCTCGGCATACTCGCGCATGTAGCGCTCAGCGAGGTCGGACATGGTCGGATCCGGCTCCGGCTCCGGCGGAAACGGCGGCTCTCCCCTCTTGATGCGGATGATGATTTCAGCAGCGATCTCGCGAGCCTTGTGGAACGAGAGCTCGTCGTGCGGACCGATGGACACCCGCTTCGAGCGGCCGAAAGCGCGGGTCTGGACGACATAGATCTTCTTGCCGGACGGGTACACGCGGACACCGAACCCGACCACCTTCCGGTCCCAGAAGATGGCGTCCTTGTCATCGACCGAGAGACCTTCCACGACGCTCTTGGAGAGGTTGCGGTATTGGCGCTGCGTCATGTTCCGGTGCTCCGCGGTTGCAGGTCGGCCACGGCCCGGTTCACGGTGAACCGGAGCGCTTCGTAGCCGACGTCGTCAGCCAGCTCCTTCAGGCCCGGGCGGCCGATGCTGTGCTGCTCTGCCGGCAGGCGGTGTGTCGGTACGACGAAGAACCGCCATTGATGGATCGCGCGGTGGTCGGCGACCGAGGCGCTTTCTTCCCCGTGCCAGGCGAAGACGTAGAGGTCGGCGGGCCGGCCGGGCCCCTCGGCCCACACGCCGGCCCGCGTCCAGAAGCCCTTGCGAGGCGCGATATCGAACCTGGGTGAGCGCGTGCGGGTCTGGTTTCCGGCGTGCCATGGTTGCAGGGCCGCCGACTGCTTGATTTCGATGCGTGCCCCGGAGATATGCTCGATGTCCCAGGGCGCCCAGTCGTAGCCGCTCTGCCAGGGAAGGGACCATCCGGCACCCAGGAACTCCGCAACGAGGCATTCGAGATATTCGGCGCGGTGAACGTTGTTCATCACGGGGCAGTCGTAGCGTCGGACAAGGCTCGTGAGGATGTCCCGGTGGATGGAGTTAGGCAGCCCGTCCACCGCGGAGAGCCCGGACTTCTCGCGTGGCGGGCCAACCACCCATCCCGAAGGCGAGAGCTGCGGCTCCTCGCCGGCCTTGATCGCGGCAACGGTCATCACCGCCTTGCTCCGGGCCTCCTCCGCGGTAACCACGCCATGCCGGCCGATGGTGTAGCGTTTGGACTTGCCACCCGAGCGGCCCTGCACGATGTAAACCTTTCCACCGGACGGGTAGACCCGCACGCCGAACCCCCGCAGCTCGAGGTCCCAGAACACGACCTCCCTGTCCTCGACCGGAAGGGCGTCGACGGTGCTCTCGTCGATCCGTCCGCGTTGCAGTCTGGGCATCGTCCTGTCCGTTTCACCGGGTCGGCGATTGAGCTTTTCACATCCACCGACAGATGCGTGGTGGAGCGATACGCCTACGCTAACTGTCCGTCGTTTGAAGCGGTAGATAGGAGCCAGGCAGCGGATCGCACTCGAGCGCAGCTCTGCGCGCCGGTGACGAAATCCCGTCGGAAATTCCCAAACTTTTTTCTCCTTGACGGTCTGCGAATCTCGCCGCCCGGCCTCCTGCCGGCCCCTTCTCCCGGGCCACGCGCTTTCCCATCTGCACCAAGATCCATCCGTTGAAACCGCTCCGGTATGCGCCTGTCAGTCGCTCTCAGTGGTGCTGCGGCGTCTCGTCCACGCCCACGCGAGGAGATCGGCGCGCGCATAGAGGACGCGCTTCCCAGACTTGCAGTACGCGGGGCCCTCGCCGTTCGATCGATAGCGATTCAGCATGCGCGGCGAAGTGTTGAGGAACGCCGCCGCCTCGCGCGTCGAGAGGAAGACTTGCCGATTGTAGGCAGCAGGGTCGTCACGACGGGCGGCCTCCTTGTCGGGGTCCCATGGCCTCGCGACCGTGCGCCGCTTGGAGCGGGCCGCTCGGCCCCGTGCACCGATGGGTCGCGCTTTCTCGGCGTCTTCAAGAATCCGCGCAATCGCGATGCGCTCAACCCGGGTCGCGACGGTGCGCATCCATGTCTGCACGCGGTCGACGGTCGCGAGCCTGGGCGATGCGCCGTCCCTCAGGCGTCTCACGAACGCCGAGTTCCCCGCAGCCTCGATTCCGAACGTGGTCTCTGCAATGCCGGTGACTTCGATGAACGCCTCGATCTCGCGCCGGAACGCGGGCCCGATCTGGGTCTCTCCCATGAAGTCGAGCACGCGGTCCGCGGTATCGAGCGTGACCGATTGCCCAGCGTTCAGACGTGACAACAACCCGGAGCTTCCGACGGCATGCAGGCCGAACTCGGAGGCGCTTATTCCGGACAGGCTTATGTGGTCCGCCACCGAGCGCCGGAACCTCGCCTCCAGCCTCACGGCCGAACGCTCCGATCCGCGTTCGATCGTGTAGCTGGCCGTCGCCGCCAATGTCGGGCCGTCCCGGCTTCCGCGGCCAGACGGTCAGAGGACTTCATGGTAAACGCCACGGCGCCTGGTCCACGCCCAGCTCAGGAGGTCGGCGCGGGCATAGACGACCCTGCCCCCGAATAGGTGGTACGCCGGACCGACGCCCTTGGAGCGGTAGCCGGCCAGAGTGCTGGGCAATATGCGGAGGAGATCCGCAGCCTCGCGTGCGGTGAGAAACAGCCTTAAATCCAGATTGGGCGAGGAGGAATCCCGAGGCTTCTCATCGTCGGCAGTGGCGGCTGCAGAATCCTCGGCGAGAGTTTCGAGCGCGGCCGGATCGGGGGAGAGAACACGCCCCTCCTGCCCGTCATCCGCGATCGCCCGTGCGATGGCGGCGCGCTGTTCATCGTTTGCGGTCTTGCGCATTCGCGCTCTCACCTTCTGGACATCGGCCAGAAGCGGCGACGTCCCGCTCTTCAGTTTGGATACAAACGAGCGGTTCCCAACGGCCTTTTCGCCGAGCGAGGACGCCCTGGTGCCGGTGATGGTGAGATAGGCCACGACCTCGCTGCGGAAGGTGGGACCGATAGGGGTCTCGCCCATGAAGCGCAGCAGCCGGTCCGCTATATCGAGCGTCAGCGGACGCCCGGTGTCGAGACTGGCCACGAACCGCGAGTTACCGAGCACGAGCCGGCCAAACTCTTCATTGTTCAGGGGGGAATGGCCGAGGAATGCCCTGACCAGGCGCCTGACATTTTCATCAAGCGTCGTCGGCGCTGATGGATCGCCGGGAGCTTTGCCTCCTACCGATCTTGAGGTCGACGAAGTACGTGCTGCGGGAGGTCTGTCCATCGGTCGTGGCACCCGCCTCCAATGTGCCCTGGACCGACTCCGGTATCAGGCTGAAGCGTGCAAAGAAAATGCCCATCCGAACGAAATGCATGCCCGCATCGCATGGTGCAATCGGACCTCGTCGCCACGAGCTCGTCGCCGGTGTCTGAGCGCCCGCTTGATGGCTCGGTCAAGCGCGCGACGCCGTCCGTCGAAGGGCTCACGTAAACCCCAGGAAGAGACAAGCCGACGGGCTACCGTGCTGAATTGCAACCCGGGACTCGTGGCGCCGAAAACGCGTGCATGGCGGCCCTGGTCGGCGCCCCGCTCGGCCGTTCCGGGGAACCGACGACATGTGACGCCAAACATGGGCTGAGAATTGAAATCCGCTTGCTTTCGGAATGCTTTCGGTAGTCAAAACGAGTGTGGCGCCCGACGAAGGAACGGATAAATAGAGCGTTAGAACAACGGGTTAGTGGAAAGTTCAAGCACGGAAAGTTCCTGGAAGTCCCGTTGGTCAGATACGTCGCCTACCGAGGTATCCCGGCTGCCCGGAGAGACGTCGAGGTCGGACCATCGAGGAACGCCGATCATGGGTGTACGCGGCTGAGAGTGGGCCTTGGCGGCTCTTGTCCAACGTGGGCTGGCCGACCGGCGGGCGGATCCGGGGTACTGGATGCGGCTGACCGCTGAAACGACGTTCGTATCCAGCAGGTGACATTCGCACCAATGCGCAGCCACGACCTGCCAGACCTGCGCAATCAGGACGTTTGTGTTGAGCAGGTGACGATGAAGCGGTTCCGCCCGAAGCGTCTCGACGGTTCGGTTCTCCGCATTCTCATGCCCGTGTCTCGCCCTTCCACGGCTCGCCCTGAAGGAGCGGGATAAGCCGCTCGGACACCGACCGCGCCGCTTCCTCGGGCCGCCACTCGAAACCCGGCCTGAGCAGCGCGCTCATGTCGGCATCGAACTGCGCATCGCCGACCTTGCCCGAAAGGTTGCGCTCGTACATTGCGCGCGTCACTGCGGCGCTCTCGCGCTCCATGTACTTCCGGAACGCCGTCGCGATTCGGCTTGCATCAATCCGCTCGTCGGCACGGCCCATCGCCAGATCGAACAAGTCCCGGCCCTTGCGGCGCTGATAGAGCGCTCTCATCTTCGTCGCCAGCAGCTCCTCGAGCTCGAAGGTCGTGATGTCGGCCCGCCCGGAGTACCATCGCGAGTCGACCGAGAAGGCGCGTCTCTTGAAGCCGAACACCGCAAAATGCTCGCGGGTGTTGATTTCGATCTTGAGGCGCAACCGCATCGGCGGTGCGTCCTCGGACAGAAACCGGTAGCCGAACGTCACACGCCCTTGCGACTGCTTCCACCGCGCTTCTCCCAGCCAGGGATCGAGCGCATTTCGCAAGGCATCCATCACCGGTCCGGCGGGCCCGGGAGCGACCTGCACCAGATCGATATCCTCGGAGTAGCGCGCGGGCGGCGTCAGGTAGAGCTTGTAGAGCGCCGTGCCGCCCCGGAAGGCGAGCGCCCCGGCGAGAACGGGTTCGGAGAATATCTCGACAAGGGCGCGGCTGATGACGAGGTCCTGCTCGACCTGGAAGTCCTCGGTCCAGGGCGCCCGCTCCCGCACTCGGTGATGTAGTCGCGCGGGATCACGCGTCCGCCTCGATGCTCGCGTTCACGAACAGCCGCCACTCCTTCGACCGCGGCGCATCCTCCGCACTCGCGCCGGGCAGGAGCTTCGTGAAATTCCGCGCGCGACGTTGCACATCCTCCTTGAGAAGCACGGCCTTTTCGCCGGCACCGAGATGCTCGAGAAGGTAGCCAAGGCGCTGTGCCCAAAGGACCGACGCGGACCCGCAGGCCTCGACGAGCCGGTTCGGATCCATCTCGTCGCCAAGCTCGGACAGCACGCCTGCCACGCGGTCCAAGCCGCCCGCGCGGTGCATGTATCCGACGAGATCGACCGCCGTCGCTTCCACCGTTGAGACCACGACCGTGCCGCGCGGATTGTTGAAGCTCTCGACCGGAACGGTATCGAGCTTGAGGCGCGCGATGAAGGCGACCCTGACGGCGCCGCACACGATCGGCGGTCGGTTCCTCTCCACCACCACCTGAAACTCCTGCGGGCGATGATGTGCCGCGCCGTGGTACTGCGCGGCAGAGAGGAGCCCCACGTAGTATCGGGCGTTTCGGTGCTCCATCAGCGCCGGAACGAACTGGTCCGCCGGCAGGCAGCCAAGCCGCCTGTACTCTGGGGGCACGATGACGTAGAAGCCGCGCGCGGGACTTGCGATTTCCCCCTTGGCCGCGAGGCGACTCAGGGCTTGGCGTGCCGCTGCCTCGGAGACGCCAAGCGCCGAACGAAGCTCCGATGAGCTAAAGTGATAGCGTCCGCGGGCAGCCAGATCCGCGATCACGTTGCGGGCGCGCGGTGTGGAAGATGCGTACATGACGAAAGCAAAGTAGCACTATTCGTCACATAATGATAGCAAAATAGTAATTTGCACCGCTCTACGCATACGCCTCACAGCCTCAAATCGAGATCAATCGTCTTCGGCTCCGGCGTTTTCTCCGCTTCTTTCGCACGTCCCATGTCCGGCTGCGACCGCTCCATGGATTGTCCAGCATCGGTCTCTATGCGCGCGCGGAATGGATGCTTTTTGAAAAGGCATTTGGTATCCCGACCTCAAGGTGTTAGCGGAGTTGGCCCGGAACGCGCATCAGGCGTGATCGGGCGATCGCCGGAACCTTCGCGGCGGGCATGCAAAGCCCCGGCGATAAAGGTCCAGCCGTCCGCTGTCCACGATTGGAGCATCGCAAGACGTTTCGGCGGATCGCATCATGACCAGGCTTCGGGACTGAAGGATCTCCCAGCGCATCGTCGACGACCTCTCCGTCGAGTAGAAAGACGTCGTGTTCTGGGACAGCGAGCTGCCCGGATTCGGGGTGCTGGCCGCCTCCAGCATCGGTGCGGACATCCGGGAGCAGGAAGAACAGACCGGCACCGGGTATCAGGAACAATTCGATGAAGACGGTTCTCGAGGAAGTGACGAGCGACACCATTGACGAACAGCACGTGCGGCGGCGCGTCGACGACTGGGAAGAGCGTCTCGACGATCTCTACGCCAGGTTCGGCGAATGGTTGCCGGACGGGTGGGAGGCCCGCCGCGGCGTACCCGTGCTCATGCACGAGAAGCTGATGCAGAAGTTCGGTGTAGCGGCCAAGCGGTTGCCCACGCTCGAGCTCCACGGCCGAGGTGGTCAGGTCGTCAAGCTCGGGCCGCACGCACTGTGGATCATCGGCAACAACGGGCGGGTCGACCTGAAGTGCGACGGTCGCTACTACTACATCATCGATTTGGCCGAGAACTTCGCCAGAGCCGACTGGGAAGTCTGTCCCGCCGACCGGCGGCGCGACGTCGAGCCCGTCTCGCGCGACTGGCTGAGACGGATACTGCGGTGAGCGATCTTCACGCGATCTCGAAGTCGTGGGAGCGGATCGCCAGCTCTCTTGGAGATTTACGCGACTACCCTGCTGCGCAACGCCGACGAACGTTTCAACCGCCACCTCGCCAGGCTCGCGAAGGAGACGGCAATTTCCCGCCGGCAGCACGCTGTCTGCTCAAGGGCCGTTCCCCCGGGGAACGGCCCTTGCTATCTGAAGAGCGCACGCCGAATGGTACGCATGAATTTGCATCCCGCGGTGCGGACAACAAATTGGGCAGCCAACCGGGTGGCAGGGTGGAGCGGCTCGATGAAGACGGTTCTG
Organism: Alphaproteobacteria bacterium; assembly: GCA_022826665.1. Lineage (GTDB taxonomy): Bacteria > Pseudomonadota > Alphaproteobacteria > UBA828 > UBA828 > WTGU01. The sequence goes on along the minus strand of JAJDUK010000093.1, from coordinate 111,691 downwards.
GAAGAGGTCACCAGCGACGCCGTCGACGCGGAGCACGTAAGGCGGCGCGTCGAGGACTGGGAAGCGCGTCTGAACGGGCTCTACGCGATGATCGGAGAATGGTTGCCGGACGGATGGGAGGCCCGCCGGGGCGTCTCCGTGGTCATGCACGAGACGATGATGCAGAGGTTCGACGTCGAGGCAAAACGGTTGCCGACGCTGGAGCTCCACGGCCTGGCGGGCCGGGTGTTCAGGCTCACGCCGCGCGGGCTGTGGATCATCGGCAATAACGGCCGGGTCGATCTGAAGGGCGACGGCAGTCGTTACATCGTTATCGATATGGCCGACAATTTCGAGGAGCCCAACTGGGAGGTCTCTCGCGATGACAGGCGAAGCGACCGCGAGGCCGTCACGCGCGAGTGGTTGAGACGTCTCCTCCAGTGAGCGACCCTCGGGCTATCGGGACATCGCAGGACCGGGTCGGCAGCCTTCAAGGAGGCGTTTGGAGTACTCCCCCTTTGCGGCTTCAACGCGCTACCTCAGCAATCCCGCTAGACGCCCCCTTCTGCCGCCTCGTCCTCGCCCAGTCCTTCAGGTCTGGGAGCGAGTAGACGATCTTGTTGCCGAACCGGTGGAACACGGGACCCTCGCCGCTGGCCCGGTAGCGGTCGAGCGTGCGCGGCGAGAGCATGAGGAACTCCGCCGCCTCGCGTGAGGTGAAGAAGGTCTTCTGAAGCCTGGGAGGGTCGGTGACGCTGGAGATCGGGGATGCCGAGACCTTGACCAGCGCGGCGAGCGCCGCGGGGTTTGGAGACAGCACGGGAGCCGCCTCCCCGCTATCTGAGATCAGTCGCGCGATCGCGTTGCGCTGTGCTTCGCTGCTTGTCTCGCGCATCCACGCCCGCACCTTCTGAATGGTTGCGAGGGAAGGCGATGAACCCTTCCTGAGCCGCGCCACGAAGGTTGGGTCGCCGGCGGCCTTCAGACCCGGGGTGATGCTGCGCTTGCCGGTGACGGACAGGAACGCCTCGACCTCACGGCGGAACATAGGACCGATCGGGGCTTCGCCGATGAAGCGGAGCACCCGGTCGGCAGTGTCGAGATCGAGCGATCTTCCCTCGTCCAGGCTCGGGACGAATCCTGAATCGCCCACCGCCAACTGACCGAACTGCTGTCCATTCAATCGTGAGCGGCTGATATAGGCCAGGACGGTGCGGAGGAAGCTGTCATCGAGCGTGGCCACCGGATCATACCCCTTGGCAATGTATATCTCGCTTGTAGCTGAGCAGATGGAGACCGGCTTGCATGAGAACCGGGCTCTGTCCGGCACAGATATCCAGAGACCAAACCGCCTCGGCCGGACCGCTGACCCTCGGATATGCCGTCGCCGGCATGTCGGGCATGGCCACGGCTACCTCAGCCACCGGGCCCTGCCTGGCGCCGCTCCCGCGCCCATTGGAGAAGGTCGGAGAGGGAGTACACGATCTGCTTCCCCAACTTGTAATGGGCCGGCCCCGTGCCATCTCGCCGGAAGCGCTCCAGCGTGCGGTAGGAGAACGTGAGAAAGGCCGCGGCCTGGTTCCCGGATAGAAACACCGTCTCGTCCTCGGCCGGAGGGCTCTCGTCGGCGGCGCTCGAAGGAGGTGAAGCTCCCGACGACACGCGCCGCGGCACCGGGTCCGGAGCGGGGCCGATCGGATCCTCTGCGGTGTCTTCCACCAATTCAGCGATCGCAGCCTGTTGCGATGTGCTTGCGTTGTCGCGCATCCACTGGCGAACGCGATCGACGGTGGCAAGTTGCAGCGATGTCCCCTTCCTCAGCCTCCTGACGAAAGCGGGATCCCGGGTGGCCTCGCGGCCGAACTCGGTCTCCCGCATGCCGGTGACCTTGAGGAAAGCCTCGATTTCGCGGCGGAACATGGGACCGATCGGGGGTTCACCGATGAAGCGGAGGACCCGGTCCGCGGTGTCGAGATTGGGCGCACATCCTCTGTTGAGGCGCGAGACGAAGCCGAACGACTGGAGCGCGCTGATATCGAATTGGCGGCCGGTCATCCCGGTTTGCTCGAGATAGGCGGCGACCTTTCGTTGGAGCCCCGCCAGGAGAGGTTTCATGGGTGCATGCCCTCGTCGGAGTCCGGCGCGACACGCGGGTCGACATCCGGACGACGGGCTCGGCGGTAGCCGACCGGCCTCCGGGTCACCAGGAACCGGCAAACAGGTCGGATGGCCCACGCGCGGGGTGAGGTCGACAAACAGTTCATGGTCCTGTCGCGCCCTTCGGCCGCTCAATCGGCCTCGGAGGCTCTCCTTACCGAGTCCGCTACCACCCCCGTACGAGAAAGGAAAATGCCTGTTGAAGCCTTATCCATGCCCGCGGCGAATGCCGGGATGAGGAATGGACGCACCGAGGTTGGGGTCGGGTCCAATTCTTCCTGCTGCATCGCATTCGAGGTTTGGAAATCCCGGTGGAGGGTGTCTCAGGCCGCAATGTTGCGAAGGAATCCGGCAGATCGTGTCGCCCGAGATTCCACGTTCGAAAGGGTTCGTCCGAGCATGATCTGGATCAACGGGGAGCGCAGGTCGGTCAGCGCAGAGTTACGCGTGTCGCAGGTCGGACCGGTGAACCGCGGCTCCGTAGCGGGCACCGCGTGCAAGTCCGATCAAGACGTTGGCGTAATCAACCTCGGTTGGCGGACACGCGCGCGAACGCGTTGCCAATGAGCATCGTGTATGCGCCGGAGAACGACGCTCGTGTCCGAATTCGGTAAATCGACAGGCGTGCGCAGAGCCCTGCCCACGGTTATCAGAGCATGCCTTTTCGTGCGCAAACTAGCGTATGTATGCCGTAAATCGTGTGAACGGGCGCTCGAATTTCCTGGGTGGACGACGCCGAATTCGGGTCATAGGCGGGGCGCCGGGAGGCTGTCGGAGGCGCTGATTGACGATCACGTCGAGCCGGCCGGGCGCCCGGCTTCGGACCGTGCAACGCGCGATGCATGGCCGGTCTGAACAACCTGTCACCAGACGACAGGAGCGCGAACCCGCTGCCAGGCAACTCCACAAGGCACTGTGTTCTATGATGAATTGGCCTTCTTCGGGTTTTTCCGCCGGTCTCGAAATGGCGACATGGACAGACTGTTGGCGCCACGGGTTGAGATTCAGCCGGTATCGCCGTGATCACAGGCTTTCGCGGTTCGAGGTCCCTGCGCACGGGAGGCTGGCGGTGCCGAATTCTCGCTCTTCGTTCACAGCGGCCTCTGCACAGCGCTTGAGACGGGCCGAGTTCATGCCGCGACGGCATGTAATTTCTCTGAAAAGGCATTTTCGTTTGGGGGAACTGGCTGCTATGCGACACGGACGGGCGGGCTTTCGGCATGGCCTCTGCAGGGGACCGGTGCGGCCCCGTGGACGTCCGCGCGAGCGCCATCCCGATCCGATGAGGAGGGCCCTCCCCGTCATCTCCAAGCCGTCACAGGGTCGTGAGCTGTTGCGCCGTTTTGCGCGGATTGGGAAACGCACGCCCTCTTCGGAATCCGTACACTCGTCGGCCACGCCCAAGTCAATGGACGTCGGGGATGGGCGGCGCAGCAAGGACAGCGTGAAGCTCACCAACACCCGGGTCGCGGCGCTAAGCGTCGAGGACCGGCCGGATGCCTTCATCTGGGACAGGGAGCTGCCGGGGTTCGGCGTGCGTGTCTACCGCACTGGACGGAAGGTCTACGTCGTCCGGGCGCGTCGGCGCGGCGGGTCAAGCAAACAGGTGATCATCGGCGCACATGTCGAGATCTCCGCGGAACGGGCTAGGCAGCAGGCCCGGACCATCAAGGACCGCGTGAGGAGGGGCTTGGAACCGTTCGAGCCGCTAGAGCCGACGGTGGCCGATCTTGCTCGTCGCTATCTCGAAGCGCATGTCGCGGTGAACTGCCGGCCGGCGACGCAGGAGACGTTTCAGCGGTTGATCGACTTGTACATCCTACCCGGGCTGGGCGACTTCGCGGCGACGGCGGTGGAGCGGCATCATGTCTGCACGCTGCACGAGGGGCTTCGGGACAAGCCGTACCAGGCGAACCAGGTCGTGCGTGTGCTATCGAAGATGTACTCGCTCGGAATGGCATGGGGGATGATCCCGAAGATGAGGAATCCGTGCCGGTCCGTCCGCCTTTACAGGGAGCGCCGCCGGGAGCGGGTACTCACAGCGGAGGAGTCGCGGCGCCTCGGTCGGGTACTGGATGAGGCGGAGGCAGACGGCTCGGCGTTCCCGCCGGCGATCGCCGCGATCCGCCTGCTTCTGCTGACCGGCTGCCGGAAGAACGAGATCCTGAACCTTCGCTGGAACGACGTCGATAGCACGGAGGGAAGGCTTTGGCTTCGGGAGACGAAAACGGGGACGAGGTGGGTTCCCCTGACCCCCGCGGTGCAATGGCTGCTGGAACGGGTACCGCGTATCGAGGGCAATCCGTGGGTGATCGTGGGCGGAAAACCCGGAGACCGGCTGAGGAATCTCGATGCGATATGGTTTCGTCTGCGCGTCCGCGCCGGCCTTGAAGATGTCCGCATCCATGACTTCAGGCACAGCTATGCGAGCACCGCGCTGGAACTGGGCGAAGGCCTTATGATGACCAGCAAGCTGCTCGGCCACCAGAAGATAGCGACAACCGCGCGCTATGCACATCCGACGAGGGACACCGAGAAGGTGGCGGCGACGATGGTGGGGGACAGTATCGGTGCAGACCTATGGGCCTGCATCGAAGATGAGGACGACCAACCATGACAAGGGTGTCTGAATAGCGGCAAAGGACCGCGACAGTGGCAAAACTCGGCAGGAGGAAGATCTCGAAGCGGACCGTCGATCGGCTGACGGTGAAGAAGGACACTGTCTTCTGGGACAGCGAGCTTCAGGGCTTCGGGATACGGGTGTATCCGTCCGGGACGAAGGTCTACATCGTCCAGACGCGCGCACGCGGTCAGAAGGCGCAAAGGGTGAAGGTGGCGGACTACGGTGTCATCCCTCCGTCGGAGGCAAGGCGCCGGGCGGTAGCCATCCTCTTGCGGATCAAGTCGGGCAGGGAGCCCCATCCCCCGAGGCCTGCCGAAAAGCAGGTCGCCGAATCGGTTGCTCATCCGTCACCCGATCGAGCGAAACGCAAGCCGCGGGCACGCTGGACCAGCCCGTCCAAGGAAGCGGTGCGGGCGGGAGCGATACGAATTTCCGACAGCATCGCCCACGACGTCATCACGGGATGGGAGGAGCGTGAGCGTTGACTATCCTGATTAACGCGTCGGTGGATCAAGAGGCGCGAAGCGGCTTGTCCAACATGTCCACAGGCGACCCGTCACGGTATGCCTCGGCCGGGGTTGATCAGAGCCCGATGGTCCGTGATGTATCGGTTCCCCAAAGTCTTGATACCGGGACAATAGGCGCCGAACCTAAGCCCTGATCACTCAGCTTGATGTGGACTGAGGGCATCCAGTTTCGAGGCAAAGTGCTCCGTCGCTGCCCGGAGTGGTCCGTCTGCCAGGTGGGCGTAGCGCTTCGTGGTGCTTGTCGTCGTGTGCCCTAGCAAGCGGCCGACGATCTCCAAGCTCAGGCCGCTCGACACCAAGTGCGAGGCGTGCGTGTGCCGATTGTCATGCATCCGATAGTTCTCGAGATCCGCCTCGCGTCGCACGCTGCACCAGAACTTCTTCAGGTCCGTGAGTGGCTTTCCCGGCACATCGCCTGGAAACAGGAATGGAACTTCGGGGTCCGCGCTGTCCTGGATAGACTGGAGCAATGCAAGCGCCTGACCGCTCAACGGCACGTGCTCGGTTCGCTTTTGCTTAGTGTGGTGAGACGGCTTGATCCATACTCCACGGGCGAAATCGATGTCGCGCCATTCCGCGCGGAGCACTTCGCCGATCCGCGCTCCAGTCAGGAGCTGCATTCGAATGGCATCGGAGGCGCGCCGGTTGGGGTGCTCGCTCAATACGCGGAGCAGGCGCGCCAACTCCTCGTCGGAAAGCCAGCGCTCGCGCTTGTGCTCCACATATCTCGGTATGCCCTTGGCTGGGTTGTCCGCCCTCCAACCCCAGTCGACGGCCAGCGCGAACATTTTGGAGAGAAGGGCAAGCAGACGGTTGGCCTGATAGGGCCGATCCTTGAGGGATGCGTGCAGCAGCATGATGTCACGGCGCCCAATGCTCTCCACTTTCTTGGTGCCGAGACGGGGACGAACGTACTTGTCGATCAAAATCCGATCGTTCTGGACGCTCCGCGGTCGTTTCTTCGGCAGCGCATGGCGTTCCATGTATTCCACGGTCAGCTGCGAAACCGTCGGCGCGTTTCTCTTCTCCTGCCGGGCCTTGGCCAAGTCTCCCCCGCCGATGGCATCGCCAAGGACGCGTCGAGCTTCCTGCTTTGCTTGATGGAAGGTCAACAGCGGGCCGTGCCTCCCGAGGGTCATCCGTCTCGATTCGCCGGTTTCGCGGTTCCGGTACTGGCACACATAGCTGCGTACCCCGGAAGGCTTCACCCGCACCCCGAAGCCTGGCAGAGCGGTGTCCCAATAGATGATTTCAGCCGCGGCTGGCGCGATCCGATCCACGAAGGTCTTGGTCAGTTTTGCTTTGGGCATGGCTCTTCGGGTAAGCAGGAGGTAAGCATGAACGAGCGAACAATAGCGCAGTCTTGTCGCCGTTGTCAAACTGGAAATGTTTAGTAGTCGGTTGAAATAAAAGCAGAAATCATGTTTGTGCGCATCGATGCGTGGGCTGTGCGCATGAGCAGATAGCTGACTTTTAATCAGAGGGTCCCTGGTTCGAGTCCAGGCGGGCGTACCACAAAATCAATGAGTTAGATGAATTGAAGAAAGAGCAGAAACGGTCGTATCGGCAATATGTGGGCAACTCGCTTCCGCCGGACACTAAACGCCAAAGCAAATCGGGCAATGAGTGAAAGGCGGGACGAGCGCGTCGGTGCGTCCACTGGGGAAATTGTGACGGTAACGAATGAGGGCCTCACCCCCCAGGCAGTGACCGTAGACTGTGGGGACTACGGCACAATCATGTTCAACCTTCCCATCAATGGAGAAGTCCGTCTCAGGGTGGGCAGTAAGCCCCCCAAATTCCTATTCAACGACATTGAGACCGACATTCTGGATGGTGAAAACGTCGTCCGAATTCCGAAGTTGGATTGACCCACGGAGATGAGCGGAAAGCGCCGATGGTGCGAGGCTATCACTCACGTTCCCTACCGAAGCACCCCGCGCACAGCATCCGTCGCCGCGCCGGTGGGAGGGGCGCCGCCTTGGGCTTGGTGCGAGGGCGTGAGCCTCGCGCCGTTATAGTTGTCACGCGGTGCGAATTCCTAGAGGGAGTGGCCAGTCTCTCGCAGGGCGTCGGTCGGTGAACGGGCGTTCACGACTCCCGGTAGGCGTCCACCAGCTTCCGCTTCACCACTCCCGACGCCTCGGACTGCAGGCCCGGCCGCTCCAGCAACTGGATTGGGGCAGTGCCGAGCGGTGGCAGAATCGAGGGATCGGATATCACTCTCAACGTCTCCGGAACGGTCCCCTCGGCCATGACGGTGACGGCGGTGCCGGCTTCGACGGCGGCCCGGACGACCCTGGTATCGGCACTGCACAAGACCTCGCGATGGGGAACGCCCTGGCTCTTGAACGCTGCGGCCGCAACGCATCGGAAGAAGCACGTGTCCGGGTGCCAAGCGATCGGCACCGGCACCGCAGGAGCAAGCTCGAACCTGGAGGCTGCCACCCAGTGGAGCGGCGTCCGGCAAAGCGTCACCGCCGACGGCGCTTCCTCCGGCAATGTCACGACCGCCAGATCCAGCGTTCGTGCCTCGATCATCTGCTGCAGGCGCCAACTCGGCTGGCACCGAATTTCCAGTTCTGCCGCGGCGTGGTCTTGCCACATGTGCTTGAGCAGACCCGGCAGCAGCGCCGCCTCGTATCCCTCGGCGACGCCGAGCCTGACGCTGCCGAATTCTCGCGACGATTGCGTGCGCTCGTACATGCGGTCTTGCACATCGACGAATGCCCGAAAATCGGGCAGCAGATCGCGCCCCTCGGCCGTCAACGTCACCTCGTGAGGCCCCCGCTCGAACAGGCGGATGCCGAGCGCGTCCTCCAGTTTTTGAATGCGGATTGACATGGTCGCCTGAGAACACCCCATTTGCCGGGCCGCCCTCGAGAAACTCCGATCCATTGCAAGGCAAAGAAAGGAGCGGAGCTGCTTGGTGTCCAAATCGACCACGAAAATCGAATATCAAAATGCAGGACATAAGTCTATTTTGTCGCATTATTTACTTTACGATATATACATAACTCTTAGTTATTACTTGAGCGCTCCAGTGGTTATCAGGACGGCTTCGGCGCCTCGGTGCCTAACCTGGGCTTCCGTCTGTCGATAACCGCAGGCCAGAAGCACCGAACCCAGGCACCCCTTCTCACCGAGGTTGAACAACGTCGAGAACGCCGCTAGCGTCCGGCCAGCCCGATAGGGCGTCGCCCGAAGAGCGTGGTGCAACGCGGCGATGTCGCTCCGCCGGACTTTCCCCTCCATTCGCGAGCCAGTGCGGGGATCGACGAAGAGCCGCACTGGACGCGCATACCCGTCGGGGCGGTTCGGTGCGCCAACTGAAAGCGCTCCCGGCCGAACTCCATCGGGGCGTGCCGGCAGCGATCACGGGAGCGTTCTCACATGAGCGAACTGAAGCGGTTGTGCGCGCGCATTGTTGCGGCGCCGGCGTTCAACGTGCTGATCATCGCGATGATCCTCATCACCGCGATCGGCCTCGGTCTGGAGACGAGCCAGTGGTTCGACGCACGCTTCGGCCACGCCATCGAGTGGGCCTTCCACGTGGCGCTCGCCGTCTTCGTGGTGGAGGCGGCGATCAAGCTCACCGCCGTCGCGCCCCGGTTCGAGCGCTATTTCAAGGACGGCTGGAACCTTTTCGACTTCGCCATCCTGGTTCTCGCCTTCCTGCCGGACGCCGGCGAGTTCGCCCTGATCGCGAGGCTCGCGCGATTGCTCCGGGTGCTGCGGGTGGCGACGGTGGTGCCGCAGCTTCGCGTCATCGTCTCGACCCTGATCCGCTCCCTGCCGGGGCTCGGCCACGTGATGCTGCTGCTGTCTGCGGTCTTCTACGTCTATGCGATCGCGGGCGTGCACCTCTTCCGCGACCACGACCCCACCCACTGGCGCAACCTCGGCATCGCGCTGCTCTCGCTCTTCCGCGTGATGACGCTCGAGGACTGGACGGACATCATGTACGTCGCCATGGAGCTCCATCCGATGGCGTGGCTCTTCTTCGTGAGCTTCGTGATGCTGGCGGCGGTCATCATGATCAACCTCGTGATCGCGGTCGTGATCAACAACCTGCACGACGCGCGCCTCGAGGTGAGGCCGGCCAAGGGCGACGAAAGCGAAGACGAGGCGACGCTCAGAACCGTCCGTGAGGAGGCGGCAAACGCCCGCGCCGCGCTGGAGCGCGTCGAGACCATTCTCGCCAAGTTGAAGAAGTAGGCCGCTCCCTGCCCGTCCCGATGCCGGGCCGCAGCAACGTTATGGATGCGGGCCGAAGGGGGCTTCGTTGAGCAGCACCACCTCCTGTGTCAGCACCGACGGGCGGGCCTTTCCGGCGAAGCGCATGAACGCCTCGCTCTGGAAGAGCCGGGCCCAATGGGCGCGGCGAGCAGCGTCGTCATCGAACTTCCAGATGTGCACCAGCCGGTTGATGGTGCCGGTGTCGGCGACAAAGTAGCCGACCAGATTGGCGCCGAAGCCCTCCTTCTCCAGCACAGGCCAGCCTTCCTCCTTGTAGAGCGCGACCACCTCGGCGAGCTTGCCGACCTGTACCGTGTAGGTCCTCATTTCGTAGAGTGCCATGCCGTCCCTCCCGTGTGGCTTCATGCCGGAGACTGGCGCCGGCGGCTCTCTGCGTCAAACCGCCGCGCCATCGACCGCCATTGCCGCCGCCACCCGGAGCCGGGCAGACTGACGCGACCAGACAGCCCTCGGGAAACAATGCCATGGAAGAGACGGGCACGCGGCTCAGCACGCAAATCGATTTCGACCGCGACGGCAAGCAGTGCGACCATCTGCGCCTGCCCCATTCGGTCCACCGCTCGGCTTACGGCTGGCTGCCGGTGCCGCTGGTTTGCGTCAAGAACGGCGAGGGGCCGACGGTGCTGCTCACGTCCGGCGTGCACGGCGACGAGTACGAGGGGCAGGTGACGCTCACCAGGCTCATCCGCGCCCTGGAGCCCGCTGATGTGACGGGCCGCATCATCATCCTGCCCATGGCCAACTACCCGGCCGCGAAAGCGGGACTCAGGACCTCGCCAGTGGACGAGCTGAACATGAACCGCGTCTTTCCCGGCAAGCACGACGGACGCCTCACCGAAATGCTCGCTCACTACGTCGACAGCGAGCTCACCCCGCGCGCGGACTACATGCTCGACCTCCATTCGGGCGGCAGCTCGCTCATGTACCTGCCTACCACGATCCTCCGCGATGCCGCCAACCCGCCGGACATACAGGAGAGGATCGACGAGCTCGGCCGGGTCTTCGGCGCGCCCTACGGTTTCCTCTTCCCGGCAGTGCAAGGCATGACCGGCACCAACATGCGGGCAGCGATCAGCCGGGGTGTGGTCGTGCTCGCAACCGAGATGGGCGGCGGCGGCACGGTCACGCCCGAGTGTCTCCGCATCTGCGAGGCGGGCACCAGGCGTGTGCTCCGCCACGTTGGCGTCTGGCACGGCCCGGTCGAGGACGACGAGGAACCGGCGGTGGACACGCGTCTGCTCACCGCCGAATCGTGGGACTTCTTCACCTATGCCAGCGAGGACGGCCTGTTTGAGCCTGTCGTGGAGCTCGGCACCAAGGTGGAGAGGGGCCAGCTCGCAGGCCTTATCCACACGCCGGAGACGCCGTGGCGGGCGCCGACGGAGGTTCACTTCGATGCGACGGGATTGGTCGTCTGCAAGCGCATACCGGGGCGCGTCGAGCGTGGCGACTGCCTGTTCCATCTCGGCGCCGATGTGGAAGACGAGATCCAGTGACGGAGCGCCGCGCACGGCGGACGAGGGAGATACGATGAGCGCGCAAGAGAAAGACGAGAGCTGGCGCGGCAAGATCGGCAAGATGAGCGCGGACGAGATCAATGGCTTTCTAAATGAGCCGTTCCTCGCCCGCGTCGCTTGTCTCGACGACAACGATTGGCCCTACGTCGTGCCCTGCTGGTATCAGTGGGATGGCGCTGCGCTCTGGGTCGTGCCGCGGGCGCGCTCCGCCTGGGCGCGCTATCTCGAAGCAAGGCCGCGCTGTGCGGTGACCATCGACGAATCCTCGGCTGCCGACCGCGCCTCCGATGCCGGCGTGCAGCGACGCTTCCTCGCCCAGTGCGAGGCAGCGATCGTCGAGCAGCCAAATGTCGGCGGCCGCTGGGTGGAGGTGGCCCGCACCATGTCGATCCGCTACTACGGTGAGAACGGCCCGAGCTACCTGGAGCCCACGATGAGCTGGAAGCGCTGGCTGATCCGCCTCGACCCCGTGCAGATTCAGACATGGCAGGGCATCGGCTGGCCCGCGCGCTACCTGAAGGGCGACGCCGTCGCCCGCTGACAAATCGTCTCGCACGTCGCCCACGTGGCCGTCGAGTTGACGGCGCGCTCCGACGACAGCTAGACTTAACCTTGGCTCGCGTCAGAGGATAACAATATCAATAACTTGCGGTCGGGCTGGCGAGGCGAGGTCGCGCGGCGGCCGGGGGCACGGGAGCGGTAGGGAGCGGCATGAGCGACATCGCCGTCGATCTGATCAACGTTACCAAGCGCTTCGGCCGGGACATCCTCGCCGTCGACGAGATGACGCTCCACATCGCGCAAGGCGAGTACATCTCTTTCATCGGCCCGTCGGGCTGCGGCAAGACCACGACGCTGCGGATGATCTCCGGCTTCGAGGAGCCGACGGACGGCCAGATCCTCATCGCCGGGCGGGACTGTACCCACCTGGAGCCGCACGAGCGCAACACCGCCATGGTGTTCCAGCACTTCGCGCTCTTCCCGCACATGTCGGTGGCGCAGAACGTCGAGTTCGGCCTGCGCATGCGCAATGTCTCGTCAAGGGAGCGCGCCCAGCGCGCGCTGGAGATGCTGCGCGCCGTGGACATCGAGGACCTGGCAGACCGGGCGATCCAGCAGCTCTCGGGCGGCCAACAGCAACGCGTGGGCCTGGCGCGGGCGCTGGTGACGCGGCCGGATGTGCTCCTGCTCGACGAGCCGCTGGGCTCGCTCGACGCGAACCTGCGCCTGCGGATGCAGCGCGAGCTGCGCCGCCTCAACACCGACTTCGGCGTCGCCTTCGTGCACGTCACCCACACCCAGACCGAGGCCTTCGCGGTCTCCGACCGGGTGGTGATCATGAACCTGGGCCGGATCGAGCAGATCGGCCCGCCGGAGGAGGTGACCCACCGCCCCAAGAACCTGTTCGTCGCCCAGTTCGTGGGTAAGAACAACATCCTGGCGGGCGAGATCACCGGTGTGGAGAACGGCGTCGCTACCGTCACCGGGCCGGCCGGCACCTTCCGCGCGCGCATCGCCGACGACGCGCCAGCGCGCAAGGACTGTCACGTGGTGGTGCGGGCGAGCCTGACCAACCTGCTGCTCAACGGCGAGACGCCGGAAAACACGGTCGAGGGCGAGGTGTCCTTCTCCATCTTCGAGACCTCGCAGATCGAGTTCAACGTGGACCTGCCGAGTGGCGATTCGATCCGCGTCGACGAGCACGAGCCGCCGCCGGCGATCACCGCGCTCGGCCACGGCGACAAGGTGAGAGTGGGCTGGAACACCGACGACGCGCTGGTGGTGTTCGAGTGAGCGCCCGGACCACAGCGAGACCGGGGCGCAGGCAGCCATGACCGGCGGGGCGGAGGTCAGGTGACGGACGCAGCCCAAACGCCGGTCCCGGCCCTTTCGTCCGGGATGACGCTAACCAAGAAGCGCGCGCGCCAAGCCCTCCTGTTGGTGGCGGCGCCCACCATCGTGATGGCGCTCTTCTGCGGCATCCCGCTGGTCTCGGTCGTCGTCTTCAGCTTCTACAAGCCCTGGGCTTACGGCATGAAGCCGGGCTTCGTGCTCGAAAACTACATCGAGTTCTTCACCACCGCGACCTACCTGCAGACCCTGGGCTTCACCTTCCTGATCGCGATTATCGTGCTGCCGCTGATGGTGCTGCTCTGCTATCCGGTGGCCTACTACGTCTGCTTCTTCGTGAAGAGCGAGCGGCTCAAGCTCTACATCCTGCTGCTCTGCATCGTGCCGTTCTGGACCAGCGCGCTGATCCGCATGGTGGCGTGGCTGCCGCTGCTGGGACGCAAGGGGCTGATCAACCAGATCCTGATGGGGATCGGCATCATCGACGAGCCGGCGGAGATCCTGCTCTACAGCGAACCGAGCATGGTCTTCTCCATGGCGATCATCTGGTCGGTGTTCATGATCGGCCCGATTTACTTCTCCATGGCCAAGATCGACCGCCAGGTGATCGAGGCGGCGCGCGACCTCGGCGCCTCAGCCTGGACCACCTTCTGGAGAATCATCGTGCCGCTGACCAAGCCGGGGTTGGCCACCGGCATCCTCTTCGTCTTCGTCGTGATGATGGGCGAATTCGCGATCCAGAAGTTCATCGGCGGCGGCAAGACCACCATGCTGGCCAACGTGCTGATCCAGCAACAGGGCCTGCTGCAGTGGCCGGCGGCGTCCGCCGTGGCGGTGGTCATGGTGCTGGTGTCGATTCCGGTGATCGTGCTGATCTTCCAGTTCGTCAATCTGCGACGGGAGCTCTGAGCCGTGGCGGAGCCCACCAGCTATCACGTCGCCAAGTTCGGCTGGGTCAAGATCGTCCTCGCGATCTACGTGGTGCTCTTCGTGCTGATGCTCTACGGGCCCTTCATCGTCATGGCGATCCTCTCCTTCCAGGGTGAGGACGGCGGGCCGACCTTCCCCATGCAGGGGACGAGCATCTTCTGGTACGAGCGGCTCTTCAATCCCTCGGGCACGGCGCGGGACATCGGCGAATACGTCGGCGACTTCGGCAATGCGGGGCTGCGCTCGCTGGTGCTCGCGCTCCTCGTCATGTGCATCTCGACCGTGCTCGCCACCATGGCGGCGCAGGCGATGCGCGCGAGGTTCCTGGGCGCGGGTCCGATCTTCTACCTCTACCTAGTCGGCATCATGATTCCCGGCGTCACCGTGGGCCTGGGTCACGCGCTGTTCTGGCAGGGCATCGGCATCGACAAGCACTGGCTGGGCACCACGCTGCCGGTCCACATCCTCTGGACCTTCCCGTTCTGCTTCATCGTGATGCTGACGGTGTTCAACCGCTTCGACCGCTCGACGGAGGAGGCAGCGATGTGCCTTGGCGCCAACAGCTGGCGCACCTTCTGGCACATCACGCTGCCGATCATGAAGCCTGGCATCATGGCGTCGGCGCTCTTCGGCTTTACGCTCTCGTTCGACGAGTTCGCCCGCACCGTGCTGGTGGCCGGATCGCAGAACACGCTGCCCTTGGACGTGCTGGGCGCGACCACGATCCGCATCACGCCGCGCATCTTCGCCGTGGGCGTCATCATCACGTTGATCTCGTTCGCGGTGATCGGCATCTTCGGCTATCTGATGACCGCGAGTCGTTACCGGCCCCGCTTCAGAGGGCAGGAGGAGCACCAGGTTTAGTCGGGCCGGCAGGTCGCTTTTCGGGCCGGCCGCGATTGGGAAACGGAGACTGCACAGGGAGGAGACTATGGACAGCAAACATCTGGAGAAGAAGTACGAGCATCTGTCGGACCGGATGGATCTCCATACCGCGATGGCAGCGGAGGAGAAGGCGATCAAGCGCTTCCGCGATGCCGAGGCGGAGGAGCAGGAGGGCGGAGGCATCGACCGCCGCACCTTCCTCGCCGCAGCCGGCGTGACCGCGGCCGCGGCCGGCACCGTGCTCGGCACGGGCACTGCGAAGGCGGGCCTCGCGGAGCGCGTGGCAGGCATCACCCAGGACGACCCGATGCAGACCATCGGGCTCGGGGTCTCGGTGCAGGAGCGCTTCTTCAACAGGTTCAAGGAGGACACCGGTCTCGACGTGACCGGGACCGTGGCCGGCCTCAGTGAGATGATCACCAAGTTCATCACCGGCGGCAACAAGACCTACTCGATGGTCGAGACCAACGCCTACCGCCAGCCGGCGCTGCGGGAAGCCGAGGTGATCGTGCCGATCCCAGCCGAGAAGATCACCAACTGGGAGTTCGCCGATTCGCTCTACACCCAGCCCGGCCACATCGGCGCCGACGAGGTGACCGGCTGGCCGTCCAACATCGTCTACTGGGACGAGAACAAGGATTCGTTCTACGGCGTGCCCCAGTTCTACAACATGGATGCGCTCGGCGTGCTGCCGCACAAGTTCGCGCCGACTCAGCCGGACTTCGCGATCCCCGACTCGCTCGGGCTGCTCTACACCGGCAAGTGGCGCGACGTGGACGCGGTCGGCAAGACCTCGATCCAGAACGACGAGCTGATGGGCCCGCCGCGTGCTTACAGCTTCCTCTGGAAGAACGGGATCATGGACCCGCCCAAGGTCGGCAACTCCGACATGGAGCCGGACGAGGTGGCAGGCGTGGTGGACTACCTTATCGCCGCCAAGAACGACGGCGTGTTCCGCCTCATCTGGAACAACTACGGCGAGGCCGTGAACCTGCTCGCCTCCGAGGAGGTGTGGGGCATGGACTGCTGGAACCCGGTGGTGGAGGACGTGAAGAAGCGCGGCATCCCGTGCTGGTATGTCGACGTCTTCGAGGGCACGGCCGCCTGGGTCCACACCATGTGCCTCTCTAGCGAGGCGCCGGAGCCCGAGGTCGCCATGGCCTACATGGACTGGTGCCTCGACGGCTGGTGGGGCTCGGCGGTAGCGCCGCAGGGCTACTACTCGCCGTGTCCGGACCCGGTACTCAACTTCCTGACCGTGGAGGACTACCGCCGCTGGTACATGGGCAAGGACCGCGACACCGGCCCGAAGACCCGGCGCCAGTCCAACATCGCGTTCTGGATGGTGTGGCCCACGCATGTGACCAGCTACATCAAGGAGTGGAACCGCTTCAGCGCGGCCTGATCCGCTCCCGTTCGACAAGGCGCGGCGCGGCCGAGGAAAACGTCCCGGCCGCGCCGTTGCCGTTGACCGCTGCTCAGTAGCGCGGAAGATCGTCGCATGGCGCTTGAGCGGCCCAAGCACATCAAGACCGGCGCGGACGCCCGCGAGGCGCTGATGGCGGGTTTTGGGCACACCGCGCGGCTCGCAGGGCTGACGCTCGGGCCTCACGGCGGCCGCGTCGTGCTGGAACGCGCGGACGACTTTCCCGAGCTCACCCGCGACGGCTTCACCGCGATCAGGGACCTGGAGGACGAGGACCGCTTCGCGACCCTCGGCACCGAGCTGCTCAAGGCCTGCGTCAAGAAGACCCGCGATGCGGTGGGAGACGGCTCGACCACCACGGCGCTGCTCGCAGGCGCCTTCGCCGAGGCAGGCTTGCGCCTGGTGGCAGCTGGGATCGATCCACCTTCCGTGCGGCGCGGCTTCGAGGCGCTCACGCGGGAGGCGCTGGCGGCACTCGAGCCACAGAGCGGCCCGGTCTCGGGCCGCGCGATGCTTGCGCAGCTCGCCGGTGTCGCCGCCGACGGCGACGAAGAGATCGCGGACCTCGTGGCGGAAGCGGTGGAGCGGTTGGGCGCCGAGGGCGTGGTCAACATCTCCTATCACCAGGGCGTCGATACGACGGTCGACTACATGCGCGGCATGGCCTTCGAGCACGGCCTGCTCTCGCGCAACTTCCTGCTCAAGGCGGGCGAGACGGAGGTCAAGCTCGACCAGCCCTTCCTGCTCATGTGCCAGGGCGAGCTGACCGAGACGGCCCAGCTCCTGCCGGCGCTGGAGGCGGCGCGCGAGGCCAAGCGCAGCCTGCTGGTGTTGGCCCAGGATGTCTCCGACCAGGCGCTTGCGGTCATGCTCACCAACCACCGCGAGGGCACGGTGCACTGCGCGGCGGTGAAGGGGCCGGAGTCGGGCATCTACCGCCACGCCGCCACCGACGACGTCGCCGTGCTCACCGGCGGGCGCCTGGTCGGCGAGGAGACCGGGCTCACGGCGGAAAAGGTCGACAGCAAAGCGCTCGGCAGCGCCAAGCGGGCGATCGTGGACGGGGTCTCGACCACGATCTTCGGCGGCAGCGGCACGGCGAAGGCGGTGGAGCGCCGGGCCGAGCAGATTCGCGACGCGATCGAGCACGAGCGGAAGAGCTACGACCGGGGCAAGTACGAGGCCCGCCTCGCCCGGCTGGTCTCGGGCGTCGCCAACATCCGGGTCGGCGGCGTCACCGAGACCGCGTGGAAGGCACGCTACAAGGCCTGCGAAAACGCGCTGAACACCGCGCGCGCCGCTGCGAAGGATGGCGTGGTCGCGGGCGGCGGCGTGGCGCTCGCGCGCGCGGCCTTCGCCATCGAGAACGGCACCGCCGGAGCGGCGGAGCCCGAGCGCCGCGCCTTCGCCCGCGCCCTGCAGGAGCCCTTCCGCCGGATCGCGGGCGCCGCCGGGTGCGAGCCGGCGATGGCCCTGGAAAGGCTGAAGGAGGCCCCGGCGGAGATCGGCTTCGATGCGCGTGTGGGCGCCTTTCGCCCCTACCGGGAGGCCGGCGTGATCGACGCGACCCGCGTGACGACGACGGCGCTCATCAATGCCGCCGTCACCGCCGGCCAGCTCTTGTCCACGGGCTGCGCTGTCGCCCTCGCCCGCCGTCCTGACGCGGTTTAGCGTGGATAACCCGTGCCACCGCAGGCGGCAACTGTCAGTCGATTACCTTGTCTGTACAAATTGTCTTTTGGCACCAGTATGTTCGTCCCTACTCACTTGTACGTAGAATTGCGCGCATCTCCGTTTCATCGGCAGGGCCAAATGGGAATCTTTCTCTTATTTCTTTGAGACTAATGCCTTGAGCCTTCCACAGAGCGAGTTGTGCACTTAACGTCACGTCCCTGCTTGGATTAGCTCCTTCGTAAGCAGATATCTTTCTTGCGATGTCAATCAAGTTCGATGGAATACCTGTGATCGAAAACGAATCATCTCCCGATGGGTTTTCTTTATAGAAGTCCACGCAATAGGCAATGAGCATTATCGAGAGACGCTCATTGGGCCCCAAAGTAATGAAGGAATTCTCACCGTCAGACATGTAGGATAAGTCTCTCTGGTAGATTTGCGTTGCTATCATGTTTTGCCCGACGCCTTTGTTCTTGAAAAATAGTGGCGTACCTAATCGAACATCAAGATTCCTTGAAACCAAACTCTTGTTGAGCAAGTATCCTTCCAAAACAGGTCCCGACGAACCTCCATTACCAGTGATCGACATAATCTCAACGTCCCCAGAAGCCACCGCTTGCGCCAAATCCTCGATATTCATCTGAGCATATGCAGCGGAGGCGAGCGCGAATGACGCTGCCACTGTTGGGTATAGGATCACTTTTCTTATAAACTTTCCCAATGTGGAAATGTGCTGAATTGGGGAACAGAAAGGCCTGCCATTCATGTTGAGACTCCATATTGGAGGTTAGGTCTTCGGTCGCCCTCGCCCGCCGGCCCGACGCGGTGTATTCCGGCTTTGTAACCTGTTCGAGAGGTTTCAATCCATCTGCGCCGCACCCTCCACACGTCATGGCCGGGCTTGTCCCGGCCATCTACGTGTTCACACAACACTCCGACGAAACCCTTGAGATAGTTGGATGCCCGGATCAAGTCCGGGCATGACGAGAATAGCGGCGGTGGCGGGGAAACCCCACGGTCTACCTAACGTCACGTAACCCTTAGAAGCGGGACGCTAGGCGTCGGTGATACGCAGGAAGCCGTAGTCGTCAACCCGCAGAGTCTGGCCGGGGTGCACGAGCGTGGTGGCGGTGGCCTCCTCCACGATCAGCGGCCCGGTCAGCTCGGCGCCGGGGGGCAAACGGTCGCGCTCGTAGACCGCAGCCTCGTGGCGGCCGTCTTCCGCGAAGTCGGCCGTGCGCGCGGGCCGCGTCGCGGCCTGGATCGAGCGGCCGTCTGGCGTGAGCCTCGTCATCTCCGGCCGCGGCACCTTGGCGGAGGCGGTTAGCCGGTAGGTCACGAACTCGACCGGGGTGTCGTCAAGGCGGAAGGTGTAGGTCTTCTCGTGCGCATCGTGGAAGGCCGCGAGAATGGCTTCGACCTCGACGGACTCGATGTCCACGAGCACGGTCACCGGGTGCTCCTGCCCGAGATAGCGCAGGTCGATGCGGCCCTCGTAGGCGATCTCCGCCTCCCCCATGTGGGCGTCGGTCTGGTAATAGCGCTCCGCCTCCTCCCTGAGACCAGCGAAGACCGCGCGCACGTCGCCCGCCTCCACCTCCTCGGCGCGGCGCAACACGGTCTGCATGAAGTCACGCCGGGGCTCGGTGGCGAGCATTCCCCAGGCCGAGAAGAGGCCGGGGTAGAGCGGCACGATGACTTCCTTCACGCCGAGCTCGCGGCCGAGCGGCGCGCCGTGCATGGGCCCGCCGCCGCCGCCCACCACCAGCGCGAAGTCGCGCGGATCGTGGCCCCGCTGGATCGAGACCAGCTTCAGCGCGTTGATCATGTTGGCTTCCACCGTGCGGATCACGGCGACCGCCGCCTCCACCACGTCGGTGCCGAGGCCGCTCGCGATCTTCTCCATCGCGGCGCGGGCCTTGCCCTCGTCGAGGTCGAACTGCCCGCCGGCGAAATTGGTGGCATTGATGACGCCGGTGATGAGCTTGGCGTCGGTCACGGTGGGCTCGGTGCCGCCCCGACCGTAGCAAGCGGGGCCCGGATCGGCGCCGGCCGAAACCGGCCCCACCTTGAGCAGCCCCGCCTTGTCGAACCAGGCGATGGAACCGCCGCCGGCCCCGATCTCCACGATGTCCACCACCGGCACGCGCAGCGGGTAGCCGAACTGGGTGCGGCTGTATTCCAGCCGGTACTCGGTGGTTACCTTGGGCGCGCCGTCCTCGATGGTGGTGCACTTGGCCGTGGTGCCGCCGATGTCGAGATAGATCACCCTGGGCTCTTCGCAGAGGTCGCCCACGATGGCGGCGCCGTTGCAGCCTGCCGCCGGCCCCGATTCCATGAGCGTGATGGGGTGCTCCTTGGCCCAGGAGAAGCTGGTGGTGCCGCCGTTGGACTGCATGGCGGCGTAGGCGCAGCGGATGTCGGCGCCGCCCAGCGCCTCCTCCAGGCGGCCGAAGTAGGTCTGCACGATGGGCTGGACGTAGGCGTTGAGCACCGCCGTGTTGGCGCGCTCGTACTCGCGCCACTCGCGGGTGATCTCGTGAGAGGCGGTGATGCTCACGTCCGGCAGGCGCTCGCGCAGATAGGCCGCCACCTCGGCCTCGTGCCGGGGTGCCACGTAGCTGTGGAGGAACTGGATCGCGATCGCCTCGACCTCCTCCTCCCGGCAGCGTGAGACGACCAGGTCGAGGTCCGACTTCTCCAGCGGCCGGAGCACGGTGCCCGCCGCATCGACCCGCTCGCGCACCTCGAAGCGGAGCAGCCGCGGCACGAAGGGACGCTCCTTCTCGAAGCGCAGGTTGTAGAGATCCGGCCGGTTGCCGCGCTGAATCTCCAGCACGTCGCGGAAGCCGGCGGTGGTGACCAGCGCGGTCCGGGCGCCCTTGCGCTCGGTAATGGCGTTGATGACCGTGGTCCCGCCGTGGACGAAGAAGTCCACCTCGCCGGGCGCGAGGCCCGAGAGCTCGACGGTGTCGATCACGCCCTGCGTCAAGTCGCCCGGCGTGGTGAGGGATTTCGCGGTGCGCAGCGAGCCCTCTGCATCGTCGAAGTAGACCAGATCGGTGAAGGTGCCACCGATATCGGACGCGAGCCGGCCCATGATCGACCCGCGCGCTAGGCCGCTGCGGCGCGCAGCTTGGCTGTCGCTTCCTCGTCCACCGCGCGGCCACTCGCCGCGAGAACGACGCCGTAGTCCTCACGGGCGCGCTCGGCGGAGATGTAGTCCGCGCGGACTTCCGCAAGCACCTCCTCGGCGGGCCGCTCGAAGGGATCGCCGTAGCCGCCGCCCCCGCCGGTGAACATGCGGATGATGTCGCCCCGCTTCATGATGGTGGTCGGCGCCCGCGCCGCCCGGCGGGCGTCGTTGCCGACGTGGAGCTCGAAGTAGTTGCAGGAGCCCTCGTCGCCGCCCTCCTGCGCCCAGGGCTTCTCGATGGAGCGGCCGTAGCTCGCCGACAGCACCGCGTCGTCGGTCAGAATCTCGTACTCGCGGATCGAGCCGTAGCCGCCCCGGTGGCGACCGGCGCCGACGCCGCCCGGCGTGTTGAGCGCGTACTGGTTGACCCGCACCGGGAACTTCGCCTCCAGCAGCTCGATGGAGTAGTTGAAGGTGTCGCCGTTGGTGATGGCGCTGGTCACGCAGTTGCCGTCGCGCTCGTCGGTGGCGCCCCAGCCGACCATGCTCGGCTCGATCATCACCCAAGGCTCGCCCTTGGCGCGGTCGTGGCCGCCCAGCACGGTCACGCAGAGACTGTTGGCGCTGCCCATGCTGACCCGCTTGGGCGCGATGGGGGCCAGCGCCTTCCACGCAAGCTCGGAGGCTTGACCGGTGCCCTCGTAGTACCAGCCGACCGGCGCGGGCTTGGTCGCCGTGAACACCGTGCCGTCCGGCGCTTCCACCTTGAGCGGCCGGAACCAGCCCTCGTTGGAGGGCGACTGGGGATCGACGATCGCCTTGAAGACCGTCTTCACCGCCGAGACCAGCGCCGAGCGCGAGCAGTTGACCGGCCCCTGGAGCTGCTCGCAGGAGCCCGTGTAGTCGACGGTGATATCATCGCCGTCGATGGTGACCGCCACCTTGGTGCGGAAGCGCTCTTCGGTGATGCCGTCGCCGTCGATCCAGTCCTCGGCCTCGTAGGTGCCGTCCGGCAGCGCGGCGACGGCCTCGCGGCTCACCCGCTCGCTGGTCTCGAGAATGTGGCGGAAGGTCTCGGAGACCGCCTGCTTGCCGTACTTCTCGCAGAGCTCGAGGCAGCGGTTCTCTGCGATGCGGACCGAGGCCAGCGCGGCGTTGAGATCGCCCAGCGCCATCTTGGGCAGGCGCACGTTGGCCGCCACCATCTCCACGATGGCGTCCTGGCGCTCGCCCTCCTTGTAGATGTGGATGCCGGGGAAGCAGATGCCCTCCTGGAAAACCTCGGTCGCATCCGCCGGCAACGAGCCCGGCGCCTTGCCGCCAATGTCGGTCCAGTGCGAGATCGAGATGGCGAAGGCGAACAGCTCGCCGTCCACGAACACCGGCTTGACCACGCCCACGTCGTTGTAGTGGGTGCCCCCGTGGTAGGGGTCGTTGAGCATGTAGATGTCGCCCGGCCGGATGCGGTCGCCGAACTTCTCCTTGATGATGTTGACCTGGATCGAGAAGGTCCCGGTGAAGACCGTGATCCCGTTGGTCTGGGACACCAGCTCGCCGTCGGCGTCGCAGAAGCCGCAGGCGAAGTCGAGCACCTCGTAGATGACCGGGCTCATGCTGCTGCGCGCGAGCACCACGCCCATCTCGTCCGCCACCGCCAGCAGCTTGCCGCGCACGATTTCGCGGGTCACCACGTCGGTCTCGAAACCACCGCCATTGCGTCCGTTCGTAGCGCTTGCCATCGTCTTGTCCTCCGCGGGGGCTTCGCGCCACCCCCAAGCGCGCACAGTCTCTCACCGCCACGGAAGCGCGGTCAACGCGCGATCCTTTCAGGTTGATCGTCAAGCTCAGCCTCAGTGATCTCGGCACGAATGCGGGCCTCAATCAGAGAGCGGGAGAATTCGAACGCCGGACCGAGCCGATCGTAGGCTTCGCGGTATTCCGGCTCCTGCATCCATTTCTCGTGCAACTCGGCTACCTTGGTCATCGGATCCACTCCGTAGCCCGGAGAGCGGCGGTGGCAGTCACACCGTGACCACGATCTTGCCGCATTGGGTGTTGGATTCCATGTGGCGATGCGCGTCCACGATCTGCTCTAGCGGGAATTCGCGGTCGATCACGGGCTCGAGCGCGCCGCTGGCGAGGCCGGCGAAGATGTAGTCCCGCCCCGCCGCGAAGCGGGCCTGGTCGCGCACGAAATCGAGCACTTGGTAGCCCGTGATGGTGAGCGATTTCGCCAGCATCGGCATGAGCGGATAGACGGTCTCGCCTGGGTAGAGCGCGCCATATTCGTAGATGGTGCCGTAGGGCGCGCAGGCGCCGCATAGCGTGCTCAGCAGCGGCCCCGCAATCGGATCGAAGATCACGCGGGCACCGGCATCGCCGGTGATCTCCATGACCCGCGCGGGCAGGTCCTCCTCCTCAGTCGCGACGACATGATCGGCGCCGAGACCGAGGAGCGTCTCCTTCTTGGCCGCGGTCCGGGTGGTCGCGATCACGGTGGCACCGCGTTCCTTGGCGATCTGGATCGCGGCGAGGCCGACGCTGCTGCTCGCCGCGGTGATGATCGCGGCGTCGCCGGGGCCGAGATTGCCGTAGTGGATCAGCGCGCCGTAAGCCGTGAGGTAGGCCATCCAAAGAGACGCGCCCTGGGCCGGCGTAAGCGCTGCGGGGTAAGGCTCGGCGATCTCCGCCGGCACGGTGGCGCTCTCGCCGTAGACGCCCTGCCGGGTCTGGGAGAGCGCGAATGACGGAACCGTGGCGATGCGATCGCCCTCCTTGACGCTCGTCACCCCCTCGCCCACCGCCTCCACCACGCCAGAGGCCTCGTAGCCGATGCGGGAGGGGAAGATGGGCTGCTCGTGGTAGATGCCCTCGCGCAGCATGACCTCCGCCCTGTTGAGGCCGATCGCCTCGACCCTGATGCGGACCTCGCCGTGGCCGGGATCGACCTCCGGCACCTCGTCGAGGCGCAGCACATCGGGCCCACCGGTCTCGTGGAATCGTACGATTCGCGCCATGGTCCGCTTCCCGCCTTCTCGGCCCGCGTTCGTGTGGGCTTTCATCGAAACGCACGGAAACTAGCACAAACGGGCCGTGCCAGTTCATCGGCACCAAGCAGTCGGTTTAGGCACCGCCGTTAGCGCGCCGGCCGATCTGGACCCTCTGCTTCCGCGTGGCCATACTGGCGACATATAGCCGCCGGGGAGAAGGAGCCCAGTCCATGTCGTCCATCCCGTCCGCCCTGGAGATCACCAGGGACATCGTCCGCATGGATACCCGCAACCCGCCGGGGCGCGAGGTGGAGTGCGCGCACTACCTGGGCGACCTGCTGAGCGCGGCAGGGATCGAGGTCTCCTACCACGAGTTCGCGCCGGAGCGGACGAGCCTGGTCGCAGTGCTGCGGGGCGAGGGCGGGAACGGCAAGAAGCCGCTCTGCTTCGGCGGGCATATCGACGTGGTGCCCTTGGGCGCCAAGGAATGGACCGTCGACCCCTTCGGCGCCGACATCGTGGACGGCAAGCTCTTCGGCCGCGGCACCACGGACATGAAGGCCGGAATCTCGTCTTTTGTCCACGTCGCACTGAAGCTCGCTGCTGAGGATAGGCGCGGCTCGGCGGACATGGTGATGGCGATCTGCGCCGGCGAGGAAACCGGCTGCGAAGGCTCCTACCACCTGGCCGAGATCGGCGCGCTGGGCGAGGCCGGCGCCATCGTCATCGCCGAGCCCACCTCGAACTATCCGATCCTCGGCCACAAGGGCGCGCTCTGGCTGAAGGTGGAGACCGAAGGCATCACCTCCCACGGCTCGATGCCGGAGCACGGCGACAACGCGATCTACAAGGCGGCGCGCTCGGTGACCAAGCTCGAGGAGTTCGATTTCAACGTGATGCCCCACGAGCTGCTGGGCCGGTCGACGCTCAATGTCGGCACCATGCAGGGCGGGCTCAACCTCAACTCGGTGCCGGACCATGCCGAGTTCACCATCGACATCAGGACGCTGCCCGACCAGAGCCACGCGGAGATCTTCTCCGGGCTGGAGGGGTATCTGGGCGACGAGAACAAGATTGCCCGCGTGGTCGACTGCGGCGGCGTGCACACCCCGCACACCCATCCGTGGATGCAGGAGATCTACGCGGTGATGGAGCGGGTTCTCGGCGAGAAGATCGAGCCGCGCGGCGCGCCCTACTTCACCGATGCCTCGGCGTTGACCCCGGCATACGGGCGCCCGCCGACCGTTATCCTGGGGCCGGGCGAGATGCACATGGCGCACCAGACGGACGAGTACTGCCCCGTGGCGCATGTCGAGCAGGCGGCGGAGGTCTACGAGATCCTCGCCCGTAGCTGGTGCGGCTACTGAGCGAGAGCCGGGAGGCGAGGTTGGACCAATTGTGGACTCGGGCGCGGGCGCGGATGTACGCTTCCGGCAAGGATTAGGCCGCGTGGGCCGCTGAGGGCCCCGGCTTCGATGGGGAGGCACCCTTCATGAAGATTATGATCATCAATCCCAACTCGTCGCAGGACATGACCGACGCCGATGCCGTGGCCGGCCGCTCGGTCGCGCGGGAGGGCACCGAGGTCGTGGCGGTGACTCCGGACTACGCGCCGGCCTCGATCGAATCCTTCTACGACGAATATCTGTGCGTGCCGGGCATCCTCAACGAGATTCGCAAGGGCGACCAGCAGGGCTTCGACGCCTACATCATCGCCTGCTACGGCGACCCCGGCCTGCACGCCGCGCGCGAGATGACCGACAAGCCGGTGATCGGCATTGCGGAGGCATCGCTCTACCTGGCCTGCCAGCTTGCGGCGCGGGTCGCGATCGTGACCATCATCCCGCGCTTCCGCGTGCCGGTTGAGGACATGGTCGCGGGCTACGGTTTGAGCCACAGGGTGAGCGTGCGCACCTCGCCGGTCTACGTGCTCGACGTGGAACGGGACTACGAGGG
Organism: Alphaproteobacteria bacterium; assembly: GCA_022826665.1. Lineage (GTDB taxonomy): Bacteria > Pseudomonadota > Alphaproteobacteria > UBA828 > UBA828 > WTGU01. Next base: position 85,780 of record JAJDUK010000093.1, on the reverse strand, counting down.
CTCGCTCGAAAAGCTGCGGCAGGAATGCTACCGCGCCCGCGACGAGGACGACGCCGAGGCGATCTGCTTGGGCTGCGCTGGCTTCGCGGAGTTCGCCGACGGGTTGGAAGCGGAACTCGGTATCCCCGTGCTCGACGGCGTGGTGTGCGCCACCAAGATGGCCGAGAGCATCGTCGAGATCGGGCGCAAGACCAGCAAGTACAAGACCTACAAGTTCCCGGAGCAAAAATCCTTCACCGGGATGCTGCATCCATTCAGCACCGAGGCTCCGGCCGGAAGGGCCGCAGCCGAGTAACCACCGGCTGCCCGGCACTGGCCGGGCGGCGCCACCGCACCAGGGAGGCAAAGGGAGGCAGAGATGGACAGCGGACACCTTGACAAGAGACACGAGAAGTTCTGCGACGACGCCGAGACACGCTCGCGGACAGCGGCCGGGCTCGACCGGCGCGAGTTCATGGCGGCGGCGGGCGCCACGGCCGTGGTCGCTGCGGCAGGTCTCGCTGCAAGCGAGGCCGAGGCCGCGTTCTCCGATCGGGTCGCCGGAATCACCCAGGACGAGCCGATGCAGCTCATCGGCACCGGGGTCTCCGCGCAGGAGCGCTTCTTCAAGCAGTTCGAGGAGATGAGCGGCGGGCTCCAGGTGACTGGCCAGGTCGCGAGCCTCGCCGATTCGGTCCAGAAGTGGATCACCGGCGGCTACGAGACCTTCTCGATGATCGAGACCAACGCCTTCCGCGTGCCGGCGCTTCGGGAGGCGGAGACGATCGCGCCGATCCCGGCGGAGAAGATCACCAACTGGGAGTTCGCGGATACGCTCTTTACCGACCCCGCCCACGTCGGCGCAGACCACACCAGCGGTTGGCCGGTCGCGATGGTCTATTGGGACGACAGCCGCACCTCGTTCGGGATGCTGCCGCAGATCTACAACATGGATGCGCTCGGCATCCTCCCGCACAAGTTCGCCGAGTCCCAGGCGGACCGGCTCATACCGGACACGTTGGGCGTACTCTACGAGGGCCAGTGGCGCGACGTGGACGTGCGGGGCAAGGTCTCGATCCAGAACGAGGACCTGATCGGCCCGCCGCGCTGCGCGAGCTACCTCGTGAAGAACCGCAAGATGGACCCGGTCACGGTGGGCTATGGCGATCTCGAGCCGGACGAGCTCAAGAACGTCATCGACTTCCTGATCGGAGCCAAGCAGGACGGCGTCTTCCGGGCGCTCTGGACCAACTACGGCGAGGCGGTGAACCTGCTCGCCTCCGAAGAGGTCTGGGGCATCGATTGCTGGAACCCGGTGATCGAGGACGTGAAGAAGCGCGGTATCCCCTGTCATTATGTCGACGTCTGGGAGGGCACCGGCGCCTGGTATTACGGCATGTGCCTCTCCAGCGAGGCGCCGCAGCCCGAAGTGGCCATGGCCTACATGGACTGGTGCCTCGAAGGTTGGCGCGGCGCGGCGGACGCCGAGCAGGGCTACTATTCGCCCACCCCGGACACCGCGCAGAACTACATGACCGAGGACGCGTGGCTGAAGTGGTACGAGGGGCGCGGGCGCGACACCGGACCCAAGCTCAGGCGCCAGTCCAACATCGCCTACTGGATGATCTGGCCGCGCCACATCACCCTCTTCATCAAGGAGTGGAACCGCTTCCTCGCCGCTTGAGGATCAGCTCTTCCGGCCCCGTCGGCACTACATCGTGCCGGCGGGGCGGCACTCAGTTGCACGACCAGTTCGGGTAGGCAGTTCAGCCGAGCGCGGGAACGACCGCGCGGCTGCCGGTTTCTTATCGCCGATCCTCGCGGACGTAGGGCAGGCCAAGCGCACCGGGAGCGCCCGAGCCGGTGCGCGAAACGAGACCGACGTAGGTGAGGACGGCGAGCGTTACCAGATAGGGCATCATTAGCAAGAGATACTGCGGCACCGCCAATCCCACCGCCTGAATGCGCGGGATCAGCGCCTCGATACCACCGAACAGAAGCGCGCCCAGCACGGCGCGTCCCGGCCGCCAGCGCGCGAAGATGACCAGAGCGACGGCGATCCAGCCGCGCCCGTGGGTCATGTCCTCGACCCAGATTTTCGACGCCGCGAGCGCCAGATAACCGCCGGCAAGCCCGACCAGCGCGCCACCCGTGACCACGGCGCCGAAACGCATGAGGTCGATGCTGACGCCGGCAGCATCCGCAGCCTGCGGGTTCTCGCCGACGGCGCGGAGCTTCATTCCGGGAATGCTGCGGTGGAGAAAGCGCCAGACGAAATAGACGATGGGGACGCTCGCGTAGACCATCAGGTCCTGGCTGAACACGATCTTGCCGAGCACGGGGATGGTCGAGAGGACCCCCATGTCCACCTTGGTGAAGCCTTCGACCGCCCGCTCGGTCCAGGGATTGCCGATGAGGCCTGTAAGACCGGAGGCAAAGAAGACGATGGCGATGCCCGCCACGACCTGGTTCAGGCGCATTGTCACGACCATGAAGGCGAAGAGGGCCGAGACCACGAGGCCCGCGGCGATGGCCCCGAGCGTTCCGAGCGCGAGGATGTTGCCGCTCTCGATATAGACGACCACGCCCGCAAAGGCGCCGACGAGCATGATTCCCTCGGCACCGAGATTCATCACGCCCGCGCGCTCGTTGATGATGAGCCCGATGGACGCCAGCATCAGCGGCACGGCAAAGACCGGCGTGAACGCGACCCAGTTGACGATGAACTCGACCATGCTTAGCGCATCCAGCGTACGCGGTAGCGAACGAAAAACTCCGAGCCGACCACGCAGATCACGATGATCGACTGGATGAGCCCGATCAGCGCCTCGGGCAAACCGTAGAAGACCTGGATGCTCTCGCCGCCGACATAGAGCCCGGCCATCAGGAACGACACGACCACGACCGCCGCCGGGTTGTTGCGCGAGAGAAACGCGATGACGATGCCCGAAAATCCGTAACCGATGGCAACGTAGATCGTCAGCGCGTACTCCTGGCCCGACGCGACCAGATACCCTCCAAGCCCCGACAGCGAGCCCGAGAGCATCACTGCGGCGAGTATGGTGAGCGTCACTGGAATCCCCGACGCCAGCGCCATGCCGGGATTGCTACCGACGAACTTCATGTAGGCGCCGAACCGGCTCCTCTCGGTAACCAGCCAGACGATGAGAGCCGCAGCCAGGGCGATGAAGAGGCCAACGTGAATCTGCCCCCAACCGATGAGGGGCAAGCGCTGGTAAGCAGCAAATTGCGCTGTCTTGTAATAGACGGCCGCCGGGTCCTGCCACGCACCGAACAACTGATTCAGGACGAACAAGGCGGCAACGTAGTTAAGCAGCAACGTCGAGATAATTTCGTTGACTTGCAGGCGCAATCGGAGAAATGCAGGTACGGCGATCCATGCCATGCCCCCGATAATGCCGCCCAAGAACATCAGATAGATCTGGATCCAACTAGGGCCAATATCGTAGATCATCACCACGGTTGCGCCGATGGCACCCCACACGAATTGTCCCTCGATGCCGATATTCCAGAACTGAACGCGAAAGGCGACTGCGGCCGACAATCCGACGAGAATTAGCGGCGCCCACTCGAGCAATACGTCGGCGAGGCCCGCGCTATCGAAGAACGTGAATACGATGAATTCCTCGAAAATGTTCGAGACGTCGATACCGGAGACGACGAGCAAGAGGACGGAAATCCCGAGCCCGACCGCGATCGACGCGAGCACGATCAGCCCGTGCAGCCAGAACTCGATGCCCTGACGTACCTCCAGACTGATGCGGCCAATCGCGAGTGTTCGACTAGGCATGTCCGAGCATCAGCTCACCGACCCGATGGCGGTCCGCCGGCCGCGCCAGCTCGCCGACGATGGCGCCGCGGTTGATGACACCGACGACGTCCGAGAGGTTGAGAACCTCGTCGAGATCTTCGCTGATCAAGAGCACGGCGGCACCGGCATCGCGTGCCGCACGCAGATGATCGTGAACCGCCGCGCAGGCACGCACGTCGAGGCCATGGGTCGGCGAATGGGCCACAATCACGGCGGGCTCTCCGTGGAGCTCGCGCGCGAGCACGAGCTTTTGCGCGTTGCCACCGGAGAGCAGGCGCACGCTGGTATCGACGGTCGCGCCCTGAATCTCGAAGTCCTCCAGCGCGGCATTCGCCCGCGCCCCGATCGTGCGCCGAGAGACCCAGGCCATCGTCCCGAACGCACCACTTCCGAGCCGGGTCGACGCATAGTTGTCGCCGACCGAGAGCTCTTGGGCGAGACCGTAGGCGGAGCGGTCCGCCGGCACATTGCGAACCCCAAGCGCACGGCGCCGCTTGGGGTGGAGCGCCGTGATGTCGGAACCGTCGAGCCCGATACGCCCCACCTCGGGCGCGCGGACGCCCATCAGCACCTCCGCCAGCTCCGTCTGGCCGTTGCCGCCGACGCCGGCGAGGCCATAGATCTGGCCGCTGCAAACGGTCAGCGACAAGCCGCGAACGGTGCTGACACCATCGTCCCGGCGCGCCGTGAGGTCGGAGATCTGGAGGCGCACCGGGCCGCTCTGCCCAGGTTCGGTGTCGTCGACCGGGGCGTCCCCGACCATCATGCGGGCGAGGTCTGGAGCACTCGTAGAGCTCGCATCGACCGTCGCGACGGTCCGCCCGCCGCGCATCACCGTGACCCGATCCGCGTGGGCCAGCACCTCGCGCAGCTTGTGCGTAATCAGGATGACGCAGGTGCCGCGGCGGGCGAGCGCCTGGATCGTGCGCAGCAGCCGCGCCGCTTCCTCGTCGGTCAATACCGAGGTCGGCTCGTCGAGAATCAGAAGGCGCGCCCCTCCCATGAGCACCTTGATGATTTCGACCCGCTGTTGCTCGGCGACGGATATGCGATCGATCCGGGCCGCGGGATCGATTTCGAAGCCAAGTTCATCGGAAAGACGCGCGATGCCCTCCGACACCGTGGCGATGCCCTTTCGCCACGATGTCTGCGGGTTCGCCAGCATGACGTTCTCGGCGATGGTGAACGGTTGCACCAGCTTGAAGTGCTGGTGGACCATGCCGATGCCCAGCGCGCGCGCATGGGACGGCCCCTCGATGCGGTGCTCGACGCCATCGATGCTCATGCGGCCGGCGTCGGGCCGATAGAGCCCGCACAGCACGTTCATCAGCGAGGTCTTGCCGGCGCCGTTCTCGCCGAGGAGACCGTGGACCTCGCCCCACTCGGCAGCGAACTCGGCGCGATCGAGCGCCATGCGGCCGTCGAAGGACTTGACGATGTCCGTCATCTGCAGGGCATGAGCCATCCCGTGCCCCTGTCGACACCATCGCGCCGGAACAGCCTCCCGGCAGTGCTGACACTGCGCGGGAGGCCTCCGCCCGGAGGGAGCGCTTCTGTTACCGCGGTCGCTTACTGAGGCAGCTCGCCGACGACACCTTGCACCAGATAGTTCATGCCCCAAATCTGGCCGTCATCGAGTTGCTCACCTTCCGCGACCACCAGATTGCCGTCCTGGTCGTAGATCGGGCCCTGGAACACATGGCGCGCGCCGCTAACGATTTCGTCGCGCGTCGCCATCACCTCGGCCGCGACATCCTCCGGCACTTCGGGACCGCAGCAGATGGCATCGGTGCCGCCGTCTTTGATGCCCAAGAAGCGAATCCCGCTGCTCTTCCAGTCGCCGGCGACGATCGCCTGAACCGTCGGCGTGATGTAGCGCGCCCAGACCCAGACCGAGGAGCACTGCGTGGCGGTCGAATACTCGCTCATGTCGCGGTGGTAGCCGGTGGACAAAACTCCGGCTTCCTGCGCCACGATCTGCGTCGATGGCGTATCCTGGTGCTGGCCCAGGAAGTCGGCTCCCTGCTCCAGCAACGCCTGCGCGGTCGCCCGCTCCTTGACCGGGTCATACCAGGCATTGGTGTAGATGACGTTGACAACGGCGTCGGGGTTCATGAGTTGGGCGCCGAGCGCGTAGGCGTTGACGTTCCAGGTCGTGACGGAGATTGGGACCGCAGCGACGAAGCCGATCTTGTTGGTCTTGGTCAAGGCGCCGGCCACCATGCCGCAGAGGAACTGACTCTCGTACGTGCGCGCGTAATAGCCTTCGAGGTTATCCGCGCTGACCGTGCCTGGCGTATTGAAGAACGCGACGTTGGGATTTTCCTTCGCGATCTCGAGCAAGGCATCGTTATAGCCGAACGCCGAGGCCGCAATGATGTTGTAATCCCGCCTGATATAGCGCTCTACAACGGCGCGGAGTTTTGATGCAACTTCTTCGACGCCTTCGGTATAAGCGGTATGGATTCCGGTATCGGCTTCAAGGCTGACGCGCGCCTCTTCTTGCGCCTGCACCCAGCCGCCATCGTCCTTCACATTGAAGTAAATGAAGGCGACTTTCGGTTCTCCTTCGATGTTTACCTGCGCTTCGGCAGCGCCATGCGTTATCACGAGAAGAGCCGCAGCAACGAAGGCGGCCCCGATGGCTTTGAGTTTCATTGATACACTCCCTTTCTCACGTTCTTGCCAATTGAGGCGGAGGCTACATAGCCAGTCCAGTAGGTTGCGGTACTTGCTGTTTCATATGTCGAGGATTCAGCATAGTGTCGGAGCTATCATGTATCCAGCGCCGATTGAGGCCTATTTCGCGCCGCGAACCATCGACGGGGCGCTCCAGTGCCGTGCCGAAGCCGGGGATGACGCCATGTTCATCGCCGGCGGCATGAGCCTGATGCAGGCGATGAAGGCGCGGCTGGCAACGCCTCGTGCGCTCATCGACCTGAACGAGGTCGAGGAGCTCAGCGGTCTCGCCAAAGGGCCGCGCGGCGTCACCGTGCGCCCCCTCACCCGCTACCGTGAGCTGGCAGTAACCACGGCTCTGCACGGCGCCTTGCAGGCGATCGGGGACGCAGCCTCGACAGTGGGCGATCGCCAGGTGCGCAACGCCGGCACCATCGGCGGCAGCCTGTGCTGGAACTACGTCGCCTCTTGCATGCCAAACGTCTGCCTCTGCCTCGATGCGACGCTTGTTCTTGCCTCGTTGGAGCGTGGCGAGAGAGGCGTGCCGATCAATGAGTTTCTGATCGGGCCGCTCGAGACCGCGCGTCGAGACGATGAGCTTTTGGTCGAGATTAACTTTCCCGCCTCCAAGGTTTACGGAGTCGGCAGCGCCTACAGGAAGTACGGCGGGACCGTTGACGGCTTGCCGATCGTCGGCATCGCTGCACTGATCGAAGTCGACGAGACGGGCCTTTGCACGGACGCCCGCTTCAGCGTCGGCGGGATTCTGCCGACCGCCCGGCGTTTCGACGGCGTTGGCGACGCTCTGCTTGGCCGGTCGGGAACACCTGCAGCCTTCGTAGAGGCCGCGAGCGCGGCCGCCGATGCGATAGAGACGCAAACGGACCACCTTGCCAGCGCCCACTATCGCAAGGTGCTGATCCGCACGCTGGGCCGCGACGTGTTGGCCGAGGCCCACGCCCGCGCGACGGGAGGGTGACGCCGTGGAGAAGACGATCACCGTCACCGTCAACGGCACGGCGTATACGCGGACTGTACCGCTCCGCCTCCTTCTCGTCGATTTCATCCGCGACGAGTGCGGCCTTACCGGTACGCATATCGGTTGTACCTACGAAGGGCGCTGCGGCGCCTGCACGGTGCAGATCGAGGGACGCGCTCATAAGTCCTGCATGAAGCTTGCAGTGCAGGCCGACGGCAAAGAGATCACCACAATCGAGGGGCTCGGCAGCCGGGACAACTTGCATCGCTTGCAACAGGCGTTCAGCCGCTATCACGCGCTGCAGTGCGGCTTCTGCACGAGCGGGATTCTGATGAACGCGGTCGATTTCCTGAACGAGAACATCAACCCGAGCGAAGCCGAGGTGCGCCGCGCCCTGGTCGGCAACCTATGCCGCTGCACAGGCTACAGCCACATCGTCGAAGCCATCCTCGCCGCTTCCGCCACGCGCCACGGCCTGAAGCCCGTCCCGCCGCCGGCCGAGACCGAGCCTCCACCGTGAGCGCGGCCGTCGAAACGGGCTGGATCGGCCGCTCGCTGGAGCGGCGCGAGGACGCGCGCCTGCTCACTGGGCGCGGCGAATACTTGGCCGATGTCCGGGTGTCCGATTGCCTCCACGTCTGCTTCGTTCGCTCGAGCCATGCGCACGCCAGGATCAAGGACATCCGTCTCGACGCGGCGCTTGAGATTCCGGGCGTGGTCGGCGCGATCACCGGCGCCGAACTCTCGCGGGAGATACAGGGCCAGAAAATCCCGGTGCTGATCCCCGCCTTCCCCGCCAAGTACCGGCAATACTGGCCGCTCGCGGTTGACGAGGTGTACTGGCACGGCGAGCCTCTGGCTGCGATCGTGGCCAAAGACAAGTACGTCGCCGAAGACGCCGCCGCCGCCGTGGAGATCGATTACGAGCCGCTCCCCGTGGTCACCGACGCCGAGGTCGCGCTTCGCGAAGACTCCCCGCGCGTCTACGACGACTGGGACAGCAACGAGATTTTTGGCACCAGCTACACCGGCGGCTTCGAAGCGGATCAGATCGCCAAGAACGACGCCGAGGTCGAAGCGCTGTTCGCCCAGGCCGACGTGGTGCTCAGGCAGCGTTTCCGCACCCAGCGCTGCGGCGTCTGCCCGATCGAGACGAGGGGTGCGCTCGCGATCTGGAGCGAGACCGACGGGCTCACCGTCCACCTGACGACGCAGCGCCCTCACATCGAGCGCCTCGCCCTTGCCGACCTTCTGGAACTGTCGACCGCCGAGGTCCGGGTCGTCGCGCCGCGTGACCAGGGCGGCGGCTTCGGGGTCAAGGCGCCCTTCTATCGCGAGCATGTCGTGGTCTGTCATCTCGCGCGCAAGCTCGGGCGGCCGGTGCGTTGGATCGAGACGCGCGAGGAGCACCTGATGACGGTCAGCCAGGAGCGCGACCAGATTCACGATCTCGAAATCGCGGCGGACAGGGAGGGCCGCATCCTGGCGCTCCGCAACCGCGGCATCGGCGACGTGGGCGACGGGCGCCAGGGGGTCTACTGGGGCTTCGTCATGCCCTCGCTGGGCTCGGTGATGCTGCCCAACGCCTATGGAATCCGCCACGCCGACATCAAGCTGCGCTGCGCGGTCACCAACAAGGCCTGTATGAGCCCGTCGCGCTCGTTCGGTGCGCTTCCGACCCGCTTCGCGCTGGAACGCGGCCTCGACATGCTGGCGCGAAAGCTCGGGTTGGAGACGGCTGCCCTCAAGCGCAGGAATCTGGTCACCGAGTTTCCCTTCATCAGCGTGACCGGGGTGCATCACGACAGCGGCAACTATGTGAAGGCATGGGATAAGCTGGTCGAGAGTGTCGATCTTCCCGGCTTTCGCGCGCTGCAGGAGGAGGCCCGTGCCTCGGGGCGCTACATCGGGATCGGCTTCGCCTGCGGCGCCGAGTTCTCCGGCATTCCGTCGGACGTGCTCGTGCCGCTGGAGAACCAGCCGGGCTACGGCGTCGTCACCATGCGCATCGACCCGCGCGGCAAGATCGCGATCCACGAAGGCGATGCACCGCAGGGCCAGAGCCACGAGACCACCATGGCGCAGGTCGCCGCGGACGCCTTCGGCATTCACCCGGACGACGTGAGCGTGCGCCACGGCGATACCGGCACGACGCCGCTCAGCTCCGGCACCATCGGCGCGCGCGGCGCCTCCTACACCGTCGCCGCCATCGCCGAAGCCGCCGCCGCCCTCAAGGCCAAGATGGCGCGCTACATGATCCACGATCACGGGCTGGAGGGCGCAACCGCCGACGACTTCAGCTTCCGGGGCGGTGCGGTGATCTACGAGAAGGACGGCAACATTCGCCGCGAATTCGCCGCGTTGGCGGATCGCATCGTCATGGGCTCGATTAACCTGCCGGCCGGCGAAGACCCTGGGCTGGAGCACACTGCCTATTTCGAGGCGCCAAAGCCCATGATCTGCTTCACCGCGCAGGCAGCCAAGGTCGAGGTCGATATCGAGACCGGGCAGTTCACGATCCTCGACTACGCCACCTGCGAGGACGTGGGCACGGTGATCAACCCCATCGTCGTCGAAGGCCAGGTACAGGGCGGCGTCGTGCAGGGCATGTCGAACGCGATGTTCGAGGAATTTCTCTACGACGAGAACGGCCAGCAGTTGACGGCGGATTTCGAGAACTATCGCCTCGCCTCTGCGGCGGATGTCCCCAACGTGACGGTCGGCCATTCGCCGACGCCTTGCCCCGACCACCCCTTGGGCGTTCGCGCCGTCGGCGAGGGCCGGCCGGGGCCCGTGCCCGGCGCGCTCGCCAACGCCATCTGCGACGCTCTCGCGCCCTTCGGCGTCGAGAGCACGACGCTGCCGCTCAAGCCGGAGATGATTCTCGCCTTGATCGAGGCTGGCCGCGCCGGTAACGGTGGATAGCTGCACCGGCAACCGGGGCAGCCGGCGTCAGGAGAGTTCATGAGCCTGCGAATCGCCATCGATACCGGGGGGACGTTCACGGACGTCATCGCGATCGATGAAAACACGGGCGAGCAGCTTGCCATCAAGACGCCGAGCACGCCTGACGACCCTAGCCGCGGCCTCATCAACGGCATCCAGGAAGTCGTTGGCGAGCGCGATGCGGGCCTGAGCCAGATCCTGCACGGCACAACGACGGCGACGAACGCCGTGCTCCAGCACCGTTTCGAAGGGCTCGGCCTGCTCGTGACCGCGGGCTTTCGCCATATTATTGAGATCGCGCGCCAATCCGTACCCGACGGCTACGGCAACTCCTTCTTCTGGGTGAAGCCACCCAGGCTCGTGCCGCTCCATCTGGTCCAGGAGGTGGCGGAGCGCATGAGCTACGACGGCTCCGTCATGACGCCTCTTGACGAGAGAAGCGTGATCGAGGCGGTGGACCATCTCGTCGATTTCGGCGTCACGCGCATCGCCGTCTGTCTGCTCCACTCCTATGCGAACCCGGCGCATGAACAACGTGTCGGCACGATCATCGAAGAGAATTTTCCGGACACGTTCGTGTCGCTGTCGTCGGTCGTCCTTCCTGAGTACCGCGAGTACGAACGCGCGATGACCACGCTGATCGACGTGATGGTGAAGCCCTACTGCCAGACCTATCTGGGACGGGCCCGCGACAAGATCGCCGAAGAGTCCGGCGACAAGCCCTTCCTGATCATGCAGTCCAACGGCGGAATCGTCTCCAGCGAGGCTGCCGGCGAGAAGCCGGTGACGATGCTGCTCTCCGGGCCAGCAGGCGGCGTGCTCGGCGCCACCCACATGGCGAGCCTCGCCGGTTACCGCGATATCCTGACGCTGGATGTGGGCGGCACGTCCACCGATGTCTCGCTGGTGCGCGGGCTCGCGCCGCAACTATCCACGCACACCACCATCGAGCACTATCCGGTCAAGACTCCGATGCTAGACGTGGTGGCCGTCGGTGCCGGCGGGGGCTCGCTCGCCTGGATCGACCCCTACGGTGCGCTCAAGGTCGGGCCGCAGAGCGCGGGCGCCGATCCCGGCCCGATCTGCTATCGGCGCGGCGGAACCGGACCCACGGTGACTGACGCAGGCGTGATGCTCGGGCGCTTGCCTGGCGCTCTCATTGGCGGCGGGCTCAAGCTCGATGTCGATGCCGCGCGCGAGGCTTTCGAGGCGCTGGGTCGCGATCTCGACCTTTCGGCGGAGGAAGCAGCCGCAGGCGTGCTCGAGATCGCGGCCTCCAACCAGGTCCAGGGCATTCGCAAGGTGACGACGACGCGCGGGCTCGACCCCGGCGACTACGCGATGATCGCTTTTGGCGGCGCCGGCGGGCTCTTCGCCGCCGATGTGGCCGACTTTCTGGGGATCAAGATCGCCGTCTCGCCGCCCAATCCGGGCAACCTCTCCGCCTTCGGCCTGCACGTCTGCGACATCAAGCGCGACTACGTGCGCACGCTGGTGCGCCAGCAGTCGACCGCATCCGTCGATGAGCTTGAAGGGCTGTGGGCCGACCTCGAAGAGCTGGGTTGCGACGAGATCGCGGCCGAGGGCGTGGCGCGCGAGGCGATCGTGCTCGAACGGAGTGCCGACGTCCGCTATGTCGGCGAAGGCCACGAGGTGCTGGTCGCGATCCCGCCCGGCCTTGCCGGTGCCGCAGCCGTCGACCACATGTGGGCGGACTTTCACCGGGTGCACGACGACACCTTCGGCTTCCACTATGAGGGCACCCAAGACGCCGAGGTCGTGAGCCTGCGCGTGCAGGCGATCGGGCGCATGCACCGCCCGGACGTGCGGACGATCGAACCGGGATCAGACGACGCAAGCCCTGCTGGTGTGCGCGATGTCTATTGGCGCGGCCGGGGCTGGGTATCCTGCCCCATCTGGCGCCGGGAGAGCCTGTCCCGCGGGTTCGCTGCGCAGGGGCCGAGCATCGTCGAGGAGTACGGCTCGACCCTCGTGGTGCCCGAGGGCTGGGCCCTCAGAAACGACGATTACGGCAACCTCATTCTGGAGAAAGAGGCATGAGCGCAGTCACGGCCAAGGACGCACGACCGCCGCTCGGCCCGATCGAGCTTGAGGTCATTACCGGTACGATCCGCACCGCCGAGCTTGAGATCGAGGCGGCGGTCGAGCGAACCGCGCGCTCGCCGATGATCCGGGACCAGCACGACTACCGCGTCGCGCTGTTCGATGCGAAAGGGCGCAAACTGACGGGGCGGTCTTATGCCGCCCTAGTCGAGCCGGTGTTCGAGTACTTCGACGAGGGTGACATCCACCCCGGCGACATCTTTTTCTGGAACGATCCCTACAACAGCGCGGGCGGGATCGGCCACATCCCCGATCTCTGTACGACCATCCCCATCTTCTACGGCGACCGGCTGATCGGGTTCAGCCAGGTTTTTGGGCACCACGACGACGTAGGTGGCTCGGTCCCCGGCAGCCTGCCGGCCGATGCGACCGACATGTGGACGGAAGGGTTGGTGGTGCCGCCCATCAAGATTTACGAACGTGGGACGATCAACGAGGCGGTCTTCAAGATTATCTCGCGCAACTCGCGTCTCTCGGAGCATCTGCGCGGCGATCTCGATGCCGAGATCGGCGCCGCCCGGCTTGGTGGCCAGCGCATCGTGGCGCTAGCGGAACGCTACGGCGTGGACGCTCTGGAAGCCGCCTACGACGCCATCATCGAGAACTGCGCGGAGACCATTCGCCGCGAGCTGCTCCCCATGATCCGGGACGGGGTCTATTCCTGGGAGGACTACATCGAGGACGACGGCGTCGAAGGGCCGCAGATGCACACGCTGCGTCTGACGATGACCAAGACCGCCGACAGGATCGTGCTCGACTTCACCGGCACCTCGAAGGAGGCGAAGGGGCCGATCAACTGGCCCATCGACTACGCGGACGGAAAGTTCGCCCGCAAGTGGATGGGGCCCGTGCTCCGCTCGCTCGCGGCGACGCCCGAGCGGGCGGCCGAGATCGACATGAACGAAGGAGTCCTGGACGTCATCGAGCTGAAGTTCCCGCCCAAGGGAACGCTGGTGACGCCGAGCTTCGGCAAGGCCACGGGCCTGCGCTTCTTCCCGCTGCTGCGCTCGCTCGGGATCTTCGCGGCGCTGCTGGCCAAGGCGACCGGCGGACGCATGCCGGCCGACCACGAGACGATCCGAATCTGGGGCCTGCACGGCGGACGCATCGGCCACGATTTCTTCTTGTTCCGCGAAGTGCTCGGCGGCGGTGGACCGGGGCGCCCCTGGGCCGACGGCAGCGACGTGGTTCACGTGGTGCCGAACTCGCGCAACCTGCCAGCGGAATTCTCTGAGACCCGCTATCCGGTCGTCGTCGAGCGCCTGGGCCTCGCGACGGATTCGGGCGGAGCGGGTTGTCGGCGCGGCGGTTTCGGCTACGACAAGCGCGTGCAAGCGCTCGAAGACTGCGAGGCGCTCTCCAACGCCGACCGAGCGATGATCAACACCTACGGCGTCAACGGCGGCAAGTACGGCGGCACCTACAGTCTGGAGATCGACAAGCCGGACGGCACACAGCGCAAGCTCGCCGGCATGGAGGACCGCGTCCCCGTCGCCGGCGGCTCGACCATCAGGATCCGCACGACGGGCGGGGGCGGCTGGGGAGACCCGCTGGCGCGCGAGCCCGAGATGGTGTGCTACGACGTGCAGTGCGGCCTGGTTTCGGAGCAGGCGGCGCACGACGACTACGGCGTCGTGCTCGGGCGCGAGGGCCGGCGCTACACGGTGGACCAAGCGGAGACCGATCGCTTGCGGGCGCGCATACGGGCCGAGCGTGGACCGCTCCCAATGTTCAGTCGCGGGCCTTACTTCGAGGAGATGAAGCGCAGCAAGGGGATCGCGCGCCCGGCGGGCCACGACGACCCGGACGACGGTTGGTTCGCCGCCGAGGCGGTCCAGGAGGCCGCGGAGTGAAGCCTGCGCTCTTCGCGTACGTGGCGCCGCAAAGCGTCGAGGAGGCGCTTGAGCTTCTGGCGAGCGACGAGATGGCGCGTCCGCTGGCGGGAGGCCAAAGCCTGATTCCCACCATGAACTTTCGCATCGCCGCGCCGTCGGCGCTGGTGGACCTCCGCAGGATCGGCGCCCTCAACGGGCACGCGGTCGAGGGCGACGTGATCCGGGTCGGCGCGATGACTCGTCAACGGGACCTCGAACGCGATGAGGCGGTTCAGCGCGCGAACCCTCTGATCGCGGAAGTCCTGGGCAACGTCGCGCACATCGTCATCCGCAATCGCGGCACTGTCGGTGGCAGCATCGCCCACGCCGACGCCGCGGCGGAGCTCCCCTGCATGCTGGTGGCGACGGGCGGCACGGTGGTGGCGCGCCGCGCCGGGGGCGAGCGGACCATCGCCGCCGAGGACTTCTTCCTGTTCCATATGACGACGGCGCTGGAGGCGGTCGAGCTGCTGACGGAGGTGCGCATACCGGCCCTGCCTCCGCATACCGGATACGCGTTCCAAGAGGTCGCGCGCCGCCACGGCGACTATGCGTTGGCCGGGGTCTGCGCGCTGGTGACACTCAAGGACGGCGTCTGCAGCGCCGTGCGTCTCGCAGCCTGCGGAGTGGCCTCGAAACCCACGCGTCTCGCCGAGGCCGAGGCCGCGCTGCTGGGCGCCCCGCCGGAGGGGGAAGCCCTCGCACGGGCCGCCGAAGCGGCGCGCGACTATGCGACGGCGGCCGACGACCGCCAGGCCAGCACGGACTACCGCAGGGACCTCGCGTCGGCATTGGTCCGGCGCACCGTGACGAAGGCCGCCGACCGGGCGCGGGAGCGCGCGTGATGGCGAGACCGACGGCGCGCAAGGAGCTGATCGGGCAGTCCTCCGATCCGCGTGTCCCGGTGTCGATGACCGTCAACGGCGAGCGGGTCGAGCGCGAGGTCAGCCCGCGCATGCTGCTGAGCGACTTCATCCGCCATGAGCTGCGCCTGACGGGAACCCACGTCGGCTGCGAGCATGGAGTCTGCGGCTGCTGCACGGTCATCATCGACGGAAAGGCCGGGCGGTCCTGCCTCGCCTTCGCGGTCCAGGCCGACGGCGCCGACATTCGTACCATCGAGAGCGTCGCCGCGCCCGACGGCTCGCTTCATCCCGTCCAGCAAGCCTTTCGCGAATGCCACGGGCTGCAATGCGGCTACTGCACGCCGGGCTTCGTCATGTCGATCGTGGATTACCTCGAAGACAATCCCGATCCGGACCTTTCGGAGGACGCGATTCGCGAGGTCCTCTCAGGCAACCTGTGCCGCTGCACCGGCTACAAGAACATCGTAGCCGCCTTTCGCCGCAGCGCGGAACTGATGCGCGGCTCGCGCTAGAGAAACGGAGACCCCGGACGTGTCGACGCGCCAGTTTGGCGAGCCAATCGCACGCAACGCCGATGCTGCCCTCCTGCGCGGCGAGGGCAGCTTCATCGACGACATCGATCTTCCCGGCGCGCTCCATGCGGCGTTCGCCCGCAGCATGGTCGCCAGAGCGAAGATCCGCGCAATCGACACCAGCGCCGCGGAATCGCTCGACGGTGTGGTCAAGGTCTACACCTGCGACAACATCGGCGCGCTCGACGCCCCGCTGCCGTTGCTGATACCGGCGCCCGACCTCACCCATCCGAAGACCCAGCGCCCGCTCGCTCGCGACGACGTGTTCTATGTCGGGCAGAGCATCGCGATGGTGGTAGCGGTCGACCGCTACGTTGCCGAGGATGCTGTCCGCCTGATCGACATCGACTACGACCCCTTGCCGGTCGAGATGGACCTCGAAAGGGCGGTCGCGGACGATGCGCCGCGCATACATCCGGACGTACCCAACAACACCGCCGGCAGGTTCCGCGTCGAGACCGGAGATACCGACGCGGCGTTCGCGCAAGCCGAGCACATCACGCGGGTCAAGATCCGGCTTGAGCGCAGCACCGCAGCGCCGCTGGAATGCCGCGCCATCGCGGCGCGTTGGGAAGCCGTGACCGGCGAGCTCACGGTGTGGGACGGCACCCAGGCGACGCTCTCGGTGCGTGGCGGCTTGGCCTCCCTGTTCCAAATCGACGAGGACAAGGTACGCGTCATCGCGCCCAACGTAGGCGGCGGCTTCGGCCAGAAGATCATGATGTTCCACCCCGACGAGGTGCTGGTGCCGTTGGCCTCGATGGAGCTGGGCCGCCCGGTCAAGTACATCGAGGACAGGGTCGAGAACTTCATCGGCGCCTCCCAGGAGCGCACGCAGATCCACACCCTCGAAATCGCGGCCACGAAGGACGGCCGCGTGATCGGCCTCAAGGACGACTTCCTGCACGACACTGGGGCGTTCATCCCCTACGGAATCGCGGTCGCCCACGTGAGCTCGACGTCGATCGCGGGCCCTTACCGCATCCCCAATTTCCGGGTCACGTTCCGCCCGGTTTATTTACCGATGGTGCAAGTGACTCCCTACCGCGGCTGCGGACGGCCGCACGCCTGCTACGCCATCGAACGCGCCATGGATCAGCTTGCGGACGAGCTCGGTCTCGACCGCTTCGAGGTCCGCCGGAGAAACTTCATCGGAAAGGACGAGTTTCCCTATCCGCGCGAAGGCCTGATCTTCGCCGACGGTCTCCAGGTCATTTACGACAGCGGCGACTACGAGGAGGCGCTCGAGAAGTTAAGGCAGGCCATCGATGTCGAGGGCTTCCGTGCCGAACAGGCGGCCGCCCGCGAGGAAGGGCGCTATCTCGGTCTCGGTCTCGGGTTTTATGTCGAGGGTACCGGGCTCGGCCCCTACGAGGGCGGGCATATCAAGATCCACCCGATCACCGGCAAGGTCTACGTCAACACCGGCCTGACCGATCAGGGCCAGGGTCACGAGACGGTCTTCGCCCAGATCGCCGCCGAGCAGACGGGAGCGCGCGTCGAGGACGTGATCGTGGTCGAGGGGGACACCGGCGCCTTCGAATGGGGAGTCGCGACCTTCGCGAGCCGCGCCGCCGTGTGCAGCGGCAACGCGATCCACATGGCCGCGGTAAAGGCGCGCGCCCAGATCGTCGAGGCTGCGGCGAACATGATGGAGTGCAGCCAGGAGGACATCGAGCTCCACGACGGCGCGGCGTGGGTGAAGGGAACCGACCGAAAGGCGATGCTGGCGGAGGTTGCGACCGCGACCAACCCGCTCCGATACGCCTTCAACGAGCCCTCCAAGAGCGCGACCCAGTTCGCGCCGGCGAGCCGTCACGACGGGCCGCCGCTTGCCGAAGGCAGGACTCCGGGGATCGAGGCGACCGACTACTACAGCCCGCCCCATGCAACCTGGGCCTTTGGCGCCCACGCAGCCGTGATCGAGGTCGATCCCGAACTCTGCACGATCGAGGTCAAGCGCTACATCTGCATTCACGATTGCGGACGGATGATCAACCCGACCATCGTGGACGGCCAGGTCATGGGGGGAATCGCGCAGGGCGTAGGCGGCGCGTTCTACGAGCGTTGCGAGTTCGATGAGGAGGGAACCCCCCTCAACGCCAACTTCATGGATTTTTTGATGCCCTATGCGACCGAAGTGCCCAACGCGGAGATCATGCATTCGGAGACGCCGACGCCGCTCAACCCGCTCGGCGTGAAGGGCGTCGGCGAGGCTGGGACAATTCCGGTCGCGCAGGTTTACGCGTCAGCGGTCGAGGACGCCCTGCGACCTTTCGGCATCGCGCCGATCCGCGAGGCGCCGCTCACGCCCGACGCGATCCATCGGATGCTCAAGCAGGCGCGTACTTCTTAGGTGGTGCGTCCAAGCAGCGCTGCGACCAGGCGTCTGAACCACGCCACCACGACGATACGCGTGAGCTGCGAGCCCGCAATGGCCTGGGGCGGGTCGTGGACGCTGGTACTGGCATCCGCCTCGTCGCCGTCGCGCGCGAGCTTTTCGTGAAGGCGGGCGGCGAACTGCGCGGCGAGGTGGTTGGCAACGTCCTGAACGATGCCGCTGCGGCCGATCTGGGCGAGCGCGCCGGACAGTTTGATGGAACCGTGGAGCCTGACTTGGGTTCCACCGTCTTGCTCCCGGACTTCGTAGGCGACGCTCGCCTTCGCGCGATTGCCGCCCCGGCGGTCGATGCCTGAGGCTTCGATCCTGGCGCTTCGGCCGTCATGGTCGGCCTCGACGATGGTCGCTTCGCCCTCGAAGGCGGCCGTCACCGGCCCAAGCTTGACCGTGATTTTGCCCGTGTAAGTCGCCTCGCCAGGCTGGGCGAGAAGCTCCGTGCCCGGCATGCAGGTCACGACCTCGGGTACGTCTTGGAAGAAATCCCAGACGCGACTGGCGGGCTGGTCGATGCTGAACGACGCTTCGATGTCCGGCACGGCGGGGTCTTGTGCGGCTGCTGTGCTCCGAAGCTAGGCCAAGTGTTGGCGCGACGAAACCTTTCCCAAGCAGCCTAGTGCGGGCTCACGATCGCCTAGACGACGACCGCGGCGCCAGCTTCCGCAGGGCCGACGTTGTTGCGGAAGGCGGCGAAGAGCTCTCGGCCGATGCCGCTGGCATTGGCCGAGAGATCGGCCTTTGCCGGCGCGCGCGCGGCGAACTCCGCAGCATCGCCCAGCACGTCGAGCCGGCCCGCCGCAGCGTCGAGCCGGATCACATCGCCGTCGCGCACCCGCGCGATCGCCCCGCCCGCCGCGGCCTCTGGCGTGACGTGGATGGCCGCCGGCACCTTGCCCGAAGCGCCGGACATGCGCCCGTCGGTGACCAGCGCCACGCGAAAGCCCTTGTCCTGCAGGCTGCCGAGAACCGGCGTCAGCGCATGCAGCTCGGGCATGCCGTTGGCCTGCGGACCCTGGAAGCGCAACACGCAGACGAAATCGCGCTCGAGCGCGCCGTCGCGGAACGCGGCCTTGATCTCCTCCTGATCGTGGAACACCAGGGCCGGGGCCTCGATGACGTGGTGCTCCGGCTTGACCGCCGAGGTCTTGATCACCGCCTGGCCGAGGTTGCCGGTCAGCACGGTGAGCCCGCCGGTGCCCTGGAACGGATCGGCTGCGGGGCGGAGGATCTTCTCGTTCAGGCTCGCGCGCGTGCCGTCGCGCCAGGTGAGCCCGTCGTCGCACAGCACCGGCTCCTCGGTGTAGCGGGCCAGTCCGTCTCCGGCGACGGTGCGGACGTTGCCGTGCAACAGCCCGGCCTCCAGCAGCTCGCCGATCATGAAGCCGAGTCCGCCGGCGGCGTGGAAATGGTTCACGTCGGCCAGCCCGTTGGGATAGACCCGCGCCATCAGCGGCGTGACGGCGGAAAGCGCCGCCATGTCTCCCCAGTCGATCAGCACGCCTGCGGAGCGGGCCATCGCGATGAGGTGCAGGGTCAGATTGGTCGACCCGCCCGTGGCGTGCAGGCCCACCATGCCGTTGACGAAGGCGCGCTCGTCGAGCACCGCGCTCGCGGGCGTGTAGGAGTTGCCGGCCGCTGTGATCTCCAGCGCCCGCCGCGCCGCCGCTCTGGTCAGCGCCTCGCGCAGCGGCGTGCCGGGATTGACGAAGCTCGCGCCCGGCAGGTGCAGGCCCATGAACTCCATCAGCATCTGGTTCGAGTTCGCCGTGCCGTAGAACGTGCAGGTGCCGGGGCCGTGATATGAGGCCATCTCGGCGGCCATCAGCTCGTCCCGGCCGATCTCGCCGCGGGCGAAGCGCTGGCGCACGGCGGCCTTCTGGTCGTTGGGCAGGCCCGAGGTCATCGGCCCCGCCGGCGCGAAGATCGCCGGAATATGGCCGAAGGTGGCCGCCGCGATCACGAGGCCGGGGACGATCTTGTCGCAGACGCCGAGGAAGATCGCGGCATCGAAGCTGTTGTGCGAGAGCGCCACGCCAGCCGCAAGCGCGATCACGTCGCGGCTGAAGAGCGAGAGCTCCATGCCCGGCTGGCCCTGGGTGACACCGTCGCACATCGCGGGCACGCCGCCGGCGACCTGGGCGGTGCCGCCCGCTTGCCTGGCTGCCTCGCGGATCAGCGCGGGGAAGCCCTCGAACGGCTGGTGGGCCGAGAGCATGTCGTTGTAGGCGGTGACGATACCGATGTTGCCGGCGGTGCCGCCGGTCTGGCGCGCCTTGTCCGTGTCCGGACTGGCGGCAAAGGCGTGCGCGAGGTTGCCGCAGGAGAGATGCGCGCGTGCCGGCCCAGCGTCGGCCGCACGGGCCATGCGCTCCAGATAGTCGGTGCGGGCGGTCCGGCTCCGCGCGCGGATCCGCTCGGTCACCTGGTGCACGGTATCGTTCAGTGGCATCGGGCTCTCCCGATCGTTGCCTCACGGCGCCCAGTAAACGGTAGCGGGGCTCGGTGCGTCGAGGACCAGCCGGACCGGGGCATCGGCAGGGCCGGCCGCAGCCACAGCGCGATCAAGCGCCGCGCGTTTCTCCGCGCCGTGGATCAATAGGAAGCACCGGCCCGCCCCGGTCAGCACCGGGGCAGTCAGAGTAATGCGCGCCTCCGGTGCACCGGGGGCCTGCAGCCGCAGTGCCGCCGCGCCGCAGTCCGGCGAGAGCGCTTCGTCCAAACGGTCGGCACCGGGGAAAAGCGAGGCGATGTGCGCATCCTCCCCCATGCCCAGCACGCAGGCATCAAGCGGCAGGATCGCCGAAAGCGCCTGCGCGTTGTCGAGCGCCACGAACCGTGCGGCGCGGGCCGGGCCGGCAAACAGCGTTTCGTCGAGCAAGCGCCGGTTCGAGCGCGGATGATCGGCGCGGACGCAGCGCTCGTCGGTGAGCGTCACCGCTACGGCCCCCCAGTCGAGCGCATGGCCGCCGAGCGCGGTCAGGAACGCGGCCGGAGTGGTGCCGCCCGGCACCGCCAGCGTGGCCCGGTCCCTGCCTCGAATCGCCTTCTCCAGCACCGCCGCAACTTCTCCGGCCAGAAGATGGGCCAGCGCGTCCCGATCCGCAGCCTCGACGATCCGCGTCACGCCGTGAGCGCGCGCCAGCGCCGGCCGTCGCGATGCATTAGCATCAGCGCATCTTCCGGCCCCGACGAATAGCTGTCGTAGGGTTGCGGCCGCTCAGGCGCGGTCTCCGCCGCCGCGATGATCGGATCGATCCAGCGCCAGGCCGCCTCCACCTCGTCACCGCGCATGAACAGCGTCTGATCGCCCCGGATCACGTCCATCACCAGCCGCTCGTAGGCGTCCGGCATGCTCAGCCCGTCAGCGCCCAGGGTCTCGGCAAAGGTCATGTCGAGCGGCACCTCGCAGAGCCGCATGCCGCCGGGGCCAGGCTCCTTGATCGTCAGTCTCAGCGTGATCCCCTCGTCTGGCTGTAGCCTGATCGCCAGCACGTTGGGGCCCGTGCTGCCCGTGCTCTCGGGGAAGATCGAATGCGGGGCGTCCTTGAAGACGACGGCGATCTCCGACATCCGCGTCCGCAGCCGCTTTCCGGTGCGCAGGTAGAACGGCGCCCCGTTCCAGCGCCAGTTGGCGATCTCCGCCTTGATCGCCACGAAGCTCTCGGTGCGCGATCGGGGATTCTCCGCGTCTTCCAGATAGCCCGCCTCGCCGTTGATGCCGAGATACTGGCCGCGCACCACGTCGCCGAGCCCCTCCAGCGGCTTCAGGCTGCGCAGCACCTTGAGCTTCTCGTCGCGCAGCGCGTCCGGCTCGAAATGCGCCGGCGGCTCCATGGCGATGAGGCAAAGCAGTTGCAGAAGGTGGTTCTGCATCATGTCCCGCAGCGCGCCGTTCTCGTCGTAGTAGGCGCCCCGGCCGCCGACGCCGACTCGCTCGGCGACGGTGATCTGCACGTGATCGACATGGCGCGCGTTCCAGATCGGCTCGAACAGGGCATTGGCGAAGCGCAGCGCCATCAGGTTCTGCACGGTCTCCTTCCCGAGATAGTGGTCTATCCGGTAGATCTGGCGCTCCTCGAACAGCGTCGCGAGCCGGCGGTTCAGCACCTGCGCGCTCTGGAGATCGCGGCCGAGCGGCTTCTCGACCACCAGCCGCGTGTCGGGCGTGCGGCAGCCGCTCCGCGCCACCCGTTCGCTGATTGGCCCGAATAGGTGCGGCACCACCGAGAGATAGAAGATCCGCATGCGCTCAGAGCCCTCGAGCCGGTCGGCGAGCGAGGCCCAGCCACCCTCGCCCTCCGCATCGACGTGCACGTAGTCGAGCATGTCGAGGAAGGCCGCCGCCCGATCGGGATCGAGCGCGCCCGGACCCGCATGCTCCTTGAGCGACGCCTCGGCCATGCGGCGATAACCGTCGGCGTCAAGCACTCTGCGGCCGACGGCGACGATCCTCGAACCGGGCTGCGCCTGCCCGGCAAGCATGCGGCGATAGAGCGCGGGCAGCAGCTTGCGCCGCGCCAGGTCGCCAGTGCCGCCGAAGACCACGAGATCGAACGGCTCGACCGGAATGACTCGAGAAACCATGATCAGTCCACCTCCAGCCCGCCTAGAGACGGCGCCACTGAGAGGAGCATCCCCGCTTCACTAACCGCTCAAGAGAATATCGCCTTCAAAGCTCATGGCGCCATGGCGGGTTCGCACCGGCGCGGGAAACGGTGACCCCTGCGACCCGAGTGCCGAAGCGCAGGGCTTCGCGCATCTGATCGCGATCGATGGCGGCCAGGGATGCCTTGATGAGCAGCCCGAGCTCCGCGAGCTTGGCCAGCACGCCCGCATTGAACGTATCGCCCGCGCCAATGGTGTCGACGACGTCGACGCGGTCGACCGGAACCGAGACTTCGGTGCCGTCCTTGAGGAAGGCGGTGGCACCGCTGCCGCTGCGCGTCAGGATCACGACGGACGGCCCGGCCTGGCGCACGAAATCGAGCTTCTCGAACAGCGACTGCGGGCCGGGATAGATCCAGTTCAGGTCCTCGTCGGAGACCTTCACGATGTCCGACAGCGCGATCATCTGATCCAGACGGTCGCGGTATTGCCTGATGTCCCGGATGAAACTCGGGCGGATGTTCGGGTCGAGCATGACCACGCGGGCCGCGGCCTCACGCTTCAGCAGTGCGGCATAGGCCTCGGCACCCGGCTCGAAGACCAGGCTGATGCCGCCGAAGTAGAGCGTGCTGATCTCGTCGGGCAGCGGGAGCATGTCGGCCCGGTCGAGCATCCGTCCGGCCGAGTTCTCGTCGTAGAACAGGTAGGAGGCCTGGCCGTCCGTGAGCTGGACGAACGCGAGTGTGGTGGGCCGGTCGGAGGTGACGACGAGCGATGTGTCGACATGGTTCGCATGGAGCGATGCGGTCAATTGCTGGCCGAACAGATCGGAGGAAAGCCCGGTCAACATTCCGGTCTGCACGCCCAGACGTCCGAGCGCGATCGCGGTGTTGAAGACCGCACCGCCGACATGCGGCACGTAGCCGTCCTGCCCCGACTCAGTCGGCGTCGGGATCATGTCGATCAGCGCTTCGCCGCAGCAAAGGAGCATCGAATCACGCCTCCACGCCGTCGAAGAACCGGTGTAGGGCTTCGCGCGGCCCCCTGGACGTTGTCAAGCGTGGAACATTGACCCCCTAAAGCCTAGCCACCTCAACACGTTAGAACGCCTATCGGCGCCACTCCCCCGCGCCGAACAACACTGGAGAGCAGTAGCGGGCAGGGCTCCAAATGGCCACCATGCCACGAATTTCTGAGGCAAACTGAGGAACACAGAACTGAAAAATCACGAAAAATCATGATTAATCAATGAATTATAGCATCTGAGTGGCGGATGGGGTGGGATTCGAACCCACGAGGGACTCGCGCCCCTGCCGGTTTTCAAGACCGGTGCCTTCGACCGCTCGGCCACCCATCCGCAGCAAGATATCGTCAGACTAACCCGAATTTCTCAGCACGATCCCGGCTTGTGTTCAAGCTGGAAAAGCTGCTCGATAGCGTCTTGGCCCATTGGCGCCCTTCTGTGCTATAGGGCGCGCGAAGTTTCTCCGCTTCCGGAGGGACTCACGAACCAGAGACACACCGGAGACGCGCGGGCGTGGCGGAATTGGTAGACGCGCGTGGTTTAGGACCACGTGGCTCAGGCCGTGGGGGTTCGAATCCCTTCGCCCGCACCATCCGCTGGCGGTGCCCGAGCCCGCGTCTCGATGGGGCGCCCGCCGGGCATGCGGAGTATGACATGAGCGCAGGATTATGCAGGTAACGGAAACCCTCTCCGAGGGGCTGAAGCGTGAGCTCAAGGTGACGGTGCCGGCGGCCGACCTCGAAGCCGACGTCGAGGGGCGGCTGGACGAGCTGCGCAAGACCGTGACCATGAAGGGCTTTCGTCGCGGCAAGGTGCCGCTCTCGATCGTGCGCCGCCATTATCAGCCGCGTGTGCTCGGCGAAGTGCTGCAGCAGACCATCGAGACGCGCTCGCGCGAGGTCCTGGAGGAACGCGAGCTGCGCCCGGCCATGCAGCCTGAGATCGAGATCACGGCCTACGACGAGGGCAAGGATCTCGAGTTCACCATGGGAATGGAGGTCTTGCCGGACATCGAGCTCGGCGACTTCTCCGACCTCACCGTCACCCGACTCAAGGCCGAAGTGACCGACGACTCGGTGGAGGACGCGCTTGGCCGACTCGCAGAGGCCGAAAAGCGGTTCGAGCCGGTCGAGACGCCGAGAGCGGCACAGGAAGGCGATCAGCTTCTGGTCGACATCGCTGTCGAGGTCGATGGCGAACCGGCGCCGGAGCGGAGCGGCACGGACGTGCCGCTGGAGCTCGATGCCGAAGCGCTCTTGCCCGAAATGACCGAGCAGCTCGTCGGCGCTGAGGCGGGCCAGGAACGGGAAGTGACGATGACGCCGCCCGCACCCGAACAGGAGGCGGGAGAGCAGGATGAGCCCGCAGCAGCGGCGGAGGCCACCGTCTTCAAGATCACAGTCAAGGAGGTGCAGGAGCGGTTGCCCGTGACGGTCGACGACACCTTCGCCGAACGCCAAGGCGCCGAAAGCCTGGACGCACTGCGCGGCGTGGTACGGGAGCGGATCCAATCGCAGTACGAGCAATTCTCCCAGGCTCGCCTCAAGCGCTCGCTGCTCGATGTCCTGGATGAGCGCTACAAGTTCGACGTGCCGCCCGGCATGGTCGAGCGCGAGTTCGACGCCGTCTGGCAGCAGATCGAGAACGACGCCAAGCGGACCGAGTCGGAGATCGCCTCTTTCCTCGATCAGCCAGAAGACGAAGCGCGGGAAGAGTTTCGGCAGATCGCCGAGCGGCGCGTCCGCCTCGGCCTCCTAATCGCGGAGATCGGGAGGAGCAACGATATTACGGTCGAGCAGGAGGACCTGCTCCGCGCGGCCATGATGAGAGCTCGCGAGCATCCGGAGCCTCAGCGCCTCCTCGAATTCTACCGGAGCCAACCAGACCAACTGGAGCGCTTCCGTCCCACGGTATTCGAGGACAAGGTGATCATCTTCCTCAGTGAACTCGCGACGGTCTCGGAAGAGGTCGTCGACGTGGAGACGTTGATGCGCGATCCCGACGAGGACGAGAAGTCGTCGGCTACTGGAACCGAAGAGGCCGACGAGGACGAGAGCGCGGCAACCGTCGAGGACGAGAGCGCTGCGTCGGGCGAGTCGGGCTGATCCGCCCCGCTGAATAAGGAGAGCGTCATGGCGGATATCGTCGAGACCTACGCCAACACCCTGGTGCCGATGGTCGTGGAGCAAACCAACCGGGGCGAGCGTGCCTACGACATCTATTCGCGGCTGCTCAAGGAGCGAATCATTTTCCTCACTGGCGGCATCGGCGATGAGGTCGCGAGCCTGGTCACCGCGCAGCTCTTGTTCCTGGAATCGGAGAACCCGACCAAGGACATCTCCGTTTACATCAACAGCCCCGGTGGCCTGGTGACGTCGGGTCTCGCGATTTACGACACGATGCAGTATGTGCGCCCGGCGGTGGCCACACTCTGCATCGGCCAGGCGGCCTCGATGGGCTCGCTTCTGCTGGCGGCCGGCGCGGTTGGGCAGCGCTTCGCGCTACCCAACGCGCGGATCATGCTGCACCAGCCGTCCGGCGGCTTTCAGGGGCAGGCCACCGACATCGAGATCCACGCCAAGGAAATCTTGTTGCTGCGCCAGCGTCTCAACGAAATTTACGTGAGCCATACCGGTCAGGACCTTGCGATCATCGAAGAAAACCTGGAACGTGACAAGTTCATGACTCCTAACGAAGCCAAGGACTTCGGTATCGTGGACGATGTGGTGGCGCGGCGGCCGGAAACCCCGGACGACTCGGGAGCCAAGGGCGGCACCAAGAAGGGAAGCTAGAGTCCGCAGGTGGCTGGAGCAGGCTGCCGCGTGGTGCATTTAACCCGAAAACTTAGGCCGGGAGGCACTAGATATTGGGTCTCGAAATCACCGAATGTTCGGCCTAGACACGGGCCGGGGTGTTTGCCAACCTCACGGGGTCCTGGTTGTCTGGAGAAGAGCGTCGCGAGCTTAACGGCGGTTTAGGCGGGCGCGTCTCCGCAAGCGACGGCACGGAGCGGACATGAACAAGTCCAGCGGCGGCGATTCGAAGAACACGCTGTACTGCTCTTTCTGCGGGAAGAGCCAGCACGAGGTGCGCAAGCTCATCGCAGGGCCGACCGTGTTCATCTGCGATGAGTGCGTCGAGCTCTGCATGGACATCATCCGCGAGGAGCACAAGAGCGCTCGGGTCAAGAGCCGTGATGGTGTACCGACACCCTCCGAGATCTGTGAGGTATTGGCCGACTACGTGATCGGTCAGGACCACGCCAAGCGCGTGCTCTCCGTCGCCGTGCACAATCACTACAAACGCCTTGCCCACGGCAGTAAGGGCAACGAGGTCGAGCTCGCCAAGTCGAACATTCTCCTGATCGGGCCGACCGGCTGCGGCAAGACCCTGCTCGCCCAGACGCTCGCGCGCATCCTCGACGTGCCGTTCACAATGGCCGACGCGACCACGCTGACGGAGGCCGGCTACGTCGGCGAGGACGTCGAGAACATCATCCTCAAGCTGCTCCAGGCGGCTGACTACAATGTCGAGCGGGCCCAGCGCGGCATCGTCTACCTCGACGAGGTGGACAAAATCGCACGCAAGTCGGACAACCCGTCGATCACGCGGGATGTTTCCGGCGAGGGCGTGCAGCAGGCCCTCCTCAAGATCATGGAGGGCACCGTGGCCTCCGTTCCGCCTCAAGGCGGGCGCAAGCATCCGCAGCAGGAGTTCCTGCAGGTCGACACGACCAACATCCTGTTCATTTGTGGCGGAGCCTTCTCAGGCCTGGAAAAAATCATCTCCCAGCGCGGGCGCGGCATGGCGATCGGCTTCGGTGCCGACGTGCGTGCGCCGGACGAGCGCAAGACCGGCGAGATCCTGCGCGAGGTCGAGCCCGAAGACCTGCTCGGCTTCGGGCTCATTCCCGAGTTCGTCGGCCGGCTGCCGGTCCTCGCCACGCTGGACGATCTCGATGATGACGCGCTGGTGGAGATTCTCGTCAAGCCGAAGAACGCTCTCGTGAAGCAATACGAGAAGCTCTTCGACATGGAGAGCGTGACGCTGGCGTTCACCGACGACGCGCTCCGCGCGGTTGCCCACAAGGCCATCGCGCGCAAGACCGGCGCACGCGGGCTCCGCTCCATCCTCGAGGGCATCCTGCTCGACCCGATGTTCGATCTGCCGAGCTACGATTCGGTGGAAGAGGTCGTGATCAACAGGGAAGTGGTCGAGGGCCGGGCACAGCCTCTCCTGATCTATTCCGACCGGCTCGAGGACGCGAGCTCGTCGGCGTCCTGAGTGACCGCTTGAACGGCTGCGCCGCCGTACTTACCTTACCTGCGGGCGCGCCGCGGTATCGGCTACCGCTCTGACGCGCAATCGCAAGGCGCACGAGGAACAATGCTGGACGTTTCGTCTCTTCCGAGCTACCCGGTCCTGCCGCTGAGGGACATCGTCGTGTTTCCGCACATGATCGTGCCGCTGTTCGTCGGCCGCGAAAAGTCGGTCGCGGCACTCGAAACCGTGATGAAGGACGACAAGCAAATCCTTCTCGTTGCGCAGAAAAACGCTTCCCAGGACGACCCCGCGCCGAAGGACATCCATTCCGTCGGCGTGGTCGGCTCGGTGCTTCAGCTCCTCAAGCTGCCGGACGGCACGGTCAAGGTGCTGGTAGAGGGCGGCGCTCGCGCGCGGATCGTCGAGTTCCGCGAGAATCCGGCGTTCTTCGAAGCGCGAGCCGAAAAGATGGAGGAAGACGAGGGCGATGCCGGCGAGCTCGAGGCGCTCAGCCGCTCGGTGGCGAGCCAGTTCGAGCAATATGTGAAGCTCAACAAGAAGGTGCCGCCGGAGGTTCTGGTCTCGGTGAACCAGATCGAGGAACCGAGCAAGCTCGCGGACACCATCGCCTCGCACCTCTCGATCAAGCTGGATGAGAAGCAGGAGCTGCTGGAGATCGGCTCGGTCGGCGGTCGGCTGGAGCGCGTGATCTCGCTGATGGAAGGCGAGATCGGGGTGCTCCAGGTGGAGAAGCGCATCCGCTCGCGCGTCAAGCGTCAGATGGAGAAAACGCAGCGCGAATACTACCTGAACGAGCAGATGAAGGCGATCCAGAAGGAGCTTGGCGAAGGCGAGGACGGGCGCGACGAGGCCGCCGAGTTCGAGGCACGGATCAAGGCCACCAAGCTCAGCAAAGAGGCGAGGGAAAAGGCGCTGGCGGAGGTCAAGAAGCTCCGCTCCATGAGCCCGATGTCGGCCGAGGCCACGGTGGTCCGCAACTACCTCGACTGGATACTCTCGATCCCGTGGAAGAAGCGCACCCGGATCAAGAAGGACATCAAGAACGCCGAGAAGATCCTCAACGACGACCACTACGGGCTGGAGAAGGTCAAGGAGCGGATCCTGGAGTATCTCGCGGTCCAGCAGCGGGCGCGGAAGATGAAGGGGCCGATCCTTTGTCTCGTCGGCCCGCCCGGAGTCGGCAAGACCTCCCTCGGCAAGTCGGTGGCACGCGCGACTGGGCGCAACTTCGTGCGCTTCTCGCTCGGTGGCGTGCGCGACGAGGCCGAGATTCGCGGGCATCGTCGTACCTACATCGGCTCGCTGCCGGGCAAGATCATCCAGTCGATGAAGAAGGCGAAGTCGTCCAACCCGCTCTTCCTCCTCGACGAAGTCGACAAGATGGGCGCCGACTTCCGGGGCGACCCCGCGTCCGCCCTGCTGGAGGTGCTGGACCCCGAGCAGAACAACACGTTCAACGACCACTATCTCGAGGTCGACTACGACCTTTCGGACGTGATGTTCATCACTACGGCCAACACGCTCAGGATGGCGCCGGCCCTGCTCGACCGGATGGAGACCATTCGCATTCCCGGCTACACCGAGGACGAAAAGGTCCAGATCGCCAAGCGCCACCTAATCCCGAAGCAGGCCAAGGCGCATGCGCTCAAGAAGGGCGAGTGGTCGATCTCGGCTGAGGCGCTGCTCGACCTGATTCGCTACTACACCCGCGAGGCGGGTGTGCGAAATCTGGAGCGGGAGCTCGCCAATCTGGCCCGCAAGGCGACTCGGGAAATTGTCGCGGAGGGACGGGAAAAGGTCCGCGTCACCCGGCGCAATCTCAAGAAGTATGCCGGCATCCGCAAGTACCGCTACGGCGAGGCCGAGCACGAGGACATGGTGGGCGTCACGACCGGTCTCGCTTGGACCGAGGTCGGCGGCGAGCTGCTTTCCATCGAATCGGTGACGCTGCCGGGCAAGGGCCGGGTGATCTCCACCGGCAAGCTCGGCGACGTGATGCGCGAGTCCGTTCAAGCGGCCGAGAGCTACGTCAAGTCGCGCGCGGTCGAGTTCGGCATCAAGCCGACGATCCTCAGCAAGCGCGACATCCACGTTCACGTGCCAGAGGGCGCGACGCCCAAGGACGGCCCCTCCGCCGGTGTCGCCATGGTGACTTCCATCGTCTCGGTGCTGACGGGCGTCCCGGTCAAGAAGTCGATCGCGATGACGGGCGAGATTACGCTGCGCGGGCGCGTGCTGCCGATCGGCGGCCTCAAGGAGAAGATGCTGGCCGCCCTGCGGGGCGGGCTCACGACGGTCCTGATTCCGCAGGAGAACGAGAAGGATCTCGACGACATTCCGGACAACGTGAAGAAGGACCTCACCATCGTCTCGGTCGATTCGATGGATGACATCCTGAAGCACGCGCTGACCGGGCCGCTCGTGCCCATCGAATGGACCGACGAGGACGACGAGGCTCTTGGCGAACTCGCCGCCTCGGATGACGACCCAGACGTGAGTATCCTGCCTCCGCTCGGCGGCCACGAGACACCGGTCCCTCCCCCCGTTTCTTAATCCTGCGCCGCCTGTCCCGCCCGCGCAGGCCGTGGTAGAACCGGCCGCGCCCATTGCCCGTGTGTTCTGGGCCGATGGGAGTCCCCTCACCCTCGCTCATTGCACCATTGGGAGGCGCCGCGCATGACCGTCGAGAACCGCTGCAAGAGAAAGATGCTCGCGGGCGAGCCCGCATTGGGCGCCTGGCTCGCGATGGGCAGCCCCATTGCCGCCGAAGTCGTCGCCAACGCCGGCTACGACACGGTCATCATGGATCACGAGCACGGGCCGGGCGACCTCCTCAACGCCATCAGCCTGATGCAGGCAGCGGCAGCGTCCGGAGCCACTCCGATGATGCGCGTGCCGTGGAACGACATGGTTTACATCAAGCGTGCCCTCGACATCGGCGTGATGGGCGTCGTCGTGCCATACGTGCAGAACGCCGCTGAGGCCGAGGCGGCGGTCGCCGCCTGTCGCTTTCCGACGGAAGGTGTGCGCGGGGTGGCACCGCACGCCGCGCGTTGCTCCGGCTGGGGTTCTCGGATCGCGGATTATCGCGCGGCAATGCCGCAGGAGTTACTGGTCGCCTGCCAGATCGAGACCGAGGAGGCGATCGACAACATCGAGGAAATCGCGGCCGTCGATGGCGTCGACATGCTGTTCCTGGGGCCGAGCGACATCTCCGCGAGCATCGGCCACATGCTGGACATGAAGGAGCCGAAAGTGATCCGGCTGATCCAGAAGGCCGAGCGCAAGATGCGGGCGACGGGAAAGCTGCTCGCGACGGTCACGCGCCCCGGCAAGTCAGTCAAATGGACGTTCGAACGCGGCTACGACCTGGTCGTCTGCGGCCAGGATGTGAAGCTGCTCCAGGGCGCCGCCTTCGCCCAGGTCAAGGAGTTCCACGATTCGCCGCCTAAGAAGCGTGCCCGCTAGAGACCAGTCTTTCCGCTAAACGACTGCACGGTAGCGCGCGTCCTCATCCGGCTCGCCAGCGCAAGCGGCACGCCCACTCTCGACCAGATGAATCAGGTGGGCAAGTACGGTGCGGGCGGCTGCGGGGCGCAGGCGCGGGTCGAGCCCCCGATAGCGCAGGGCCACAATCTCTGGAATGGTCGCCGCGCCGTCCGCGACGGCGGATAGGATCTCCGCTTCGCGTTGGCGCCGGTGAGCGTGCAGCTTGCCAACGTAGCGCTGCGGCCGGGGAATCGGAGGCCCATGCGTGGGCCAGTAGGTCACCTCGTCACGCGCCTTGAGCTTCTCCAGCGAGGCCATGTAGGCACCCATGTCGCCATCCGGCGGCGAGACCACCGTGGTCGACCACCCCATCACGTGATCGCCCGAGAAGAGCGCCCGCTCTTCCGCCAGCATGAAGCAGAGGTGGTTCGAGGTGTGGCCCGGCGTGTGTACCGCCTCCAGAGTCCAGCCTTCGCCTTCGATCGACACACCGTCCTCGATCCGGTGATCCGGCACGAAGTCACGGTCCGCACCCTCTTCGACCGCCGGCCCCTCCCCGCCCCCGTGCGGGCCAAAGCCGTAGCTCGGCGCCCCGGTCGCGGCCTTGATGTGGCGTGTCGCCGGCGAATGATCGATGTGGGTGTGGGTCACAACGAGATGCGTCACGGTCTCGCCGCGCACGGCGGCGAGCACGGCATCGACATGGTCGGCGAGGTCAGGGCCGGCATCGATGATCGCCACATTGCCCCGCCCCACGATGTAGGTGCCGGTGCCGTGGAAGGTGAAGACGCTCGGGTTGTGCGCGATGACCCGGCGGATCAACGGGGAGACCTGCGCCACCTTGCCATAGGTGAAGTCGAGATCCCGGACATAGGGGATCGCCTCGCTCATGGCGCGGACTCGTCGTGGGCGTGTGTCGGATGCAGGACGATGCTCTCCAGGCGGGGCTCGTGGCGGAGTGGATGGCGCCGGATTGGGCGGCGACGCCCGGTTGAATGGCGGCGGGCAATGGGTATCATCGCCCCGCCGCTTCGGTCAAATGGCGGCCAGGAGCAGCAGGAATTGACGAGGGACGGCCCGTGACCATCGATCCGCCCGAGATCATCGAGGTCGAAGACACGGTCGTCTCATGCAATGGCGGTGGTGGAGCGCTCGGCCATCCGCGCGTGTTCCTCAATCTCGAATCCAACGGGGCCATCGACTGCCCCTATTGCGACCGCCGCTTCGTCCTGAAGGAAGGCGCGGTCGGCACCGGCGGCCACTAGACAGTCCCCTCCCGTCCGGGGCGGCGCATCGCCAGCACTGCGATGAAACCCAGGCCGGAGACCGCTGCGCACACCCAGTAGGCATTGGCGCCCCAGGCGGCGTAGAGCAGGCCTGCGAGCAGGAGCCCGGCGCCCAGACCCAGACCGTTGGTCGTGGCGGCAAACAGCGCCTGCGCCGTGTTTGCCGATCCGGCGGGCACCGTTCGCGCAATGAAGACCATTGCCCCCAAGTGCATCGCGCCGAAGGTGAAGGCGTGCAGGCACTGGGCAAGCGCCAGCGCCCAAACCTCCGTCGTCAGCGCCAGTACGGCCCAGCGCACGACTCCGGCCACCGCCCCCGCGCCCAGGAGCCCGACTGGCCCGATGCGGCGGACGAGCGGCGCGTTCCATGCGAAGAGGATCACCTCAGCGACGACCCCGCCCGCCCACAAGAGTCCGATCACCCACTCCGAGATCCCAGACGCGAGCCAGTGGAGAGTCGAGAAGCCGTAGAACACCGCGTGCGCGCCGTGGATCGCGGTGGTGGCGTAAACCATCAGGCGAAACTGCCGCTCTCTCAGCACGCTCATGATGGGCGCCGCTGGCGGCGCGCTGCCGCCCCGACGGTCGGGCATCGCAAGCGAGCCGGCAATCATCACCACGATGGTCGCGAGGATCATGGTGACGATGACCTCGGCGGACGGCACCTCCGCAACCTCCAACACCGCACCGCCCACCGCAGCCGCCACCAGGTACGAAACCGAGCCCCAGAGCCGCACGCGGCCGTAGCCCGACTCGGCGGAGACGGTGCGGAGTGCGATGGTTTCCCCCAACGGCAGGACGCCGGCGTAGACCAGCGTGAAGACGGTGCTGACGATGAAGATCGGCCAGAAGCCCCAGGTCCAGTAAAAGGCGACGGCGACGAGCAGCACGGTCAGCGCGCAGGCGACGAGCGGCCCACGCGTGCTGTCGCGGCGGTCGGCGAAGCGGCCGATAAAGGGGCCGGCGGCGGCACGCAGCATCAGCGTGAGCCCCAGCATCAGCCCGATCTCCGTCACGGAGAGCCCGCGCGCCTGCAGGAAAAGAGGCCAGAACGGCAGCGCCACCCCGGCCACCAGGAAGTAGGCCGCGTAGAAGGCGGAGATGCGCGGAGCCGCATAGGGGACGGGAGCGCTGGGGGCGGTCACGGGCGGATCTCGATTGCCAGCGGTTGGTGACGGGAGGCCGCCGGCTTGCTGTGCGGGGGCCGGCCCGCGTGGCATAGTGGCGCGCACCGCCCACCGCAAGGCCACTCCGTTACCGTCCGGAAGCCGGAGCACCGACCGTGAACGACGACACCTCCGCCGAAGCGAGCGAACTTCGCCACCTCTACCTGATCGACGGCTCGGGTTTCATCTTTCGCGCGTTCCACGCGTTGCCGCCGCTGACCCGCTCCGACGGCACGCCGGTGAATGCGGTGCTCGGCTTCTCCAACATGCTCTGGAAGATTCTGCGCGAGACCGATGCGGACCACGCTGCGGTGATCTTCGACACCGCGCGGCTCACCTTCCGCAACGAAATCTATGAGCCCTACAAGGCGAACCGGGGCGAGACACCGGAGGAACTGATTCCGCAGTTCCCGCTCGTGCGCGAGGCCGCCGCCGCCTTCAACCTAGCGTCGATCGAGCTCGAGGGCTTCGAGGCGGATGACTTGATTGCAGCCTACGCTGACGCCGCGCGGGCAGAGGGCGCGCGGGTCACCATCGTCTCCGCCGACAAGGACCTGATGCAGCTCGTCGAGGGCGACTCCGTGGTCATGTACGACTACTTCAAGAATCGCGAGATCGGCCCCGAGCAGGTGCGAGAGCGCTTCGGCGTTGGGCCTGAGCGGGTGATCGACGTGCAGGCGCTTGCCGGAGACAGCACCGACAACGTGCCGGGCGTCCCCGGCATCGGTGTTAAGACGGCGGCGCAGCTCATCAACGATTACGGCGATCTCGACCAACTGCTGGAGCGCGCAGAAGAGATCAAGCAGCCCAAGCGGCGCCAGAACCTGATCGAGCACGCCGAGATGGCGCGCATCTCCCGCGATCTCGTGACGTTGCGCCGGGATGCGCCTCTGCCGACGCCGCTTGAGGCGCTCGCACGTCGGCAACCCGAGCCGGGCGCGCTACGCGCCTTCTTCCAGGAAAACGGATTCCGATCGATCGCTGCCCGGCTCGACCCCGATGACGGAGAGGCGACGTTGGCCGAGGAGGAGGCGGAACCGGAGGAGACGGCCCCCCTCCCTGACACCTATCCGCTGGTGACCGATGCCGACACGCTCGCTGGTTGGGCGGACAAGGCCCGCGCGAGCGGCGTGCTGGCGCTGGAGCCATTCGTGGCGGACGGATCGGCGGAGGGTGCCGGCCTCGTCGGTCTCGCACTCGGCACCGCACCCGGCGAGGCTTGCTACGTGCCCCTCGGCCACGTGGGCCCCGACCTGATCGGAGCGGAGCAAGCGGCCCCGCAACTGAGTCCTGACGAGGCGCTCACCATTCTTGCGCCCGTGCTGGCCGAGCCCGGTGTCCTCAAGGTCGGACTCGACATAAAGCGCACCCTGCGTCTGCTGACGCGGGAGAACGGCGCAGTCGGCCCGATCGACGACCCGATGCTCGCGTCCTGGGTGCTCGACGGCAGCCTGCACAACCACGCGCTCGACGATCTCACGCGCATCCACCTCGACCGCCCGGCGCCAGCGCTGGCCGACGTGCTCGGCAGCGGGCGCAACAAGGTCTCCATCGACGCGGTTCCGCCCGAGGCGCTTCGGGACACGGCGGCGGCGCACACCGACCTCGCGTTGCGCCTGCACAGGGTGCTGCGGCCGCGCCTCGTCGCCGACCGTCTCACGACGGTCTTCGAGCGGATCGAGCGCCCGCTGATCGCGGTGCTGGCGCAGATGGAGTCCGCCGGCATCCTGGTCGACCAGGGCGAGCTCGTTGCGCTGTCCGAGGATTTCGCCGGCCGGATCGAGACGCTGGAGAGCGAGATTCATGCGCTCGCCGGCCATCCCTTCACCATCGGCTCGCCCAAGCAGCTAGGCGAGGTGCTGTTCGAGGAGATGGGGCTCCAGGGCGGACGCAAGGGCAAGTCGGGCGCCTACAGCACCGGTGCCGACATCCTCGAAGAGCTTGCGGCCCAGGGTCACGACCTGCCGGCGCGGGTGCTGGACTGGCGCCAGCTCACCAAGCTCAAGAGCACCTACACGGATGCGCTGGTCGAGCACATCGATCCCCGAACCCGGCGCGTCCACACCACCTACACGATGACCGCCGCCAACACGGGGCGGCTCTCCTCCAACGATCCCAATCTGCAGAACATCCCGATCCGCACCGAGGAAGGCCGGCGCATCCGCCGCGCCTTCGTCGCAGCGCCGGGCCATGTGCTGCTCTCCGCCGACTATTCGCAGATCGAGCTTCGCATCCTCGCCCACGTCGCAGGCGTCGAGGCGCTCAAGGATGCGTTTCGCGATGGGACCGACATCCACGCGCTGACCGCGAGCCAAGTGTTCGACCTGCCGCTGGAGGGCATGGACCCGATGGTTCGTCGCTCGGCCAAGGCGATCAACTTCGGGATCATCTACGGCATCAGCGCCTTCGGACTGGCGCGCCAGATCGGCGTCCCCCAGGCCGAGGCCAAGCGACTTATAGAGGCCTATTTCACGCAGTATCCCGGCATCAAGGACTACATGGAACGCACCAAGAAGGTGGCCCATGCGGAAGGCTTCGTGACCACGCTTTTCGGGCGCAAGTGCCGGCTGCCGGGGATCAACGACCGCAACCCGGCGCGCCGGGCGTTCTCGGAGCGGGCGGCGATCAACGCACCGATACAGGGCGCCGCCGCCGACGTCATCAAGCGCGCGATGATACCGATACAGGGCGCGCTGAAGGCCGAGGGCCTGGGCGCACAGATGCTGCTGCAAGTGCATGACGAGCTGGTCTTCGAGGTGCCCGAGGCGGAAATTGAGGAGACCGGCGCCGTCGTCACCCAGGTGATGGAGAGCGCCGCCCATCTCGACGTGCCACTCACCGTCGACATCGGCACCGGCACGAGCTGGGCCGACGCCCATTGACGCCAGGTCGCGGGAATCAATCCTCTCAAATCGTGTAATCCAACACTTCGAACGCAGGTAAGTAATGGCGGAAGCGAACGCAGAGGTTCGGATCGGCGTCGATATCGGCGGCACCTTCACGGATATCGTGCTGGAGCGCGGGCCCGAGCGCTTCACGGCGAAGGTGCTGACGACGCCCGACGCGCCCGAGGAGGGCGTGCGCCAGGGACTGGCGCAGGCGATGGAGTCATGCGGTGTCGCCCCGCACGAGGTGGCGCTGGTCATTCACGGCACCACGCTCGCCACCAACGCGATGATCGAGCGCAAGGGCGCACGCACCGCACTGATCACCACCGAAGGCTTTCGCGATTCCATCGAGATGGGGACGGAGAGCCGCTTCGAGCAGTACGACATCGACATGGAGAAGCCGGTGCCGCTGGTGCCGCGGCAGTGGCGCTTCCCCATTCCCGAACGGCTCAACGCCTCGGGCGATCCAATTTTGCCGCTCGACGAGGCGGCGGTCGAAGCCACGGCCGCCAAGCTCGCCGCCGAAGGCATCGAGAGCGCCGCGATCGGCCTCCTGCACTCCTACGTCAACCCGGCGCACGAGCGACGGGTCCACGACATCCTGCACACGGCGCTGCCGGACCTCGCGATCACGCTTTCCTCCGAGGTCGCGCCGGAGATGCGCGAATACGAGCGCTTCTCGACCGCCTGCGCCAATGCTTACGTCCAGCCGGTCATGGCGCGCTACCTGCGCAATCTTGAGGACGGCCTGCGCGAGGCCGGTTTCGCTTGCCCGCTCTTCGTCATGCTGTCCGGTGGTGGCGTCGCCGACATTGGAACGGCGATCCGCTTCCCCATCCGCCTGGTGGAATCCGGACCGGTGGGCGGCGCCGTCTTCGCCAGCCACGTCGCGCGCCAATGCGGGCTCGACCGCGTGCTCTCGTTCGACATGGGGGGCACGACCGCCAAGATCTGCCTGATCGACGACGCCCAGCCGCAGACGACGCGGGCCTTCGAGGTGGCCCGCGCCCATCGCTTCCTCAAGGGCAGCGGCCTGCCGCTCCGCATCCCGGTAATCGAGATGGTGGAGATCGGCGCAGGCGGCGGCTCCATCGCCGTCGTGGATCGCCTCGGCCGCGTCGCCGTGGGGCCAGAAAGTGCCGGAGCCCAGCCGGGGCCGGCATGCTACGGCCAGGGCGGCGAAGAGCCCACGGTGACCGACGCCGATCTGGCGATGGGGCGCATCGACCCGGCCGAGTTCTCGGGCGGGCGCATCGCGCTCGACGAACAGGCCGCTATCAATTCCCTCGCGTCCGCGATCGGCTCGCCGCTCGATCTGGAGCCGCAGATGGCGGCCCTCGGGGTCAGCGAGATGGTCGGCGAGAACATGGCGAGTGCGGCGCGGGTTCACGCCATCGAGATCGGCGCCACGCTCGGCGAGCGCACGATGATCGCCTTCGGCGGCGCGGCGCCCCTGCACGCGGCCCGGCTCGCAGAAAAACTCGACATGGACCGCATCCTGATCCCGACCGCCGCGGCGGTGGGCTCTGCCATCGGCTTCCTCCGCGCGCCGGTCGCCTACGAGGTGGTGCGTAGCGCCTACCAGGTGGTGAGCGCCTTCAACCCCGAGCTGACAAATCGGGTGCTGGAGGAAATGCGCGATGAGGCCGCCGCCATCGTCGCCCGGGGAGCGCCGGGCACGCCCACGCAGGAGCACCGCTCAGCCTACATGCGCTATCTCGGCCAGGGGCACGAGGTGGTCGTGCCGCTGCCCAACCGCACCTGGGAGCGGGAGGACACCGCCATCATCCGCGAGGCGTTCGAGACCGCCTACGAGACGCTCTACGGGCGCATCATCCCCAAGCTCGACCTCGAGATCGTGAGCTGGTCCGTCGGCGTGAGCGCCGTGCCGGAGGCCGTCACCCCCATCGCGCCATCCCCCGAGACGGCCGCGCCGCCGGCGCGCGGCGTGCGGCCCGTGCTCGATCCGGGGAGCGGACACGTGGTCGAGGCGGCGGTCTACCGGCGCGCGGATTTTGCCCCCGGCGCGCGGGTGGACGGGCCCGCGCTGATCGTCGAGACTGACACCACGGCGGTGGTGAGCGCGGCGTTCACCGCCTCGGTCGATGCCTTGGGCGCGATCGTGCTGGAACGCCAGCCGCTACAAGGGGAGGACGCCACATGAACGGCAACACCCAATCCGGCCTCGCCCAGATCCAGACGCAGATCATGTGGAACCGCCTGATCTCGGTGGTGGAGGAACAGGCGCAGACGCTGCTGCGCACCGCCTTCAGCACGACCGTGCGCGAGGCGGGCGACCTCTCCGCCGGTGTGTTCGACACCAAGAGCCGGATGCTCGCTCAGGCGGTGACCGGCACGCCCGGCCACGTCAACTCCATGGCCATCGCCGTGCAGCACTTCCTCGCCCGCTACCCCAACGAGGTGATGCGCGAGGGCGACGTCTACATCACCAACGACCCGTGGCTCACCTGCGGCCATCTGCACGACCTCACCGTGGTGACTCCGGTGTTCCGCGAGAGCCGGATCATCGGCTCCTTCGCCTGCACGGCACATGTGGTGGATATCGGCGGACGCGGCTTCGGCCCGGACGCGCGCTCGGTGTTCGAGGAAGGGCTCTACATCCCGATCATGCCGCTCGTGCGCGAGGGCCGCATCAACGAGGACCTGCTGGAGATGGTGCGCTGGAACGTGCGCGAGCCGCTCCAGCTCGAAGGCGACGTCCACTCGCTCATCGCCTGCAACCGGGCCGGTGCAGACCGCCTGCTCGCCATGATGGACGAGTTCGGACTGACCGACCTCGATGCGCTGGGCGAGGAGATCATCGAACGCTCGCGTGCGGCGACGCTCGCCGCCATCGCCGAGCTGCCCAAGGGCACCTACCGCAACACGCTCACCATGGACGGCTACGACGAGCCGATCACGCTGGCCGCCGCCATGACCGTCTCGGGCGAAGGCATCCACGTCGACTTCACCGGCACCTCGCCCGCGAGCAACCACGGCATCAACGTGGTGCTCAACTACACCACCGCCTACACGAGCTTCGGCCTCAAGTGCATCGTGGCCAAGGACATCCCCAACAACGCGGGCTCGCTCGCGCCGCTCACCGTCTCGGCGCCCGAGGGCTCGATCCTCAACGTGCCCAGGCCCTGGCCGGTCGCCGCCCGCCACGTCATCGGCCATATGCTGCCCGATCTGGTGTTCGGCTGCCTGCATCAGGCGATCCCCGAGCGGGTGCCGGCGGAGGGCGCGGCCTCGCTCTGGATCGTGCAGCTGCGGGGCGGCGCGACCGCGATCGACAGCGAGGCCCGGCGCAACGCGGCGTTCGATCCGCCGGAGTTCGAGGTCGCCCTGTTCAACTCTGGCGGCGCCGGCGCGCGGCCGACCAAGGACGGCCTGTCCGCGACAGCCTTCCCAAGCGGCGTGCGCACCATACCCGCCGAGGCCACCGAGACGGTGGCGCCCATCGTTATCTGGCGGAAGGAGCTCGCGCAGGATACCGGCGGCGCCGGGCTGCTGCGCGGCGGAGTCGGCCAGGTGATGGAGATCGGCGGCGCGGACGGCGCGCCCTTCAGCGTGCTCGCGCAGTTCGAACGCATCGACAACCCCGCGCGCGGCCGGGGCGGCGGGCTCGACGGTGCGGCGGGTACCATCGCGCTCGACGACGGCACCAAGCTGCGCGGCAAGGGCCAGCAGACGATCCCGCCCGGCCAGCGCCTCAAGCTGGTGCTCCCCGGCGGCGCCGGCTACGGCGACCCACGCGGCCGTGCGGCCGAGGACGTGGCCGCGGACGTGCGGAACGATCTGGTGTCGCCCGAGGCCGCGCGGCGGGACTATGCCGTCGCCGTTTCGGCCAACGGCACCCTCGACAAAGCAGCCACCGCCGCCCTCCGCGGGACGGGAGCCGAATAGGGGAAACTCGTATTGCTCCCAGTTCCTTGGATAGTGGCGTATCGCACCCCTGTCTCGGTCGCCCGTCACGGGTGCAGGCCGCACCTTTCGCAGAAGACTGGTAAGGCCCGCCGGACGACTGTTAAGATTGCAGATACCCGAGCGAGAAGAGGCTGAAGCAGTTGGAGTTAGGCTCATGACCGACCAGTGGCGGCGAGTTGTCACGCTG
The DNA here is from genome assembly GCA_022826665.1 of Alphaproteobacteria bacterium. Lineage (GTDB taxonomy): Bacteria > Pseudomonadota > Alphaproteobacteria > UBA828 > UBA828 > WTGU01. The sequence continues at coordinate 44,672 of JAJDUK010000093.1, read as the reverse complement.
CATTTTGGCGGTGATCGCTATGGCGAACGCGCCCTCGATGCTGCGGCGTGTGGCGAACTTCAACGTTTCCAATCCTTGGTGACCGAAACAGCCAAGTCGCTCTGGCGAGACAAAAATCCGGGTCGTGCACGGCTTCCGAAGAATTTCGAGGCCCGAACCCACCTTTGGCTTCGTTCAATAGAAGATGGTAGCACCGCAATCCCGTTCGAGATACCCGTCGACAAGCCGCTTATGAACGCACTCGAAGCACCCCAGATTGATAGCGAAGTGATGGAGGCTATTGATCTCGTTCATAGAGTCTTCTTATCGGTGAATGATGATATGGAACTTCCAGAGAAGTGTCCGAAGCAACTGTTGTCAGAATTCGCTCGACTGGGCGAAAGCCTTTCCGACTCATGCACACTAACGTTCGCACCACCAAAGAAAAGCTTTGCTCACGTCACAAAGCGTGATCGAGATCGGCTGCTTTCAATAGTCGAGAATTCTTACGAAGATGAACTGGACATCGTTGGACGTGTGTTGGAGGCTGATGTCAGAAAGAGGCAGTTTCAGATTTGGATCGATGACAAGACCAATATCGTCGCTTCCTTCACGAAGGAGCAGGAAACACAAGTTACCTCCGCACTCAAGAACCACGAGTCAGTGCGTCTCAGAGTGCGGGGCCGAGGAGAATTCACTTCTGGGGGAAAGCCTCGAAAGGTTACCCAAGTGGCGGAGCTTGACCCCATATCGAGTAATTCACCCCAGTTTAGCGTTGACGCACCGCGTATCGAAGATGTGATAACCGACATATTTCGTGATGTCCCGGAACAGGAATGGGACCGAGTACCAACTGACTTATCACACCGGCTCGACTCCTATATCTCTGGCCGAGATGAGCCATGAAAGTAGTGTTCGTCGACACGTCATATTGGATCGCAACTATCAATCCGAAGGATCAGTGGCATAATGCAGCAGTGAAGGCCAGAGAGGCACTTGGAAATGTGAGTCTTGTGACAACTGAAGAAGTACTCATGGAAGTGCTTACTGGGTTCTCCAAGTCTGGCGAGGAGCTTCGAAAGCGAACTGCAACTGCTGTGCGCGCTATTGGCGGAAATCCAAATGTCAAAGTTATTCCTCAAACTCGGGACTCTTTCGCGAGAGGGCTGAAACGATACGAGAATAGATCTGATAAGAAATTCAGCATGCAAGACTGCATCTCGTTTATTGCCATGGAAGATGAGGGCATTACGGATGTTCTCACTAGCGATCATGATTTTGAGCAGGAGGGATTTGTCGCCCTCATGTCTACCAAGTCAACTTGAGTAAACGACGCCTGAACCAAAGATGTGTCGGCTCCCCAATCATACTTTCTCGATACAAGATACGCGACGTGTCGGGAATGGATAAGTGTTTGTAGGACGCTTCGACTCAATACCACCTTGAGTGGGGATGGACTCAGTCTCGCTCCAGGGAAGGCTAACGAAATTGACGGTGTCCTGGGCACACTATACCGTTTTCCTCTGGTCAAAGTCGGCAGGGAGGGGTGCAGGCGATGACGGTGAACTTCGGCGTGCGCAGGCTCGGCCACGCGAACGTCAGCGTGCGGAACCTCGACCGCTCGGTCGCGTTCTTCGAAAAGATCTGCGGCTTCGAGGAGGTCGGCATCGAGGTCGGCACCGGGGCGGGCTTCGTCTCCAACGGCAACAGCCATCACGATGTCGGCATGGTGGAGATCGGCCGCCCCTTCCGCGGCCGCGACGGCGAGGTGATCATCGAGGAGGGCTTTCAGGAGACGGGGCTCAACCATCTCGGCTGGGAGGTCGATAACGAAGCGGCGCTGGTGGCCGCGATCGAGCGCGCGGTCGCGTCCGGCTGCCAAGACTATCTCACCATCGACCACACCTTCTCGCACTCCTTCTACGTGCCCGACCCCGACGGCATCTTCCACGAGTTCTACGCCGACGTGATGCACGACTGGCGCTCGGTCTTCACAGGCGGCCCCATCCCCAACATCTCTGCCCGCTGGGACCCCGAGGCCGAGCCGCCGAGCGCAGAGCCCAAGTGGCAGCGGGCACCGGACTACCAGCGCGTCGCGGACGCGCCGGTCCATCCGCTGCGCACCACGCGCGCGGTGATGGTGGTGGAGGATGTCGCGCGCTCGCTCGGCTTCTACACCGAATTTGCAGGCCTCGATGTCGCCTACATGGCGCCCGACGGCGCCTACGCCTATCTGCGGGGCACGGCGCCCACGCCCGACTTCCACTGCGCTCTGTTCGCCAGGGCGGAGGGCCTGGAGAACGGCTGCCATCACTTCTCGTGCGAAATGGCGGGCGAAGCCCAGGTTGCCGACGCCGAGGCGGCATTGGCCGCGCGGAACATCCCGACCGTCGCGACGGTCGACAGCGCCACCAAGCGCAGCTTCTGTCTGCGCGACCCGGACGGCTTCCTGGTCGAATTCTACGCAACCCGCGACTGCGACTTCGCGCAGGCTGCGTCCGCCCCGCCGGAGCAAAGGCCCTTCCACGCCTGAGCCGCCCGCGAGCCAAAGAGGAACGACGATGAGCCTGGATTACGTGATCTCTGCCGATTCCCACATCATCGAGCCGCTGGACCTGTGGGAGAAGGCGCTCGGCAAGAAGTGGGGCGACAAGGTTCCGCGCGTCGTCGACCGCTACGACGGCATTCCCGGCAACTACTACTTCTTCGGCTACGACTACATCGACCTTGGCGTGGTCGAGCCGGAGGACGCGGCGGATTCCACCGAGGAATCCTCCGCCATGGACCCTGAGCTCGCCGACAAGGTGAACCGCTCCAACCAGGATCCGGCGCTCCGCCTCGAGCTAATGGAGATGGACGGCGTTCAAGCCGAAATCGTCAACTCGACCTTCGCGCTGCTCTGCATGCGGATCGAGCACCCGCAGCTCGTGCAGGACGTCTGCCAAGTCTACAACGACTGGATCGTCGAGTATTGCAGCCACGACCCGAAGCGCCTGCTCGCCTCCGGCATGCTGCCGCCCGACGATGTCGACTGGGCCGTCGCCGAGCTCGAACGGCTGGCCAAGAAGAACGTGCGCACCGTCTTCATCTACACCGACGTGAAGCCGCACATGCCGCCCTACCGCGACCCCTACTACGATCGGCTCTGGGCGGCGGCGGCGGACCTCGACATTCCGGTGACAATCCACATCGTCGCCGGCCGCATACGCGACCCTTTCACCATCATCCACGATCACGAGCGCGGCGACGTGGCGCGGCTCTGGCTGGAGCTCTTCTCCGACGCCGGACCGATCCTCGCCAACGAGTTCATCTTCGGCGGCATCTTCGACCGTCATCCCAAGCTGAAGCTGATCCTCGGCGAGTACGAGATCTGCTGGCTGCCCTGGTTCCTGTTCCGCACCCAGCAGCTTCAGGGCGCGGTGGCGAACTCGCTCAAGGTCACGCCGGTCAAGAAGTCCGTGCAGGAGTATCTGCACACGCAGGTCTGGCACAGCTTCGTGGACGACAAGTTCGCGGACCGCGCCTTCGATGTCGCGGGCGCCACGCAGGTCATGTGGGGCTCCGACTTCCCCCATCCGCGCAACACCTTCCCTCACAGCCACGAGGTTCTGAACCGCGTCCTCGCCAACGTGGACGACGAGACCAAGGCGAACGTGGTGGGGCTCAACTGCGCGCGCCTCTTCAACATGGACGTTCCGGCGCCGGCGCGGGCGGCTGCGGAGTAAGGCCGCCGACGGCCGTATCGGCCCCAGAATCTCACCACAGTCGCAGTTCGGTTCCGCCGTCCCAGTCCAGCAATCCTTAATTTCTTCCGGAATTCGCCGGGATTAAGCGGGATAGGAGGGATGCCTCGGGATGGTTGGCGCTCTTCGGGGGTCTGCTCGTTGGCACGCTGCATGGCACGATCCTGGCGCGCACACCGGGCGCCGTGCATCGCACCATGGTCCGGGCTATCCCCGCAGGAACGCCGTCACCGTTTCCACGAATTTTTCAGGATGCTCCACCTCGGGCAAGTGTCCACAATCCTCGAACACGCTGAGGCTTGCGCCGGGAACGCGCCGGTAGTTCTTCTCGATCACCTCGACGGGCGCACGGATGTCCTGCCGGCCGCTGAGGAAGAGCGTCGGCACCGCGATGGTTTCGGGCCGCATCCGCACCGCCTCGTCATCCACGTGGTCGATCATGCTCTGACCGTAGGCGAGGTAGGCCGGCAGCCGGTCGGGCTGGGCGTAGACCGTGACCTGCATCAGCGCGATGTCGGCGGGCGAGCGCGCGGGGTCGTGGCAGATTCGCCCCATGCGATCGATGCACGACTGCCAGGTCACGTCGGTCATCGCCGTGGTGCCGTTGGCCATGGTCGCCCTGATTGTCTCCGGCGGCAGCTTGCCGGTATCGGAGACGGGCGTGTGCAAGCCGTCGATGATCAGCGCCGTGATGCTCTCGGGCCGCGCGGCATAGAGCAGCGGCGCCAGCAGGCCGCCGAGCGAGCTGCCGAGCACGGCACAGCGCTCGATCCCTACCGCGTCCATGAAGCCTTCGAGGTGCCGGGTCATCACCAGCGGCGCGGCGTCTGCGCCGGGCTCTTTGAAGTCGGTGAAGCCGTGACCGAGGATGTCGGGCGCAAACACGGAGAAATGCGCCGCCAGCGGGTCCAGCACATGCGCCCAGATGTCGGCGCTCAGCCCGAATCCGTGAATGAGAAGCAGGGTTTCGCCTGCATCGCCTTCATAAAGATAACGTGTGCGGGTACCGTCGATATCGATGAAGGCTGCGCGCACTGGCTGCTCCTGTGGCCGGCAGCCGAGCGTAGCACACGGTGTCCGCACTGGCGGGCGGGGAGAACGAAATGGAGCGAATTCCGGTGCGCGTCGGCACCCACGCGGTGACCGCCTTCAGCGAAGGAGACGGTGATGACGCGATTCTGGTGGTCCACGGCGGGCCAGGGGTGCCGTGCAACTACGTGCGCGACGCACACCTGCGCTACGCGGACCAGGGCTACCGCGTGGTCTCGTGGGATCAGCTCGGTTGCGGCGAATCCGACCGGCCGGACGACGATTCGCTCTGGACCGTGGAGCGCTACGTGGAAGAGATGGAGACGGTGCGCAGCACCCTCGGTCTCGGCCGTGTCGCCGTGGTGGGCAACTCATGGGGCGGGATGCTCGGCCTCGAATACTGCCTCGCCCACGCCGAGAACGTGAAATGCTTCGTCTCCAGCAGCATCGCCTACGACTTCCGCGAGGTTCAGGCGGGCTTCCTCCGCTGCAAGCAGAACCTCGGCGACGAGACCGTGCGCATGATGGCGCGCCGCGAATCCGAAGGCACCACCGAACACCCCGAATATCAAACGGTCGTAACGATGCTGCTCTATCGGCACATGTGCCGGATGGAGACCTGGCCCGAGCCAGTGCAGAAGTCCTTGAGCGATATCGGCTACGGCCCGCTCCGGCGCATGTTCGGGCCGCATCTCTTCAACTGTACCGGTACGCTCCGGTGGTTCGACCGTATGGGCGACCTGCATCGCGTGACGACACCGACTCTGGTCGTCGCCAGCGAGCACGACTACGTGCTGCCGGAGCTCTGCGCCGTTTCGTGCCAGTACCTGCCAAACTCGGAGTACGCCTTCTTCCCCGGCTGCGCCCACATGCCGTTCTGGGAGAACCCGCAAGGCTACCACGCCGCCGTCGCCCCCTTCCTGGAGAAGCATCGGTAGAGCGCGTCCGCTTTCGGCGGACGGGCGACAGGCCGCAACCAACTTTGAAACTGGACTACTCAATGGGTTAGGCCGATCATCTCGAAGTTAATGCTGGTCTTGACGGGCTCTGCCAGTTGGACCTCCTCGAGCGCGTAACCGACGACAGCACTAAGGGAGATCGCGAAGTGGCTGCCCCGCAGCGTGGCTGAGATGGAGGACGCCCGCGCCGATTTCGAGCGCCTCGCCGGGATGATCGCGGACGCGCGCCGGGCGGTCGTCTTTACTGGCGCCGGGATATCAACCGAGTCGGGTATCCCGGACTTCCGCAGCCCGACCGGCATCTGGTCGCAGACCACGCCGATCTATTACCAGGAGTTCCTCGCCTCCGAGGACGCACGTGTCGAGGCCTGGCGGCGCAAGTTGCTGGTCGACCGGGACATCGTCGACGCCACGCCCAACCGCGGGCACCGAGCGGTCGCCAAGCTGGTCCGACTCGGCAAGGTCTCGAGCGTGATCACCCAGAACATTGACAACCTGCACCAGGATTCGGGCATCCCCAAGGAGAAGGTGATCGAGCTCCACGGCAACGGCAGCTATGCGAAATGCGTCGCCTGCGGAACCCGCTACGAGCTTGCTCCGATCAAGGAGGCGTTCGAGAGGGACTCCGTGCCGCCCACCTGCACGCTCTGTGGAGCGCCGGTCAAGACGGCGACGATCTCCTTCGGCCAAGCGATGCCGGAGGAAGAGATGAATCGCGCGAAGCACGAGACGCTTGCCTGCGACCTCTTCCTCGCCATCGGCTCGTCGCTCGTCGTTTACCCCGCCGCCGGGCTGCCCATGCTCGCCAAGGAATCCGGCTCCACCCTCGTTATCCTGAACCGCGAACCCACTGACCTCGACGGCATCGCCGACCTCGTCATAAACCGCGAAATCGGCCCGACCCTGGGCGGAGCCGCGAATGTGAACTGAGGGGGGCGACTCCCTCTCCCGCCCTCTCGCACGTTACTCGGTGGACCAACTAGACCCTTCGATTACGCGCGGGCTTGATTCTGGCCGAGGTTTTTCTCCGCGAATGCCCGGACAGCACGACCCTGGCGCGCAGGCGGCCGATGCCTTCGATCTCACAGGTGACCACATCGCCGACCTTGAGATAGCCCCCGGCGAGCTCGATGTCTTCGCGTTCGGTCAGGGCACCGCGTCCGCCCAGCTCAGGATCGGTTCCCCACGCGGTTCCGCCGGGCGTGCCCGTCGAAATCACCGAACCCGGTTTCAGGGTGACGAAGCCCGAAAAGAAATGGACCAACTCCCGGACGTTCCAGATCATCATCGCGGTGGTGTTGTTCTGGCGCAGCTCGTCGTTGACCCAGGTGCGGAGCCTCAGCTTCTGTGGGTTGCCAAGCTCGTCTGTCGTGACGATGCAGGGGCCGAGCGGCGCGGAGGTATCGAAGTTCTTGCCTGGTCCGAGTGCGTATTGCGAAGTGCCGTCGGGCCGCATCTTGACCTGCCGGTCCCGGGCGGTGACGTCGTTCATGACGGTGAAGCCGAAGATGTGCTTCATCGCATCCCGCTTGGCGATGTGGCGCCCGCCCTTGCCGATGACGATGGCAAGCTCGGTTTCGTAGTCCAGCTTCTTGGTGATCTTCGGCTCGTAGACGATGTCGTCGTATGGGCCGTTGGCACATTGCTGGAGCTTGATGAAGAACTCGGGTTCCTTGCCCTCGACCACCGGCTTCTCGTCCCGATGATCCCAGTAGTTCTCTCCCGAACACAGGATGACCGCGGGCTCAACGGGCGCGAACAGCGTGGTCCGGGCCAGGCTGCGGCGGCCCTTGCCGCTGCCGCGGCTTTCGCGGATCGCCTTGCGCGCGAGGCGCAAGCCCCGATCCCCGGATTCGATGAAAGAGATCGTGTCGGCGAGCGCCTCGCGGTCCCGCGCAGTGAGCTTGCGGAGGCCGCCCAGCGCATCGATCGGGTCGACCAGCTCCTTGTCATCCTCTACCGCGACCCGTCGCGCCGTCCCCTTCTTGTAGTTGTAGATGCGCATGGGTGCCTCCCTGATTGGCTCGCGTCGATGTCGAGAGCAGAGGTGGATCGGTCTCCCGCCCGCGTCCAACGCCATCACAATAACCCCGACGGCGAGTGGACGAGATGCAAAGTGGGGGTGCCTTCGTCGCCCCGCTGCTTGTAAGACTGGCCGGCGCCCCTCAATACCCCCGCGCCATGCCGAGGTCGTGCACGGCGATGTAGTTGAGGATCATCTCCTCCGAGACGGGCGCGAAGCGGAAGAGCCGCGCGTCGCGCCAGAGCCGCTCCAGGTGCATCTCTTTGGCGTAGCCCATGCCGCCCATGGTCTGCATCGCGCGCTCCAGGCCCTCGGCTGCCGCCTGGGCTGCGATGAGCTTGGCCATGTTGGCCTCCGCGCCGTAGGGCAGGCCGGCGTCGTGCAGGGCGGCGGCCTTGTGGTTCATCACTGCGGCGCACTCGATCTCCGCCTTGGCCTGGGCGAGCGGGAACTGCAGCCCCTGGTACGAGGCGATCGGCCGGTCTCCGAACACGCGGCGCTCGTTGGCGTAATCGACCGCGAAACCGAGCGCGAGCCGCACCGTGCCCACAAGGCCGGCGGTGGTGACGATGCGCTCGGTGTTGAGCACGTCGAGCAGCTCCTTCCAGCCGCCGTGGAGCGTGCCCACCAGCTCGTCGCCGGCCACCGGCGTGTTCTCGAAATAGACGTTGCTCGCGGGCACGCAGTGGGTGCCCGCCTTCTCGATGGTGGAGTGGGTCAGCCCTTCGCGCTTCACGTCGACGAGAAAGAGCGAGATGCCGTCGGTCCTGCGCTGCGACTCCTCCACCCTCTTGGTGCGCGCCACGACCAGCATCTTGTCCGCCGTCGGCACCGCCGAGATCCAGATCTTGCGGCCGTTGAGGCGCCAGCCGTTGCCGTGAGCCTCGGCGAAGGTGCGGAGCTCCAGGCTGTTGGTGCCGGCGTCGGGCTCGGTGAGCGCCATGCAGCACTGGATGTCGCCGGCGACGAGCGGCGGCAGCAGATCGCGGCGCATCGCCTCCGTGCCGTAGCGCGCGATGGCGACGCCGCCGAAAATCGGGTTGACCATGAAGATCTGGGCGAGGGTGCTGCCCGCGCCTGCCTCGCAGAGCGCTTCGATCACCAGCGCCTGGTCCAGCATCCCGAGCCCGGCGCCGCCGTGCTCCTCCGGCAGCGCGATGCCACCGAAGCCTGCGTTGCAAATCGCCTGCCACATCGCGCTTGGGTAGGCGCCCTGCTGGTCCAGCGCCCGCCAGTAGTCGAGACCGTATTCGGCGCCGATGCGCCGCGCCGTCTCGAGCATCAGCGCCTGTTCTTCGGAGAGCTGGACCTCCACCGCTCAGGCGCCCTTGAAGCTGGCCTTGCGCTTCTCCAGAAACGCCTGGCAGCCCTCGTGCGCGTCCTCGCTGTCGAGCACCAGCGAGATCATGGCCTGCTCGTGGGCGAGCGCCGCCGGCAGCGGCATGTCCGCGCCGGCATCGATGGTACGCTTGAGCAGGCGCAGCACGAGAGGCGACTTGTCCGCGATCTTCTCGGCAAGCGCCAGCGCCTCCTCCATCAGCGCCTCCGGCTCGACGACGCGGTTGGCGAGGCCGAGCGCCACCGCCTCTTCCGCGCCGATGGGGGCGCCGGAGAACATCATCTCCTTGGCGCGACAGAGCGGAATCTGGCGGATCAGGCGCTGCGAGCCCCCGGCACCGGGGAAGAGCCCGAGATTGATTTCGGGCACGCCGATCTTCGCCGCCGAGGAGAGCACCCGGATGTCGGTGGACAGCATGAGCTCCGCGCCGCCGCCGAGCGCGAAGCCGTTGACGGCCGCGATGGTCGGCTTGTCCAGGGTCTCGATCCGGCGGAAGAGGCGGTGGATCGGCGCGGCGAACTCCTCGTAGTGGGCGAGTCCTTGGCGCGAGTCGAGGTCGGCGATGTCGCCGCCGGCCACGAACGCGCGGCCAGCGCCGGTGATGACCACGACCCGCACCGCCTCGTCCGCCTCCACCTGGCTCACGGCATCGTCGAGAGCACCGCAGGTCGGCACGTCGAGCGCGTTCAGTCTCTCCGGCCGGTTGACGGTAATGACCCCTGCCCTGCCCGCGACCTCGACCAGCACGGCGTTCTCGCTCATGCCCTTCTCCTCTTTTCCATTTCCCTCAATCGCCGGGCGCTCGCTCCGCTCGCTTGGCTTTCGCGCCATACGGCGCGGCGTGCGGTCGCGCGCTCCGGGCCTGACAGCCCGGCCCCTTCTGGTTCTGCCCTCTCGTGGCCGCCGCGCTAGTGCCGGGTGGACCCCAGGATGGTGACGCAGGCGGCAGCGGCGTCCGCGCCGATCCAGCCGCCGGCATTCTCGGCGAGGCCGAAACGCGCACCCTCCTTCTGGCGCGCACCCGAGCGCCCGCGCATCTGGTCGGCCAGCTCGACCAGCTGAGCCGCGCCGGTCGCGCCGATGGGGTGCCCCTTGCTGAGCAGCCCGCCGCTCGGGTTGATCGGCATGCGCCCGTCGAGCGCCGTAACACCGTCCCGCAGCAGGCCGACGGCATCGCCCGACCGACAGAAGCCAAGCTGTTCCGAGAGCATCAATTCCGCCGGCGCCGCGGCGTCATGAATCTCGGCGACGCTGAGGTCCTCGGGCCCGAGCCCCGCGGTCTCGTAGGCCGCCGTGGCCGCCGCCTGAGCGACCGGCGGCGCCTCGGGATCGTCGCCCTGGCCGGAGCGCAGCTCGCTCGCCAGCACCGCGACCGGGTGGGTCGCCTTGCGCTCGGCGTAGTCCTCGCTCATCAGCACCAGGGCGGCAGCGCCATCGCCGATCGACGAGCACATCATCAGCGTGAGCGGCTCCGCGATCATGCGGCTCTCCAGCACGTCCTCCAACGTGACCTCCTCCTGGAACTGCGCCTTCTCGTTGAGCGCGCCGGCCCGGCGCTGCTTGACCGAGACACGGGCATAGTCGGCAGCGGTCGCGCCGGTCTGCTCCGCATAGTCCCGCGCCAGGCTCGAATAGAGGTCCATGAAGACCGAGCCCGTGCCGGCCCCGTCCGGGGAGATCCGCTTCTTCAGCTCCTCGAACTCATCGCGATCCGCCGCCGCCTCCAGCGCCTTGATCGGCACGGTCCTGTCCTCGTTGCTCATCTTCTCGGCGCCAACCGCAAGCGCCACGTCGCACTGGCCGGAGCCCACGGCCAGCACCGCCAGATGAAACGCGGTGGACGATGAGGCGCAGGCGTTCTCGACATTGACGATCGGCTTGCCCAGCAGGCCGGAATGGCGCAGCGCCACCTGCCCGCGCACGCATTCCTGCGCGCCGAGCAGCCCGCCCGCCGCGTTGCCGAAGAAGACCATGCCGACCTCGTCGGCCGTGGTATCGGCATCGGCGAGCGCTGCCGTCGCCGCCTCGGCAGCGAGCGCGCGCAGATTCGTGTCCAGGAACTTGCCGAACCGGGTCATGCCGGTCCCGCCGATCATCACCTTGCGCATGTCCTCCCCCCAAAAATAAGGCGCGAGCCCGTTACGTCTCAGGCCCCGCATCCGAGCGATTCGCGGAAGGCGCGCGCCGCACCCTTCGCCTCGTCTGCGGCGTCCGCGCCCGCCGGCAGCGCGGCACAGTAGGCGTCGATGGCGGCATCGCCCAAGGGCACCCACTTCGCGACCCAGTCCGCCATCACTTCCGCGTTGCCCTCGGTCTCGCGCGAGAACGCGACGAGCGCGCCGGTCCAGCGCCTAGCGCGCTCGCTGTCCTCCCACTGCGCGTCGAGCATCTGGGCCAGCAGCGTGTCGCCGTTGCTCCGGGCCGGGCCGCCGAGCTGGCGGATGCAGGCCTCGTCGAACGCCGGCTTGGCGACGACGTTGAGCGCGATGAAGTGCTCCGCCCAGTCGTAGGCGACGAGGACCCGCTCCAACAGCTCGCGAAAGCCCTGCCAGCAGGCATCCTCCTCCCACGCCTTGCGCTCGCCGCCGACAAAGCCCGCGTCGGCGTGCGTGTTGGCGAGCTCCTTGGTGCGGTAGGCGACGCGCGAGACCCAACGGAGCTGGTCGGCCGCCTGGAACATCGCGCAGTTCTCGATCGTGCTCGACGGCACCATCTGCACCAGATAGGCGGAGCCCATCTGCAGGCAGTGCAGCGGGTAGCGTGTGGGCGTGTAGAGCCTGGCCAGCGCCGCCACCCAGTCCGCACTCAAGCCCTTGTCGTGATCGTTCTTCGCATGGTCGCGGAGCAGGCCGTCGACATAGGTCTCGTGCCCATCCTGCATGACGTTGTAGGAGCGGTAGACCGTCTCATCGGGGTCACGAAACGCGTCCCAGTCGTCGTGCTTGAGCGGCGAGTTGTTGCGGTACCGGAGATACCACTTGTTCATGTCGATGTCGGGCGAGAGCGCCCACGGCATCTCGTCGTCGGTGCTCCAGAGCAGGTTGGTCGAGACGATCTCGTATTCGCTGGGCCTGCGCCGCTTGCCGGCGAGGTGGCTCCAGGTCTTCAACGGTTTCGAGAGGTCGGACTGGTCGCTCATGGGATGATCACCGTCGCCTTACAGGCCCGCGCGGCACGGAGGCGCGCAGGGCGAGGCGATTGTCCCCGTCCACCCCGGCGCACGCAAGGTAGCCCGTCGCCTTATCCGGCGGGGATATACCACGCCCACTGTTCCTTGACTCAGCGGCACACATCAAAGAATGACGAGCCCCGGTCGGTACTTGCGGAGTCGCACCATGCACTGGCTCTATCTCGCCCTCGCCATCGTATTCGAGGTCGGCGGTACGACCTCCATGAAGCTCAGCGAGGGGCTGACGAAGCCCATCTTCACGGTGCTGATCTTCGTCCTCTACGGGGTCAGCTTCGTGTTGTTCGCGCTTGCGCTGAAAAAGCTCGATCTCGGCCTGTCATACGCGATCTGGGCCGGCATCGGTACGGCGGCGATCGCCATGATCGGCTACATTTGGTTCAAAGAGCCGATGGGGCCGCTCAGAATCGGCTCAATCATCCTCATCATCATCGGCGTGGTCGGGCTCAACCTGTCGCGCGGCGCCCACTAACCGAACACGGTGTCGAAGTTCCGCCGCAGCGCCAGGTCCACGTCGCTCATTGTGGCCTCGATCCCGAGTGCCGCGAGCGAGGTGACGCCGTGCTCGCGAATGCCGCAGGCGACGATGCCCCGGTAATGAGCGAGATCGGGGGCGACGTTCAGCGAGACGCCGTGGAACGTGACCCAGCGGCGCACGCGCACCCCGATGGCCGCGATCTTGGCCTCGCCGCCGTCCGTCTCGACCCAGATGCCGACCCGGCCGCTGCGGCACATGCCAGCGACCCCGAGCTCCGCAAGCGTGCCGATCAGCCACTGCTCCAGATCGCGGACGAAACAGCGGAGGTCCATGCGCCTGCGCGCCGCGAGATCGAGCATGACGTAGGCCACGCGCTGTCCGGGCCCGTGATAGGTGTACTGCCCGCCGCGGCCCGTCTTGAAGACCGGAAGACCTTGCGGATCGAGCAGGTCATCGGCTTCCGCGCTCGTGCCGGCGGTGTAAAGCGGCGGGTGCTCCAGCAGCCACACCTGCTCCGACGCCCGCCGCGCGAGAATGCCGGCGACCCGCTCCTCCATGGCCGCAACGGCATCGGGATAGGGCACCGGTCCCGGCCCGACCGACCATTCGACTGCGGGCGCGGCGGCGGTGTCGCTCGGCGCTGCTCTAGCCGCCTCCATCGCTACCCTCATCGCCGCCATCGTGGGCTGCCGGCGGTGCCTCCCCGGCGGCAACGGCGAGCCATTCGTCCTCGCTCAGCACGGTGACGCCGAGCGCCTCGGCCTTTTTCAGCTTGGAGCCCGCATCCTCGCCTGCCACCACATAATCGGTCGCCTTCGACACGGACCCCGCCACCTGCGCCCCGAGCGCCTCGGCCCGCGCCTTCGCTTCCTGCCGTGTCATCCGCTGCAGCTTGCCGGTGAAGACGACCGTCTTGCCGGCGACGGGCGAATCGGCAGCCGGCGCCTCGAACGGCTCGATGTCGAGGCGCTGACAGAGCGCGTCGAGGATGGCGCCGTTGCGGGGCTCGGCCACGAACTCGACGATCGCATCGGCGACCACCGGGCCGATCCCGTCGATATCGTTGAGCGCCTCCAGGCTCTCGCTCTCGGGCTCCGCGGCCGCATCCATCGCCGTGCGCCAATCCTCGACGGTGCCGTAGCGGCGAGCGAGCAGGCGCGCGGTCGTCTGGCCGACGTGGCGAATGCCCAGCGCGTGAATGAAGCGGTCCAGCGTGATGCGCCGGCGGGCCTCGATGGCACGGAAGAGATTGGCGGCGGAGGTCTCGCCCCAGCCCTCGCGCTCGGCGAGCTTGGGGAACGCGTCGGTGCCGTCGTTCGTCTCCAGGTCGAAGATGTCGGCCGGGCTTCGCACCCGTCCCTCCGCATAGAATGCCTCGATCTGTTTGGCCCCGAGACCTTCGATGTCAAACGCGTCGCGGGCGACGAAATGGCGCAAGCGCTCCAGCGCCTGAGCCGGGCAGACCAGGCCGCCGGTGCAGCGCCGCACCGCCTCCCCCTCCTCCCGCACCGCGTGGCTGCCGCATTCCGGGCAGACGGCGGGCACCTCGAAGGGCTGGCTGTCTTCGGGTCGCTTCTCCGTGACCACGCGGACCACCTGCGGAATCACGTCGCCCGCGCGCTGCACCACCACCGTGTCGCCAGCACGGATGTCGCGCTCGGCGATCACGTCCTCGTTGTGGAGCGTCGCGCGGGAGACGGTGACGCCGCCAACGTACACCGGCTCCAGCTCGGCCACGGGAGTCAGCGCCCCGGTGCGGCCGACGGAAATCGAGATGCGGTGCAGCACGGTCTCGGCCTGCTCGGCCGGGAACTTGTAGGCAATGGCCCAGCGCAGCACGCGACCGGCGGCGCCGAGCCGTTCCCGCCAGTCGACGCGATCGACCTTGAAGACGACGCCGTCGATCTCGAAGTCCAGTCCAGGCCGCTCATCCTCAATCCTGCGATAGAGGGCCAGGGCGTCGTCGAGGCCGGCGCAGCGTCCTGTAGGCTGCGCTAACTTGAAGCCCCACGCGATAAAGCGATCAGCGACGTCGCTCTGGCGCTCGCCCAGCGGCTCGCTCGTCGCGCCCCATCCGTGGGCGAAGAAGCGCAATCGCCGCTTGGCGGTAAGCGCCGGGTCGAGCTGGCGCAGGCCGCCGGAGGCGGTGTTGCGCGGATTGACGAACACCTCTTCGCCCTCGGCTTCCCTCTCCCGGTTCAGCGCCGCGAAATCTTCGAGCCTTATGTAGACCTCGCCCCGGACCTCCAGCCGCTCCGGCACATCCTCGCCCGTGAGCGTGTGCGGCAGGTCGCCCACGGTTCGCAGGTTGGGAGTCACGTCCTCACCGGTCTCGCCGTCGCCCCGCGTGGCCCCGAGGACGAGCGATCCGCGTTGGTAGTGCACGGTCGCAGACACGCCGTCGACCTTGGGTGCGCCGTAAAGCGCCACGGGCTCGTGGACGTCGAGATTGAGAAAGCGTCGCACGCGACTCAGAAATTCCGCGAGGTCCTCTTTGGAGGCCGCGTTGGTGAGCGAAAGCATCGGCGGATCATGGTGCGCCTCGGCAAAGCTCGGTGCCGGCGGTGCGCCGACGCGCTCATTCGGGCTGTCGGCGCGCTTCAGATCGGGGTAGACCATCTCGATGGCCGTGTTGGCCTGCCTGAGTGCGTCGTACTCGGCATCAGTGATTTCCGGCGCGGAGTCGACATGGTAGAGCCTGTCGTGGCGAGCGATCTCCTGCGCGTACTGCTTAAGCTTGCGTCTCGCCGCTTCGCGGGTGAGCGCCTCGGGCGGTGTTGTCTCGTCGCTCATGCGCTGGCCCGTGTCAGCAGGCTGTCGGCGGCGGCGCGCGCTTCCTTGGTGATCTGCGCACCCGAGAGCATCCGCGCGATTTCCTCCTGCCGCTGATCCTCGTCCAACAACGCGACCCGCGCCGTCGCGCCCTTCTCCCCTTCGCTCCTGGTGACCCGATAGTGCTGGTCGCCCTGCGCCGCGACCTGGGGCGAATGCGTGACCACCAGCACCTGCACGTCCTGCGCGAGCCGCGCCAGGCGCTCGCCGACGGCGTCGGCGACCGCGCCGCCGATGCCCCGATCGATCTCGTCGAAGACCAGCGTCGAGAGACCCGCCGCGCGTGCGAGGCAGACTCTTAGCGCGAGCAGGAGCCGCGCCCGCTCGCCGCCGGAGGCGACCTTCGCCAGCGGCTGCGGGTCGGCGCCGGCATCGGGAGCAAGCATGAAGCGGCAGCGGTCGATGCCTGTCCTGCTCTCCGCCCCCTCTGCCGCGGCTTCCAGCGCGGCGCCGAAGCGCGCGCGCGCGAGCTTGAGCGGTGCGAGCTCGTCGGCCACGGCCTTATCGAGTGCTCGCGCCGCATGTCGGCGGGCGCGGCTCACCGCCTGGGCCCGGTCGTGGTAGGCCTTGTGCGCGGAGTCTGCCGCCGCCTGCAGCGCGGCCAGCCGGTCGGTGCCACCGGCGAGCAGATCGAGCTCTCCCCGCATTGTCGTCAGCAGCGCGGGCAGGGAATCGGGATCGGTGCGATGCTTGCGCGCGGCGGCGCGGAGCGCAAAGAGGCGTTCTTCCACGGCGTCGAGCCGGCCGGGGTCGGTATCGAGAGCGCCGAGAGCGGCCTCCAACGCGCTCTCCGCCTCTTCTGCCTCGATCGCTGCCCGTTCGAGCGTCTCCAGCAGCGCATCCAGCGCACCGGCGGCAGCGGGGGCGACGCGCTCGATGTCGCGACGGGCCGCCCGGAGGCGTGCGCCGACGCCGCCTTCGCCAGCGATCCCGGCCGATGCAGAATTCAAAGCCTCGGCAAGATTCTGACCGTTCAGAAGCATTGCGCGCTCGGCTGCGCGGCGCTCCTCCTCGCCGCTTTCCGGCGCCAACGCCTCGAGTTGGGCAACCGCGTGCCGCAGAAACTCTTCCTCCTGGCGTGACGCTTCCCGCAAGGCTTCCGCCTCCTGCTGTTCCGCCTGAGCAGCCCGCCATGCGGCATGGGCCGCCGCCAGGCTATCCCGCTCCTCGCCGTGACCGGCGAAGTCGTCGAGCATGGCAAGGTGCCCCGCCGGGTCGAGCAGTCCTCCCGGCTCGCTCTGGCCGTCGATCTCGACGAGTTGGCTGCCGATGCGTCTCAGCAGGGCGAGTCCGGTCGGCGTATCGTTGACGAAGGCGCGGCTGCGCCCGTCGGCGCCGATGACTCGGCGCAGCAGGAGCTCGCCGTCGCGGTCGAGATCGTGCTCGGCCAGCAAGGCCCGGACCGGATCGGTCGCCGCGATGGCGAAGACGGCGACGACGCTGGCACGGTCGCTGTCACGCGCCACGACTCCCGAGGTCGCGCGCGTGCCGAGCGCCAGCCCCAATGCATCCAGCAGGATCGACTTGCCGGCGCCGGTCTCCCCGGTGAAGACCGCCATGCCTGCGCCGAAGTCGATGTCGAGGCTGTCGATCAGAACGTAGTTGCGGATCAAGAGGCGCCGAAGCATCTGCCGGCGTCAGAACACGTCGCCGAACACCCGGCTGATCCATGAACCCTCATCCGCCTCGGGTTCGAGGTCGGAGTCGGCGAGCAAGGCATAGCTGTGCTGGTACCACCGGCTGCCGGGGTAATTGTGACCGAGGACCGCGGCCGAGGTCTGTGCTTCATTGGGCAGACCCAGCGCCAGATAGGCTTCGGTCAGGCGATGCAGCGCCTCCGGCGTGTGGCTCGTGGTCTGGTAGAGTTCGACGACCTTGCGAAAGCGCCCGATCGCCGCAACGTGATTCCCGCGCCGCTGGTAGTAGCGGCCGACGGTCATTTCCTTACCCGCGAGATGATCGCGCGCCAGATCGATCTTGAGGCGTGCATCGCGCGCGTAGACGCTGCCGGGGAAGCGGCGCGTGACCTCCTCAAGAGCCCGCAGCGCGCGCGCCGTGGTGCTCTGATCGCGGCCTACATCCGAGATCTGCTCGTAATGGGACATGGCGATCAGATAGTAGCCGTAGGCGGCATCGCGATGACCCGGGTGCAACTCGACGAACCGCTTGGCTGCGGCGATAGCCTCGTCGTAGAGGTTGCCCTGGTAGTAGACGAAGGCCGACATGATCTGTGCCCGCGTCGCCCATACGGAATAAGGATGCTGGCGCTCGACCTCGGCGAACCCCGCCGCGGCGGCGTCGAAGTCGTCGTCCAGCAGGCTGTCCATCGCCTCGTTGTAAAGCTCCTCGACCGAGCGTTCGACGTAGGCCTCTTCTTCTGTCGCGCAGCCCGCAAGCAGTGCCAATGCCAGCACGACCGACGCAGCCAGTGCCGCAAGGGACGTCGAACTCTTTGCGCGCGTAAGCCTCATGATTGGCCCTGCCCGTTATGCTCGACCATCTCGTCGGTCGGCTCTTCAACGCTTTCTTGCCCTGCGGCTTCTTCGGCAGCAGCGGCGGCGGCGGCCGCAGCGATGCGGGCCGTCCGCACTGCCTCCAGCGCCTCCACCAGCTCTCGGGTGATCCGCGGTTCCATTCTCAACCCGTTCTCTCTCAAAAATTGCCGCGTCGCCTTGATGGTGAACTCACCGGCGACTCCATCCACCGCCGCGTCATAGTAGCCCAACGATTTGAGGAGCCTTTGCGCGTAAATGGCAGAATCGCGGAAGCCGTTGGCCGGCCTCGGCATTGACACGCCGAAGACGGGCTCCTCCGACGCCTCTTCAGTGGCTGTTCGGGCCAGAATGTCTTCGCTCAGCGCGTCTGCCCGTGCGCGCTCTTCCACCGACAACAGGCGTGCAAGCCGGTCGCGATAGGTCTTCGCGTCTGCGCCGGCCGAGCCTTCCCCGTGGACTGCGAGGCTGAACAGGGCCATCGCCTTGACGAGGTCGCGCTCGACACCGAGCCCGTTGGCGTAGAGCAGACCGAGGCCGTTCTGTCCTGCGGCGTCGCCCTGCTCCGCGGCGGCCTTGTACCAGCGGTAAGCCTGTTCGAAGTCACGGGGCACGCCGCGGCCCAGATAGTGAAGCGCCGCGAGATTGCTCTGTGCGATGGCGAGACCCGTTTGGGCCGCGCGGCGGTACCACACGACGGCCTGGCCATAGTCGCGCACGCCGGTCAGGCCTTTCTCATAAATGTATCCGAGATTGTTCATGGCCCTGGCCTCACCGGCGTCAGCAGCGCGCATGTACCAGTCACGCGCCTGCTCGAAATCACGCGGGGTCCCCAGCCCTTCGTCAAAGAGTGTCGCCAGATTGTACTGTGCATCGGTCAGACCCTGCTCGGCCGCGCGCTGATACCAACCCGCCGCCGTTGCATGATTCTGTGTGACGCCGAGCCCGCGATCGTAGGCCACGCCCAGCTCGTACTGCGCCTCGGCCAGGCCGCGCCGGGCAGCGGTCTCGAGCAGCTTTATTTGGTCCTCATCCGGTTCTGGCTCAAGCGCGCCCGTGCGCTGCAGGCGCGCCAGCGCGAGTCTGGCGAGGTCGACGCGGCGCGCTGCCGCTGCCCGGTACCAGCGCGCTGCCTGCTCGGCGTCCTCCTCAACGCCGAAGCCGTTCTCGTAGAGCGTGCCGAGGTTGAACTGCGCATCCACGTCGCCGTCATAGGCGAGCTCGGACCAGATGGCGCGCGCCTCCTCGTAGTCGCCCCGTTGAAACGCCTCGTAACCGTCAAAAAAATCGCTCGCCGCTGCGTTTGGTGCAGTCAGCGCTGCCAAGCAAAGTGCTGCCGCGCCCATTGAGGCGGCCGATATGAATGCCCGGAAATCTCGCAAGGAGTCGCGGTTCATGCCGTCGGCGGAACCCGATCGTTGCAGCGCGGCGCACAGCGCCGCAGTCCCTGCCTCACCTTGCATGCCTGTCCGCGATCGTCAATAAACTGTTGCATGCGCCTGAAGATATTCCAGATCGATGCGTTCACCGATGCCGTGTTCGGCGGCAATCCTGCCGCCGTCTGCCCGCTGGAGTCCTGGCTCGACGACGCCACGCTGCAGGCGATCGCGAACGAGAACAACCTGTCGGAGACCGCGTTTTTCGTGCCGGCTAACGGCACCTACGCATTGCGCTGGTTCACGCCGTTGGCCGAGGTCGATCTGTGCGGCCATGCGACCCTCGCCAGCGCCTACGTCGTGTTTCGCCACGTGCAGCCGGATGCCGAGTCGGTCGCCTTCGAGACCCGAAGCGGGCGCCTGTACGTCTCCCGCGACGACGACGGCCTCATCATGGACTTCCCGGCTTTGGCCGCGCACCCCGTCGAGGCGCCGGCCGACCTCGCCGAGGGTCTCGGGGCCGAGCCCGAGGCGGTGTTCGCCGACATGGACTATCTCGCGCTCTTCGAGACCGAGGCCGAAGTCAGGGCGATCGAGCCCAACATGACGGCGTTGGCCCGCCTCGACGAGCGGCGCGGGGTCATCGTGACCGCGCCCGGCGAGAGCGCGGACTTCGTCTCGCGATTCTTCAGCCCCCGACTCGGGGTCCCCGAAGACCCGGTCACCGGGTCCGCCCACTGCATGCTCGCGCCGTTCTGGGCGGAACGCCTGAGCAAGGCGGACCTCCACGCCCATCAGGTTTCGGCGCGCGGCGGGGCGGTCCATTGCACGGTCGCAGGCGACCGGGTCCGGCTCGCCGGCCGTGCCGTGCAATATCTCGAAGGGACGATCGCGGTCTGAGCTCGAAAGGCCTGCGCCGGCCGTACCGCCCATGAAGCCCACCGTCCGTCCCAAATATCCGCTCTTCTCCTCCGGACCCTGTCCCAAGCGCCCCGGCTGGTCGGTCGGTGTCCTCTCGGGCGCGCTGCTCGGCAGGTCCCACCGGGCGAAAGAGCCGCTGGCGCGAATCCAGGAGGTGCTGGAGCGCTCGCGCGCGCTTCTCGGGCTTCCCGACGAATGGCGCATCGGGATCGTGCCGGGCTCCGACACCGGCGCCATCGAGATGGCCATGTGGTCGCTGCTCGGCCCGCGCGGCGTCGACTTTCTGAGCTGGGACAATTTCGGCGCGCTCTGGGCCATCGACGGAGAGCGCGAGCTGCGCCCTCTGGATGCGCGGGTGATCGACGCGCCCTACGGCCGACTGCCCGACCTCGGACAAGTCGACCCGAGCCGCGACACAGTCTTCGTCTGGAACGGCACCACGTCTGGCGTGCGCGTGCCCGATGCCGAATGGATCGCCGCCGACCGCGCGGGGCTTACGCTCTGCGACGCCACCTCTGCCGTCCTCGCCTACCCCATGGATTGGACCAGGCTCGATGCGATCACATACTCCTGGCAGAAGGTGCTGGGTGGCGAAGCCGGGTTCGGCATGCTGATCCTGGGCCCGCGCGCGGTGGAGCGACTGGAGAGCGAGTCGCCGCCCTGGCCGGTGCCCAGGGTCTTCCGCCTTACCACCGGCGATGGCCGGCTCAACGAAGGCATTTTCCGGGGCGAGACCATCAACACGGTCTCGATGATGGCAGTCGAGGACGCGCTCGATGCGATGCGCTGGATCGACTCCATCGGCGGCCAGACCGGGATGATCGCGCGGACGCAAGCCAACTTCGACGTCATCGACGCGTGGGTCGCGGCACGCGAATGGATCGACTTCCTCGCGCAGGCGCCGGAGACACGCTCCCGCACGTCGGTGTGCCTCAGCATCGTCGATCCCTGGTTCAGCGCGCTCGAAACCGACGAGCAGTGGGCCGCGATCAAGCGGATGTGCGCGCTGCTGGAGGCGGAGGGCGCCGCATATGATATCAAGACACATCGGGCCGCCCCGCCGGGGCTGCGCATCTGGTGCGGCGGCACGGTGCAGCGCGACGATCTCGAAGCACTGACTCCGTGGCTCGATTGGGCCTGGGACGAGGTGCGCCGGCATGGGACCGGCTGATCCACCCAGTCGCGGGGGCCGGAAGCGATGCCGCGAGTCCTGATTGCAGACGAGGTGAGCGAAGTCGCCGTGCAGGCGTTCGCCGAGCGCGGCATCGAGGTCAGCGTGCAGCCGGGGCTCGCGCCCGAGGCGCTGGCCGAGATTATTGGAGACTATGAGGGCCTTGTCGTCCGCTCCGCGACCAGAGTGACCGCGGAACTGGTGGACCGGGCCGCTCGGCTCAAGGTCGTGGGCCGCGCCGGCACCGGGGTCGACAACGTCGACATGAACGCAGCCACCAAGCGCGGCATCGTGGTCATGAACACGCCCCACGGCAATTCTGTGACTGCGGCCGAGCACACCATCGCCATGATGTGCGCGCTGGCGCGTCGAATCCCGCAGGCTGACCGCTCCACCCGCAAGGGCGGCTGGGAGCGCGGCCGCTTCATGGGCGTCGAACTGCGCGACAAGACGCTCGGCGTCGTGGGCTGCGGCACCATCGGCGCCATCGTCGCGACCCTCGCCCAGGGGCTCAGGATGCGGGTCGTCGCCTTCGACCCTTACCTCGCGCCGGACCGTGCGGCCGCCCTCGGCGTTACGCTGGCGACGATGGACGAGCTGCTCGGCGAAGCCGACGTCATCACCCTGCACGTGCCGCTGACCGACGAGACGCGGGGGATCATCGACGCCGAGGCGCTCGCCAAGACCAGGCCCGGCGTGCGTATCGTGAACTGCGCCCGCGGCGGGCTCGTCGTGGAGGCCGACCTGAAGAGCGCCATCGAGAGCGGCCACGTGGCCGGTGCCGCGCTCGACGTGTTCGAAGAGGAGCCGGCGCGGGAAAACGCCCTCTTTGCGCTCGACGAGGTGATCGCGACCCCCCATCTCGGCGCCTCCACGGTCGAGGCGCAGGAGAACGTGGCGCTCCAGATCGCGCAGCAGATGGCCGAGTACCTGCTGACCGACACCGTCGTCAACGCGGTCAACGCCCCTTCGGTGTCGCCCGAGGAAATGGCGAAGCTCGGCCCCTATCTCACCCTGGCCGAGCAGATCGGGAGCTTCGCCGGCCAGATTGCGGACGGCCGAATCCGTGGCGTCACGATCGCTTACGAGGGCCAGGCCAGCGCGCTCGATCCGCGGCTGCTCACCGCCGCCGCCCTACAGGGTCTGCTCGCCCCGCGCCTCGACGACATCAACATCGTCAACGCCCCCTTCATCGCCCGCGAGCGCGGCATCACGGTACGCGAAGTCAAGAGCGAGATGACGGCGGACTATCGGACCCTCTTGCGGGTGGAAGTGCTGTCGCAAGAACACGCGCAGACGGTAGCAGGCACGCTCATCGGCCGGGGCGGGCAGCGAATCGTGGAAATCGAGGGCATCGAAATCGAGGCGGAACTCGGCCCGCACATGCTCTACTTCACCAACGAGGACAGGCCGGGTCTGATCGGCGCGGTGGCGACGATCCTCGGCGAGGCCGGAATCAACATCGCCACCTTCAATCTTGGGCGCAGGGAACCGGGCGGCGCGGCCATCGGCCTCATCGGCGTCGATTCCGTGGTGCCGGACGAGGTGGTGGCCAGGCTCCGGTCCCGCGCCGCGGTCATCGACCTGAAGCGCCTGAGTTTCTGACTCGCGCGCGCCCTCGCAGACGCACCTGAACCTGCAGAGAGAGAACGGCGGATCGACGACATGGGCCTCGGGCTGACCATCATCGTCATCGTGCTGGCGGCGCTCGCCGGCGCGGCCGTCTGTTATTTCGCCTTCGTGCTGCCTTCGACACGGAGCGCGGCGCGGGAGCGGGAGGCACGCGCGACCGAGACCGCCCGCCTCACCGTCGACGCGGAGCGCGTCCCGGACCTCGAAGAGGAGAGCACCAGGCTCCGCGGGCAGCTGCAGGAGGCCGAGAAGGAAGTCGTGGCGCTCCAGACGGCGCGTGAAGCGGACCGCAAGAGCCACGAGGCGCGCGTCCAGGAGCTCACGCGGATGGGTGCGGAGCTCGAAAAGAAGTTTGCAGGTCTCGCGGCCGAGGCCCTCGGCAAGAACAGCGAGGGTTTCTTGAAGCTCGTGAGCGAACGCTTCGAGAAGCACAGCGAGAGCGCCAAGGACGACCTGGAGAAGCGGCGCGTCGCCATTGAGACCCTGGTCAAGCCGCTGGGCGAAAGCCTCAGCAAGTTCGAGCACAAGGTGGACGCGATCGAGAAGGCACGCGAGGGCGCCTACCGGGCCATCAGCGAACAGGTGAAGAGCCTGGCGGAAGGGCAGACCGGCCTGAGGACGGAAACCAGCCGGCTCGTGCAGGCGCTCAGGCGGCCCCAGACCCGCGGGCGCTGGGGCGAGTACCAGCTGCGCAACGTGCTCGACATGGCCGGCATGACCGAGCACGTGGACTTCGTCGAGCAGTCGACCATCGAGGGCGAAGAGGGCCGGCTGCGGCCCGACGTGATCATCCGCGTTCCCGGCGGCAAGTCGATTATCGTCGATGCCAAGACACCGCTCGACGCCTACCTCAGCGCCGTGGAGGCGACCGCCGAAGAAGCGCGTGAGCGGCTCATGGCCGACCACGCCCGCCAGGTTCGCGACCACGTGCGCATGCTGTCATCGCGGAACTACTGGAAGGCCCTGCCCGAGACGCCCGAGTTCGTCGTGATGTTCGTCCCCGGCGAATCCTTCTTCGCGGCAGCCATCGAGAGCGATCCCGCGCTGTTCGAGAGCGCCGCGCGCCAGCGGGTGCTCATCAGCACGCCGACCACCCTGATCGCGCTGGTGAAGACCATCGCCTACGGCTGGCAGCAGGAGAAGCTCGCCGAGAATGCGCAAGTCGTGGCGGCGCAGGGCCGCGACCTCTACGAGCGTATCAAGGTTTTTGGCGGGCACATGGGTGACCTCGGCCGGTCGCTGCGGCAGACCGTGGACCGCTACAACAAGGGCGTGGGCTCACTCGAGAGCCGGGTACTGCCGGCGGCGCGCAAGTTCGAGGAGTTGGGCGTTGCGCCGGCTTCGTCCTCGATCCCGACGCTGGAGCCGGTCGAGCTCGACCCCCGCGAGGCTCAGGCCGAGGAGCTGGTCGAGCCCCGGACGGAAGAAGCCGCCGAGTGACCATCAACAAAGGCGGATAGGTTCAACACTCCGGCATGTTCACGGCGAGGCCGCCGAGGCTGGTTTCCTTGAACTTGGCGCTCATCTCGCGCCCGGTTTCGCGCATCGCCTGGATGCAGTTGTCGAGCGGCATGAAGTGAGTGCCATCGCCCCGCAACGCGAGCGATGCGGCGGTGACGGCCTTGGTCGCGCCGATGCCGTTGCGCTCGATGCACGGCACCTGGACCAGGCCGGCGACCGGGTCACAGGTCATGCCGAGATGGTGCTCCAGCGCGATTTCGGCTGCGTTCTCCACCTGAGCCGGCGTGCCGTCGAGCACAGCGCAGAGACCGGCGGCAGCCATGGCGGCAGCGGAGCCCACTTCCGCCTGGCAGCCGGCATCGGCGCCGGAGATCGACGCGTTGGACTTGATCAGGCCGCCGATCGCCGCAGCGGTGAGCAGGAATTCCCCGACCCGCACTCTCTCGGCGTCAATGCAATGGTCTAGGTAGTAGCGCACCACGGCCGGAATCACGCCGGCGGCACCGTTGGTCGGCGCCGTGACCACCTTGCCCCCGCCGGCGTTCTCCTCGTTGACCGCCATGGCGTAGACGGTGAGCCAGTCGGCATAGACGTGAGGCTGGGCGCTGTTGGAGCCCTGCTCGTCGCACAACTGCTCGAACAGCGCGCTCGCCCGCCGCTTCACGCGAAGCCCGCCGGGGAGCTCGCCCTGCCGCGCAAGCCCGCGATCGATGCAGGAGTCCATGGCACCCCAGAGTGCCGCGAGCCCGGCATCGACCTCGGCGTCGGAGCGGAGGGCGCGCTCGTTCGCCAGCATCATCTGGGCGATGGAGTTGCCGCTCTCATCCGCCATTTGCAGCATGGAGGCGGCGTTCTCGAACGGGAACGGCACTTGTGCGTCCGCATCGTTGCCGGCGCCCGCCTGGTCGCCGGCGAGCTCCTCGGCCGTCACGATGAAGCCGCCGCCGATCGAATAGTAGACTTGGCTCAGATAGCCTACGCCCTCGGCATCGATCGCGTGGAACTCCATGCCGTTCGGATGGCCCGGTAGCGGTGGGCCATAGTCGAAGAAGATGTGGTGATGCGGATCGAACGCGAGCGTGATGCCGCCGAGCGGCGGCAGGTGTCTGCTCTGCCTGAGGACCGCCACGTCGCCCTCGGCCTTGTCGATGTCAATGTCGCCGGCGCGATGGCCGAGCAGTCCGAACACGATCGCCCGGTCCGTCGCATGGCCCCTGCCGGTGAAGGCCAGCGAGCCATGGAGCGAGACGTGAATGCGCAGCCATGAATCGGGCGGCGGGTCCGTCGCGACCCGCTCCGCCAGTAGCGCGAGGAAAGCCTCGGCCGCCGCCATCGGCCCCATGGTGTGGGACGACGACGGGCCGATGCCGACCTTGAAGATGTCGAAGACGCTCAGGAACATCGTGACGATGCTCGCCCGTTGGCGGAGACCCGCTGGCTTGCAGGCGACCTTCAACCGTCACGTGGCGACGGCGTCAACCAGTTACAAGGTGCCGTTTCATGCCGAGCGCAAATGCATCGACTCCTTCGTTTGCGACGATCTAATCCCATAGTGATTGTCGCCGGCGTAGGTGTCGGCGAAGATGCGGCGACACCGGCGTTCGAGGGAGAGGAGCCATGCGGCGCATCGGAGTGGATGTCGGCGGTACCTTCACGGACCTGATTCTGGTCGACGAGGCGGCGGGCGCGATCACGGTCGACAAGGTGCCGTCCACGCCGGACGATCCGGCGCGAGCGGTGATGACGGGCGTGGACGCGCTCTGCGGCAAGGCCGGAGTCAGCCTGGAGGCGGTGGACCTGCTGCTGCACGGCACCACCGTGGCGACCAATATCGCCATCGAGCACAAGGGCGCCGAGGTCGGCCTGATCACGACCGAGGGCTTCCGCGACATTCTCCACATCGCGCGCCACAAGAAGCCGCACAACTTCTCGCTCCAGCAGGAGCTGCCGTGGCAGTCGCGCCCGCTGGTCAGGCGCCGCCATCGGCTGACGGTCAGGGAGCGGGTCACCGCGCCCAAGGGCGAGATCATCGTTCCGCTGGACGAGGCGGAGGTGCGCGAGCGCGCGCGAGTGCTTCGGAAGGCCGGAGTGGACGCCATCGCCGTCTGCCTGCTGCACGCCTACCTCAACCCCGCGCACGAGCAGCGCATCAAGCAGATCCTGCAGGAGGAGTGTCCCGACGCCTACCTCTCGGTCTCCAGCGAGGTGCTGCCGCTCTACCGCGAGTTCGAACGCTTCTCCACCACCTGCCTCAACGCCTATGTCGGCCCCCGAGTCGGGAGCTATGTCGGCCGGCTGGAGTCCGGCCTGAAGGACGCGGGCCTCGCGCGCGGTGTCCGCCTCATGCAGTCCTCGGGCGGCATGACCACCGCAGACAGCGCGACCGGCGGCCCGGTCAACCTGATGATGTCGGGGCCGGTGGCAGGGCTGATCGGCGGCATCTGGGCCGGCAAGATGGCCGGCTACGACAACGTGTTCACGCTCGACATCGGCGGCACGTCCGCCGACATCGGCGTGGCAGCCGGCGGCGCGCTCCGGATGCGCCACCTGCTCGACACCAAGGTCGGCGACTACCAGGCCATGATCCCGATGGTCGATATCGACACCATCGGCGCGGGCGGCGGCTCCATCGCCTACGTCGACGAGGGCGGCATCTACCGGGTCGGCCCGCAATCCGCCGGCGCAGACCCAGGCCCCGCCTGCTACGGCCGCGGCGGAGCCGAGCCCACCTCCACCGACGCGCAGGTGGCGCTCGGCCGGCTCCGCACCGACCGCGGCCTCGTCGGCGGCAGCATGACCCTGCACGCGGACCTCGCCCAGGACGCGCTGCAGGGGCTCGCCGGCACGCTCGACATGTCGCTGGAGGAGACTGCGCTCGGCGCGCTCCAGATTCAGAAGTTCAGCATGGTGCAGGCCATCGAGCTCAACAGCGTGCGGCGCGGCTACGATCCCCGCGACTTCACTCTCGTCGCGGCCGGCGGCGCGGGCCCGCTCTTCGCCTGCGACATCGCGGTGGAGCTGGAAATCCCGCGCGTACTGGTGCCGCCGCATCCGGGCATCCTCTCGGCCACCGGGCTGCTGGCCACCGACATGCAGCACGAGTTCGTCACCACCGAGCGCCAGCCGTTGGCGACGCTCGACCGCGCCCATCTCGCCGCCCGCTTCGACGAGCTGACGAGCCAGGCGCTGGCGCGGCTGGAGGCCGACGGCGTGCGGGAGAGCGACCGCCTGATCCGCCGTCTCGCCGACTGCCGCTACGCCGGTCAAGGCTACGAGGTGCGCTTCGACGCACCGGCAGGCGAGATCGACGACGCTTGGGTGGACGAGCTGGCCGAGCGCTTCCATCGCGCCCACGATGCCGAGTATGGCCATCGCTTCGATGCCCCCGTCGAGATCATCAACATCCGCGCGGTCGCCATCGGCCGCATCCCGGACCTCGACTGGCCGGAGATCGAAAGCGGCGACGGCGCGCCGACGCCGCTGCTGCGCCAGCCGGTGGTGTTCGAGGTCGAAGGCAAGGGCGAGACCCACGAGACGCCGTTTTACGACCGCGCCGCGCTCAGCGCCGGCGACCGCATCGCGGGCCCTGCCATCGTCGAGCAGTACGACACGACCGTGGTGATCCCGCCCCGCTGCGAGGCGGCGATCGATGCGCGCGGCAATATCGTGATCGATTGCGCGGGCGCAGTTGCGCAGCACGGGCACGACCTCGCGGCGCCGATCATGCAGCGTGTCATCGGCGGCGCGTTCACCGCCATCGCTCAGGAGATGGCGGGCGTGCTCTACCGCATGTCCTACTCCTCGATCATCCGCGAATCCGAAGACCTCGGCGCCGGCATCTTCGACCGCGACGGCCTTATGCTGGCGGAATCGGAATCGACGCCGATGTTCATGGGCGCGATGCCGCGCATCGTCCAGAACGTCATCGAGCTGCTCGACGGCGACATCCACGAAGGCGACATCATCTTCCACAACGACCCCTACTACGGGGCCACCCATTCGCCGGACTGCGCCATCGTGATGCCGATCTACGACGGAGGCGAGCTGGTGGGGTTCGCGGGCGCGTCTGCCCACCTGCTCGACATCGGCGGCGCCTATCCA
Source organism: Alphaproteobacteria bacterium (assembly GCA_022826665.1). Lineage (GTDB taxonomy): Bacteria > Pseudomonadota > Alphaproteobacteria > UBA828 > UBA828 > WTGU01. The sequence continues at coordinate 15,949 of JAJDUK010000093.1, read as the reverse complement.
GGGCTCAACATCGACGCGGTCGACATCTACGCCGAAGGCAACATCTACCGCGCCGTGAAGCTCGCGGTGAAAGGCGTGCGGCAGGACGGGCTCTGGAAGCACATCCTCGAGAACATGCGCACGCCCACGCCCAATGAGGGCGACATCCAGGCCATGATCGCGGCCTGCGAGCTCGCCAAGCGGCGCTACCTCGACCTGATCGAGCGTTACGGACGGGCCGCCGTCGATGCGGCCGGCCAGCACTGGATGACCTATTCGGAGCAGATGCTGCGCCGGGAGATCGCCAGGATTCCCGACGGCGAGTACGAGACCGCTATGGGTTATCTCGACGACGACGGGGTCAACCGGGGCCGCAAGCTGCCGGTCAAGGTCAAGGTGATCATCGAGGGCGACGAGATCACCTACGACCTCACCGGCTCCAGCGACGAGGTGCCGACCGGCTACAACGTGCCCTTCGAAGGCACCACCTGCTCCGCCATGTCCTTCATCACGCGGATGATCTTCCTCGATACCGTGACCCACCCGGTCTACGTGCCGCAGAACGAGGGCATGACCCGGCCGATCAACGTCATCGCGCCCAAGGGCTCGATCTTCAACCCCAACTTCCCGCGCTCCTGCTTCGCCCGCTTCTGCCAGGTGCAGCGCGCGGTCGATCTGGTGCTGCGCGCGCTCGCCCCGGTGGTGCCTGAGCGGGTGACCGCGGGCAACTCGGCGCACCTGCACTTCATCTCCTACTCGGGCTTCGACGCGGATCAGGGCGAGTACTGGGTCTACCTGGAGGTGGACGAAGGCTCCTACGGCGGCCGTCCGGATCGCGACGGCATGGACGCCGTGGATTGCCTCATCGCCAACACCCGCAACAACCCCATCGAGGAGCTGGAGTGGCGCTTCCCGATCCGCACCGAGCGCTACGAGCTGCGCAACGAGCCCTGCGCCGCCGGCAAGTGGCGGGGCGGCATCGGCATGGTGCGGGTCAACAAGATGCTGGTGGACACCATCGTTACCTGCGAGGGCGAGCGCCACGAGTCCGACGAGCCCTGGGGAGTCTTTGGGGGCATGGCGGGGCTGAATGCCTCCGTGGTGCGCAACCGTGGCGGTGCGGACGAAGAGGCGTGGCCGTCGAAGTTCACCGGCTTCCGCCTCGCCGCCGGCGACAGCATCGAGATCACGGTGCCGAACTCAGGCGGCTATGGCGATCCGCTGGTGCGCGATCCGGCGCTCGTCCTCTCGGACGTGTTCGACGGCTTCACCACCATCGAGCGCGCCCGCGACGACTACGGCGTCGTGATCGAGCCCGAGCCGATGCGCCTCGACGAGGAGGCGACCCGCAAGCTGCGCGCCGAGCGCTCCAGTGCGGCACGCCAGCCGGCACCGGCTTGAGCAACCGAGACTACTAGCAAGGCTGAGGCTATCCCGCCTGAGCCCGGCGTGTGATAAGAGGGCGAAGCGCAAACTGATCGCATGATGCAGGGAGAGGACGCATGACGGGCGGGATTTCCGAGGTTTACGGCTCACTCGACGGCGTGGGGCTCGCCGCCCTGGTCAGACAAGGCGAGGTCTCGCCGAGCGAGGTGCTGGAAGAGGCGATCCGCCGCGCCGAGGCGGTCAACGGCACGCTCAACTTCCTCACCTACAAGGCCTACGAGGAAGGCCGCAAGATGGCGGCCGACCCGGCACTCCCCGACGGCCCCTTCAAGGGCGTGCCCTGGCTGGTGAAGGAAATCGCGACCGATTGGACCGGCCTGCAGAACACCAACGCCTGCCCCTACTTCAAGGACGTCGTCTCGACCAGCGACAACGAGCAGGTCAGGCGCGTCAAGCAGGCGGGGTTCGTGCTGCTCGGCAAGTCCAACTCGCCCGAGGCCGGCTGGGCGCTCTCCACCGAGCCCAAGATGTACGGCCCGACGGTCAATCCGTGGGACACGACGCGCACGCCAGGCGGCTCCTCCGGCGGCTCCGCGGCGGCGGTGGCGGCCCGCGTGCTGCCACTGGCGGAAGCAAGCGATGGTGGCGGTTCCATCCGCACGCCCGCCTGCCATTCCGGCCTCGTCGGCCTGAAGCCCGCGCGCGGGCGCATCACGATGGCGCCGGGTGCGGACTTCTGGTACGGCGGCGTGACCTTCCTCTGCGTCTCGCGCAGCGTGCGCGACACGGCGGCTTTCTTCGACACCGTGGGCGGCCCCATGCGCGGCGATCCCTACTACGCGGTGATGCCGGAGACCCCCTACCTCGACGAGATCGGCAAGGACCCCGGCTCCCTCTCGATCGCCATGGTCACGGCCTCGCCCGACGGCTGCACCCCGGTGGACGCCGAGGTGCGCGAGGGGATCGAGAACACCGGGAAGCTGCTGGAGAGCCTGGGCCACCGGGTCACGCCCGAGACCGCGCCCTACGACTTCTGGCCGCTCTACGACTGCTACATGCGGATCGGCGCCGTGGTCACGGCGGCCTGGTTCGATGGCTCGGCTGAGCTCGTCGGCCACACTCTCAGGCAGGACGAAACCGAGAACCTCTATTGGACGACGATCCAGCGGGGCCGCGGCATCTCCGGCGTCGATCATCACAACGACGTGGCTCAGCTCCGCGCCATGTGCCGCGACATCGTGGGGCGAATGGCCGCCTACGACGCCTGGCTTTGCCCGGTGGTGCCGATGGTGGCGCGCAAGATCGGCTACTACGACATGTCGCGCGATTGCGACGAATACAACGCGAACATCATGGGGCCGGATTGCGCCTTCACCCAGCCTTTCAACGCGACCGGGCTGCCGGGGATCTCGCTGCCGCTGCACTGGACGGCCGACGGCGTGCCGGTGGGCTCCCAGCTGGTCGGACGCGACCTCGACGAAGCGCTGCTCTTCCGCCTCGCCGGCCAGCTTGAACAGGCACAACCCTGGGCAGATCGCTTGCCCCCGGTCAACGCGGGCGCGTGACTGCTCCCCTAGACTGATTGGACCAAGACACACCACGGGAGGCCAAGACCCATGAGAAAATCCCTCAGCCTGCTCACGGTGGCGGTTGCAGCGATGGCGCTGGCAACGGCCGCCCATGCCGAAACCCTCAAGGTCGGCATGATCACGACCCTTTCCGGCGGCGGTGCCAGCCTCGGCATCGACGTGCGCGACGCCTTCATGCTTGCCATCAAGCAAGCCGGTGCCGACATCGAGGTGATCGTGGAGGACGACCAGCGCAAGCCGGATATCGCCGTCCAGCTCGCCGACAAGATGGTTCAAAGCGACAAGGTCGACGTGCTGACCGGCATCATCTGGTCGAACCTCGCCATCGCCGTCGTGCCAGCGGTGGTGCAGCAGGGCAAGTTCTACCTCTCGCCCAACGCCGGGCCCTCGCTGCTTGCCGGCGAACGCTGCCACGAGAACTACTTCAACGTCGCCTGGCAGAACGACAATCTGGCAGAGGCCGCCGGCGGCTATGCGAACGACGCCGGCTACAGCAACAGCTTCCTCCTCGCGCCCAACTACCCCGCCGGCCGCGACATGCTGACCGGCTACAAGCGCTTCTATAAGGGCGCCGTTGCCGACGAGGTCTACACCAAGCTGGGCGCGAACGAATACGCGCCCGAGATCGCGCAGATCCGGGCCTCGGGCGCCGACAGCGTGTACTTCTTCCTGCCAGGCGGCATGGGCATCGCCTTCCTCAAGCAGTATGCCCAGGCCGGCATCGACATCCCGCTCGTCGGGCCCGCCTTCTCCTTCGACCAGGGCATCCTGCAGGCCGTCGGCGAGGCAGCGATGGGTGTGAAGAACACCTCGCAGTGGAACAAGGACATCGACAATCCGACCAACAAGGCCTTCGTCGAGAGCTTCCAGGCCGAATACGGCCGGCTGCCCTCGCTCTACGCAAGCCAGGGCTTCGACACGGCGAACCTGCTGATCTCGGCCATGGGCAAGGCGAGCGTCTCGGATGCCGACGCGTTCCGCGATGCTCTCAGGGCGGCGGACTTCAAGTCCACCCGCGGCGACTTCGCCTTCGCCCCCAACCACCACCCGATCCAGGACATCTATGTCCGCGAAGTGATCAAGGAAGGTGACGTCTATACCAACAAGATCGTGGGCGTCGCCATGACCGACCACGCCAACGCGTATATCGACGCCTGCCAGATGTAGCCTGCACGAGCAGGCGGGACGGGCCGCTCAGCGCGGCCCGTTCCGGTGCTCTTGGCAATTCATGCCGTGGCAGACGACCGGTCTCTCTGACCATTCAATTCTTCCACGGGTTCAAGATATCCACCCCCGTGGCCGCGAAGTCGGATTCATTGCGCGTGACGATTGCGAGGCGGTGCCGGATAGCGGTCGCGGCGATGAGGCTGTCGATGGCGGGAATCGGCCTGGGCAGGCGGGCCGCCAGACGACCCCATTCGTCCGCGACGCCGGCATCCACCGGCAGGACCCGGTCTTCGAACCACGCAGGCAACGCCGTCTCGAGCCACGTGACGATCCGTGCGCGTCGACGACCGCCTTCGAGCTTCTCCACGCCCTTTCGAATTTCGCCGAGCGTCAGGACACTCACGAACAGCGCTTCCGGCGGTGCGGCGTCGAACCAGCCGCAGACCTCACTCGACGGTTTCGGCTTGACCAGCTCGGAGAGTGCGCAGGTGTCGACGAGGAAGCTCACAGATCGACATCGCGCGGCGGCGTTTGGTCGCGGTCGACGGTGAGCTCGATACCCGCCAGCGGAGAAGCGCGCATGAACGCGGTCAACGAGGGCTTTCGGCTGCGGAGACGGTCGTAATCGTTCGCGGACAGGAGCACGGCCGCACGCCGCCCTCGCACGGTAATCGTCTGCGGCCCGGCCTCGTCGGCACCGCGCATCAACTCGCTGAAGCGCGCCTTGGCCTCCTGCACCTGCCATGTCGCCATATCACATGATCCTGACCAGTCTGACTAGATTGTCTGCAGGGAATGCGTTCAACGCAAGCCCTACCTAGTTCGTCGCTCAAGATGCTAAGTGGACCGCAAGCGTCCGAAGTCGAAAGCATGGGCATGGAAGGCCGCTCCCGACATTCGTTGCGAGTCAGCAGTCGCCGGGCCATCAGCGTGACCGGGGCACCGACTTGACGGTCTCGCTCATCGTCGAGCAGCTGCTGAACGGCCTTCAGTTCGGCTTCATGCTGTTTCTGATGGCCGCAGGGCTGACGCTCATCTTCGGCGTCATGGGCCTCATCAACCTCGCCCACGGCTCGTTCTACATGATCGGCGCTTTCGCCTGCGCCGCCGTGGCCGCGGCGACCGGCTCTTACTGGGTGGGACTTGCGGCGAGCCTCGCGGCGGCGGCGGCGGCAGGCGCGCTGGTCGAGGTCGCCGTCATCCGCCGGCTCTATCGCCGCGACCATCTCGATCAGGTGCTCGCGACCTTCGCGCTGATCCTGGTCTTCTCGGAAGGCACCCGCTGGGTGTTCGGCTCCTTTCCGCTCTACCTCACCGTGCCCGATTTCCTGTCGGGTCCGGTGGCGCTCCCCGGCGGCATCGACTACCCCCTCTTCCGCTTCGCGATCATCCTGATCGGGCTCGTGATCGCGGGCGGGCTCTTTCTCCTGATCGCACGCACGCGCCTCGGCATCCGCATCCGCGCCGGAGAATCCGACCGCGAGATGATCGCCGCCCTCGGCGTCGATATCCGCAAGCTCTACACCACCGTGTTCGCCATCGGCGCGGCGCTGGCCGGCCTCGCAGGCGCGCTGGTGGGCACCATCCAGTCGGTGCAGGTGGGCATGGGCGAGCCGGTGCTGATTCTCGCCTTCGTCGTCATCATCATCGGCGGGCTGGGCTCCATCGTCGGCGCGCTGGTGAGCGCAATCCTGGTGGGCCTCGCCGACACGCTCGGGCGCTTCCTGCTGCCGGTCGCGTTCGACACGTTCATGGATTCGTCCACCGCCAACAACGTCGGCTCGGCATTGGCCTCCATGCTCATCTACATCCTGATGGCGCTGGTGCTGTTCCTGCGCCCGACCGGCCTGTTCGGCACCAGGGCACACTGATGATGACCCGCGAGGCGGCCATCAGTCTCCTGATCGCGGCGGGCCTGCTTGCCGCGCCGCTGCTCGGCAACGCCTTCGACGAGCCTTTCGTCATCACGCTCGCGACCAAGGTGGCGATCCTCGGGCTTGCCGGCACCGGCCTCAACATCGCGCTCGGCTACGGCGGCATGGTCTCGCTCGGGCACGCGGCGTTCTTCGGCCTGGGCGGTTACGTGGCCGGCATCCTCGCGAGCCATGCGCTCAACTACGAGCCGCTCTTCACCGCGCCGCTGCTGGTCGAAGGCACGACGCAGATGCTCATCATCTGGCCCGTCGCCATCGTCGTCAGCGGTGTTGCGGCGCTGGTGATCGGCGCGCTCTCCCTGCGCACCACCGGCGTCTTCTTCATCATGATCACGCTGGCCTTCGCCCAGATGGTCTACTACTTCGCCATCTCGTGGCCGGCCTACGGCGGCGAGGACGGGCTCTCGATCTACATCAGGAACGAGTTCCCCGGTCTCAACACGCTGAATCCGCTTCACTTCTTCGCCATCTGCTACGTGCTGCTCATCCTTGCGATCGGCCTTTCCTTCCTGCTCTCGCAATCGCGCTTCGGGCTCGCGCTCAACGGAGCGCGACAGAACGCGCAGCGGCTCGCCACCGTCGGCATCAGTCCCTTCCGCGTGAAGCTCACCGCCTTCGTGATCTCGGGCATGATGGCAGGGCTCGCCGGTGCGCTCTACGCCGACCTCAACCGTTTCGTCAGCCCGTCAATGCTGTCCTGGCACACCTCGGGCGAGATCATGGTGTTCGTGATCCTGGGCGGCACGAGACGGCTCTTCGGCCCCACCGCCGGCGCCGCGCTCTACATCGTGCTGGAGAACACGCTGGGCGACGTCAGCGAGCATTGGCTCCTGCTGCTCGGCGCGCTGCTGGTGGCGCTGGTGCTGTTCGCCCGCGGCGGCGTCATCGGCATCCTCGCAGGCCAACCCCGCCATGCCTGAGCCGATCCTCCAGACCGAGAAGCTGTCGAAGCGCTTCGGCGCGGTGGTCGCGAGCGACGCGGTGACGCTCGACCTCGTGCCCGGCGAGATTCATGCGCTGATCGGGCCGAACGGCGCCGGCAAGTCCACCGTCATCAAGCAGATCGCGGGCGAGATCAGACAGGACAGCGGCTCGATCCGCTTCGCCGGCCGCGACATCGACCGCCTGGACATGGTGGCGCGCGCCCAACTGGGGCTGGCGCGCACGTTCCAGGTATCCTCCGTCGCGCCGGAGTTCTCGGGGCTCCAGAACGTCATGCTGGCGGTCCAATCGGTGGAGCGGAAGACCTTCCGCTTCCTCAGGCCGGCGCTCAAGGACAAGCCACTGATGACGCAGGCGATGGCACACCTCGAACGCCTCCTGCTGGACGACAGAGCCCACGTTCGCGCAGGCGACATGTCGCACGGCGAGCGAAGGGCGCTGGAGATCGCCATCGCGCTCGCGCTCAAGCCCAAGGCGTTCCTGCTGGACGAGCCCATGGCGGGCATGGGGCCGGAAAACACGGCAAAGCTGATCGAAATTCTCGATGACCTGCGGGCGGAGGCTCCGATCCTGCTGGTCGAGCACGACATGGATGCGGTGTTCGCGCTCGCCGACCGCATCTCCGTCATCGTCTACGGCCGCATCATCGCGAGCGGCACGCCGGAGGAGATACGCGCCAACGAGGAGGTCCGCGGCGCCTACCTCGGGGACGAGGGACATGACGGCGCTGCTTGAGGTCGCGGGCGTCACCGCCTTCTACGGCACCTCGCAGGCGCTCTTCGGCGTCGATCTCGCCGTCGCTGAAGGCGAGGTCGTGGCGCTGATGGGACGCAACGGCATGGGCAAGACGACCACCATCAGGACGATCTGCCGCATGATGCCGCACCGCGAAGGCCGCATCGCCTTCGCCGGCCGCGATCTCGCGCGGCTCCCCTCGCACAGGGCGGCCTGGCTCGGCCTCGGCCTGGTACCGGAGGGCCGGCGCTGCTTCCCGACCCTGACGGTGCGCGAGAACCTAACCGCCGCCGCCCGCCCCGGCCACTGGAACGAAGAGCGGGTGATCGCGCTCTTCCCCCAGCTCGCGGAGCGCCGCAATCAGAAGGCCAACACGCTCTCCGGCGGCGAGCAGCAGATGCTCGCCATCGGCCGTGCACTGATGACCAACCCCCGCCTCTTGATCCTGGACGAGGCGACGGAAGGGCTCGGCCCGCTCATCCGCCGCGAAATCTGGTCGGTGATCGCCCGCCTCAAGGAGGCCGGTCTCTCCATCCTCGTCGTCGACAAGTCGCTCGCGGCGCTCACGGCCGTGGCCGAGCGCTGCGTCATCCTGGAGAAAGGGGCGACCTGCTGGTCCGGCGCCAGCACCGATCTCACGCCCGCACTGACGGACAGATACCTAGGAGTTTGAGGCGTCACCCCGTCAGAAGCTGATCGCCTTGAAGGCCTTGGTCTGCGCGGTCATGGCGACCTCGGTGGGCAGGCGCTCCATGCTGCTGGCACCGTAGAAACCGTGCACATGCTGCGCGTTCTGCAGCACGAACGTCGCGTCCTCGGGCGAGGCGATGGGGCCGCCGTGGCAGAGCACGATGACGTCCTTGCGCACGGCCTTGGCCGCGAGCGCCCACGCATCGATCAACGTCACGCACTCTTCCAGCGACTTCGCCGTCTGCGCGCCGATGGTGCCGCTGGTGGTGAGCCCCATGTGGCAGACGATGATGTCGGCGCCGGCGTCTGTCATGGCGACCGCATCGCCCTCCGAGAAGACATAGGGCGTGGTGAGCAGGTCCGCCTCGTGGGCCGCGCGGATCATGTCGACCTCCAGGCCGAAGCCCATGCCGGTCTCTTCCAGATTGGCGCGGAAGACGCCGTCGATGAGTCCCACGGTGGGGAAGTTCTGCACGCCGGAAAAACCCAGCGCCTTGAGCTCGTCCAGGAAGCGGTCGAACACCATGAAGGGATCGGTGCCGTTGACCCCGGCCAGCACCGGCGTGCGGCTGACCACGGGGATCACCTCGTGCGCCATCTCCTTCACGATCTCGTTGGCGTTGCCGTAGGCGAGCAGGCCGGCGAGCGAGCCCCGGCCCGCCATGCGGTAGCGGCCCGAGTTGTAGATCACGATGAGGTCGATGCCGCCTGCCTCCTCGCACTTGGCCGAGAGCCCGGTGCCGGCGCCGCCGCCGATGATCGGCTTGCGGCTGGCGATCATGCCGTGAAATCTCTCGAGCAGCGTTCGGCGATCCATGCCCGGCACTGTCGGCCTCCCTGTGTCCGGCTCAGGCGGCGATCTCGTTCCAGCACTCGACCAGAGCCTGGGCGAAATCGTCGTCGTTGATGTGGAACGGCAGGCGGATCAGGCGCCTTGTGTCGCTTTGCTCGACCGTCCGCTCCAGCGCCTCGAAGAGCGCCGCGTCGGCGTCCGGATCGTGGAACGGCATCCCCGGCGCGTCGATCAGCGAGACCCCCTGCTCGGGGATCAGGAACCGCACCGGCCCCGCGCAGGCGTTGAGCCTGGCGCCAATCCATTCGCCCATGGCGCGGTTCTCGTCGGCGGTCGTGCGCATGAGCGTCACGTTGGGATTGTGGATGTGGAAGGTGCGGCTTTCGTACTGCGCGGGCACGGTCTCACGCGCGCCGAAGTTCACCATGTCGAGCGCCCCGCACGAGCCCACGTAGGGCAGGCCGGTCCGCGCGAAGGCGCCGAGCCGGTCCCCGCCCGCGCTGAAGACGCCGCCCATCAGGTGATCGCACACCTCCGTCGTGGTGCTGTCGATGCAGCCCAGCACCAGACCTGAATCGACCAGCTTCTCCATCGAGCGCCCGCCGGTCCCGGTGGCGTGGAAGACCAAGCAGTCGTAGCGCGCCTCGAGCGCGGCGCGGACTTGATCCACGCAGGGCGTGGTGACGCCGAACATGGTGAGCCCGATGGCGGGCTTGTCCTCGGCCGCCGGCGCCGTGCCCCGCATCATGCCGGCGAGCGCGTGCGCCGCGTTGGCGAGCACCACCCGCGAGATGCGGTTGAGCCCGGCGATGTCCACCACCGAGTACATCATGGTGATGTCGTTGGGCCCAACGTAGGGCGCGACGTTGCCCGACGCGACGGTGGAGACCAGCACCCGCGGCACCCCGATGGGGAGCGCCTGCATCCCGATGGAAACCAGCGCGGTGTTGCCGGAGCCCCCTGCCCCGATCACCCCGCCGATGTCATCGCGCGTGGGCAGGAAGCGCGCCAGCGCCTCGCCCATGGCGGCGACCGCCTGGCCGCGATCTTCGAGGCTCAGCACCGCATCGGCGCCGTCGGGATGGTGGGCGGCGACCTCCGCCGCGCTCACGTCCACGCCGGCGGGACGCTCTGCGCTCCCGGTGCCCACATCCACGACGCAGGCCTGCACGCCATCCGCCGCGAGCAGGTCACGGAGATAGAGCAGCTCATCCCCCTTGGTATCGAGGGTGCCGACGATATAGGCCCGCATCATCCTGCCGCTCCCCCGTCGTCCGCCCGCGCGCTCAGTCCACCGTCTTCAGCACGCCGCCGATGGTGTCGAAGATCCGGTCGATCTGGTTCTTCTCGACGATCAGCGGCGGCGAGAGCGCGATGGTGTCGGCCGTGACCCGGATCAGCACGCCTTCGTCGAAGCACTTGTGAAAGGTCTCGACGGCGCGCGCAGTGGGCGCGCCAGGCCGGGGTTCCAGCTCGATGCCGGCGACGATGCCGAGGTTGCGCAGGTCGATCACGTGGTGCCCGCCCTTGAGCGACCAGAGCGCGTCCTCCCAGTAGGGCGCGAGCTCGGCGGCGCGCTCGAACAGCCTCTCCTCGCGGTAGACGTCGAGCGTCGCGATCCCCGCTGCCGACGCCAGCGGGTGGCCGGAATAGGTGTAGCCGTGGAAGAGCTCGATGCCCTGCTTGGTGTTCTCGATGAAGGCGTCGTAGATCTTGCTCCGGCAGAACACCGCGCCCATGGGCACGGTCGCGTTGGTGAGCCCCTTGGCGGTGGTCAGGATGTCCGGCTGCACGTCGAAGTAGTCCGCCGCGAAGCTCGCGCCGAGGCGGCCGAACCCGGTAATCACCTCGTCGAAGATCAGCAGGATGTCGTGCTTGTCGCAGATTTCGCGGAGCCGGCGCAGGTAGCCCCTGGGCGGCACCAGCACGCCGGTGGAGCCCGCCACCGGCTCCACGATCACCGCCGCGATGGTGGAAGGATCGTGCAGCGCCGCCAGCCGCTCCAGGTCGTCCGCCAGGTGCGCGCCCCACTCGGGCTCGCCGCGGCTGAAGGCCTGGTGCTCCAGGTCGTGGGTGTGGCGGATGTGATCCACGCCCGAGAGCAGGCTGCCGTAGAACATGCGGTTCTTGACGATGCCGCCGACGGAGGTACCGCCGAAGTTGGTGCCGTGGTAGCCGCGCTCGCGCCCGATCAGCCGGGTCTTCGAGCCTTTGCCGCGCACGTAGTGATAGCCGAGCGCGATCTTGAGCGCGGTGTCCGCCGACTCCGAGCCCGAGTTTGTGAAGAACACGTGGTCGAGATCGCCGGGCGCGAGGTCCACCAGCCGGTTGGCGAACTCGAAGGCGGCCGGGTGGCCGAGCTGGAAGGTCGGCGCGAAGTCCATGCGCTCGGCCTGCGCCTTGATCGCCGCCACGATCTTCTCGTGGCCGTGGCCCGCGTTGCAGCACCAGAGACCGGCGGTGCCGTCCAGGATCTCGCGGCCGCCCGGCGTGTAGTAGTGCATGCCCTTGGCGCGCGTCATCAGGCACGGCTTCTGCTTGTAACCCTTGTTCGCCGTGAACGGCATCCAGAAGGCTTCGAGATCGTTGGGGTTCTCGGGATAGTTGATGTCGTCGAGAGGCATGGACCGGGCACCTGGGATCGTGGTTGGTGTCGAGGCGCGCGATCCTATCACGCCGCGCCGCGAGGGGGGGCGCGGCGCGAGGGGTTGAATGTTGCCTCATGTGAGACAATATTGTATCACGACGCCATGCCCGAACGACCGCTCAGACCCTCGACACGGCAGGCCGTACTCGATGCGGCCATCGACACGCTCGCGCGCAATTCGGGCGCGTCTCTCTCCGAGATCGCGAGCCGCGCCGGCGTCGGCCGGGCGAGCCTGCACCGCCATTTCCCCTCGCGCGGCGACCTCATCGCCGCCGCCTCCCGGCAGTGCATGGACCAGATCGACACCGCGACCGCCGAGGCGCTCCAGGACGCGCACACCGCACGGGATCGTCTGTCGCGCATGCTGGAAGCGGTGATCCCGCTCGGCGATCGCTATCACTTTCTGGTGTCCGAGGCCGTCGACGACGAAGCCGTGCGCAAGCGGTACGCCGAGGAGCTCGACTGGCTCGGGCACCTGGTGGACGACCTCAAGGCGGAAGGCGTGATCGCCGCCGACGTGCCGCGCAGCTGGGCGGTCGTCAACATCGATGCACAGGTCTGGCTCGCCTGGTCGGAAGTCGCGGCGGGAAATCTCGCGCCCGCGCACGCGGCCGACCTGGCACTGCGCACACTGCTCGAAGGATTGGGCTCATGACGACCATGATGAACGCCATCGCGAAGCGACTTCGCGCCCTTCTCGTTCTCGTCTGCCTGTTGGCCGCTGCGCCGTCGATCGCCGCCGCCGCCTCGCCGGGACCGGGCGACGCGGTCGATCTGATCGGGGTCCGCGTGACCGACGTGAAAGGCCACCACCACCGCATCGGCGTCTCCGCAGGCGCGGTGCAGCCGGCGGTCCTGGTCTTTCTCGATACCGCCTGCCCCGTCGCCACGCGCTACGTGCCGACGCTCAACGCGCTTCACGCCGAAGCGCGCGCGAATGGCGTGGCGCTCTACGGCGTCCTGTCGAACCCTAACATCACCTGGCGCCAGAGCACGGATTTCGTGGACGATTTCGGCATCGCGTTCCCGGTCATCCTGGACAGCACCGGCGATCTGGCGCTCCGTCTCGGCCCCCGCGTCATGTCGGAGGCCTTCGTGATTTCCACCGCCGACCGGGTCGTCTACCAGGGCCGCATCGACGATCGCTTCGCCGCCGTCGGCAGGCTGCGCACGCGAATCTCCTCGCACGACCTGCGCACCGTCATCGAGGCGATGGCCGACGGCGGCCAGCCGGAACCCTACGCCACCGAGGCGGTCGGGTGCTTTCACCACGACTGGAACCGGGCCGGCGCCAACGGCACAGGCCTCGACGAAGTCACCTACAACCGCCACATCGCCCCGCTGCTGGAAGTGAACTGCGTCGAATGCCACCGGCAGGGCGGCATCGCCCCCTTCTCCCTCGAAGGCTACGACAACGCGAAGCGCTGGCACCGCATGGTCTCCTTCATGGCCGGCGAGCGCCTGATGCCGCCGTGGCGCGCGGTGCCCGGCTTCGGCGCGTTCCGCGACGCGCGCCGCCTCAGCGACCGTCAGATCGCGCTGCTCGCGTCGTGGTCGGAGAACGGCGCCCGCCTGGGCGATGCGGGCGATGCCATGCCGGCCTCCATCCGCTCCGGCTCGAAGTGGCAACTGGGCGAGCCGGACCTGGTGCTCAGCATGACCGAGCCCTTCCAGGTGCCGGCGGACGGCGACGACATCTACCGCTACTTCGTCATCCCCACCGGCTTCACCGAGGACAAGGTGGTGGCAGCGCTCGAATTCAGCCCCGGCGATGCCAAGGTGGTGCACCACGCCAACTACCTGATGGACTACAGCGGCCGCGCCAGGGCGGCGGATGCGAAGGACGCGGAGCCGGGCTTCTCGGTCTTCGGCACCGGGGCCTTCCTCGACTACAACGCTTACGGCATCGGCGGCTGGGCGCCGGGGGTGCAGCCCTACGTCCTCGACAAGGGGCTCGGCATGTGGCTGCCCAGGGGCGGGGACCTGGTGCTGGAGGTGCATTATCACCTGAACGGCAAGGCCACGACCGACCGGAGCGAGGTGGGCTTCCATTTCGCCAGGGAGCCGGTCGAGCGCTACGTCGATGGCGTGGTCATCGGCACCCAGGACCTGCGCATTCCGCCGGGCGAGGAGAGCTACTGGCGACGCTTCTCCATGGACGTCCCCTCCGGCATGGCGCTGACCGACGTGACCCCGCACATGCACTTTCTCGGCCGCGAGTTCATCGCCATCGCCATCCTGCCCGACGGCAGCGAGCGCCCCCTCATCCGCATCGCCGACTGGGACTTCCGCTGGCAGAACACCTTCGCCTACCGGGAGCCGGTCCACCTGCCGGCGGGCAGCCGCATCGACGCCTGGGTGCGCTACGACAACACGGCGGACAATCCCCAGAACCCGGCGCTGGAGCCTGAGACCGTGACCTGGGGCTGGGAGACCACGGACGAGATGAGCGAGCTCTGGATCGGCTTCGTTCCCGATGAGCCGGCGGACCGGCAGAAGATCGTGAGCGCGTCCGAGCGCTCATGGTACCGCCCGGCGCAAGTGAGCGATGCCGAGATCGCGCAGCTTCTCGCGCGCCTCTCGTCATTCGAGTAGGCGCCCGCCCGGCCCGACCGCCTCCGATCACCGCAATCCATAGTCGGAGTCTCATGCGTTGAGCATGCTCCTGAAGCGCTTCGCCGCCCGCATTTCGCTGACCCTCCTGCTGATCGTGCTGGAGTCCGCAGGCTGGATCCTGTTTCCGCTGGTCATCGGCCGGGCCATCGACGGCATCCTCGCTGACTCGTGGCACGGCCTCTACGAGCTCGCCATTCTCGGCATCGCCGCCATGGCGATCGCCATCCTCCGGCGGATCGTGGACAGCCGGGCTTACGCCCGCATCTACGCCAAGCTCGGCGAGGAGCTGGTGGCCGGTCAATCCGGGAGCAGCACGTCGACCAAGACCGCGCGCCTCGGGATGCTCCGCGAGATCGTCGAGTTTCTCGAGAATTCCCTCCCCGAGCTCATTACCAACGTCCTTCAGCTCGCTGGCGTGATTCTCATCCTCTCGACCCTGGACCTGCCCATCTTCGTCGGCTGCGTCGTCGTCATCTGCGTGACGGTGGCGGTCTACGTGCTGACCGGACGGCTGACCACGCGCTTCAACCGCAGCTACAACGACCAGTACGAGCAGCAGGTGGATGCCGTCGAAAGCGGCGACGCCGCGCGCGTCGGCAGCCACATCCGCGCCATGATGCGCTGGAACATCAAGCTCTCAGACCTCGAAGCCGCCAATTTCGGGATCGTCTGGCTCTTCATGATCGCCCTGCTTGTCTTCTCCATCGGGGCGGCGGCGGACAACATCGTCGAGTACGGCAAGGTCTTCGCCATCGTCATGTACGTCTTCCAGTTCATGGAGGCGGTGATGGCGCTTCCCCTCTACTACCAGCAGTGGCTTCGCTTGCGGGAGAATTCGGGCCGGCTCACCGCCATGGTGGCGACGCCCCCGACAACGACGGAGGCACCGCCCGCGGGCGCCCGGTGAGACGGACGACCGGGATTCGGCGGGACCAGCCGGGATTCCGCGGGATAAGCGGGATAACCGGGATTCGGCGGGATAAGTGGCATACGCGGGACAAGCGGCATAAGTGGGATAGGTGAGATTAGGTGGGATAAGGTGGGATAAGTGGGATCGCGCGGGACAGCCGCCCGGCCCGGACATCTCTGGCGGCGACGCCAGCCGCAGCATGTTCGTTCGCGCACTCATATAGCGATCATGACATCCCCGCTCCGCGCCGTGCACCGCACCATGGTCCGGGGCGTTTGCCCGGCAACAGACGAGCCGTCTGCCATAAAGAGGGCCGGACCGTAGGTCCGGAGCACGCGACTGCGCGCCGCGCCGAGAGGCGCGTAAGCCAAGCGAACGTCGCGCCGAATCATGAATCGAGCGCCCGCCCCTTCCCCCACATCGTCATGCCCGTGTGTGGACGCCCCCGTTGATGCAAGCATTTTCTTTGGAGGGTTGGGCATGCGGTCAGGTGCTTCCGTGTGTCCGGCCTCTCGATGCGGCATTGGTGCGCCGCGGGCCTGTATGGAGATATGCGGATCG